>SVSP01000041.1 GCA_015064255.1 Oscillospiraceae bacterium
TGCTTCATTTCAGATGGCGCTTCAGTTTGGCGACAAGGAAGTAAAATGCGGCGACCAGAGCAACAAAGAGCTTTACGGCAAGTCTCTTCTCGGCAAGGCACTCTGTCTGCCCCAGACTATCGGCTCTACCACAGGCGGTCTTGTGCTTTACTGCGCTTGCTCTATGGGCAAAAATCCCGCTTGTATGCTTTTTGCAAACCACATCGACTCTCTTGCGGCGGCAGGTGCTGTCCTTGCTGACGTTTGGGTTGACGGCGTATCAATGCCCGTTATTGACTCTCTCGGCGACGAATTTTTAAACTACGTCAAAGACGGTATGAAAATCACAGTCAAGGCTGACGGAATCGTCGAGGTTGAGTAATATTATAACATATAAAGCTTCAAGCCCTTCGCTTTTGCGAAGGGCTTGATTTTGTTTAAACAAATATTGATTATAAACCCGCGAAAACTTTCATAGCCTTTTCAACGTCGCGGCGCATAGCATCTATTGCGGCAAGCTCAATATCGTGGAAATATGTGTAATCATTAAGCTCTGCAACTGCATTTCCGCCCGCTTTTGCCATATAAGTATAGTAATTTATCTTGCGTATTCCGAGCGAGATCACCTTAATATAATCTTCAACACTTACACCGCTACCGCCGTGCATTACAAGCGGAACGTTTACGAGAGATTTGATCTTCTCAAGACGTGCGAAATCAAGCTTCGGCTGTTTTAGATATACTCCGTGAGCTGTTCCGAACGCACAGGCAAGTGCATCTATTCCCGTTTCTTCAACAAATTTCTTTGCCATATCGGGATCTGTATAAATGCTTTCGTCCTGTTCTTCGCCCGTACTTGCCGATTCGCGCGCACCCATCGAGCCTATCTCCGCTTCAAGAGATACCCCGTATTTTTCGGAAAGTTCTCTTGCTATACAGGTGTTTGCATAGTTCATCTTTTCATCGAGAGTCGAGCCGTCGTACATTACCGAGGTAAATCCTATATCAAGTCCGCGCTTAATATAGTCAAGATCGGTTCCGTGATCGAGGTGTACACATACGGGAACCTTTGCCATATCGGCGAGAAGGAGCATAACCGGTCCTATTTCGTCCATTTTGCAAAGATTCATCTCTTCATGCACCTGCGCGTGCATAATGATCACAGGCTCATTTAAAGCCTCTGCCGCGGCAATTACAGCGCGAAGGCTTGACATATTCGGCGTATTGAATGAGCCTATTGCGCATTTTTTCGCTTCCGCTATCTTAAGTATTTCTTTTAACGTTACAAGCATTTATTATTCCTCCGTAAATCTGAAATTTATTATATGCTTCTTTTCTTCATCGGGCTTCAGCGTTTCGAGAAGTCCTTTTTCTCTCATTACGTTTCTTCCGTCGGGAAGCGCATTTCCCGGCTCTACGCCGAGAACGTAATCGTATTCGCCCATCATTTTCCATTCGGTGAAAGATTTCAGCGAAGAAGTATCGTATGACATAACAAATCCTTTTTTCAGTTCAGGATTATACACAGAAATCTCCGCAGTGCCCGAAAGAGTGTGATAATAACAGCGTTCCTCGTATCCCCTCTGCGGCTTTTCCATTTTAAAGCAGTTTTCTATATCTTCTGCCGCGTGGTCATTTCTCGGTGTGATATTTTCCGACGGAATATTCAAGACGGTATCCTCGCAAAGAAGCGGATATCCCACGTTGAAATGATAGAGCATCTGGATAGGAGTTTCATCAGACCCTATATTTTTCACGGTATCGCTGATCGAAAGAAGATTTTCAGAAAGCGAAACCGTATATTCGCGCTCAAGTATCAGCTTATGCGCAAAAAGCAGGGCGTCGCGAATTTTCGCCTTTATATGTATTTCTCCGTTTTCTATATAATAGCATACCGATTCTGCGGGAGTGTTTGAAATCGTTCCGTGAAGCGGGAGATTTTCGCCGTCATCAGTGCAAGGGCTTCCAACGCTTAAAAGACCGCAGGTAGTCAAAAATCCCGCTGTAAACGATTTAAGAAAGCCTGTTCCTTCTTTATCGTAATACTTTGGAGAAACGTATCCGCAAGGTGAAAAATATCCGAAATTCACCCCGCCGAGCGAAAGACGGGATATATCCGCGCATCTGTCGAGTGAAAGAGTAAATTCAAGACCTTTCCCGTTTCTCACCTGCAAAATTCTCATTCCGTCGGCTTTTCCTCCGACAAGACGCATTTCTTCAACTCCGTAAAGTTGATTTTCGTGTCCGATATAAGCGTTCAATTATTTGCCTCCTCCACAATAGGTCTTACCGCATTATAAAGCTTGCGGTAGGCGCTATAATATTTAGCATAGATTTCATTTTTCGAATCATCGGGATATGCCGTATTTTTTTGCTTTACAAAATATTTTTTGGCTTCCTCGAGATCTTTATAAATACCGATACCCACACCCGCGAGCATACAGGTTCCGCAAGCACCGACCTCTTTTGCCGCAAGAGAGGTTACCGGACGGTTTAAAATATCCGCCTTTATCTGAAGCCAAACGTCAGATGATGCACCGCCGCCCGTTGCGTAAATTTTATCGGGTTTTATGCCAAAATGCTCAAGATGCTCGATATTTATCATTATTTCATAGGTTACGCCTTCCATAAGTGCCTTGTAAATATCCGACTCATTATGCTCAAGAGTAAGTCCTACTATTGCTGCACGCGAAAGGTTATCCATATACGGTGTAGCCGCACCCGCAAAATGAGGAAGTACGAGTATCCCAGTGGGAGCATCCTTCACATTTGCGTCAAGCTGTGCATAGATGTTTTCGCTTTCCTTATATTTCGCTGCGAAATTATCTCTGAACCACTTAAGAACTGCGCCGCCCGTAAAGGAGAACGCATAACAAACGTACGTATTTTCGACTACGTAAGGAACTACCGCGTATCCTTTATCGTAAAGCTCGCTGTTTTCGGGAATTTTATCAAATATAGGAACTATACATTCTACCGTTCCCGTTCCGTCAACAGCTTCACCCGATCTAAATATACCCGCGCCGACAGTAGATGCGACCTGATCGTGGCTTCCGTTTACTATCTTAAAGCTCTTTTTGGCTCCGAGTGCTTCTGCAAGCTCATTTTTAAGCGTTCCTGCGACGTTTCCCGCCTGAACAATGTCTGACATAAGCGAAGGATCAATCCCTGCTGCATCGAATATTTCCCTGCTCCAGCACTTATTTCGAATATCAAAAGCCATCGTCCGCGCCGCGAGAGAATAATCTATGCAAGCATTTCCGCACAGCTTATAAATTATGTAATCTTCCATTAAGAGGATACGTTTTATCTTGCTGTAGACCTCGGAGAGATTGTTTTTTATCCACATTATCTTCGGAAGGCTATACATCGGGTGAGGTTTAACGCCCGAAATTTCTATAAGTCTTTTTTCTCCGAGTTTTTCGCACAGAGTCTTACACTCATCGTTTCCTCTCGGGTCTGTATAAAGCATAGACGGAAGTAATACGTTATCATCTTCATCAAGTGCCACAAATGTCTCACCGAACGTAGTTACACCCACAGCTTCAAGATCGTACTTTTTTACAGTTTCACATATAACGTCGCACACAGAGTCAAAGATAGTCTGTGCATCTATTTCGTGCATACCGTTTACTCTGTTTATTTCGTATTCCTTATAGGAATTGAAAACAAATTCGCCTTTATCGCTATATACAGAAAGCTTACAGCCTGTTGTACCTATATCAAGTCCGCCGATAAACATTTTCTCAGCCCTCTATATCGATAAGCTCGTATCCGAGGTATGTTGTGAAGGCTTCGTCAAGAACAGATTTCATATGACCTACACCGACTGTTGTATGATGCTTAAATCCTCCCTTGGCAAGCTTTATAATCTTATTCTGAAGGTCGGGAATTTCCGCAACACCTCCGCAACCGAAGAATTCATCTTCGATCGGTTCGCCTGTGAATTTGGCTTCAGACGTATATACCTTGAGTTTTCCGTCCTCGGTAAAGCCGTTAGAGTAGGTCATATCAAATGCGGCTATTCTGCCCTCGTTTGTTCCCCAACCGCTTCCGGGATCGTTTTTAGCAAACATTTTATGCTCTGTAACACAGCCCTTTTTGGTCATAAGTCCCTGTGCAACAGGTCCGCAGTGGAAAAGGATGACCTTATTTTCATCGTCGCCGTAATTGTTATTCCAGTCAAGACAAGCGGTAGGCTTACCCGATGCGAGAGCCATTGCGCGCATTGTTATAGCGCTTGTGAGGTCTATTTCGCACGAGCATACTATACCTCTGTCATTAAGCTCAGAAATAAGAACACACGGACAAACGCGCAGTATTGTTTCCATTTCGTTCCAGCAACGCAGAGTTATAGCGTCGAGATGGTATTCTTCTATATATTCGTCTATAACTACCGATATCTTTGCAAGTGCAAGCTTATTCTTAGCAGGCACACAGGTAAAATCCGAATATGCTTCGAGATGCTTCTGTCTTTCGAGAACCTTAGCATCGTCGTCAGCCTTTGCATTTACCTTAAATATAAGCTCGGAAAGGTCAAAGCTTTCTACGTTTATACCATATCTCTGAAGAGTTACTTCGTCAAATCTTACTGTCTTGAACGCTGTTGTACGCGCGCCTATACAACCGAGATTGAAACGCTTCATACCCTTGACAACACGGCAGATTGCAGCAAAATCGTCGAGATTCTGACGGAAGGCATCTGTAAGCGGATGTACGACGTGCGGCTTCATAACGGTGAACGGAATGCGGTACTGATAGAAAACGTCGGTAACCGAGAATTTTCCGCAGTATGCATCGCGGCGATGCTTGAAATCCATTTTTCCTATTTCATCGGGATATGCCTGCATAAGTATCGGCACGCCTGCATCCTGAAGTGCGGCAACTGCTCCGTTTTCATCAATAAATATAGGCATACAAAGTATTACGCCGTCATATTCGCCCTCGTGACTTTTAAGCCAATCGTGGTAAAGTCTGCCCTCGTCACGTGTTTCGACAGCACCGTAGCGTGTGAGATTTTCGTCCATAACAAGCACGTCATATCCCGCATCCGTAACGGCTTTTATCATATCTGTGCGAGCACCCGCTATAAGCTCTGCGGGCATAAATCCTCTGTTTCCGAAGTAAAGTGCAAATGTTTGGTTTTTCATAGCAATTCCATCCTTTTTATTTATTTTACAGCTTTTTTTATTTATTTTACAGCTTTTACGCTTGTATTTTAACACAGGTGATGCTATAATTATAGTCAACAACGTACAAAAAACTGTAAAATTATCCGAAAGGATGGGAAATAAATGGCGTTACTTTATCACGAAACCGAGCTTCTGGAACTACTTGAGGATTTTTACACACTTACAGGAATCAGAATTATACTTTTTGATGAAAATTATAACGAAATTCTCGAATATCCGCCGAAGGAAAAAACCTTCTGCTTTTGTCTGCGCGAATGTGAGGCTTTTGACAAAAAGTGCAGAAGGAGTGACGAGGATTCATTTCTGAGATGCCGTCAGACAAAAGAAATCTATATTTTCAAATGTCACGCAGGGCTTAGCGAAGCTACCGCACCAATAATAGAAAACGGGCATATTATCGGATATATGATGTTCGGGCAGGTAACGGACAACAAAAACAAAGAAGAATTTTTCTGTCAGATGACGTCTATTGGCAAAGAATACGGAGTAACCAAGGACCTCGGTCATCAGATACGAAAGATCAAATACAGAAATGAAAATCAAATGCGCGCGGCTTCAAAGCTCCTTGATGCATACGTACACTATATCCGTCTTAAAGAACTCGTACAGCCAGCAGGACAGCTTCTTATCGATTCAATAGACAAATTTTTAGAGGAACACATAAAGGAAGAGATCACGGTTGAGCGCATCTGCAAGGAGTTTTCTATCAGCCGCACACGTCTTTACGACGTGATTCGTCCTTACACAAACGGAGGAATCGCTTCTTACATAAAAAACAAGCGTCTTGAATATGCAAAACAGCTTATAAATACTTCAGAATTATCTATTCCCGAGATTTCGGACGCCGCAGGATTTTCAGATTACAATTACTTTCTGAGAATTTTCAAGCAAAAATACAAAATTTCTTCGGGAAAGCTTCGCAGGCAGGCTATCGGAGAGGTAAAATCAAATTCAGACTCAAAAAATCATTGACTGAGTATAGACTTCGTTCTTCTGAATTCGCCCGGTGTCACGCCTTTATGCTTTGCGAAAAAGCGATTGAAATAATATACACTTGAAAATCCGAGATTTTCACTGACGTCACGCAGAGAATATTTTTCCTGTACCAAAAGTCTTTCTGCCTCTTCAAGCTTATTTTTATGTATATAACCGAGAAGAGATATTCCCTCGTGCTTTACAAATATTCGGTTTAACTGCTTTGAGCTGAGTCCGCAGTAAACGGCAAGATCCTCGCATCCGAGGAAAACGTGCGGATTATCGCTGATAAACTGCTTTGCCTTGAAGAGTCTGCGGTCACTTCCGTCGGGCAGAATATTTTTTATACCCTTTTGTTTTTTAATATCGTTTTTACCCGCTATTTCGTGGACTATTTCGAAAATGCGATTTTTAACTACAATATCGTAATACGCCGTATCGTTTTTCTGCTTATCGCAAACAAATCGCAGGCTTTCGTACACTGATTCTTCCATATGCTCAGTATGTCCGCTTTTTAAAATAAGCGACTCATAAATTGCCTCGTCAGCACCGAGGCTGAAGCTTATCGAGCATTTTAAAAGATCGTTTGAATAGTAATTTATTATATGGCTCTGTCCGGGGACGAAAACGAGATAATCACCGCGCTCAAGCTCTACCGTACGGTCCTCAATACCGTACACCATTTTGCCTTCAAGCACAAAATGTATCTCAAAAAAATTGTGATGATGCCTTTTTACGGTCTGTGAAATGGCAACGTCCGATTTATCTATCGCATTTATCCAGTAAAGCTCGAAATCAACCGTATCAGAGATTTTTCCCGACAGCATAGCCTTTTTCAGTTCATCAAAATCATTTATCGTAAAGTGTCTGCCCATACAAAAAACTCCTACATAAAAAATACAGCTCTATTATAGCATTTATGTTTTCACTTTTCAACGCCTATGTCCGAATTTTACAAAACAAATGTCTTAATATCATATTGAAATAGCTCTGCTTTGGTGATAAAATTATCCTATAAATTACGTTCACTGGAAAGGAACAGTATAAAATGGAAATCAGCTATAATTTCGGTGTATATCCGACGATGATAACACCCTACAAAAAAGACGGAAGCGTAGATATCGAAACTGCCGAAAAGTACGTTCATTGGTACTTCGAAAAGGGTTGCGCGGGAATTTTTGCGCTCTGCCATTCAAGCGAATCGTGGAATCTTTCACTTGAAGAAAAGCTTGCGCTCAATTCTATGGTATATAAAACGGCAAAGGAGCTTGAGAAGAAGCACGGAAGAAAATTCACGGTCGTATCTTCCGGTCACACAGCCGACACTATCGAAGATCAGGCTTACGACCTTTGCAAGATATATGAAACGGGCATCGAAGCCACAATATTTATGACAAACCGCTTCGACCTTGAAAATGAGGGCGACGACGTTTGGATAAGAAACGCCGAAAAGATGTTAAAGCTTCTTCCCGAGGATATGAATCTCGGACTTTACGAAACTCCTTATCCCTACAAGCGTCTTGTAACGCCGAGAATACTTAAATGGTGTACCGACACAGGCCGCTTCTACTTTATGAAGGACACCTGCTGCAATATTGATATGATAAAAGAACGTCTTGACGTTATCAGAGGCTCCAAACTCAGACTTATGAACGCAAACGCGCAGACGCTTCTCGAATCTCTCAGATACGGTGCTTCGGGCTACAGCAGCATAATGGCAAACTTTCATCCCGAGCTTTACGTTTGGCTGTGCGCAAATTACGAAGAATATCCCGAAAAGGCAGACAGGCTTCAGGAATTCCTCGGAACGGTTGCATTTACCGAGCAGGGACTTCCCTATCCTCTCAGCGCAAAATATCATATGTGCCTTGAGGGAATACCTACCGAAAATATCGCCCGCACAAGAGATTCCTCTGATCTCACGCCTTACGTTATGGACTGCGTAAATCAGATGCGTAATCTTACAGGATCATATCCGAAGCTTCTTGAAATATAACAAAAAGGAGAAAACATTATGCAAAGAAGTATAAACTGGAGCTACCGCCCGTACAGACCCTACTTTTTCGAGGTTGGAGATATCTATATTTGCCGTATTGCTCCCGGAAAAGAATACATTCACTTCGAATGGCTTGACGAAAACAGTGAAACGTACACACTTAATTACAGAAAAAGAGGAAGCGAAGACTATACCGTAATAGAAAATATAAGCGGATGTGAGTACACTCTTACGGGTCTTGAAGACTTTACCGATTACGAATTTTATCTTGAGGCAAACGGCAAAAAAAGCCGTGTCCGTCTTGCCAAAACGGGCGAGGCTGTCGGAACTGTTATAAATTATCTGCATCCCGATGACGAGGCATATTCATACTCCGGCAGGGCGCTCTGTTCTCCTTCTTTTGTTCGACATCCCGACGGATTTCTTCTTGCGAGTATGGACCTTTACGCACCCGACGCTCCTCAAAATCTTACTCTCATTTTCCGTTCCGATGACGACGGAGCGACCTGGCATTATCACACCGAGCTATTCCCTTGCTATTGGGGCAGTTTGTTCGTTCACAAGGATGAGCTTTATATGATAGGTGTTTCAAACGAGTACGGCGATCTTCTTCTCGGAAAATCCACAGACGGCGGAAAGACCTTCGGCGCACCTACGGTACTGCTTCGCGGATCGTGCAGTAACAAAATGGGCGGCACACACAGAAACACGCAAAATATTTTCTACTACGCGAAAAACAACAGAATATATACCTCCTACGAATGGGGCGCTTGGAAAATAGGATTCCACGCGGCAGGCGTACTTTCCTGCGATGCCGATGCCGATCTTCTCGATGCTGCAAACTGGAGTCTTACTCCTCCTATCAAATTCAATCCAAAATGGGACGGCGTTGAAGACGCACCGAGCAACGGTTGCATCGAAGGAACGGTTGTAGCGGATCCCGACGGAAAGCTTTTCAATCTTATGCGCTACGATATGACACAGTCTGAAGCAAAATTCGGAAAGATCCTCGCTTATGAGATCGACACCGATGACCACAGCGCACCTATAAAATATTCGCACGCAATAAAATTTGGAGGAAACCACTCGAAATTTATGATAAAGCGCGACAGTCTGTCGGGTGACTATTATTCGATAATTTCAAGACTTACCGACAAGGCTTTTCCCAACGACCGCCGTCTGCTTGCCCTTGTAAAATCGAGTGATCTTGAAAACTGGGAAACGGTTATCGACATTTTCGACAGACGCGATGCGCTTGCAAAAGACGTCGGTTTCCAATACGTCACCTTTGAATTCGAGGGCGACGACATTCTCTTCCACTGTCGAACCGCTGTAAACGGTGCTCGCAATTTCCACGATGCAAACTATTCCACGTTCCACAGAATAAAGAATTTCAGAAACGATCCCGAGGTTTTATAAAAATTTACGGTCAGCTTTACATCAGAAATGTAAGGCTGACCGTTTTCTTTTATTTATTTTTCTTGTTTCGCAAAATTCCTATAACAGAAGACACTATCGCAACAGACTCGTATATCATACCGCCGATAGAAAGTGCAAAAGCATCGTAAATAAGTACCATAGGAGATGTTACGAGAATACTCTTACGAACGTTTTGCGGATCAGAAAAGGACATACAAAGGGTATTTATAATAAGTCCGAGAAAAACGAAAATCGAATACCACGCTTCCCAAGTGAATATTCCTATCACACCGAGAAGTATCGCAAAGAGTATCGGTATCAGCTTGCCGTTACTTCCCTTTTGATTTCTGTAATAATAAACTACGTTTCTGAAAATATTTACTATATTAAGTGCCATTCCGGATATTGCGCCAATCATAAGATAGTGAAGACAAAAAACTATTGCTGTTGCTGTCTGCATCAAGAGCAGTTGTTTTTGCGTATGCATCTGATAAGAGAGAAATCCGAGTGCTATCGCAACAATTCCCAGCCCTTGACCGGCTATATATATTATTTCTTCCATTTTGAACTCCTGAATTTATCCGAATTTTAATACAAGCAATTATATCACAGATTTTTTTACATTTCAAGTACCGAGAAAAACAAATTCAAGCTAAAATGTCAAAATACGGAGCAGTGTCGAAACGCGCTCCGTATTTTACTGTTTTTTAGGCTAATAGAACAAAATTGCAACCTTTTAGTACTGTATAAATGCCATACTGTGCGGAGCAATTTCAATGTTGCAGTAATCACCGCTTCTGCAAACTGACAAGTCGCTGATTTCAAACCGATTATGCGGGCAAAGGCTCTTTCCCTCGTACAATTTGCCAAGTACTATATCCTTTTTACATTCAAATGAAACTGTTTTCTTCATATCGTACGAAGGATTTACCACAGTGATTGTTATTCTTCCTTCTTTTTCGGTAGCAATAGAACAGTCATCGGCATAACGTAACGTACCGCCAGCGTGCAAAGTCATAAGTGCAAGAGCTTGTCCGGTTGCAGTCAGAGAAGCGTTTGCAGGCGTAACTTTGATAGCACTTTCATTAACGGCTTCAAACTGACAAGCAAAGCCAATCCCAAGATTTTGTGCTTCTTTGATAATCATATTCATCATCATACCGGTAAAAACACCGTCGAGAAGACAGGACGGACGATACCATCCGTACCACACGTTCCACTCGTCAAAGGATATTTTTAACCTATCGTTTCCAAGATGCTCCCGCATATCCCGAACCCTGCTTTGTGCGCTTTTAACCGCAGTAACACAAGTATTATACGATTCTTTTATTTTTTCTGCCGAAGCATAGGACGGACCGTTTCTGTATCCGCCTGCGTAAAAATGCAAAGAAACGAATTTTGCTATATCGGAAAGCGGCTTCGCAGAATATTCTACCCATTCCTTGTTCGGATACGGTCCGCTTGAGCAAAGAGTCAAATTAGGCGATTTCTCAAGCATCAGTGTTCCGTTTTCCCTCGCAAGATGTGAATATCCGTTTGCGCTGTTGTCACCTTCCATATGCCCGTATCCAAACTCATTTCCAAGTGACCAAAGCATAACGTTATACGGCTCATCATTTCCTCGCTCTGACCTAAGCCTTCCGTAAGTTGTGTTCGCATCTCCGTTACAATACTCGACCCACGCAGCATTTTCTTCGGGAGTATTCCATGCAGGGTTGATAGTAATAAACGGTTCGGCTCCTATCTCTCTGCAAAGCGCAATAAAATCATCGGTATTTATCTCATGAAAATCATATCCGAGCGTATGCGGTTGAGTTTCAAGGTGCTGATACGACTCAAGCGGCGCTCTCTCATCAACGTCAAGCAAGCCGTCAAACCAGTTATATTCTCCCGCAAAATTCCCACCCGGCCAACGAAGCAACTTAATACCGATATCCTTCATAGCTTCTATAACGTCAAGGCGCATTCCTCTGAAGTTTGCCTTATTCATCAGCGACACACAACCGATATCAATACAGCACTCTCCGTCAAAGGTAATTCTTAAATCGCCGTCAGGATCGCTATGATCGGGTGACAATTCGATTGTATATCTTACCCAATTATCGTTTTTACTAACCTTCAAGCACCTACTTGCGTACATGTTTTTGCCCCATCTGTCAGAAAGAGTTACTTTAAGTTCTATATCCTCTCTGCTCTTCAAAACGATAGCAAACTCATACGTTACGCCCGAAGATATGTATATCTCGTGCTGACCTATTCCACTCTCTGTTCCGCCATAAAAGTTTATTATCTGCTGTGCATTACACTCGAGCATTCTTTTCATATGGTAATGTTCATTATAATGATGTGTATACGGTGACGAAAATGCACAATATGTCTTTTCTCCTATCACATACCATCCCTGTGCTACTCCTTCCATAGCCGACGGCTTACCTACGAACTTGCGGTTTTTAAGCATCTGTGCGGAAAGACCGTTACATACCGATGAGCGCGTATGTTCAAGATTATTTCCAAAAAGGAACGGAGAGACAATCCCAAGATTGTTCTCGTTTGAGAAGTCTATTTTGTCATTAAAATCAAAATCAACCTCAGACGTTATATCATTCAGATGAATAGAATTGCTGCTTAATTCAAAATCAGCCACATTTCCCTCAAGGAACTGCGCAATACTGAGCTTTAGTTCTACTGCAATTCTGCTTATCAAAGAAACGTCCGGCGCGCTCAATACTCTTTCCCATTTTGACACTGCCTTACCGGAAACACCGATTCGTTCACCAAGTTCGTCCTGTGTATATCCAAGATAATTTCTTCTTTTCGAAATCAACTTGCCAATTTTTATCATATCCATAAAAATCCCTCCGCTAACAAAAAGCCTTACACAGTAATTATAACAGATTTTAAAATTTAGTCAATCGACTGTTAGTTTACTTATTTTGAGCTTCTACGTACCTAAGATGCGTTGAAGCACTTTATTTACCCGATGGCGCTCTCGGATTAAATATTGAATTTGATCACGGCGTTCCTTTGGAAAATATGGCAGCCGTGCTTGACGCTGTTGAAAAATACAGACATTACAAAAATTAATGCAGTCTGCGTTCTTATTTTGTTATAACAATATAACCTATTGCACCGCACTTCGCGCGGCGATCACATACCAATCCTTCGGATTGTATAGAAAAAGCAAGTCTTTTGACTTGCTTTTTTCTTGTGCTCGCTGTACAAAATGCAACTTTATTTAGATTGTAACAACACACTCCGTTCTTCACGTTGTATCGTCTTCAGTGCAAATCTGTAGACAAACAGATAAATAATAATTGCCACAAAAGCACTGACAGCATAGCAGGCAAACAGCATCGAAAGCGTTGGATTTGCTGGCCATATGAAGTATCTCCAAAAGCAACGTATGCCCAATCCGCAAACAAATCCTACGACCATCGTACTAAACTGATGCCTGATTGCACGCAAAGAGAATGCAAAAACTTCCATAATGCTGGTTATAAAATAGGTAAGGCACAAAAATATCATTTTATCCTTTGCTATTGCAACAACAGACTCACTGTCTGACAAAAGTCTTAATATCGGGTCTGCGAATACAACAAAAATACTGCCCAAAAGCAAGCTGACCGATGTAGCATAAATACTGCCGATCAAAATTGCTTTTTTCATACGTTCAATATTATACGCACCGTAATTCTGCGCAACGATCACCGAGGTAGCAGATGCGATCGCAGCTCCGACCGTATAAATAATTCCATCAAATTGCCCAGATATGGCATTGGCAGACATAGCATCCGTGCTTATGGAGTTGACCGCAGATGCCAAAATGACATTTGCAAAAAAAAACGAAAGACTGCACAGGCAGGTAGGTATTCCAACCTTGACTATCTCAAAAAGGTCTTTCTTGTTAATTCTCAGGCTTGCGATTTCAGCCCTGCAGCGTCCATTCCCCTTAAAGAGGCGAACAAGGACCAATGTTAGAGAAACAGCCGCAGAAAATACCGTCGCCATAGCAACACCTGCCACCGACAAACGGAAAACAGCAACAAAAAAGATATTAAGACCCACATTTATAACGCCGGAAAGCATAGAATAAATCATCGGTCGCGTACTATCTCCGGAAGCGCTCACTCCGCCAACAGCAAAGCTATTCATCATCATGATCGGAGATCCAAGAAAATATATTTTAAGATAAAGAGTTGCCGCATCCAACACATCAGGCTGACAATTCATAAGTATCAAAAATTTTCTTGCGAATATCAAGGAAACAATCATAAGAAATACGCCCGAAAGAAAACCGATGGACAATGCAGTTCCTATGGCTTTTTTAGTTCCCTTATCGTCATTTGCACCGACGCGTTTGGAGATCAAAACGCCGGCTCCGGCAGCAAATCCGGTAAACAAAGATACCATAAGTGTAATCAGCGATCCGCAAGCGCCAACCGCCGCCACATCAGCATCTCCCGAAAAAAACGCAAGAACAGCCACGTCTGCTGCATGGAATAAAATATTGATCGTATTCGTTATGATAATAGGGAGAGAAAATTTAAAAAGGGCCTTATAGATCGGGCCATTTATCAGCAAACTATCTTCCATAACGTTTCCTCCATTGATGATGCTATGTATATGCCAAAACTGCTTTACGCTATGATTTTTAAGCAAATATAATATATCACAAACCTTTTTTTTTGTCAATTGATTTTGAAAATCTCGCGATGCGAGTTTTTGCGCCCTTCGGATATAGGAAAATATAAGTGCTATAAGCGACATCAGTATGATTAAATCGACACTGCGTGTCGCTTGGCGGTTTGCGAGCAAACGCGCCACAGTCTCCGCAAAGCGGGAATGTTAATCTCGGATGGCGGTGGTTCGACACTAGATGGAAAATAAAAAAACACAGAGCACGATTTTTCGTAGTCCGTGTTTTGTAATTATAGGAAGAAAGCGCGAACATTAAATGTCAGCAGGTCTCATTCACTGATAACGCAAAATTAAAATCCCAACAGATCGCCAATTTGTGAATTATCATCCAAGCAATACTTTTTCACAATATATCTGCGTTGCTTATACTGAAAAACACAAAGCTTTTCTGTGTTCCAGATTCTTTCAATATTTATTGGGTATACCTTATCAAAAGATATCATCTCTTCAGCGTCGAAAATGCTTATGCACAAAGCTCCGTTTGTAACACCGAAGTGATACGTTCTCTCCATTACCGCAAGCTTTGATTTTTTGCAATTTTTTTCAAACAAATTCTGATTAATCACAAAAGAAATTATTCTCGAAATCAAAAAAGGTAAAACGACCGCAATGCCTATCCATGTTTTTAAGCAAATTGCCGCGATCAATAGCAGAGATTCTAAAAGTACAGTTGTTCTAAACCTACTAATATCTTTTTCCATTATCACGCGAAAAAAGGTATTCAAATCCTCCTCTGAATAACCCCATTTGTACAGCTCATCGTACTCACAAGATTTATTGCAAACAGAACTTTGATCTTCAAAAAAATCATTCATCGATATTCCGAAAACCTCACAGAGTCTCAAAAAATTATCTACTGTCGGACTTGTCTGATTATTTTCCCATTGACTTACTGTTTGCCTGCTGACAAACAATTTGCTTGCTAATTCCTCCTGAGACAGTTTTGCATCTTTTCTATATTGCTCTATTTTTTCTCCAACCGTCATAAATAATACCTCCTGAAAATGTTACAGTTCTGCTGATCTGTACTTGTTGTGTTTATTATATCATATCAAAGTGTAAATGTACAGCAAAAAATACTTTCATTTTGTCAAGCGGTACTTGCATATTTGAAAATTACACTTGTATTTGGCTTTTTGTCTCTTTTTTATCCATTTGGACGAGTAAAAATATAATTAAAATACTATACCAGCGACATCAGATGATAAAAACAAACTCGCTACCGCTCCTTTGTTTGGCGGTTTGCGAGGCAAACACGCCACAGTCTCCGCAAAGCGGAGGACTATAAATTTTAGATATCACCGGTTTAAACCGAACAAAAGAAAAAGAAGCACAAAACCGAGGCGTTTGCCTCGGTCTTGTGCTTCTTACTCCCCCTGCTGGGCTCTGAACCAAAAGCGATGCAATGCATCGCTTAGCAAGAAACTCGCTCCGCGAGTTTTTGCGCCCTTCGAATGAAGAAAGATAAAGCCACACATTCCGCACTTCATGCGGGACTGTTGATCTTAGATGTCGATGGTGAGAGCGAAGAAGACGAAAAGAAAAAGTCAGGTGCGCTATGCGTACTTCGTGTTTTTTACTCCCCCTGCTGGG
>SVSP01000042.1 GCA_015064255.1 Oscillospiraceae bacterium
CAATTCCAACACCGCAAGCGCTTTGGTTGACATATACTGCGTGAATCGGATATAGCTGCCGAACCAACTGTCAAGTCCGAGCATTTGTAATGTACTGTTGGTGTAATTGTCCATTCCGTGCTCCCGGTAATATCCACGGCGAGCTTTATTTGCCACTTCATAAGCAAAGCCCGTATCGTGAAAGTCACAATCATACATCGCGTCGCGGATGATCATAAATACCTCATCGCGCGTGGCTGGAATATCTGCGAGTGAGCAGATGCCGTCTGAAAGAAGCTGCTCGGCATTATATTTCCAAGTACACGTGCCGTGGGCAAGTCCGATCAGCTTCAAAAGTTCGTTATAGCTTTGCGGATGTGTGAGCGTAATCATCTGCTTAATCGCTTTTTTACCGCCGGAGTCTACCAAATACTCAAAATCTCCCACAAGAAATCGGTGCTTTACTTCAAGGTCGTTTAAGTCAATGCCATCCATACAAATACCCGTTGTCTTTTCAAGCCGCTTGCAGATATTGACCGTATCCAACAGCGATTTTTGATAATACGAGAAGGTCGCCTCGGACAGCTCAAGATAACTTTCATCGGTAATATCTGCGACTCTGAGCTTTTTTGCATAAGGTAGGTGGGTTTCAAAGGGGATGTCAAAGCCCTCGGGCATCATTCTTTCGCCGCAGGTACAGGTGCGGTTGCACAGATCGAATGCGCATTTGCCGTCCATCCATTCCACCGTTTTGCACTTCGGGCAGTAATAATGCGCCGGTAGGGGATTTTCGTCTGTCGTGCCAAGCAGATATGCCACAAGACAAGAGGTGACCGGGGCTTTGACGATCAATCGCTCTCCCGCGTCCTCGGCTTCACGTCGAAGCTTGGCAAGATCGTAAAAGTATTTGCCAATCTCGTATTGCATAAAGGCTTGCTTTTCGCTGTAAAATCGGCTGATGATACGCAGATCGGGCATATCTCCGTACAATTCAAAAATCCTTTTATATGCTTTGTCCCAAATTTCTTTTTCGGTCATCTATGATTTTCTCCTTTATACTTTTCAAGCGCATCAAACACCTTGTGATACACAAGCTGATTGGGATAATACCGATAATCCGCAAAAATATCGATTCCGCGCCCTTCAAAGTGCTGCAATATCGCAGCGGCGCAGGCGGCAGAGCGGCTCTGACCGAAATCGCATTGGCAAATAATATCGCGTCCTTCGGCTCTTACCTCGTAAATGAATTTTGCAAGCTCATCCGCTTCTGCAAGATAGGTTTCGTAGGTGTAGCCGTAATCACCAAGGATCTCGATATCAATATCGGGAATCAGAATATTAAATACGCGGTCGCATACGTTCCCGAAATACACCCGTACTTCTTCGGCTCTGCGCGTTTTGCGCGGACTGCAAAAGCTGATAACGGCGGTGTTTTTAGGAAAATCCCCCTTCATAAGCTCTTTAATCGCTTCGCGGGAATAGATTTCAACCTTCATTTTCTTTCCCTCCATCAAGATCAATATAAGAATAATTGCTGTGCTGAAGGCACAAAACGTAGCCTTTGGTCAGCTCGATTGGGATTTTTCGTTCGACAAAAGTACCGTTGCCGTCATAAATTCGAATGCTTGTTTCTATATCGGATATTTTTTCTGAGGTGCAACAGTATTTGAAGACTTGCTTTTTGAGATTTGGTGGTGTGTAAGGCTTGGTGGTGATCTCATAGGCGAAATTCACCTTTTCCTTGCCGCAATCCCACGTATCATAAACACAACTGTCAACACAAGCAGACCAATGCTCATCCATATCGAGAATATATCTGCCGCGGGGATGTTGTTTGCAAAACTCCTCGGCGGTCAACGGTTTATTGAGCAGTATCTTTTGTGCCTTCAATACATCTTCCACATATCGCAGATTTTTTACGCTGTTGAAGGACTTCGCGCCCGTGACCTTTTTATATTCATTCAATTCTCGCTGAATTCTTGAGTAATCCATACCCGTCACCACGACGATAGCGCGCTTTACGCAATCGTCGGTAGATAAGCCATTGGGGTGAGGATTATAATATTTATACATCTTGCAGATTCCTTTCTTTCAATGATTCTTTGTACTGCTCACGGTACTCAGCAAGTGTCGCGCCGTTGGCAGCAGAATAGTGATTCTCGGGAAAGCCGTCATATTCCCAACCGCAATGACGGCAGATATCGTAATTATCAAGTGTCTTGTGTTTGCAAACGGGGCAAATTATAACTGAATGATCCTCGTCATAGGCTGTACCGACGGGTGGTAAAACACGCTTGCCGTACTCTCCGCGTATTGCTGCATAAATACTTTCTTTCATATGCGGACCATTTGAACCTTTTCATGATTTATTTCAGGATAGCCTGAGCAAACTGAGATAAATACTTGCCTGCCCAGAGAAGCAAGCTTATCAAGTATTAAAGTGATGTCGAATGCCTCATCGAGACGGTCGAAATAGCTGTAAATGAAGATAGGACGGTCATCATCACGAGAGGTTATGTTGGCGGTTTTAATAAGCACATTGGAATCATCCGTGTCACGCTCGTTGCACTTATCTACAAACTCACGGGTATCGTCCTCTGAAAAGTGCACACTGTTCGGCTCAAAGTTTGCGGCAAGGCGATTGTCGCCCATAAAGTCGGCATTGCGGATATAGCATACTCTGTAATTCTTGTTGTCCATCTCAATGTCTGCGTGGATTACGAAGCGTCCGTCGTCAACGCGGTCGGGATCATTCTGCGCGCCGTAGTCGCCAATCAACTCGCGCGTAAGATCAAGGACAAGATCGGAATAATGACCGCGAATGATGCAAATAGGAGCAGTGATGGCTAAGTCAAAATCGAGAGCAAAGGCAGATGTGATCTGAAGATTGTTGATTTTCATTTTTATTCTCCTTTTATGTGAAAATAATAATTTGCTATTGTGAAAGATATTATAACACACGATTTTAAAAATTTGAAATAAAAATAGGTTGGATTTGGAATCGATGGTTACACGAATAGTATATCACACCAACTTGCGACATTTATGGTGCATGGTGGATAAAAAATGAAAACACCACTTCAGTTTTCGTGGTGTTTTGCCATAAGAGCTGCTTATTCGGTTGCTATCATTTTACCGCTAATTTTGCACGCCCTAAGCCGTGCTTTTTGTGTATGCGGATGACAGGACTTACTGAACCAAAATCGGCGCCCAAGTTTGAATTTACCGCTAATTAACCTTGCGCCGATTAGCAATTCTGCGAATTGCGAGGTTCAAGTCGGAATGTTTAACAGATAAACGAAAAGGTACGGTTTTACCGTACCTTTTCATTTATGCGGATGACAGGACTTACGAACCAAAATCGGCGCCTGTGTGCTTTTTTATCGCACGTTCACCTTGCGCCGATTAGCAATTCTGCGAATTGCGAGGTTCAAGTCGGAATGTTTAACAGATAAACGAAAAGGTACGGTTTTACCGTACCTTTTCATTTATGCGGATGACAGGACTTGAACCTGCAAGCCGTACGGCACTGGAACCTAAATCCAGCGTGTCTGCCAATTTCACCACATCCGCAAATGTTACTATGTGATTATAGCATATCACCGCTATAATGTCAAGAGAAAAATTGCCGCCGAGAAGACCCGACGGCAATTTTTTATGTGAGCAGTTAAATTAGAATATGGGGTATCCTGCAGCTTCGTGAGCAGCTTTGAGCTCGTCGCAAAGAGCAACGATTTCGTCTGTAGAAAGCTGGCTTCCTGTGTGAGGATCGAGCATTGCTGCGTGGTAAACGTGTTCCATAGACATTTCGTGAGCAGCCTCAATTGTAAGAAGCTGAACGTTGATGTTAGTCATATTCATCGCTGCAAGCTGTGTGGGAAGCTTGCCTGCGAATGTAGGATGGATACCTGCATTGTCAACCATACAAGCAACTTCTACGCAGGCTTCTGCAGGAAGGTTGGAGATAAGTCCGTTATTAAGAACGTTACCGCCGATCTTGTAAGGAACACCTGTAACGATAGCTTCCATAATGTGAGAAGCATATTCTCTCGAACGGTTGTGGGTGATGTTGCCGCCTGCCATAAGCTCTTCCTTCTGCTTCTTCCAGTTTGCGATCTGGTTTACGCAGCGGCGAGGATACTCGTCAAGCGGAATGTTGAACTTTTCGATGAGCTCGGGACGGTTTTCCTTGATGTAGAAATAGTTGTATTCAGCGTTGTGTTCGCTCGATTCTGTGCAGTAGTATCCGAGCTTGTCGATATAGTCATATCTTACCATATCCCAGTGCTTGGAGGTAGCGTTCTTTTCCTTAGCACGGCGGCGGATTTCGGGATAAAGGTCGTTTCCGTCCTTGTCGCGAATGTCGAGAAGCCATCCCATATGGTTGATACCTGCGATAGTTTCGATTCTGCCTTCAAGCTTGTCGCTCATATCGAGAGACTTGAGAAGTCCTTCGGAGCAAACCTGAACGCTGTGGCAAAGACCTACTGTCTTTACCTTTGTGAATCTCTGCATATAGCCTGCGAGGATAGCCATCGGGTTTGTATAGTTGAGGAACCAAGCGTCGGGGCAAACCTCTTCCATATCAGCAGCAAATTCCTTAAGAACCTTGATGGTACGGAGACCTCTGAAGATACCGCCGATACCGAGAGTATCGCCGATAGTCTGACGAAGACCGTACTTCTTGGGAATTTCGAAGTCGATGATTGTACAAGGATCATAGAGACCTACCTGAATAGCGTTTACTACGAAATTAGCGCCGCGGAGAGCATCCTTGCGGTTTTCAACGCCGAGATACTTGTTAACGGTAGCGCGTCCCTCGTTAATGTTCTTGTTAAGTGCTGTGATAAGGAGATAGGATTCCTCAAGACGTTCAGCGTCAATGTCGTAGAGAGCTATCTCTGCATCGTGGAAAGCGGGCGAGAGCATAGTGTCGCCGAGAACGTTTTTAGCGAATACGGTGCTTCCTGCACCCATAAATGTAACCTTTGCCATAGTTTTAAAATCCTTTCTGAAAAAAACAATTTTTCATATTAAGTTAATTTTATCAGATGTTTTTTTGAAATACCATTGAATTATGTAACTGTAATATGTTATAATGTAACTAAACACAGCACAAATACCTAAAGATAAAGGGGATTATGTCACTTTGGAAGTAAACAGCAATAAGGTATGGCACTATGCCTTTCTGGATAGAGGATATACCGAACTTAATCCGCTTAACTGCGGATATGAGAACTGTCTGCCCGGACATACAGGTCTTGCTATGCGCCCGTACTATCTTATTCACTACGTAGAAAGCGGTTCGGGAATGCTTTACGGAGAAAACGGCAGCTATAAAGTAACGCGCGGACAGGTATTTATAATAAAACCTTATGAAAATGCACATTACGTTGCAGATGAGAATGATCCGTGGAATTATGTTTGGATAGGATTCGGCGGAACTATGGCGAAAAAGCTCGATACTCTTGACAGCCCGATTGCAGAGATGCCGTATAATGCTTTTTCGATGATAAAAAATCTTGAAGCTCGCAACGATACCCGCGAGGAAATAGCTGCTGCGGCACTTTTTATGATATTCGGAGATCTCTTTTCGGGAAGGTCATCGCATCCGCACTACGTCAGAAGAACTGTCGATACGATAAATTCCTTGTATATGAATCAGATAAGCGTAAGCGGTATCGCCGATAATCTCGGACTTGACAGACGCTATCTTTCGCGTATATTCAGAGCAAGTATGGGTATGAGCATCCAGGAATATCTTATAAAAGTCAGAATGGAGCATGCCGAAAGGCTCATACGGGAAAATATCTCAGTAAACCTTACGGCAGATCTTGTCGGCTATTCGGATTGCTTTAATTTTTCAAAAATGTTTAAAAAGTACTACGGTCTGAGTCCTCGAAAATATGCGCAGATTTATGGAAATGATTCGGAAAACTTGACATAACAGCATATTTGTGTTAAACTTTACTAAGTGTTTATATAGGAGAAAAGTCCGAAAAACGTGTCATTTTTCAGACCGAAGTTTTGTGACTTTTGCAAAGGTAAGGCTCACTAAACTTCATAACCAAAAAGAAAGGAATGGTTATAAAAATGTTTGATTTCAGTAAAATAAAATCCCCGATAATACTCGGAGGAAGTGATAAAAGTGCATACAGAGATCCTACCGTTTACTATGAAAACGGTAAATTCTATCTTTTTTGTACTTACGTAGAATGCTTTGATGATGGACCCTTTCTTACAACGGTAGAATCGGTTTCTGACGATCTTATAAACTGGACTACTCCGCGAGAGATAACTCCGCGCGACAGAAGCCTCAACTTCTCAAGCCCCGGTAATATAGTAAAGTATGAGGGAGCGTATTATCTTTGCGTGCAGACCTATTGCCGCGAAAACGGAGAAAAATACGGTAACGAAAGAAGCCGACTTTATACAATGAGAAGCTGTGATCTCGTAAATTGGGAACATCCCGAGCTTATACGCGTAAAAGGAAATGTTCCGATTGAAAATATGGGCAGAATGATAGACCCGTTTATCGTAAATGATATGAATGACCCGAAAAAATGGTGGTGCCTGTATAAACAAAACGGAGTGTCGATGTCATATTCGTACGATATGAAAAATTGGACTTACCACGGAAAGACAGAGTGCGGCGAAAACGTGTGCGTGCTTTATGATAATGACTCTTATCTTATCTTCCATTCACCTAAAAACGGAATAGGAATGCTTCGCACGAAGGATTTTGTAAGCTTTGAAAAAGCGGGTGATCTTATAACTCTCGGACAGGAAAATTGGGATTGGGCAAAGGGCAGAATAACCGCAGGCTTTGTGCTTGACGTTAAAAAACATCCCGAATACGGTAAATACGTAATGTTTTTCCACGGCTCGGGGCCCGAAGACGAAAGTACGATGTTTGACCATCACGCAAGTATCGGTATCGCGTGGAGTGACGATCTTACTACGTGGGAATATCCCGTGTGATATTCTTTAGTGTTGACAAAATCGGATTTTGGGTTATAATAAACTGTATGTAATAAATAAAATAAACATAAATAGATCAAAAGAAAGGAATTTTATATGAAAAAATCAGTTCTGCGTAAATATGCGCATCTTATTGCCGCTAAAGGCGGAAACGTTAAAAAGGGACAGGAGGTGGTTATCAGAGCCTCTGTCGAAAATCCGGAATTTGTTCAGATGGTAGTTGAGGAATGCTACCGCTGCGGTGCAAAGCAGGTAGAGGTAGATTGGAGCTATCAGCCTATAACCAAGATAACTATGAAAAAATGCTCGCTCAAAACTCTTTCGACCGTTGAAAACTGGAGAGTAGAGAAGATGAAGCACAAGGTTGAAACTCTTCCCGTTCATATATATCTTGATTCGGACGATCCCGACGGTCTTAAGGGAATAGATCAGGCTAAAAATTCAAAGGCTTCGCAGGCAGTATATAAGGTTATGAAGCCTTTCAGAGAAGCTATGGATAATAAATATCAGTGGTGTATCGCGGCAATTCCGGGTGCGGCTTGGGCGAAAAAGGTTTTCCCGAATGAAACGAAATCCCGCGCTGTCGAAAAGCTCTGGGAAGCTATTCTGTACGCATCTCGCGTTACCGATGATCCCGTAGCCGCTTGGGAAGCGCACAATAAGGACCTCGCATCACGCTGTGAGTATCTTAACAGCCTCGGACTTGAAACTCTTGAATATAAAGCATCGAACGGTACAGACCTCAGAGTAGGACTTATCGAGGATGCGCTCTTTATGGGCGGCTCGGAAAAGGCACTCGGAAGCGGAATCGAATTTAATCCCAATATTCCGAGCGAAGAAGTCTTCGTTTCTCCTATGAAGGGAATCGCAGACGGTATCGTTTATTCCTCAAAGCCTCTTTCTTACCGCGGCGAGCTTATAGAGAATTTCTCGGTGCGCTTTGAAAACGGAAAAGCAGTTGAAGTAAAGGCAGAAAAGGGAGAAGACCTCCTTAAAGAAATGATATCTATGGATGAGGGCGCACCGTATCTCGGAGAATGTGCATTCGTACCGTACGATAGCCCGATCTGTAACTCGGGAGTCCTTTTCTATAATACACTTTTCGATGAAAACGCGGCTTGTCACCTCGCTCTCGGCAGAGGATTTACCAACGTACTTAAGGATTACGATAAGTACACGGTAAAAGAATGCCACGAAAAAGGAATCAATGAATCGATGATACACGTTGACTTTATGATAGGAACACCCGACCTTTCTATCGTAGGGGTAACTCGCGACGGAAATAGAGTTCGGATTTTCGAAAACGGTAACTGGGCGTTTTAAATACGTTTTTTAAGAAGTAATATTATGAACGTTTATGTCTATGACAATCTAAAAAGAATACTTTCGACAGATCGTGGTCAGGAACTTGTTTTGCGTATAAAAGAGGCGTATAACGAGCTTTTTGAAGGAAAGCCGATAGAGCGCGCAACGTATGCCGATTTTATGAATATCTTCGAGCCAAACGGAGATACCCGCAACTTCGATATAATTGACAGTACAAGAAGGCGCAGACTCTTTTGTCTTCAGATACTTGCACTTGACGATGATAAATATATCGGTGCGCTTGAAGAGATGCTTGCCGAATTTTGTGAACAGTATGCGTGGTTTTCGTCATATCACGGTAGAGATGACCGTAATCAGACATTCAATTATTCACAAATAGACCTTGATACGGCAAATATGAGCAGAATGCTCAGTATCACTTACAAGATAATGAATGATAAACTGAGAAACGACATTAAAATCAGAATACGCCGTGAAATAGAACGCAGAGTAATTATTCCGTTTGAAAATACTCCTTCGTATTTTGGACTTGACGGTGTAAACCTCAGTAACTGGATAGCATGTCAGACACTCGGGACGGGATTTGCATATCTGTATGTCTTTCCCGAACGCCTGCCATTAGTTAAGAAAAAACTCTTTGATTCTCTTGAAGCTTATTTGAAAGGTCTTGCGGACGATGGCTATTCATCGGAAGGGTACGGTTACTGGTATGCGGGATTCGGACAAATGGCAATGTTTCTTGACGCATATAAAGAAGAAACGGGTGAGGATGTAAGTGATATAATCAACCGCCCCAAAGTACTCGACAGTTTTAAATTCGGACGTGCGGCTGTGCTTAAGTACGGATTCGGTCTGCCTTTTTCCGATCATCAGGATGGACAACTCAAAGACACCACAAACGGTATATATCATATTACGTTCAAAAGAATTTTTGGCAAAAGCTTTAAAATGTACGACAGATACGACGGAACAGATTTGTTTGTGAGAAATGATAACGGTGAACTTGTAGCGAACGGAATTGACAGAAGTGACAGCGGTTATCACAGAATTCTCGCACTCGAAACATTTGACGAAGCTGTTGACGGTGGAATTGTAGAAAACGGCACTTTTATATTCCCGAAGGGTGGAGCGTATATTACTAACAGAGATAAATATACATTCGTTGCCAAGGCGGGACATAATGACGAAAATCATAATCATAACGATATAGGCAACTTCGCACTGTATGCAAACGGCAAACGTGTTTTTCACGATGTGCGCTCGCACAAATATGACGGAATATATTTCGATAACAGATTTCGCTATACCGAAGAGGTGTTCGCAGCAGGTTCTATGGGACATAGTGTACCGATAGTTGACGGCAAGTATCAGATGCCGGGTAGGGACTACAAGGGAGTTATAACCGATAGCTCTGACGATATATTCGAAGTCAATATCTCGGGCGCATACGATACCGATATAACCACACTAAAAGTAAGATATGAACTGTCTGAGGATACTGTCAAGGTAAAATACACGATAGACGAGCCGAGTGAACATACGCTTAAATTTCGTTTTATTTCCGCATATGAGCCGATTAAGACAGATTACGGATTTGAGGTATGCGGAATAAAGCTCGTAAGTACACAGAAATTGCCGAGTGAAGCCAAAAGCGTCGATTATCTCGGACATCACGTGGATGTTACAGTATATACTATTGATTTTGACGCAGGAAGCGTATCAAACGGCGAATTTGCCTTTGAAATCAAGATTGTGTAGTGCTTTTTTAGAAAACCGTCTGACTTTTTTCGGAAAAGTTTTTGAAGGTTGTTAAGGAAACTTTTTTCAAAAAGTTTCAACAAAGAGCGAATTTGCCAGCGAAATCAAGATTGTGTAGTGCTTTTTTAGAAAACCATCTGACTTTTTCCGGAAAAGTTTTTGAAGGTTGTTAAGGAAACTTTTTTCAAAAAGTTTCCTTAAGAAAAGAGTAAAAAGAAAAAACGCCTCGGAATTTCTTCCGAGGCGCTACGCATTGTTTAAGATTTTTTAATAGTAATGTTTATAAGCAGACCGACGATAGATATACCGAGAAGAACTGCAAAAATAGTCGAGTAATTACCGATAGTGCCTGCAATAGTGGACATAAAGGACGCAGGAATTATAACGAGGTTTATAATACTTAAATTCGTGGGGAAATATTTCATTCCGTAGAAAGAAGCTATAAACGCTGACGATATAGTGGGAGAAAATCCGTAGGAAATACCGCAGAGGCAGATTCCTATGATACCGACGACTAGCGAAGAGGAAAGAATACCGATAAGAGAAACGGTCGTAGCTACTATAACTATTATACTTGTGGTAAACTGCACGAATCTGAGTCCGAGTCGGTCAAATATTTCACCGGCGAGGAGTCGTCCTATACCGTTGCAAACAGAAACGATACCGACGATAGTAACGGCAAGAGAATCTTTTGCACCGAGCGTTACAGTAAGATCTTTAGCGAATCCGATTATTGTGCTTCCGACCGCAGTAAACAGCATAAAGAAAACAAAAAGCTTCCAAAATGTCAGACGCTTTAACATAGCACTTGCAGGATAATCCTCGGAAGCACCGGTAGAAGTCTTCTTGCTCGGCGGTGGAATAATATCTTCTGCGCTAGGTAATTTTGCTATAAGTGTAAAAATAAGAGTTGTTACAACGATAAGTGCGGCAATAAGATAATATGTGTTTTTCCATCCGAAACCTTCGATATTAAAAAGCTTTGAAGCAATATTTCCGATTATGAGAGTGCTTATTCCAAAACTCATCATAAGAACACCGGTGGAAAATCCTTTTTTGTCGGGAAACCAAGCATTTACAGAGCCGACGACAACGTTGTATATGATACCGATGCCGAATCCGCAGAAAAAGCCGTACGATAAGTAGAGAAGCCAAACGCTATCGGTAACAAACGTAGCAAGAGAAAAGCCGAGACCGACAAGGATGGTTCCTATTATCAGGCGCACCTTGAGGTGGATTTTTTTGGCAAAAATTCCCGAGAAAAGTCCGCCAAACCCGAATGAACACAAACATATCGTGTAGTTAAGAGCAAGCTCTGCCACTTCAAATTTAAACGGAGTTTTCAGAATAGACCAAGCGTAAAAAACACCGGTAACGAACATTGTAAGTGCTCCGAAGATAAGCATAAGTATTCTGAATGATTTTACGTTAGTTGTTTTTAAAGTATCTGACATTTGATAAAACCTTTCTGAAACACAAAAGTGTAAAAATTTTAAGTATTATATCATATTTTTATAACTTTTGTCAAGAAAAACATATCATTTTTAAGTTGAAAAGATATTTTGAGAAATAATATTGACATATTGTTCATAATTTGATATACTCAAATAAAAAGCGCGTGTGCGCGAAATTGCAAAGGAATAAAAATATGGATATCAGAGGAAAAAAGATCAATTTTCTTGGAGACAGTATAACACAGGGTTGCGGAGTAGTAATACCCGGTAACATTTATCACGAAAGACTCGCATCGGAATACGGACTTGCAGCAGCACGTAACTACGGTATCGGCGGAACAAGAATAGCACGTCAGACCAAGCCATCGCTCTACGCAGAGTGGGATCTCGATTTCGTTTTGAGAGTAGATCATCTCGATCCCGATGCTGACATTATCGTTGTTTTCGGCGGTACTAACGACTTCGGTCACGGAGATGCTCCGCTCGGAACAATGGAAGACAGAACTCCCTTCACCTTCTACGGAGCATGCCACACCCTTTGTCAGAAGCTTATAGAGAAATTCCCCGAAGCACTTATAGTCTTTATGACACCTCTTCACAGACTTCAGGAGGATAATCCGCGCGGTGACGGATATAAAGAAGAAAGAGGACCGCTGAAGGTTTACATCAACATTTTGAAGGAAGTTCTTGAATTTTACTCAATTCCCACACTTGATCTTTGGGCTTGCAGCGGCATACAGCCTAAGGTAGACGTATTAAAAGAAAAGTACTGCCCCGATGGACTTCACCCCAACGATGCAGGACATAAGCTTATCGCTGACAGACTTGCAGGATTCCTTAAGACCCTTTAAGTTTTATAAAACAGCCCGAGATACTTTTTGTGTATCTCGGGCTGCTTTGGTGTTTTATCAGTCAATGATTTTTATCGTGAGCGTTGCGAAGGGATCTACGGTTACGGATAGGGTATTATCTTTGGCAGATATTTCGGAAAGAATATTTTCGTTTGAATCGGTTATATACGCCTTGCTGATGTTTTTGCATAGGCTAACGGTTATTTCTTGCTTTTGACCTGTGGTATCATAGATACGGATCACATTTCCGAGTCCGTCCTCAGAATTTTTTATGCACGAAACGTTTATGTTTCCGTCAACAGCAAGAATTGACGACTTGAGAGGAAGCTTTCCTGCGTGTGAAGTGCCGGAAGCGTACGGTAACGGATGGTTGAATATGTCCGCTTCTTTCTTCATGTTGCTGATATCAGCACAAACAACGCCCAAGCGTATGTTGTGGATACCTCTTTCGGGATACGGATCGGGATCATAGGAGCTTCGGATTAAGGTGACAGAGCCGATCTTTTCATAAAAGCGGTATCCGTACTTGCAGTCTGAAATTATTCCGACAGCGTGCTCGGTTTTTCCGTTTATCGCAAGGAACGAAAGAGAGGGAACGTCGTGCGCAAGCTCGGTACGTTTTATGATACCGTAAGGAATATCGTATAAACATTCGCCCGTTGTTTCGTAAGATACGGGAACTGCAAAACCGAGCTGAGGGATTTTGACTCCCCGTACAGGTGATTCGTTCCAATCTATATTCAAGCTAAGCTCAAGTCTTGGGCTGTCTTCCTTCAAAGATACCTCGGCGTTTAGTACAGAAGAACCGAAAGCGATCGTGTAGGAAACTTTTTGTAACAGTTTGCCGTTTGATATTGATGTAATGCGTACGGATTCGGTGGCGTTGAGATTTTTTACATTCATATACGGTCCGACACGCCAAGAGGTCATATTGTAGATTGGATTTTCTTCTATAAGTCTGAAGAAACAGGATGGCTCGGATATAAGCTTCTCTCCCGTTGCTTTATCGGTAAGCTCGGTAAGCTGCATAGTACGGTGATCGAAAACGGCGCGTATCAGATTGTTTTCCATAACGATAGGGTTGTCGTTTATATGGGTGTCAGCGTGTTCGGCAGTAAAAAGACGTACACTGCAGTGACCGTCCTGCTTTTTAGGTGCAAGAACGATTGTAGTATATCCGTAAGGCTCGGCTTCTGCTTTGACGAGAAGTGTCGTATAGCTGTGCCCCCAGTATCCGCGGCCAGAATTTATCACGCAGAAGGGAATAACCTCGCCTTGGGCATTTCGTATCTCACACGATGATATATCGTAATTATAATCCCATACGACTATTTCAGAATACTCGTTTCGCTTATACGGGGTCGGATTGAAGATGTGCAAAGCTCTGACCGAACCGCGACCGCGCTCTGCGGAGGGCATTCTGTAACCTTCGGCGTAAGATTGGAAAAATCCCACTCCGCCGCCTTCTGAACAATTCTCCTTTGCACTGTCGAATTTGATGGAAGATGTGTCGATCAAGCTTGCAATATTATGCATAGCGGTGTTTGACGATATTGCAACAGCCGCCATTGTGTCCTGAAATCTTCCCATAGCATATTCGCGGGTTTCGATCGTTCCCGAACCGGGAAGAATGTCGTGAAAATGATTGAAAAGCAGATTTCTCCACGCTGTATCGAAATTTTCCTGACAGCGTTTTGTTCCTCCAAGCAGAGAATCCATAGAAGTGAGAGCTTCCGCCTCGTTTATGCGGGCTTCAGCTATACGGTTTGCCATTTTTATTCTCGACTGAGTGGTATAACATCCGGTGAACAGAAAATTCAGCTCGTGATCAACTGTTGCAAGCGGAGCTGATTTCTTCTCGACAGATTCGAAGAACTCACGGAAGGTTCCAAATCTGAGTGTGGGAGTAAACGGCCACGTGCGGTATTTCAAAATTCGTTCAATGTCACGTCTTGACGGTCCACCGCCGTGATCTCCGACACCGTATACACAAAGGGCTGTGTCAAGTCCGTAAGTATTGCAAAAATCGGGAACTGCTTCGAACTTTTCTGTGGTGATCTCACCGTTGTACCAAGCAAATTCACGGTAAGCAAGGACGTTTTTTTCGGACGGTGCGGCAAATCTGTAAAGACAGGGAGTTTCATATCCGCGACAATGGTAAAGATAACGTATTCCTGCATTTGAAAGGATCTCGGGTATATTGGCGTTGTGTCCGAACGTATCGGGAACGAAGTCTATACAAATAGAATCCTCGCTGATTTCAAGCAAACGTGAGAGATATTTTTTAGACTGGAGAATCTGTCTTGTAAGTGATTCTCCGTTAGGCATATTCTTGTCGGCTTCTACCCACTCTGCGGCTGTGACCTCCCATCTGCCTTCTTTGATTCTTGCTTTGATATCGTCAAGCATGTGGGGTGCGAATTTTTCTATGATCTCATACGTCGATGCCTGAGACTGCGCGTAAGTGAACTCGGGGTATTCTTCCATAAGATTAAGAATAGTTCGAAAGGTATCGACCGTGATAGAAGCAGTTTCGTTGTATCCCCACATCCAGTTCATATCAATATGTGCGTGAGAAATAAACAAGAGTGTATATTCACGTGCGATTTTTGCCATAGGTTCGAGTATTTTCTCGGCGGCGTAAACGCTTGAAAGCGTAATAACGCCATCCTTTTCGATCTGCGCTAAAAGAAAATCTACAGCTTGCTCGATCAGATTGTTGTATCGGTCTTCGTTGTTTTTTGAGATTCCGTCCAGATATATGATTTCCGAACAGATGCGCTCCGAATTTGAGCCTTCGCCTTTTCGCGATATGAGAGCTTTGATCTTTTCGAGATATGTCATAATTGTGACCGTTCCTTTTCTTGATTTTTATTTTTCACCGCCGTACGGCAAAATCCGTTTTGGTTTTACAAAATCAGTTTAACATATTTTTTGTGCGAAGTAAACAGCTTTTATAAATAAAATAACAAAAAACAGCTCTACTTTGAGTAGAACTGTTCAAAATGAAGAAAAAATAAAAAAGAAAAGCTTTCAGCCAAGGAAAAGGGTTGGGAGTCTGAGGGAAGGGAAAAAACTTCGGCGTTTGAGATGGTTTTTCC
>SVSP01000043.1 GCA_015064255.1 Oscillospiraceae bacterium
ATCTTGAGTTGGATTATTCCGATCTTAAGCCGGTGAGATAACACCTCATCCGTCAGCCTTCGGCTGCCACCTTCTCCCACTGGAGAAGGCTTGGTTAAACCGTTTCTCCTGCTTATAAAATAAAAATTCCCACAAACCGTTTGATTGGTCTGTGGGAATTTTACGTTATGGTGATTTCTCCGATAAGGACATCACCCATTACGAGAAACTGTTTTTTTATTATATATCTACATACTTCAGGCTTTTTACTTCTTTTTATATTGACAAATTTCATATTTTATGTTAACATTAGGTTGTTATATTTTGTTTGGAGGTATATTCCCATGAACACAGAAAAAATTATTCCGCGCAGTGAATATCCCCGTCCCGACCGTGTAAGAGAAAATTGGCTCTGCCTCAATGGTCAGTGGGATTTTGCGTTTGACGAATCCGGAAAAGGTATTTCCGAAAATTGGATGACCAGAAAATCGCTTGATACCGAAATCACAGTTCCTTTCGTATATCAGTGCGAGCTTTCCGGTATTAACGACCTTCGTCACAGCGATTTCGTATGGTATCACCGTACATTCACCGTTCCCGAATCTTTCGAAGGCAAGCGTGTAATCCTTCACTTCGGTGCAGTTGACTACAAGACTAAGGTTTGGCTCAACGGAAGATTTATCGGCGAACACGAAGGCGGATACACACCCTTCTCGTTTGACATTACTTACGACGTTGTTGACAGAGATGCGACATATGACCTTACCGTTCTTTGCGAAGACAGACTTGAGGTTGAGTATCCTCGCGGCAAGCAGAGCTTCAGACCCGAAAACTTTGAGTGCTGGTATGCTCCTATGACAGGTATCTGGCAGAGCGTATGGCTTGAAGCTGTCGGTATGAAGTACATTGATGACATCCGCATCACTCCCGACGTTGACAACTCTTGCTTCAAGGTTGAAACCCTTCTTAACGAGATTCCCGAAAACGGAACTCTCGGAATTGAAGTTTCCTTCAGAGGCAAGTTCGTTACCGCACTCACACTCAACGTAACAAAGAGACGCGTCGACACAACCATCTTCTTCCCTCACAACGGAATCAATCTTGAAGGATTCTTCTGCTGGGAACCTTACGCACCCAACCTTTACGACATTAAGTTCACACTTAACGAAAACGGTGCTGCCGTAGATACACTTTCCTCTTACTTCGGTATGAGAAAGATCCAGTGCGAAGGCGGAAAGATCTACATCAACAACCACGAGCTCTATCAGAGACTTATCCTTGACCAGGGTTATTGGCCCGACGGACTTCTTACAGCTCCTACAGACGAAGCTCTTAAGAAGGATATCGAGCTCACAATGAAGCTCGGCTACAACGGTGCAAGAAAGCATCAGAAGTTCGAAGATCCCCGTTACCTCTACTGGGCAGACACACTCGGTCTTATCGTTTGGGAAGAGCTTCCCAGCCCGTACCTCTTCTCTGACGTAATGAAGCGTAACTGCTTTAGAGATATGCAGGAAGCTATCAAGCGTGACTACAACCATCCTTGTATAATCACTTGGGTTCCTATGAACGAATCCTGGGGTATTTACAGAGTTAAGACAAACCGCGAACAGCAGCAGTTTACAGATGCTCTCTACTTCATGATCCATTCTCTCGACGACACAAGAATCGTTTCTACAAACGACGGTTGGGAACAGACAGAAACAGACATCGTTACCGTTCACGACTACGCCCCCTTCACACGTGATCTCACACCCGAATACGCTTCCGAAGAAGGAATCCTTACAGGTGTTCCCAACAAGTACAGAACTATCGTTTGCGACGATTACGATCTCTCTGGCAAGCCTATGCTTATGACCGAGTACGGCGGAATTGCTCTCGCAAAAGACAAGCACGGCGCTAACTGGGGTTACGGCGGAGCTGAAAGCGACGAAGAAAAGTTCTTCGAACGTTTTGAAGACATCACAATGGGCTTCAAGAACTGCGACTACTTCTGCGGATACTGCTATACTCAGCTTACAGACGTATTCCAGGAAGTTAACGGTCTTCTTGATATGGACAGAAATCCCAAGATGGATATGGACCGCGTTCGCGCAATCAACTTCAAGAGAAGATAATTTTAAGCAATTTTTAGAGGACTTTTAGGGAACTTTTTGAAAAAAAGTTCCCTAAAACCTTAAAAAACTTTTTTGAAAAGAACAAAAAATAATTTGAAAGAAGATTTCCTATGAATACTATCAAATTTGCTTCGGGAAACGTAAAAATGGTAGCTCACCGCGGATGCAGCGGTCTTGAAAAAGAAAACACCAACAGCGCATTCGTAGCCGCCGGAAGCAGATCGTATTTCGGTATCGAATCTGACGTACACATTACCGCAGACGGAAAATACGTAATAATCCACGACGACACAACGACTCGTGTTGCAGGTGTTGAATACAAGGTCGAAGAAACCGATTTCGATACTCTGCGTTCGCTTACACTTTTGGACGTTAACGGCAAACCCGGCAGAAACGATATTAAGATACCTACTCTCGAAGAGTACATTTTAATATGCAAAAAATATGAAAAAGCTGCTGTTCTTGAGCTTAAAAACGCTTTCACAAAAGAACAGATCGGAGAAATTATTGACATAATAGCTTCTCTCGAATATTTTGAAAAGGTTATTTTCATATCATTCAATCTTCAGAATCTTATTTATCTCAAAGAATTCAGACCGGACAGCACCGCACAGTTCCTTACAGGTAAATTTACCGATGATCTTATTGAAACTCTTGTCAAGTATTCTCTTGACATTGATATACATTATTCTCAGCTCAACGTAGATACTGTATATGCTTTCAAAAAGGCAGGAATAAAGATAAACTGTTGGACCTGCGACAAGCCCGAAGACGGAGAATACCTGGCAAACCTCGGAATAGACTATATTACAAGTAACATCCTCGAATAATCTAATTTCATCACGGGAACATTTTTATTCCCGTACACGTAAAACAAAAAATAGGAAGGTAATATTTTATGTCTGAAAAAGTAAGAGTTGCTATGATAAGCGGCTGGCATGTTCACGCAAAAGGATATGCAAACTATCTTGCCGCAAATCCCAACTGTGAGATCGTTGCCGTTTGGGACGAGATGCCTGCCCGCGGAATAGAATGGGCAAACGATTTAAAGTGCAAGTTCTACGAATCGTATGAAGAGCTCCTCGCAAACGATGAAATTGATGCCGTTGCTATCTCTTCGCCCACATCAATGCACGCACAGCTTATGATAGCTGCAGCAAATGCAAAAAAACATATTTTTACCGAAAAAGTTCTCGCTTTGACCAACAAGGATGCTAAAGCGATCCGCCGTGCAGTAAAGAAGAACAAAATACATTTTACCATTTCTTTCCCTCACAAGACCGACAAAGCGGTTCTTCTTGCAAAAGAAATCGTTGATGACAAAAAGCTCGGTACACTCACATATATGAGAGTCCGCAACGTTCATTCGGGCAGTATCAGCAACTGGCTTCCCGCACATTTTTATGACAAAGAACAGTGCGGCGGCGGTGCTATGATCGACCTCGGTGCACATCCGATGTACCTTATCAACTGGTTCCTCGGAATGCCCAAGTACGTTTCGTCTGCTTTTACAAACGTCACGGACCGTCCCGTTGAAGACAACGCAGTTTGCCTTCTTTAATACAAGAACGGCGCTATCGGCGTATCCGAAACAGGTTTCGTATCCGTTGCCGATCCTTATACGATAGAGATCTCGGGCACAATGGGTTACCTCAGAATAAGCGAAGGCAAGCTCTCTTATTCTTGCCCCGAAACTGAGAACAAAAAGGTTACCGTAAAGGAATTTACAACGTCCTGCCCTCAGGCTCTCGATTATTGGATCGACAGTATCGTAAACGACACACCTAACGAAAAGTTCGACATCGACGATGCTGTATCTCTCACCGAAATTATGTCCGCAGCTTACAAATCTGCTTCAAGCGGAAAGAAAGCAAGAGTTTGATAATTTATTGATTTAACAAAAAAATCCCGACACCGTCGGGATTTTTTATTTATTAATCAGTCAATAAAGTGCTTACGGATATTTATATGTTCAAGCCTTGTATAGAAGTCATAATCGATATCCTTAAGTATAGCTTCAAGCTCAAGGTCGGACATAACCGTGTTTCTGCCCTGTGCATATTCTGCATCTACTCTTTCCTTCATAGCGACAAGGATAGGGTGACGCTTATCTATTACGTTATCGCCGTCGAGATGGAAGAAGTTATTTATCCAGTGAGCAATTCCTGCAAGTCCGCTGTGAGAATCTATTGCAACCGTCGCAGGAACACCGAGTATCGTTGTCGTATCGAAGATATTATATATCTCCTCATCCTTGAGAAGTCCGTCCGCGTGGATACCTGCTCTTGTAACGTTGAAGTTTCTTCCGACAAAGGGTGTGCGCGGAGGAATCTCATATCCTATCTCACGCTCGAAGTAACGGGCGATCTCGGTAATTACCGAAAGATCCATTCCGTCTGTCGTTCCTCTGAGAGATGCGTATTCTATTGCCATAGCTTCGAGAGGACAGTTACCCGTACGCTCGCCTATACCGAGCATCGAGCAGTTTATGCCCGAGCAGCCGTAAAGCCAAGCTGTAGAAGCGTTTGTAACGACCTTATAGAAATCATTATGACCGTGCCATTCTATCATAGAAGAGGGAACGCCTACGTAGTGAAGAAGTCCGTAAATAATACCCTGTACGCTTCTCGGAAGTGCCGCACCCGGGAAAGAAACTCCGTATCCGAGTGTATCGCACGCACGGATCTTGATCGGCACGTTGTACTCTCTGCCGAGCTCCATAAGTCTTTCAGCAAAAGGAAGAACAAAGCCATAATAATCGGCACGGGTTATATCCTCAAAATGACAGCGCGGACGTATTCCCGCTTCAAGTACTTTGCGTACTATTCCGAGGTATTTTTCCATAGCCTGCTTTCTTGTGAGCTTCATCTTATTGTAGATGTGATAGTCCGAGCAAGAAACAAGTACGCCTGTTTCTTTAATTCCGAGCGACTTTACGAGTTCAAAATCCTTATCGTTCGCTCTTATCCAGCTCGTTATCTCGGGAAATTCAAATCCGAGCTCCTGACACGCGCGGATAGCCTGTCTGTCCTTTTCGGTATATACGAAGAATTCGCTCTGACGAACAAGTCCCTTCGGACCTCCGAGCTTATGAAGAAGCGTGAAGAGATCAACGATCTGATTTACCGTAAAAGGTGACGTTGACTGCTGTCCGTCACGGAATGTCGTATCGGTTATCCATATTTCCTCCGGCATATTGATCGGTACTATTCGGTGGTTAAAGGATATTTTCGGAATACTCGTATATTCAAAAAGATCTCGGTAGAGGTTGGGATTTTCTCTTTCCTGAAGATGATAGTGATATGCAGACTGCTCAAGCAGATGTGTCTGCTCAGAAAATATCAGTTCTTTTGGTTTTGGAATGGTAGACATTATATATTACTCCTTTCTCACGGAGAAAAAAACCGGAGATGCAAATTTCAAAATTAGTATATTATATTTATTATACACGAAAAACAGACAAAAATCAAGAGCGAGTCTTCTAAAGTTTTTTTTTAAGCGAAAAATATTATACGAAAAAAGATTTCAAATTTATGCAGATTGTCGAAATGGCAAAAATTTTATACTTATATTGAAAATTCAAAGTTTTTGTGATATACTTTGTATCAGATGATCAATTTTATTTATCGAAAGGAACATCATATGAATTTAAATGCAATTCTTGAAAATTTAAAAGACTGTCCTTGCGGCAGAAAACACTCTTTTGACGTAAAATGTGTAGAAATATTCAGCGGACTTACTGCAAAAGCAGGAGAAATACTTGAGCGTGAAAACTTCCCCAAAAAGATACTTATGGTAGCGGATCGCAACACATACAGAGTATCAAACGGTCTTGAAGATTCACTTCTCGCAAGCGGATTTATCATCAAAAAGCTTATTTACGACAATCTCCGCGTTGCATCCTCTAACGAAATTGCAGAGATCACTGCTCTTTCTCACGACGTTGACGGTATAATCTCTGTCGGAACAGGTTCACTCAACGATATTTGCCGCGTTGCAAGCTTCAACTGCAAAAAGAAGTTCTGTATTTTTGCTACCGCGCCTTCTATGGACGGATTTGCTTCCAACTCCGCGCCTATAATCTTCGGTCATTTCAAGGAATCCGTATACGTTGCTCCCCCTTCGATAATACTTGCAGACACAAAAATACTCGCAGAATCCCCTATTGAACTCAAGGCTTCGGGATTCGGCGATATGGTTGCAAAGATCAACGCAAACTTTGAATGGAACGTTGCAAGACTCATTTCGGGCGAGCATTACTGCGAAAAGATCGCCGAGCTTGCTCTTGAATCTGTAAGACGCCTTATTGCTATGGCTGACCGTGTTTCCGAAAAGGACGAAGAAACTGCCGGTGCAGTAATGGAAGCTCTCGTTATGTCAGGTCTTGCTATGTCGCTTGAGAACACTTCCCGTCCCGCTTCGGGTGCAGAGCACATTCTTTCGCACTACTGGGAATGCTACAAGCTCGTACGCGATATTCCGCAGGAATTCCACGGCAAAAAGGTTGGCGTAGCTACCGTTATAATGAACAAGATATTCAGAAACGTTATTGAAAGAAATCTTACCGTAACAGAATGTCCCGAAAATCCCGATTGGGACGAAATACTCTCTATGTTCCCCGAAGAAACGCAGCAGGACATAAAGCGTCTTAACTTCCCTTCGATAATCGAAGACGTTATTCCCGGAAAGCTCGAAGAATGCTGGCCCGAGATCCGTGCGCTTGCTGACAAGATACTTCTTAAGCAGGATGAGCTTGTAAAGCTTATGCATATGGCAGGTGCACCTACCGAGATTGAAGATATCGGAATTTCTCCCGAGCTTCTTCGCGAAGGTCTGAAATACCATCCTTATATGCGTCACCGCATATGCTTCACGAGAATCCTCCCCATTATCGGAATAGATATTCTCGATTACATCGACTAAAAACACAAAATGATGAGCACTTCTTCCCCTCATCGGAACAAAATGAAAAATTTTAATATTTTTTTGATTTTTTTTGTTTTTTGTATTGACAAACGGTTTGTCTTATGATATACTTGTGGGGTCGAGCAAAGTGCTCATCATCCGATATGGAGAGATGGCCGAGTGGTCGAAGGCGCGCGACTGGAAATCGCGTAAGCGCCAAAAACGCTTCGTGGGTTCAAATCCCACTCTCTCCGTGAAAAATCCCACACTTCGGTGTGGGATTTTTGATTTTCAATTTTGTTTTTCACTTTCAACTTAACACTAAAATATCCTTTGCGTATTTCGCGCAAAGGATATTTTTATCATACATCATACTTTTCAAGATAGTTTGCAAGAGTGATCATAAGATCTCGTCCGCAGCCGTAGCAAGCCTCTTTTGAAGCTCCGTTTACGTGACAGCCGAAAACCTCTGTGACAAGAAATTCATCAAGTACAAAGCGCTCGAAGTATCCGAGAGCTCTGATCGTCAGCGCTCCGCCGTGCCAGTATGGCTGCCAATATCCGTATTTATTTTCTTTAAGATAGTGGTCAAGTCTCGGGCTGGCGGTAAGATAGTCTATCGGATGCTTATGTGTATATCTCATTCCGCCGTGAAGCTTACCTGCAAATACGATCTCATCGCCATCATTATGCAAAGCGCGTACAAAATCCTTGACATTCTGCACTTCAAGAGGTGCAGGCTCAAAATGATAGGTATTACCTCCGTAGCCGTATCCCGCGCTGTGAGTCGATCCGTAAACAACTCCGTCAACGCCAACCATAGGAATACATTCAAAGCGGTATTTTTCAAGGAATTTTACTGCTTTTTCATCATCGGAAAGAAGCCAGTCTATTGCTGCCTCTACCGAAGTAGATCCGGTTACCTCGTCTGCATCCTCTCTTCCCAAGAGAATAACTGCCTTTTTGCAGTTTTCATTTCGCGACAGGGTAACACGCGGCACTTCTCTTCCCGAGCGACTCTTACCTATACTTGATATTTTAACAAGCGGATTATTTTCGATCTTTCTGAGATAGTCCTGCAGGTCGGTATAGAGATAAGTCGGAGAAAATCCGACTATCGCTTCATCCTCGCGGAAGGTATTTGAGAATATAAACTGTCCCGGCATATTTCCGAGCTTTCTTATGCTCTCAACCTCTTCCCAAGTCTTTCCGTTATCGTAGCTTACAAGGGGCTTTTCGATATAACCGTTATAAAGCCAACGATTTCTTCCCTCGTTATGATCGGGCGCGAGATTATCTCTGCACATAAACTGAAATATTATGTTTTTTCCCATGCATCCCGTTATTTTAAAATTAAAATAATACCACGTATCGGGTCGAAGGAGAAGCGCATAAAAATCCTCGGCGCATTTTACAGCTCTGTCAAGACATCCGCCCTCGTGATCGGCTGTTATATTTATCATAACTACATTCCTCCGTCATCAGAATTCAAATCCCGCGTTCTTCATAGCACTTATTATCTGTTTCTTTTCATCTTTACCATACAGCTTCATAGGAGCGCTTGCGGGTCCGACGTCGAATCCCATTTCCTCAAGAATCGCTTTTACAGCAGGAATAAGGCTGTAACGAAGCATAATGCTTATAAATTTATCGGCTTCCTTCTGCACTTCAAGCGCGCCCTTCATATCGCCTTTATTATAAAGCTCATATATCTTTTTATAAAGAGGGAGCATAACGTTATAAGTGGTTCCTATTCCGCCTAAGCAGCCTGCCGAAAGTCCGCAAAGCAACATTCATCCGGTCCGTTTATAATACTGAGCTTTCCGTTTGCCTGCGAAAGAAGCTCTATGAGCTTATAATAATCCTTTACCGTCCACTTGATAGCGGTTATATTGTCTATCTCCGAAAGACGCAAGAAGAGCGCGGTATCTATTATCGTATTCGCCGACGGTGTATAATAGAGCATAAGCGGTATTTTGACCTGTGCGGCTATTTCCTTATAGTAGTTATAAATATCCTCTGAATCATAGCCGAAATATATCGGAGGTATTGCCGATATAACGTCAGCACCTGCATCCTGCGCATATTTCGCAAGAATCTTTGTGTTTTCAAAATTCATATCTGCTATATGGAATATTTTAAGTCCATCTTCGCCTATTTCGTTTACCGTTTCTTCAATAAGCTTTTTCTTTGCATCCATAGAAAGAACGAGACCTTCGCCTGTCGCTCCCGCAACGTAAAATCCGTCCGCGCCCTGCGATTTATGGTATGAGATCAGCTTTCTGAGGGCAGATACGTTAATAGTCGTTCTGTCATTATTCAGCGGTGTTACAAGTGCGGGCATTATGCCTTTAACGATATTTTCAGACATTTTTACTCTCCTCTTGAGTATTTATTCCTCGAAATTCCAGATTATCTGCTTTATTACAGATGCGCTCGTTTTTTCTTCACGAGTATAGAAAACAGTAAGTATATCACCGTTTTCAAGCTCTACCGATGCCGGATATCCAAGGTCGGGTGTAGGCTCTTTGTCGGTGATGACCATATCCGTTTCCCACGTTTCTCCGTTATCATAGCTTACCATAACGCGTATTCCGAACGGAGCCTCGCGGTATCCGTAAACCGACACAAGTGCGCCCGAGGAATGCTCTATAAGATGTGCAGGTGAGCCACCTCTATCTTTGAGAAGCTGTACGGGTTTTGTGAATGTATAGCCGTTATCGTCAGAAACGCTCTGATATACTGTAAATACGTTTTTACCCTGAACTCTGATATGAACAACTATTCTTCCGTTTTTAAGCTGTATCGCGTGAGGCTCACAAGAAAGCAGGTCGGGAGAAACATCTTCAATTCTCGAGCGTATTTCTGTCTTTCCGTCGGGTGTAACTGTATGACACTCGATATGACTCTCAGCATTATTATCGTCAAAAAGTCTGCCCACGTAGAATACTGTTCCGTCGGAAAGCTCACACGGACCGTGCGGAGAGGTTATAGAAACTACATACGGACCTCTGAATGTTTTACCACCGTCATCACTTATAGCCATAGTTGAACCAAGGAAATTCTTCCAGTTATCGTTCTTTTCAACCTCGTCGATATATGCGTTAGCATAGGTTGCTTTGACCTGAGTAATACTTCTTTGGAAAGAAGGTCTATTATTAAAGCTCGTTATGATAACACCATTTTCTCCGAATGTCATTACACCGCCGTCACGGTCATCAAGGGGTGTATCGATTATAACCTCGGGTGCTGTCCAGCTTTTTCCTTCGTCATAGCTTCTGAAAGCCACTACCTTACCGAACGGACATACGTGAGCTATTCTGAATCCGCTTGCAACCGCCAAAAGACTGTTATCCTGAAGTCTTGTTACCGACGGCCATCCGAAATAATTGTGAATACCGTTAGGATTTGAGCATATGATCTTTTCTTCTTTTACGTTAATTTTCATAATCGTTTATACTCTCTTTCATAGTTTTTGCAGCTTGTCAGCCACTTAAATACAGTTATATTTTAACCTTAAAAAAACTAAAAGTCCATTTATATACGCGACACTTTTTTTAATGATATGTCGTTTTTTTTAATATACATATTGCAAAATGTAATAATACGTGATAATATATAGACAAGCTGTAAAACAAACAGGAGGAAAGTAAAATGTCGTCGTTGATTCAAAAAAGTGAAATTTTAATCGGAAACACAAAGATTGAAATAGTAATGCAGGCAGGATTTGCCGAGCACGGATACGATAAAAGCGTAAATCCGAATCTTCACTGCCACCCAAACTTTGAAGCACACTACATCGAAGAAGGCGCCTGTATTTTTTACAGTGAAGAAAACAAAACAAATCTTGAAAAGGATACTATTATCCTCGTACCCGCTAAGGTATATCACGCTTTCGAACGAAGTGATGACAACTCAAAGAAGATCAGCTTTGAGATAAGACTCGTCAAGAAAAAAAGCGGAAGCGATCTCTTTTCCGAATACGAGGAGCTTTTATCTTCCGTCGATAAGCCTTTCATTATTAACGGATTTTCTCCCGAATTCAGCGCACTTTCCGCTTGCAGAGGAATAATTATCGGTGAAGAGGCTATGTGCAAGATAAACGCAAACTTCACTATCGTATTTCTCAAAATATGCGACATACTGCGCTCAAACGCACAGCTTTCCGAGAAAAAAATTTCAGAGCGTACTGCCGAAATCAACGCCTCTGACGAAGATATGACGCTTATACAAATACTGAACTATATATCAAGAAATGCTAAACGGCAGTTAAGAATAGCTGAGGTTGCGGGCGCTGTCAACCTTTCACCGCGACAGCTTCAGCGCATTCTCTCGCAACGAATGAAAGAGGGATTTCACTCCATACTTACCCAAAACCGAATAGCCTACGCCAAAGCTATGATCTCGGACAAAAGCTGTACCCTTTCACTTGAAAGTATTGCTTTCGAGTGCGGATTTACAAATTACGTAAGCTTTTGGGAACAGTTCAAGAAAATCACTGGAGAATCTCCCGAAAAATACAGAAGAAAAATATAATTTTTGATCTCCATAAAACTTTTTTCGGCAATCTGTACAAATCAAACATAGTATTTTGGTATTATGTTACAAAATTGAGTTATACCTATTGACAATCACGCGATTGTGTGATATGATTATTACAATACAAATTATGTATATCACAGGAATTCTTGAATGGTGATGACTATGTTAAAATTTTTATTTAATATCTTTAATTCATTCGTATCCGCAATTACTCACCCATCTTTTTGGATAACGACTATCTTGGCTGTAGCGGGAATATTTCTGCTTTTTATAGCGATAAAGAGTATTCATCTTATTTTTCAGATCATCGAAAGACGGTCGTTCTGCAAAAAGCTGAAAAAATGGGCGAAAAAGAAGGGGTATACGTATAAAAAAGTCAATAGTCCCGTACGATCGCTTTTTAGTTCATATGCAGGTGAAGATATTACTTTGCACAGCCAAGACAAATTTTACTCTATAAAGTTTATACCCTACCTGTTCAGCGGACAACAAAGCTTACATATTGAAAACGAAAGCGAAGGAGTCCTTACCGAGTATTTCATATATTTCACTAATCACAATCGGCACAACACGACATTTGACAGCGACAGCATTGGACGAAAGGTAAGGCTTGACCTCACCTTCAGTAACTACAACAGTCAGAATATAGTCGTAATACCGCGCAAAGCGTACGGCGTATCATTTACCGACCATACGTCAAAGATCACCGCGGACTGCGGCGTTTCCTACAAAGACAGATTTATTTTTTATAGATCAGATCTTCTCTTTTCTTATCTTGACCGCGAGGAATCTAACTAACGTAAAACAAGCTTTATAGACTTATAATATCGGAGATTATTATGTTTTCACTTACATATTTCATACTTCACACGGCTCTCATAATATTGTCGTTTATATATCCCGAGTACATAGACACGTTTTCATATATATCGTTTATGCTTGCATATTATCTTTATTTCAGGCGTTTTTACAAGATCATTCGAATAAGCACGCTCTTCGGGCTCGGTATTATAGCCGCTATTCCTACTATCGTTCTGGGAATAATTTACGTAGTGACCGCAAACAAGCCGGACCTGCTTTTAAAGATAGTTCTCTTTACGTATGCTATTGTGATAATATTTAATTACGTAGTTCCTATCGTAAAGTATTTAAAGCTGCGTATCACGCTTTATCTGCACATACAAAAGCTTGTGGCTGAGAAAAACTACCGTACATCTGCAACTTTCAAAGAGTTTCTTCTGAAGGGTGCAAATGCGCCTTACAACATTCTGATAGAAACACCCGACGCTACCGTAACGCTTGCCATTCTCGGTACTGTCGGAGCATCACGTTATATTTTTGAAAACAACTTTATTACAGCGCAACGATACAGCGACGACAGATTAAATGACATTGAATATCATCTTGAGATAGAAAATTTCGAAGAAAATATGGATGACGTCTATTCTCCGTTTTCGGGTATTCCTATTTTCTACCACCTTGCAAGTCCGATAATAGGTCCTATACTCGGCGTAAAGCACCGCAGATATCTGCCACGTCTTCCCGTATCGGACAAAACCCTACTTATTCTTCAGCCGAACAGCTTTATCAAGATCGACAAGAGAATCCTCGGTATCGGAGAAAAAATAGGTCCTTACACCGTTATAAGACCAAAAACTGCGATTACTATACTTTAACACAAGGAGAATACAGTTATGCCTGATTACAAAGAAAGCTTCGACGAATTCAAAAAGCTTAACAAAGAGATCTTTACCTACCGTCACAAACGCAGAATAAAGCTTTTTATAAAGATCGCCATATTTGAAATTCCTATTATTCTTTTACTTGTATCCGGTCTTGCGCTTGACCCTGTCAAATCTGTTACTCTCTTCAGTGTCCTCGCAATTGTGCTTCCTATTTTGATATTCGAGCCGTACAAGCTTTACAGAAAGCCGTGTATAGGAGAGATCGTCGGATTCAAATATACGGAAAGATATGTTTTTCCCAAAGGAGTAGTCATACGCGGTCACGCTGTACGCATTGAAACATTCGTTACTTTCTTCGTCAAAGGCTTCGACGGCAAAAAGCACAGCTTTACGCTTCTCAGAAAATATGAGATCATTTACAGAAAAGGGGACACGGTTATGCTTGTTCCCGGAATAGACTACCCTGTTTGTTACACAAAGCGCAGACACGTTTTATGTATGAAATGCGGAGCTTTATATATCCCGCACAATCAAAGCGAATACTGTGAAGCGAAGTTTTGCGATATGCCTCTTCCGAAAATTCCCGAAAAGGATCCCGATTATCTGAAATATTTTGATATCACATAAAAAAAGAGCACTTGAAAAATGACGAGACCCCATAACGAAGGTTTCAAAAACAAGTGGTAAAGACAATCGATACAGTAATAATTGATTCCAATAGCATGGATGCGGCGTGAGAAATCATACCGCATCCTTTGCTTTTTTCAAACACTCCATCAATCGCTTCAAGAAGTTGCAATGTTTTGCTAAAAGGTTAGAATCTATTATTGCAAAAAGAAGGTGTTTGTGATATAATAAAACAGTAATTATTAACGCTTTGACACTTAAGAGGTATAGATATGGGTATCAGCTATAAAAAACTATGGGTTCTCCTGATTGAGAAGGATATTACAAGGGCGCAGATGCGCAGAGATCTGAAGATTGCCACGGGAACGATGAGCAAGCTGAATAAGGGCGAGGAAGTCGCTTTGTCGGTGCTTCTCCGTATATGCGAATATTTGGAGTGCGACATCGGTGACATCTGCTCTGTTGTCAAGCAGAAAAAGGAGGACATCGTATGATACGAATTGCCATATGCGATGACGAGAAAAAGATACTCGACGAAGTAGAGGGATATATCAAGAATTACGCGGAAAAGGAAAATATTGCTGATATTGAGATTTTCCGCTTTGATTCTGCTAGATCGTTGCTGAGTGCGTTAGAGGACGGAAAATCCTTCGACATCTTCGTGCTTGACGTTTACATCGGTGACGAAATGGGAACGGCTCTTGCCTGTGATATCCGTAAATTCGGGATCGAAAGCCCTATTATTTTCGCAACGACCTCGATTGAACACGCTCCGCAGAGCTATGAAACAGGAACACTTCGTTATCTAATAAAGCCAATCAATCCCCGAAAGTTTTACGAGGCATTGGATGCGGCTCTCCTTCAAGTGAAAAGAACCCGTGATCGTTATTTGAAGTTCAAGACGGAAAACGGTGTTGCGAGCGTAAATGCCAACCATATTATGTACTCGGAAGCGCACGACCATTATCAATATATGAGGAAAGATGATGGCGAAGAAATCAAGATCAGAATGACCGTCACAGAGCTGTTTACAATGCTCAGCAAATATGGCGGCTTTGTCCGCATCGGCAGCGCTTACATTATCAACTTGCGGCACGTTAAGAACGTAACTCC
>SVSP01000044.1 GCA_015064255.1 Oscillospiraceae bacterium
TATAGCCCATGGATGGTGTCGTCAGTCCATTTCGCCCTTCTATTATAGCTTAGGAATGAGAACCTGCCGTGTACATCTGGCTGATGTATCCCGGATGGCAAATTTATTATAACAGGATGGTGAGCTATTATTATGAGAGAAATAACCGAGTGTACGGCGGAAGTATTTCGCCGCAGTGAAAACAGAATAAAAGAGCGTAAGAGAAACCGTAATCGTATTTTAGCTATGTGCATTCCGCTGTGTTTGATACTAACCGTTTTCTCGGCTACGTTACTTCAGGGGATGATTCCTGCAGGAAATAACGATCCTTATAAAGATGGAGATCATTATTACGGAGGTGGTATGTCAAACGGTTCAGGTCCTATAAAAGATGAATACCCAAACACAACGGACGTACCCGAAAGCTTATCTTTTTCCTTAACGTGGAACACCTATGGAATCAGTTCCTATGATAGTGCTACCGGTAAGCTTGTAAAAACTACGGATGCCACGAATCCTGAAGACTATATTACAACGCTTAAGCTTGACGGCACGCAGTTGTTTGCGATTTGGGAGCTTCTTTGGGAACTTGATATTGAGACATATCCGGATGAATACGATCCACAAGGCGGAGAACTTTCTTCCGATCCATCCATGACATTGATTCTTACCCTTCGGGACGGTGATAAGGTGAAGACCGTTCGTGCCGAGGATATCGCTTTAACCTACGAATCCAACGATCCCAAAGGGCAGAAATTCCTTGATACCTGCAAAGGCATTCGGGATATTTTGACAGCAACCGAGGAATGGAAGGCTCTCCCCGAATATGAATTCTTCTACGATTAAGAGGAGGTATGAAGATGAAAACACGAATAAGTTTAGTGATAATCAGTCTGCTTCTCGTATGTGCTATGACAGTCAATTTTACCGGCTGTTCAATGGAAATTCAAGCCAAAAATTTGATGAAAGGCATCACGCCCAATAACGTGAATGCTCTTGACGATCTCAGCTCACAGAATGCAGACGTTACCGATTTTGCAATCCGTTTGTTTAAGGCAAGCGAGGAAAGCGGAAAGAATACGCTGATTTCTCCCTTGTCGGTGCTCTGTGCACTCGCTATGACAGCTAACGGTGCAGAAAAAGAAACGCTGGCACAGATGGAAGAAGTGCTCGGTATGACCACCGAGGAGCTGAATCTGTATATTTACAGCTATATGCAGAATCTGCCCCTAGGCGAGAAATACAAGCTAAGCCTTGCAAACTCAATATGGTTTACCGAGGATGAACGCTTCACCGTGAATCAGAGTTTCCTGCAGACCAACGCCGATTATTATGGTGCAGATATCTATAAGGCACCGTTTGACGATCAGACACTTAAGGACATCAACAACTGGGTAAAGAAGAATACCGATGAAATGATCCCGGAGATCTTGGATAAGATTCCTGACGAAGCAATTATGTATTTGGTGAACGCGCTTGCCTTTGAAGCCGAGTGGTGTGAAATATATATGGAAACTCAAGTCAGAAACGGAAAGTTTACCAAGGAAGACGGAACTAAACAGGACGTTGAATTTATGTACAGTACCGAAAGCACCTATCTTGAGGACGAAAATGCCATCGGTTTTAAGAAATATTATAAGGGTGGTAAATATGCATTTGTTGCAATGCTCCCCAACGAGGGCGTAAGCGTTTCGGAATACGTTGACTCCTTGACCGGAGAATCCCTGAATGCATTGCTGACCAACACGCAGAACACTACGGTGTACACCTCTATGCCGAAGTTTGAAACGGAGTATACCGTCGAGATGGCGGAGATTCTCAAGGGTATGGGAATGACAGAGGCGTTTGATATGTATAATGCAGATTTCGAAGGCATTGGAACTTCGGCTGACGGCAATATCTATATCTCCCGTGTACTCCACAAGACCTATATTTCGGTAGCCGAAAAGGGAACAAGAGCCGGAGCTGCTACAATAGTTGAAATGTATGGCAACGGCGGAGTGTGTCCGTCCGATCCGAAAGAAGTATATCTCGACAGACCGTTCGTGTATATGCTGATCGATTGCGAAAACAATATCCCATTCTTTATCGGCACGATGATGGATGTAAATTAAAATTTATACTTACTGTCTTGAGAATTTTTCTCACCGACCATAAAACATAACAGCCATATTACGGAATTATGATTAACTCTGTAATATGGCTGTTAATAATTTATCAGCGAAACAGGAAAGTGTCAGTCAAGCTCTTTTTTGCCCGTGTAAAGCTCGTAATATCTTCCTTGGAGCTTAAGAAGATCGTCGTGATTTCCTCTCTCTATTATTTCACCTTGTTCGAGTACCATAATAGCATTGGAATTACGTACGGTTGAAAGACGGTGAGCGATAACGAAGGTCGTTCTGTCCTTCATAAGTCTGTCCATACCGTGTTCTATGTGGCGCTCTGTACGTGTATCGACAGAGGATGTTGCTTCGTCAAGAACAAGAATAGGAGCTTTTGAGAGCGCGGCTCTTGCAATATTAAGAAGCTGACGCTGACCCTGCGAAAGATTTGAACCGTCTCCTTCAAGTACCGTTTGATAACCATTTTCAAGTCGCAAAATGAAGCTGTGAGCGCTTGCAGTCTTTGCTGCGGCGATAACCTCTTCATCTGTCGCATCAAGTCTTCCGTAACGGATATTTTCCATAACAGTACCTGTAAAGAGATGGGTGTCCTGAAGTACCATTGAAATATTCTTGCGGAGAAATTCGCGTGAATATTCTTTAATAGGCTTACCGTCTATAGTAATAGTTCCTTCGGAGATATCGTAAAATCGGTTAAGAAGATTTGTGATCGTTGTTTTTCCTGCACCCGTAGAACCCACGAAGGCTATCTTCTGTCCGGGCTTAGCGTACAGGGAAATATTTTTAAGAACAGTCTTGTCGGGGTTATATCCGAATGTTACGTTATCTATAACAACGTGACCGCTGATAGGTTCGGTCGAAGCGTTATCGCAATCCGCTTCTTCGGGAATTTCATCCATAACGTTGAACACGCGTTCAGCACCCGCAAGGGCGGCAAAGAGTGTTGAAACCTGCATCGAAAGCTGATTTATCGGCATTGAAAACTGTTTTGAATAGTTTGCAAAAGCGGTAAGCTCACCGGGAGTAAAACCTGTAAGGACGATAAGTACACCGCCGACACCGAGCGTAAACGCATACGAAATAAGGCTTGTGTTGTGCATAATAGGACCGGTAACACCGCCCCAGAACTGCGCTTTTTCCTGCTTTGAACGGAGGTCTTCGTTTATCAGACTCATTTCTTCAATACATTCGTCCTCGTGGTTAAATACTTTTATAACCTTTTGTCCGCTGATGGTTTCTTCTATATATCCGTTTACTGCACCGAGCGCCGCCTGCTGTTCACCGAAATATTTTGATGAATTTTTACCTATAACGCCCGCCGCATAAACAAGAATGGGAACGAAGACGATAGTTACGGCAGTAAGCCAGATATTTGTGGTTACCATAAAGATAAACGTACCTAAAAGGCTGACTACGCCGCTTACGATAGAAGTGAGAGAGTTGTTCAGCATTACGTCAATGTTATCGACGTCATTGGTAAAGCGGCTCATAATCTCACCCGTCGGGTGTGAGTCGAAATATCTTACGGGAAGTGTCTGAAGCTTATTAAAGAGGTCGTTTCTTATACTTTGAATAGAACCCTGTGAAATAGAAAGCATCAAGCGCGACTGAAGATAACTTCCGAAAGCGGAAATGAAATATACGCTTCCGAGGATTATAAGAGCAGCTACTACGTAAACGCTTATTTCGGCAGCAATATTTACAGTAAGTGCCTTAATAAACGGCGTGGAAACAAATGACTCTATTATACTGTCTGCAAATTCAGCAATAGGGCTGGGTTTAAGCACGGCAGAAGGATTTATCGCAAGTGTTATTCTGTTTATAATGGGAACTAGTAAGTATCCCGCGCAAAGCGAGAAAACTGTTGTTAAAATCATACAGAGGAATACAGATATAAGTCTTAGCTTGTATTTTCCAACGTAGGAAAGCATACGGGAGATCGTTTTACCTATATTTTTGGGCTTTCCTTTTACGCCGACTCTGTGACGACCGGGACCACCGGGACCAGGGCCGGGACCGCCTCTTAAGGATTGACCGTGAGAGACGCTGTTATACTGTTTCTTGAGTTCTGCTAAAGATCTTGCCATAACTTTTACGCCTCCTTCTTATCCATCTGAGAATAGAATATTTCGCTGTATTCCGAATTGTTTTCAAGAAGCTCGCTGTGAGTTCCGATACCTGTTATTTTTCCGTCGTTCATAACAACTATCGTGTCAGCCTCCTTGACCGAGCTGATACGCTGTGCAATAATTATCTTTGTGCAGTCGGGAATTTCGTTTTTAAATGCTTCTCTTATCTGTGCTTCGGTTGCCGTATCGACCGCGCTTGTAGAGTCATCAAGAATCAGTATCTTCGGCTTTTTAAGAAGAGCTCTCGCAATACAAAGTCTTTGCTTCTGTCCTCCCGAAAGGTTTGTTCCGCCCTTATCAAGCTCTGTATCGTATTTGTCTTTAAAGTTTGAAACAAATTTATCCGCAGCGGCATATTTTGACATTTTTACAATTTCTTCGTCCGTGGCTTCCATATCGCCCCAACGGAGATTATCTGCGATACTGCCCGCAAAAAGGAGATTTTTCTGAAGCACTATGCCGATTCCGTCACGAAGATTTACAAGAGAATAATCTTTGACGTTTACACCGTCAACAAACACTTCACCTTCATCTACGTCGTAAAGACGCGGAATCATAGAAACGAGAGTGGTTTTTCCGCATCCGGTCGAGCCTATAACCCCTACGGTAGCACCTGCGGGAATTTTAAGATTAATGTTCTCAAGTACAGCCTCTTCACTGTTTTTGTAATAACGGAAAGAAACATTTCTGAACTCTATTTCGCCTGCGTTTATTTTTAAGTCGCGGTTTACGTCCTTAATGTCCTGAATATCGGGAACCTCGTCAAGCACTTCGCAAATTCTCTTTGCAGATGCCATGGCACGCGACGAAGTCATAAGGAGAAACGATACCATCATAAGAGATGAAAGAATCTGTGTTGCGTAGGTAATAAAGGCAGAAAGATCACCGACAGGCATTCCGAAATTAAGTACCTCTCCGTGTCCGAGCCAGATGATTGCAATAATAGATGCATACATAAACAGATTCATTACGGGACCCATATAGATCATAACCTTTACGGCATTAACGTTTGACTCTTTAAGTCCGGCATTGTCTGCTTCAAATTTGTTTATTTCATAATCCTCACGCACGAAGGATTTTACAACTCTTACGTTGGTTACGTTTTCTCTGACGGTAGAGTTAAGCTTATCGACCTTTTTCTGGAGCGTTGCAAAACGAGGCATACCGAGTCTTATCAGCATAAAGATAACGAAAAGCATCATAGGCATAGTAATTGCAAGGACGACAGAAAGGGAAGGACGAAGTGTTATCGCCATAATAATTCCGCCGATAAACATACAGGGGCTTCTGAGCGCCATTCTTAAAAGCATATTGACGAAGTTCTGCAGCTGTGTAACATCGTTTGTCATTCTTGTAACGAGTGAGCTTGCAGAGAATTTATCAATATTTGAGAAAGAATACTTCTGTATTTTTACGTAAACGTCGCGTCGCAGATCCGCCGCAAAGTTTACCGAAGCCTTTGAGCCGTAATATGCACCGGCAACACCGCCGAGCATCATAATAAGTACAATAACAACAAGAATACTTGCATATGCGATACTCTTGCCAACCGTAAGGGTTCCTTCGTAACCTTCGTTGATTATCATACCGAGTATAAGAGGCATAAACATTTCGCCTATAACCTCTATTATCATACCGCACGGTCCTAAAATGAAGGACTTAAGGTACGGTTTTATATACTTCATCCATCTTTTCATTATGTTTTATCCTTTCTGTGTGGTTTGCTTTTGGATGTTTTTCTGCATTTTTTCAAGGCAGGAGATATAACTGCAAAGCTCTTCGTCAGTAAAACCGTCAAACATAGCCGTGTCCGCTATCATAAAAAGTTCTCGAGTTCTGTCAACCAAAGCTCTGCCTTTTTCGGTTATTTTCAACTCATTGTATCTCGAATCGTGACCGAGAGTACGTTCCACGTATCCGTCCTGCTCGATTTTGCGAAGTGCTACCGTAACTGCCGCGGGAGTTATATCCAGTCTGTCGGCAAGCTCTTTTTGTGACGGAAGCATACCGTCCCTTGCAAGATTCATCAAAATTCTGTGTTGAGTTCGGTGAATACCTATTTCTTTAGCTGTATGTTCAATCATTCCTCGGTGCATTTTATTTATTTTCATCATCATTTCGATGGCACGCGAAAGTTTTGTATTTGACATAGCTGCTCCTTTCGTTAAACATTTAATAATTAAACATTTAATCGTATTATACTCATTTTATTTTTAAAAGTCAAGCACTTTTTAAAATATCTTTTTATTATACTTTAAAATATCTCTTGATTATACTGTGACAGTGTGATAAAATATTAAAACAGACTACAACAAAAGGAGAAAAAATTATGTTACTTTCCGCAAATATGATAAGATTTCACGATGCCTTCGGAATGAAAAAATCATTTGATATTTTTGCCGAAGCGGGATTTGACGGTATGGATTTCAATAATGACGTTATTGAATATGCAACACTTGAACACGATAAGGATTTTTATCTTGATTTGAAAAAATATGCCGAAGAGAAGGGGATTACGATGTGTCAGGCACACGCTCCTTTCCCGTCGAGCTACGTTGAAGAAGAAAAATCCGCTAAAAGATTTGAAGAAATAGTTCAAGGTATGAAAAACGCATCATATCTCGGTGTGCCTATGATAGTCGTTCACCCCTGCACCCACCTCGACTATTCTGCTGAAGGTAATGCAGATGTATTATTTGAGTATAACCTTGATTTTTACAGAAAACTTATACCTTATGCAAAAGAATTCGGTATAAAAATTGCTATCGAAAACATCGGTCTTGACTCTGTTACCTCTTCTCCCGAAAGACTTAACAAGCTCTACGACACGCTGAATGACCCCGTATTTACAATTTGCTTTGACGTGGGTCACTCTCTCCTTGAAAAGGTCGATCCCGCAGAAGCTATAAGAGCTATCGGTGACAGACTCGTTAACGGATGTACCCATATTCACGATAATAACGGTATTTCCGACACACATACCTTGCCTTATTACGGAAACATTGAGTGGGAGAGCGTTATGAAGGCTCTTGCCGATATAGGATATAAGGGCAATCTCAGCTACGAAGCATCCTATTTTATATACAAGATACCGGTAGAGCTCCGACCCGACGGACTTGCATATATGGCTAAAATAGGACGTTATCTTATCGAAAGATTTGAATTTTATAAGAATAATAAATAATTTATCATTTTAAACAGTATTAAGATCTTATGCGATATAAGGTCTTAATACTGTTTTTGCTTTAACTTAATAAAATATATTTTTTCTATTGACAATTATATCAACATTTGATATAATACTTTTAAATAAGCAACAAGGAGAGCTATGATGGCTGAAAAATATATTACACAAAGCAGGCTTAAGAAGAATACTTTAGCTGATATTTTTATAATCATCTTAAATAAAAAACAGACAACAAGACGTGAGATTGAGTATGAAACGGGATTCAGTTGGGGAACGGTTTCTTCTAACGTTGCGTTTCTTATCGAAAAAGGCTATATAATCGAAGAAAAAAGCGAGCAGGGCGGTAACGTTGGCAGAAGTACTTACGTTTTAAAGCCTGCGTCTGACGGAATCGCAAGTATAGGACTTGATATTAACCGTTCAGGGCTCTCTTGCGAGATAGTTGCGCTCGATTCTGCCCTTAAAAAGAAATTTGAAGCTCCGTTTAACGCAAACACACAGAGTGAAGTAATAAAACAGGCGGAAGAGCTTTGTCAGATGGCAATAGACTTTTGTAAAAATAACAATCAAAAAATATTCAGCCTCGGAATAGCTATGCAGGGAACTGTAAACGGAAGATTCGGTATATCTTTTAAATTTCCGAAAATTCACGATTGGCAACCGTACAATATAAAAGATCATTTCGCACAAAAATTCGACATTCCCGTATATCTCGGTCACGATCCTAAATGTATGCTTCTTGGTGAGATGTTTTTGCAAAAAGCGGATAACTGTATGCTTGTTCGTATAGATAACGGTATCGGTATGGCTGTGTCGCTTGACGGAAAGATTCTCGACGATACGGAAAGACTTGAGCTTGGACATACTGTTTCGGTACCTAACGGAAAAAAATGCAGTTGCGGAAAGCTTGGATGTCTTGAAGCCTATGCATCCGTTTACGCAATAAGCGAAAGTGCAAATATAACGCAGGAAGAACTCTTTTCATCACCGGAAAAGTACGAAAAAGAAATTATTTCTGCGGGAGAATATATGTCGCTTGCACTATATAACGCTTATATTATGTTCAGACCGCAAAAGATAATTTTAACGAGAAAAGGTGCTTGCCTCGAAAAATATCTTGAAAAAGCACTTTCTCTTCTGAAAAACGAAGAGATCGAAATATCCGTAAAGGCAGACGTATCAGCGGCGTACGGTGCTGCAGTTGAATCTATGAAATCGGCTGTAAAAGCTTTCGTTATATAATTTATGTAAATCATTCAAAAGGAGTAACTGATATGAGATGTGTAGTAATTGAAAAGCCAGGTAAAGTTTATTTGACAGAACGTGAAATGCCCGAGCTTGCAAAAGGATTTGCGAGAATAAAGGTTATGGCGGCGGCAATATGTGCTACCGACCTTGAAGTCGTTGAAGGAAACATTCCCGCAAACTATCCGCTTACGCCCGGACACGAATGGTCGGGAATAGTTTCGGAAGTAGCTGATGAGAAAAATTCTCATTGGATCGGCAAAAGGGTAACGGGGTCAAATGACGTTTCCTGCGGAGTTTGCGAGGCGTGCAGATCGGGAAATTGGAGATACTGTAAGGATTTTGAGGAGATCGGATTCAGACGCCACGGAGCATATGCAGAGTATATAGACGTTCCCGCGTATGGACTCGTAGAGCTTCCCGATGATCTTCCGTACACTCACGCCGCACTTGCAGAGCCTCTCGGAGTTGCGCTCGGAACGTGGGCAAAGCTTGATCCCGAATATGGAAAGACCTGTATGATAATCGGTGCGGGATCGATCGGTCTTTGCTGTCTGGCAGTTGCAAAAGCTATGGGAATGAGAAAGATAGTCGTTGTTGCTACAACGTCAAAAAGACTCAACATAGCAAAAGAGCTCGGTGCCTATGCTACCGTTGCCACACGTGAGGAAGATATTTTCGAAGCTATGAAGAAATATCATCCCGAGGGAACAGATTATATTATCGAAGCGACGGGTATAGAAGAATGTATTGTAAACAGCTTTAAGCTCTGCAAAAAGGGCGGATACGTCGCACTTGCGGGATACGGACGCGGCAAAACTATGTCTATCCGTATTGACGATATACATATAAACAACCTGCACGTTGTAGGTGCGGGAAATAACTGGAATCAGCACAAGAAAGCTGTTCAGATGATGGCTGATAAAGCAGTAGATATGACTCCTTTTATAAGTGAAACACTTGATCTTTCTGATTTTCAGAAAGGCCTTGACGACGCAAAAAAACGTCCCGAAGGATTTATCAAGGCAATTTTCACCTTTGAAGACAAATAATATATACTTATGAAAGCTAAAGAATTTTATTTGGGAATAGATCTCGGAACCTCTTCTGTAAAGGGAATACTGAAAAATATTGACGGTATTACCTACAAAGCAAAGCGTACTTATGCCGAAAACACTTCCGAGGAGTGGTACAAGGCACTCAGATCACTTACCAAAGAGCTTTCCGACAAGGTTTCGGGCAACATTTGTGCAGTATGCTTTTCCTCGCAGGTAGGAACGTATATTGTAAACAGAAAAGACGTAATATCCTGGCAGTCAAGCATAGGGCGCGAAGAGCTTGATTATATAAAATCTCTGATATCCGAAGAAGAGTTTATAAAAGAAATATCAATGCCTCATCCAGACCTTATATCTTATCCGTTGCCACGATTTTTGTACATTCAAAAGAGTTTCGGTGCAGACTGTGAAGTTATAATGCCGAAAGAACTGCTCATATCAGAGCTTACCGGCAAAACGGTTACCGATATATTTTCTATGCGCGGAACTGCAAATCTCGAAACCGGAAAATATGCGGATAATATCATAAAAAAGCTCGGTATAAAGATAAAGCTTCCCGAAATAAAAAATCCTTGCGATATTGCAGGATACGTCACAAAAGAAGCATCGGAAATCTATTCTATCAAATGCGGAACACCCGTTTATCTTGGGTGTAATGACTTTTTCGCGGGACTTTTGGGAATGGGGATATCTTCAATCGGAGATGCATTTGACCTTTCGGGAACAAGTGAGCATATAGGATATATTTCGGAAAATATAAACACGAACAGCTTTGTCAGCGGAAAATATTTCATAGGCAACTGTACGTACGGCGGAACAAAATCAAGCGGTGCATCCTGTAATTTCGCAATCAAAAATTTCGGCATAAACGATATCACGCTCGACTCTCTGCGTTCGTCAAAGCCGCCGATATTTTTGCCGTATCTTTGCGGAGAAAGAGCACCGATATTCGACGAAAACGCCCGCGGTGTATATTTTGGAATATCTGCCGATACCGAAAGCAAACAGCTTGCATATTCTGCGCTTGAAGGTGTTGTTTTCAGCCTTTACGATATTTCTCTCAGTATGCACGCACCGGCTCCGAAAAGACTTATATGCGGCGGAGGCTCTGCACAGGATAAGCTTATGAATACGCTGAGGGCAACGCTTTTTAATTGCGAGGTTGTAAGTGTATGTGAAAACGATACGTCTGCACTGGGCGCCTGTATGCTCGGTATGATAGGCGAAGGTGTTTACAAGAGCTACTCTGATGCAGTTTCGTCGTGCGTAAAATATTATCCTCCGATAATACCCGACACGCAATATGAAAATATTCTGAAAGAACGCTTTGAAATTTATAAAGAACTGTATAAAAATTTAAAAAATACCTTTGCAAAATTTAATGAAATACAAACGTAAGGAGAAATAAAATGAGTTGTGTAATATTCGGTGCGGGAAAGATCGCACGCGGTTTTGTCGGTCATCTGCTCTATTTAAGCAAGATCGACTTTACCTTTGTTGAAAAGGTCGATTCTCTTGTTGATCTTATAAACGAAAGAGGTCAGTACACGGTAAATATCTTGGGGGATGCGAGCAAAAATACGCTTGTTACGGGCGCAAATGCTCTTAAATTTTCACAGGAAGATGAAATTTACGATGCAATATCAAAAGCCGATTGTATTTTTAACGCGGTTGGCGGAAAAAATCTCGGAGAGATAGTTCCGTTTTTGACAAAGGGTATCGAAAAAAGAGCAAAAGTAAATCCAAAGCCTCTTAACATCGTTACCTGTGAAAACTGGAAGCTTCCCGCTGATATTTTGCGTAAAGGAATAAGCGAGAGCATTTCTCCCGAATACATAGAGTTTTTTGAAAACAACGTCGGTATCACCGAAGCTGTAATTATGCGTTCGGCAATAGAATCCACTCCCGATATGCTTGCCAAAGATCCGCTTGTTGTCAATGCACAGGATTTTTGGGAATTTCCTTACGACGCTAGCCGCCTGAAAGTTCCGATGCCCGAAGGAATGATATGTCAGAAGCCGATATACGAATTTACCGGATTTCTTGAAAGAAAGTTCTACACGTATAACGCTGCAAACGGAACTACCTCCTTTGTGGGCGCGCTCCTCGGATATAAATATATAGCAGACGCGGCACACGATGAAAGAATTTTAGAGCTGCTCGATGGAGTTTACAGAGAAACCGCAACGGCACTCTCTAAAAAGCACAATTTCCCGTTTGACGAGCAGTGGGCATTTACACGTACCTCTCTTAATAAGCTTCAAGACAGAAATATCGTTGATTATATAGAGAGAAACGCACGCGATCCTATGAGAAAGCTCGGCAAAGATGACCGCCTTGTCGGATCTGCAAGACTTTGTCTTGAGTACGGTGTTAAACCGAATTCTCTCGCTGTTGCTATTGCGTGTGCTATGCATTACTTTGAAGAAAGCGATGAATTTGCCGTAAAGCTTGCAGAAATACGCGAAAACGAGGGATACGACGCTATACTTACCAAAGTATGTGACGTTAAACCCGAAAGCGAGCTCGGAATTCTTGTTAAAGAAAAAATCGAACTTATAAAGAAGTGGGGATGGATAAAATGAGTAAAGCAGTAATAATCGGTGCAGGCAAGACAGGACGCGGATTTTTGGCACGCCTTCTTAAAGATCAGGAAATAGTTTTTATAGATAAAAACAAAGAGCTTATCGATATGCTTAACAATGAAAAGAAGGTTGATATAGATTTTTTCGGCAACAAAAAGCCGTCTGCTTCAGTTACGTTTTCTGCAGCATACACATGGAGTGACGTAAATACCGAAGTGTTTGAAAATACCGACGTAATACTTGTGTCTGTCGGGGGAACAAATCTTGCTGACGTAGGAAGTGAACTCAAAAAATACATAAATGCAGATGCAAAGATAATAGTATGCGAAAATGCATCTTCACCGGCAAAGAAGCTTTATAATGCTATCGGTATTGACGGTCTTAAAATAGCGGAGTCAACCGTATTTTGTACTACGATAGAAAAAGAAAAAGATTCGATTGCAATAAACTCCGAATGGTACCCTTATTTGCAGTTTGACAAGGACGCCTTCGACGACGATGCTCCCGAAATCGACGGACTAAGAGCAGTAAACAATTTCGGCGGATTTCTCGACAGAAAGCTGTATACATATAACAGTGCAAGCTGTATTATAGCTTATCTCGGTGCACTTAAGGGTTATACCGTTTATTCCGATGCCGCAAATGACGAGGAAATACTTACACTCCTTGATAAAAATTACGACATCATAAACGAATGTATCTGCAAGGAATACGGATACGAAGAAAAGGACCAAAAGGAATTCGCTCTTCTTTCGCGCGAAAAATTTACGGATAAAACTCTTGTAGATACGGTTGCAAGAAACGCACGTGAGCCACAGAGAAAGATAACCGTTACCGAAAGAATAGTCGCGCCTATGCTGCTTCAGCAGAAATACGGCAAGGATTCCTCTGTACTTGAGAAAACGCTTGCGGCAGCACTTCGCTATACACCCTCTGAAGAAACGGAATGGAATAAGATCATCACCGAAAAAGGTTACGCAGGAATACTTTGCGATCTTTGCGGACTTGATCCTGACAGCGATATAGCAAAGCGTGTTCTTCATATGGCAGAAAGCGGAAATATTTTATAAAATATCAAACCACACGATACCGTCCGAACACTCGGACGGTATTTTTGCTTATTGTGCTCTTTTAACTTGACAAAGTTGATATAAAATGATAGTATTATAAAGATATTTTATACCGAAAGGAAAAACAAATGAATATAAGGCAAATTTTAGCACTTGTTCTCGCGCTTGTTATGTGCGTTCTTATGTGCGCGTGCAGTAACGATAGCGAAGACAATGACGAGAGTACAGGCACTTCCTCTAAGTACAAAAAGTACGCCAAATATGCAGACCTTTTCGAGCTTCTTGAAGATGAGGACTATGCAGGTGCGATTCAGGCAATTATTGCAATGAAGAACGAGAGCGAAAAGGAAGATGAAAATCAAGAGGGAAATGAAGTAAATAAAAAATTCTCTCCTGTTGGAAAGTATATCGTTACAGAACGGTATGATGATGACTTTACCTACAATTATTTGACGTATAACGAGGATGGAAGCATCACACTCGGTGACGAAGAAACTTTGTTGGTTACCGAAACCTCTCACAACGAAAATAGCGTTAACTTTAATATTGTTAACAACGATAAGTATTCAAGAATTTTGTTTTCCCGTGAAGAAAGCGGTCTTGTAAGCTGCAGAATAAGCAGCGGTAGTAGTGTTGCCTACTTTTCCCGTGTAGATCAAAAAGTATCTGACGAAATTTTTTCTGAAATTGCAGGTAACTGGGTATGCTATGACGAAAATACAAAAGATTTTTTACAGCTTGAGCTCTACGATGATTTCAAGGTCACAGTAAATAACGAGACGTATATCTGGACAATGAGCCATTCGGGAGAAGACATTATAGCGCTTTCTGCGTATAACTCAAATTGGGCAGAGACATATAGATTAGAGATCGGTACATCCGAAGCAGGCATTTCTTACGTATATTTGATCGATAAAATAGATGATAACGGCGTTAAATACTACTATAAGAGCAAAGTAATAAACGCCCTCGTTTATTCGGGATACTACGCTTTTGATAATGAGGTTGAATACGGATGGATATCAATTGGGTTAAATGGTTCGTTTAATGGAATTGACGATATGGATTACTGGCAGTCCGTATCTTCGGATAAAAACTCGGTTGTAGGTAATATATACGATAAAAAGAATCCCGATAATCCCGCGTACACCTTCACTCTGAAAATGGAAAACGGCTATCCTCAGCTCTATCTTACAAATATCACGTCCAAGACAGAAACTGTCTATTATAGTTATGCTTTTGGATATGATACAGATAATAACGCTGAGTATCTTTACCAGTTCGCTCGCAAGCATCTTGCCGAATGTCTTAAGGGTAATAATTACCTACCGGAAGGATATAATTCATTCATATACGGAAACGAATATCTTAAATATATTCACGGTATATTCTCAAAGATAAAAGATTACAAAGATGTGT
>SVSP01000045.1 GCA_015064255.1 Oscillospiraceae bacterium
TCCCGACGATCCGAATGCAAATCCCGACGATCCCGGTACAGGCACGGATCCTACGCCCACACCTACGCCGACAACTTAAACAAACTCAAACTTAAATAAATTTATCACAGGACATTTACGATCAAATGAACGAAAAACAGAAAAAAATAAGAAATTTCTCGATTATTGCACATATCGACCACGGAAAGTCAACTCTTGCAGACCGTCTTCTCGAAGCGACTCGCACAGTATCACAGCGTGATATGGAAAACCGTCTGCTTGACAATATGGATCTCGAAAGAGAACGCGGAATAACCATAAAAGCCCGCGCCGTAAAGTTAAGCTATACGGCGTCCGACGGTGAAACCTACGACCTTAACCTTATCGACACACCCGGTCACGTTGACTTCAACTACGAAGTATCGCGCTCGCTTAATGCTTGCGAAGGCGCTATACTCGTAATAGACGCGACACAAGGCATAGAAGCTCAGACACTTGCAAACGCCTATCTCGCAGACTCCAACGGTCTTGAAATCGTTCCCGTAATAAACAAGATAGACCTTCCCTCTGCCGACATAGAGCGTGTCAGAAACGAGGTAGAGGACATCATAGGTATTCCAGCCGACGATTCGCCCGCGGTTTCAGCAAAAACGGGGCAAAACATTCCCGACGTTCTTGAAGCCATCGTCAAGAGAGTTCCTGCTCCGAGCGGCGACTCCGATGCCCCTCTTTCCTGTCTTATATTCGACTCGTATTACGACTCATATCTCGGTGTTGTCGTTTATATCCGTGTAATGAACGGACGCCTCAAAAGCGGCGATACAATAAAAATGATGCACACGGGTGCTCAGTTTGAGGTAGTTGAGGTCGGAACGCTCACTCCTTTCGGGCTCAATCCCGAAGAGTATCTTGAAGCAGGACAGGTAGGTTATCTTACCGCAAGTATCAAAAATGTTGCAGACACACGTGTTGGTGACACCGTAACTCACGTAGAGCGCCCCGCAGACAAGCCTCTCGACGGATTTAAAGAAGCTCTTCCTATGGTTTTCTCGGGTATATATCCCGCAGACGGCTCAAAATACAGTGACCTGCGCGATGCTCTTGAAAAGCTCAAATTAAACGATGCTTCGCTCAGCTACGAGCCCGAAACATCTGCCGCACTCGGTTTCGGATTCAGATGCGGATTCCTCGGTCTTCTCCATATGGAAATAATTGAGGAACGAATCGAACGCGAATTCAATCTTGACATAATCACAACTGCTCCGAGCGTTATTTACAAAATAACCAAGCGCGGCGGTGAAACGATCTACATCGACAACCCATCAAATTATCCCTCTGCAGACGAAATCGAAGTTGCCGAAGAACCTGTCATCAAGGCGAGCATAATTACCCCCACCGAATTTGTCGGAGCTATTATGGACCTCTGTCAGGACAGACGAGGCACCTTCATCGATATGAAATATCTCGACGAAACACGTGCAGAGCTTTTCTACGAGCTTCCGCTTAACGAGGTTATATACGACTTCTTCGACGCTCTTAAGAGCCGCAGCAAGGGTTACGCTTCGCTCGACTACGAGATGGACGGCTACCGTCCGAGCAAGCTTGTAAAGCTTGATATTCTTCTCAACGGCGACGTTGTTGATGCTCTTTCCTTTATCGTTCACGATTCAAAAGCTTACACACGCGGAAGAAAAATTGCAGAAAAGCTCAAGGAAAACATTCCGCGCCACCTCTTCGAAATTCCGATACAGGCGGCTATCGGCGGACGCATCATCGCGCGTGAGACGGTAAAAGCACTCCGCAAGGACGTTCTTGCAAAATGCTACGGCGGTGACATTACCCGTAAGAAAAAGCTTCTTGAAAAGCAAAAAGAAGGTAAGAAAAAGATGCGTATGCTCGGCAGCGTAGAGGTTACACCCGAAGCGTTTATGGCTGTTCTCAAGCTTGACGAGTAAAAAGGAACGCCTTATAAAACCTTCAAAAATTTTTCTAAAAAGGGAACTTTTACAAAAGTTCCCTGAATTATTATTGGTAAGGAGAGCGCTATGAAAGACCGCGGTCTATACATACACATTCCTTTCTGCGAAGCAAAGTGCGCTTACTGTGACTTTTATTCGCTTGCGGGGAATGAAAAATCGCTGATTCAGAGCGATTATATCGATGCTTTATGTAAAAGTGCCGAGATGATGTCTGAAAAATTCTCGGACACTGCCTTTTCAAGCGTTTATATCGGCGGCGGTACTCCCTCTATTTTATCGTCCAAGCTTCTCGAAAAGCTTTTTTCCGCGTTGCAGAGCAGTTTTAATATAGCCGAGAGTGCAGAGTTTACGATCGAAGCCAATCCCGCAACTTTAAATAAAGACAAGCTTTTAGCTATGACTCTCGGCGGTGTAAACCGTCTTAGTATGGGCTGTCAAAGTACGAATGACGACGAACTGAAAAAGCTTTCGCGCATACATACCTTTGAGGAATTTTGCGAGAGCTTCAATATGGCACGAAGTGCGGGAATAAACAACATAAGCGTTGACCTTATGTACGGAATTCCTCTGCAAACAGTCGACTCGCTTATGCGTTCGATCTCGGATATTGCAAAGCTTTCTCCCGAGCACATATCTCTTTACGGACTTCGTGTTGAGCCCGACACGAAATTCGGAAAAGACACATCTCTTATCCTGCCGAGCGACGATATACAAGTCGAAATGTATCTCAAAGCCGTGAGTTATCTTGCCGATCTCGGCTACAAGCGTTATGAAATAAGCAATTTCGCCAAAGACTCTCATTATTCCCGTCACAATATGCGTTATTGGGAGTGCGGCGAATATCTCGCACTCGGTCCCGCGGCTCACTCGTATATCGATTCTGTCAGATATTCATACGGGCGCGACGTTAAAGGCTACATAAAAGCTATAAACGAGAGGCATATGCCCGAATATGAAGAATATTCCCTTCTCTCCTATGAAGACAAGAAAGAAGAATACGTAATGCTATCACTCAGACTTGAAAGAGGCTTGTCGCTTGATGCTTTTGAAAAACTATTCGGCAAATCGTCTGCAAGCGAGATAATATCGCGCGCAAAACGCTATATTCCGAAATTTATGACGCTTGAAAACAACTGTCTTAAATTCACAAGCGACGGTTTTCTCGTATCAAACACAATACTGTCCGAGCTTATATAAGCCGGACAGTATTTTTATTATGAAATTTTATCAGCCGAGAGGATTGTAAATTATATTTCCGTCAAGACCGTCGTATTTACATTCAAGAATAACGTTTCCTTCTTTATCAAGAACTCCGAATCTTTCATTTTCAACAACGAGCACGTATCCGTTATCCGAGAAATTAAATCCCGCGCTTGAATCCGAACGGAAAAGCGAATACTCTGGCTTTATAACGTATTCACCCTTAGTGTTTATATAACCGACCTTTCCTTCTGTCGTATATACGAGTGCAAGACCGTTAGAAAAAGGACCGGCAAAAGCGTATTTACAGTCAATTACGGTCTTACCTGCCATATTAACAAAGCCAAAGAGCTTTTCGTCGTTGGCATAACGCGCATAGCCTTCCGAGAACGAATCGGCGTTCAGTTTTGTTCTTAAAAGAAGCTCACCTTCGTTATCTATATAGCAAATATTGCCTTCGATTCCCACACGCACGCAGCCGTCTTCAAAAACTCCCGCTTCCGTGTAGAGATAATCTATAACGAGCTTACCTTTTTTGTTGATAAATCCGCAAAGTCCGCTTTCTTCATCCATAACACCTGCAAGACCTTCTGAGAAACGCGATGCAGACTTATACTGAGGTTCTATTACGACCTCGCCTTTGGTATTTATATATCCGAATTTTTCATTTTCGCTGAAAAGTGCCATACCTTCGTGGAATACGTCAGCATATTCAAAGGATCTATCGAAAAGATAGTTTCCTTTAGTATCAATGAATTTGTACTCTTCACCTTCGTAAACAAGAGCTATATCGTCGGCAAATGATGCGGCTCCGTCAAACTTCAGCGGAATAACTATTTCTCCGTCTATGTCTATATATCCAAATTTTCCGTCAATACCGACACCTGCAAGACCGCACGAAAACTCTGTTACGGAATCGTACTTGGCTTTTATCTTGACTTCGCCTTTTTTATTCATAAAGCCCCATTTACCGTCCATAAATACCGATATAAGACCTTCGGAGAAAAGTATGTTATCTCCGCCGTTACTCTTTTCGGTACATCCGGAAAATATCGGAAGAAGCATTGATACGATTAGCATCAAGCAAAATGTTTTTTTAATAATTCCCATCATAATCAGTTTATTCCTTTCACACAGGCGGTTATTCAGCCAATTTTTATTATATATCCGTCTTTTCTCGGCCTTGCGATCGGAAGATCACCGTCTGCATATCCGAGAATGCAGTTACCTATTCCGACGTATTTTTCATCTACGCCCCACTCGCGCATAAGCTTTTTACCCGCCTGTGTTTCGAAGACCTCTTTTGCGCGGTGTATCCAACAGCCGCCGAGTCCGCAAGCATATGCCGCGTTAAGAAGATTGCCCATTACGAGGCTTCCATCCTCAATATAGGTATAAACGCTCGGGTCTGCAAAGACAACTACGACGCAGGGTGCTCCGTAAAAAGGATCTCTGTCGCTGCCCATTACTGCCGCATTCATCTCCGAAAGCTTTTTTATGGTTTCTTTATCTCTTACAGCGACCATCAGCGGCGACTGCAAATTTCTTCCTGTCGGTGCAAAAGTGCCGACTTCAAGAATTATGTCCAGCATTTCATCAGTAATCTGTTCACTCTTATAGCTGCGTACGCTTCTTCGCTCTTTAAGAGATTTTATAACATTTTCGTTTACCATTTGGTACTTTTCCTTATAAAATTATATTTTTCTTAAATACTTATTTGCAAGGGAGGCAAATTCTGTATTGCCTGCGCTGTTTATTATTGTAAGCTTGCCTGCTTTTTTGTCAGCCTCTATAAGTCCTGCCTCTGCAAGTCTGCGTTTTGTCTGAAGTGCAGTACCGAGACCGCCATCGTAAATGACCGCTTTCGGAAAATATTTTGCAATATATTCTTTTATCAGCGGATAATGTGTGCATCCCAAAACTACAGCATCGATATTATGACACTCAACGCCTTCAAAAAGCTTATCCAGCAGTGTTACAACTGCTTTTTCATCACCGCCCGACTCTATCACCTGAGAAAGTCCCGGGCACGGAAGAGGAATCAGATCGGCATTCGGATTATATTTCTCAGCAAGATGCACGAACTTTTCCTGCGACAGCGTAAGCGGTGTCGCCATAACGAGTACACGCGGTGCTTCTTTACCGCTGAGCGTGACCGCAGGCTTTATCGCAGGCTCTATACCGATTATAGGCATATGAGAATAAATCTCTCTGCATTTTTCTGCCGCCGCGCCCGTTGCCGTATTACACGCTATAACAACAGCTTTAGCATAATATTCATCTTCAAGCATCTTTATATTGTCAAGTGTAAGCGTAAGAACCTCCTCCGTTGTTTTCGATCCGTACGGCGCATTTGCCGTATCACCGAAATAAACAAAATCCTCGCTTGGAAGCTCTTCAAGCAAATGTCCAAGCACGCTTATACCGCCGAGTCCCGAATCTATAACGGAAATCGGGCGTTTGTTTTTTGCCATTTCCACTTTTTCCTCAACATTCTTTACTGTCTTGAGGCGCAAAAGCCTTTTAGCCTTTGCGCCCTATAAATAAATTATTCATACTGCTTAAGATTTACTTTAATATTGTCGTATTTTGCAGTACCGCTTGTTACTCGCATTCCGACCGCACCGTTAAGGAAGGGATCTGCATCGGTATAATCTATGAGAAGCTCATCATTAACGTACAACTTAATATTTGCGCCATCGCAAACCACCTTGAACTTATAGGTTACGTCGGGGGTGATTCTGTAGGTTGCAGTAGTCAGAGTCTTTATGTTATAGTTACATTTTTTAAGAACAATCTCTCGTGCAGTGAAGTAGAGATAATAACCCTGCATCCAATTTTCGCCAGTTTTCGCAGTATTTTCGGTAGTGGGTTCTCCCTTGAGATCGAGTGAGCTATCAGCTGCGTCTGTGGTTCTGAAAAGAAGTCCCGACCCGATAGTCTTACCTTCAAAGGTGATCTCTCCTTCATAGGTATAATCGCCCCACTTTATATCTCCGTAAACGCGTTTGCCGAGATCGTTTCCTACGAGCTTGCCGCCGCTGACTTTCCATCCTTTACCGTCGGTATGAAGTCTGTCAGTCTTCGAGTCACTCTTAAAATCAAGAGTCATACTTCCGCTGTCGGCAATCTTGAGCATTGTAAAGGATTTCAGTTCGGCATTTCCCTCTTTCATATAAAGGGTAACGACGTGCTTACCTTCGTCTGCCATAACACCCGAAACAGCCACCGATGTGTATTTTTCGGACGGTTCGAGAGTCATAGTCTTTGAAAGATTTCCGTCAATATATACCTCGACGGTAGCCTTCGCCTGCGCTCTGTATCTTATGTTAAAGGTATGATTTCCGCCTTCTGTAGCGTATATGCGATAATTGAAGGAATCGTTGAATGATGCTTTTACGTATGTCGTATCGTCCTTATCCTTCTGCTTATCTATCTCATCATCTTCGAGGCAGAGGTGTGCGGGAATAGTTCCCGACTGCGAGCTTACAGTCTTATAAAAATCGCAGTTACTGCTTCCGCCGACCTCATCGGACGCTCCGAAGAAGCCGAAGCTTGCCTTTCCGGCCTCTGCTGTAAGACCTACCTTCATTCCCGAAAGCTCGCTTTCATATTTTGCAAGCTCGCGGTCATTTACGTAAAACGTAAACGTATTTCCCGATTTTTCAACTTGTATCGCCTGAACTGCCGAGAAATCATACGGCATATCAAAGCTTCTTACAAGCTTTTCTTCGTGTGTAGTCTTCTTTCCGTCAACCACGAAGGTGATAATCAGCTTTTCGTTCTTTGTATCAAAAACTGCGCTTCCGTAGTTCTTTTCGTCGCTGTACCCGAAGATAACGCCCGCTTTTGCATTTTTATCAATACCGCTTGTAGTTACTTCGATCGTGTACTTACTGCCTGAAAGTGCTTCTTTGGATATTACCTTTTCACCGCTATTAAGCGTAAGCTTACCTTTGGCAACAGTTCCGTTTACCTTTTCAAATATCGCAAGTTCGTCGCTGCTGTCGAAGTAAGCGTATATATCGGGCATAGAGCTATATACCTGATTTCCTGCGGTGGGTCCCAAAACGCTCATCGAGGTGCCGTCAAAAATAATTCTGTCGATATTCATATAGCGCGCACTCGGTATCGATCCGCTTGATGCAAGGAAGGTGTGATAGGTTATATAATATCCGTCAAGGTCGGGAGCCTTTACCGAAGAGCTATGTCCCGTAGTGACAAGCTCTCCGATAGTGCTTATAAGAACAATGTTATCATCCGGAACGTTATAGACGTACGGAGCTGTTGTTGAATGTCCGTATACGATACGATAAGACTTATTTCTGAGGTGATTTCCCGTAGCGGTGAGATAATAGTAACCGTCGTGATAAACCACCATCGGACCTTCTGTCCACGCCCCTGTGATCTGTGCAAGATCTCCGATAGAATCGTTTCCGATCCACTCGGGACTCTGCATAGGATACACCTTGATACCGTCACCGCTTGCAGAATAGAAGTACCACTTACCGTCATTGTCGATAAACACGTGTCCGTCTATTTTTCTACCCTGTCCCTCATCATTTGCAAATTTGAACGGACCTGTCGGAGAGGTACTAACCAGACATCTATGTGTCGCGCCATCCGGAGTTGCAGAGTACATATAAAATTTACCGTTGAAGTAAGTAACTTCGGGTGCGTATGCATTATCAAGAAGCTTGTGCGATGCCACATAGCCTTCATAGTTCCAGTTTACAAGATCTTTGGAAGACCAGCATCTTACATAAGGTTCACGCGCACTTGTACTCGGATAAAGGTAATAGACTCCGTCATATCTCATTATAAATGGGTCGCCTGTTCCGCCTGCCGATACATTATCAAGCGTAATAGGATTACTGAATACCTCAAGCTCTTCATCGGTAAGATTAAATACCGGTCCGATTACTTCGGGATCTTCTGTTTCTTTACAACCTGCCAAAACAGGGATCATAATTGCAGCAAGTAAAATTGCCGCTACTATTTTCTTTAACATTAAAATTACCTCTAATTTACTGAAAAGTCAACTTATTTTATCGGAGTCACCTTAAGGTTATCGAACTGAGCAGATGCGGTATGACATCTGAGTCCTACCATACCCTGGATCCACGGATCGTCAACGTCTGTATAATCTATCTTGAGTTCACCGTCAACGTAAACCTTGATATTTGCACCGTTACACTCTACCTTAAGCGTATACGTTTCGTTTTCTGAGAATGTTCCGCTTGCAGATTTAAGCTGTTTCCAACTATAATTTTGCTTTCCAAGAACAACAGAGTCGCCGCTAAGTCCTACGAAATAGCTCTGTACCCAGTCTGTTCCTGCTTTGAGGTTATCGTTCGATATAGAGTTGTTAAGCAGCACGGGGTTACCGGGGTTAGTCGCGCGTACAAGAAGTCCTGCGTTAATACCGCTTGTAGGTGTAACTTCAACTTCTACTGTATAATCGCTCCAGTTTTCGTTACCGTAGAGGCGTTTACCGATCTTGGTTGTTCCGCCAAGAGATATCTTTCCGCCGCTTACGCTCCAAGTACCATCTGTATAAACGTTTCCGTCTCTGCTTGAAGAGAAATCTATCAGAGTTTCTTCAACCTCTGCGCTGAGGAGAAGTGTGTACTGTCTGATATCAGCACTTCCGGATACGATCTCAACAGAGAGCGACTGCTTTCCTTTGGGAAGAGTGATCTTGCCCGATGCTACTGTGAACGTTCTCGATGCTGCAAGTGTCATTTCAAGACCTTCAACAAGAACACCGTCTATATAGAATGCAAGCTTCGTATCGCTTTCAGCGCGGTACTGAATGGAAATGTCATAAACGCCGTTTGCTTCTGCGAGAATTCTGTAATTGTATGTATTGCCCTCTTCTGCTACTAGGCACTTTTCTTTCTTGTTATCAACTGTCTTGATGTTATCGTTGGAACAGTAAATAGCGTAAAACTCACCCGCGTCGCTAGAAACTACCTTATAAAGGTCACCCGCGCCGCTTCCGCCGAATTCATCAACCGCACCTATATATCCGAAGGTTGCGCTTCCGCCCTCGGTAACACATCCTACCGCGCCCGACTTAAGCTCGCTCTTGAAAGATCCAACCTTAAGATCGTTTACGTAGAATACAAGGTCGTCGCCGTTCTTTTCTATCTGCATAGCCTGCAGACAGTCGAATTTAACGTCTTCATTAAAGCTCTTCTTGAGCTTGAATGTCTCTTCCGTCTTTTCGCCGTTTACAAAAACTGTAACGTTGAGAGTCTGATTTTCGGGATCGAAAAGTGCTTTACCGTAGTTCTTATCGTCTGTATATCCGAAGATAGCACCTGCTTTTCCTCCGTCGGATATAGACGTTACGGTAAGCTCGATAGTAAAGCGGTCAGCCTTTGCGGGAAGCTTTGTCTTACTGATTATCTGGGAATTTTTGTTAAGGATAAGTTCTCCGCCCTTGTCATTTTCAGTTGAATAGAACGCGCCCTTTCCATCGAAAGCAGCGAGATCGTCTTCCGAATCAAAGAAGGAATATATATCGGGGAAAAGAGGTGTCTGCTGATCTGTTACAGTCGGTCCCAAAACGTTCATAGTATTTCCGTTATAATAAATGCGGTCAATACTCATATGACGCTGGGGAACTACCTTATTTATCGAATGATATACTATATAGTATCCGTCAAGGTCAGGACCCTTTACAACAGAGTTATGTCCAATACCGTATATTTCATTGTTTGTGCTTACAAGAAGCGGATTAGAGTCGTTATCGGGTGTAAATACCGTAGGAGAATTAGAGCTTACGGCATAATTGATTCTGTAGCTCTTCGACCAAACGTGGTTACCCGTATATGTAAGGAAGTAATATCCGTCGTGATAAATTATCATCGGACCTTCTGTCCAACCGTTCATATACGCGCCTACGTTGCCCTTTCCGGGAACTACTTTTGTAGGAGAAGTCATAGAGTAAGTCACTATACCCGCGCCGTCAGCAGTATAGAAATGCCACGTTCCGTTCTGGTCTATAAGAACGCTTCCGTCTATAGACATACCGAAGTTATCCGTAACCTCCTCAAACTTACCTGTAGGAGAATCGCTTTCAAGAACGTAATGTCCCTTGCCTGCGGGAGATGTGTACATATAGAACTTGCCGTTATAGTAGTAAACCTCTGGTGCATACGCGCCTATTGTTTTCTTTGTATTACAGCAAAGTCCCTCATACGTCCAGTTAACGAGGTCCTTTGAAGACCAACACTTTATACCTCTGTTATTATCCTTTGTACTTACGTAAAGATAATAAACACCGTTATATCTCATAACAAAAGGGTCGCCTGTTCCGTAATCTGTCCAGGTTTCACCTTTTACGAGTACGCTCTGTATCGGGTTAGTAAATGTCGAAATGTCAGCATTATTGATATCGTACTTTTCTTCGTGCGTAAGCGGCTTTTCTTCGTCCGGTTTTTGCTCGTCGGGAATATCGGGTTCAACTCCGGTCGGATTACAAGCACAAAGCGGCAAAGCGACCATAAGAAGTGCCAAAATAAAGCTTAATATTTTTTTCATAAGTACCTCCGTATCCGCAAATAGAAAGCGGACTAAACATTTTTACACGATAATTATATCATATATATTTTTTATTTGCAACATAGTTACCAAATATTTTCTTTTTTTTATTAAGATTTTTTGTAACTTTATATCTCACGTAAAAATCACGTCTGTATTTTAGCTTCAGTCTACCCTATTACTTTACGGAAGTGCTTTATTTTTTTACATTTATGAGCGTTTTGTCCAAAATGTTTGATATATATATTTACTTTAGGTAAAATTAATGCTATTATAAATGCGTATGTTAACGACAGCATATTTTAAAGGAGCCAAGACTTATGATAAAAAATGCTTTTAACACCTACCGCGATAAACTCGACCGCGATTATTTCGGTGCTTATATAGACTACGCAGAGGGGCTTGACACAGACAGCCTTATGAGCGAGATAGAAAAGATCTCCGAAAACAAGGAAAACAAATCTCCCGTTATACTTATGGCGGAAACAGAGGCATTTATTCTCAAAAACGCGCGAATAAGCGTTGACCCTTACGAATATTTCGCAGGCGCGCTCGACGGAAGAGATGCCGCGCTGAAAACGAGAGATCTCCGCCACAGATTTAATATGAAATTTCTCGCACCTTACACAAGACCGATATATCTGAACGGAATAAACACTCTCTCATTTACCGCCGCACCCGATTTCGGACACACTGCCGCAGACTGGGACAGCGTAATGAAGCTCGGTTTTTCGGGAATGCTCGAAAGAATACGCCAAAACGCTTCAAAAATGGCTGATAACGGAAAAGAAAAAGCTGATTTCTATAAATCGTGCGAAATCGTTTACGAAGGTATTTTTGCTTATATAGACAGGCTTTCTTCTCTTGCAGAACGTGTTTCTGCGCTTCAAGAGGATAGTTTTGCGCGCGATAACCTTATCGAAGTTGCCAAAACCTTAAGAAATCTCGCTAAACGTCCGCCGCAGACTCTCCGTGAGGCTATGCAAATGACATTTCTCTATTACAGCATACAGCATCGCGCAGAGGGCGTCCATCTTCGCACACTCGGTCCGGTAGATGCACTTTTCTATCCGTTTATGAAGTCTGACATTGAAAAAGGTCTGCTCGACGAAGAGGGCGTCAGAGAGTATATGCGTGCGTTTCTCTACACCTGTTATACCGAAAAGGCGGTTGCAAATATGCCTTTTGCCATCGCGGGACTTTACAAAAACGGCGAGTCGCGCGCAAACAGATTATCATACATTTTGCTCGAAGAATACATCGGGTTAAACATAATCGACCCTAAAATTCATTTTTGCTACTCATCAAAAACACCCGACGACCTTATTGAGCTTGCTCTTGAAAGTGTTCGCAAAGGAAGAAACAGCATCGTTTTCATAAACTGCGACGTCGCCTCCGATGCTCTCACCGCACTCGGAGAAGACCGCGAGGACACTATAGATTTCACTATCGTCGGATGCTATGAAATTGCCGCATACGGTAAAGAGGTTCCGTGCACGTGCAACGGATGTATAAATCTTCCGAAAGCTCTTGAAGCGGCAATTTTCAACGGAAAAGATCTGCTCACAGGAAAAGTGATCGGACCCGAAACAGGTGACGCCGAATCTTTTACCACATTTGATGATCTTTACAAAGCATACCGCACACAGTGCGAAGCTTTTGCAGACGAGGTTATGCATATGACCTCATCGTACGAAAGCTATTATCCGCTTGACGTAATATCACCCGTGCTTTCTTCGACGTACGCCGATTCCGTAGCGAAAGGAATCGATGCCTTCCACGGCGGTGCGAAGTACAACAACTCTTCGATAAACGCTTTTGGAAGTGCGACTATGGCCGATTCTCTTATAGCAATAAAAAAGCTTGTTTTTGAAGAAAAAAAGCTCACGCTCAAAGAATTTGCCGACATTTTAGCCGCAAACTGGGAAGGTCACGGTGAGCTTCATAGCTACGTATTATCCAAGATGCCGAAATACGGAAACAATATTGCCGAGGTCGATTTCTTTGTCAAGGATACGATAGATTTTCTCGGAAAGAAAATAAACGGTCATCCCAACGGCAGAGGCGGAGTTTTCAGACTCGGTACCTTCTCTATAGACTGGCGTTTTACTTTCGGAGCAAAGACTGCGGCAAGTGCAAACGGAAGACTTTCGGGCGAAACCCTTTCGAAAAATATGTGCGCCACCACAGCCTGCGACCTGAAGGGCGTAACGGCACATATTCTGTCTGCCTGTGCGCCGAATTATACTAACACTCCCAACGGAACCGTACTCGACCTGCTTCTTCATTCATCTGCCGCACGCGGCGAAGACGGAATGAAAGCTATGCTGGCTCTCCTCAAAACCTTTATGATAAAGCGCGGATTTGCGGTACAGTTCAACGTGCTCAGCCTCGACACACTCAGAGCCGCACAAAAAGAGCCCGAGAAATACAAAACGCTTCAAGTAAGGCTTTGCGGATGGAACGTTCTTTTCTGCAATCTTTCAAAAAAAGAGCAGGACGAATACATCCTGCAGTGCGAAAAAACAGGAAATCTTTAATAATAAACTCAAAAAACAGAGTATAACAAATAAAAAACGATAGAAATTCATATTTCTATCGTTTTGTTTTTACAATGAAATTCTCACAAGATCAACTTGGTTTTCGCTTTGCGGTACTGTCAAAGTTACCTTGCCTTCATTATTTGATTTTATTTCGCAGATAGTCTTTTTAGGCACAGATCTTTCGATGAGTTCCTTGATTTCTTCGCGTGTAGGAAGCTCTGTGAAATTTCTGTCGAGATAAGCGTTATAGACGTCGCCCGACTTATATCCTATCGTTTCCACCGAAATATTATATTTTCTGTTTGACTCAAGTCCGGATATTTCGATTTTTGCGTCATCTATCTTTTTCGCTTCACAAGGCTTCGAAAAATATTCGGAGTTTGGCAGGTCTTGATCAGGATGCACCAAATTCCAAAAGAGTATCTGCATTTCAGAATCGCTTCTGCAGACGTACGCATCTTTATCGTCACACTCAAGTCTGTTTTTTCCGAGCTTACCTAAAAATTCATAAGCATAGAAAGAAGGTTTGGGTAACGACTGCATATTTATAAGTCCAAATCCGCCGTGGAAAGGCTTTTCAGCAGGTCCTACCTCTTCAAATATATCGGTGTACGTCCAATATGACATCATATCGGCATATCCTTCACATTCTTTGAGGGTGCTTAAAATAAACGGAGCGCTGTAATAGCTGTCGTGTACCGCGTCACGCGAAGAATATGAAGCTGACCATTCCGTAATTAACAGCGGATATCCCTCTTTTTTGCATATTTCACCGATCTTATTTATTGCATCGGAGAGGTATTCTCTCGGCTGCATATACAAAACGCTTTTTCCGTTTGCATCAAACGCGCCTTTTACGCAGTAGTAGTGTGTAGATATAAAATCAAGAGGCACGTTATTTTCGCGACAATGTGCAATCATTTCGGGTACCCAACCAAGTCCTGCCGTTGCGGGGCCGCCGACCTTGTATTCGCTGTTTACCTCTTTTACCGCATATGCTGCATTATCATAAAGTTCAAAATACTTGTCTATTTCCTTATGATTGGCAAAAAAAGCGGGATGATTTGGCTCGTTCCAAACCTCAAAGTACCATTTTTTGATTTCTTCTTCACCGTAGCGATGCGTGAGATGCTTTACGGTTTCATTTACAAGCAGCCTCCACTCTTCGATAAATTTCGGCATAGAAATATTCATCTTCCACCAGAAGACGTACTTGTTTTCACTTGCCATAACGTCTGGCATAAGACCAAGCTCTACTATCGGACGTATGTCGAGTTCAAGCAGCGAATCGAAAAGCATATCCATATACTGAAAATTGAATTCCAAATTTCTGTCATCCTTACGCTTTACGATTGCCATTTCCTCGTGGTAAAGACCGTGAAATCTTATGTATCTGAAATGACAGCTATTCTGAAGCATTCTGAGCTGTTCATAAGCATCGCGACGCATAACCTCACCTGCGCGGCCCA
>SVSP01000046.1 GCA_015064255.1 Oscillospiraceae bacterium
CAAACACTCACAATGCGGTGGTCAATTTGTTGCGCCTATATTTAAGCATTAGGTATTTCTTGTTTTTCCGCGTTTTAGACCTTGACTTTTATTAGCAGGTCTCTCCCAGAATGATGCGAAGTTCCTTTTTAGCACGATACAAAAGATTATCCACCTGCTTGCGGTTTTTCTTCATAACCCTTGCGGCTTCCTCATACGTCATTTCTTCAAAATATATGAGGTGTACCACGACGCGCATATCCTCCGGCAGTTTTGCAATGGCGGCATTCACCGCCCGTTTGCGCTCGTCTGCAAGGACTGTTTCTTCAAGGGTTTGGCTTTCGTCAGAAAGATTCTGCGCCTCTGAAAGCTCTGTAAAGTCGATGACATTGCGGTGCCTTATATAATCGAGGGCACGGGTTCTGCCAACCATATACAGATAGGTTTTCAGCGTCACCTTGAAGTTATACCGATGCTTATGTACAATAAGATCCGAAAAGGTATCGATCGCAATATCTTCGGCTGCGTGGATATCGTGCACGTAACGGTCGATAAAAAAGACAAGTCCGCGAAACAGCTCCTTCATAATCTCGATAAAGGCACTCTCATCACCATCAAGGAAACGGCGGTAGCTACTTGCGCCGTTATCCATAGTTTTTCCTCCTAAACTTTGGGTCACGTCTGACCCCTTCACTTATTATACGACTGAGTGAGCTGCAGTTCCTTATAAAAAAGTGTAAAAATTAATATTTTTTTCAAGTTACGGGCTTTCATCCTTGTCCGTGCATAGTTCTCGGGCAAGCTGATGCTCCCTATAACCTTATCAAAAATTACTTTACAAGCACAGTATAGCATACTTTTGTGACTTTTTCTACTGAAATTTAAAAGACGCCGTGTTTAAACGACGTCTTTGGTATATTGATAAACAGTTTAATTTTCTTTATAACATTCGAAAATTTCTTCTATACGTTCAGCATTTTCTTTTTTATTCTTTGTAAACGCGCTGACAAGAGGTACAATAACCATAGAAATTGCCATAGCGGCAACGCCCATTTCGGGTGATTTAGCAGCTGCAGTGGAAAATCCCGACTGCAAAGATATTACGAGTGTTGCTCCTCCGACCGTTAAAAGACCGGAAATAATACCTGCAAACGCACCGATCTTTGTGATCTTTTTCGAGAAAAGTCCCCAAATGTAAGGTCCTATGAAGCATCCGGAAACAACGCCCCAAGAGAAAGACATAAGACTTACGATGATCGGAATGTTTTGTGTTGCAAAAATGAACGAGCAGGCAACGAATGCAAGACAAAGGAGTCTGGTAAGAAGCATCTGTGTTTCGGGCTTGGTTTACTTCTTTCTTACTGTAGGAATAAGGTCAACCGCAACGGCTGATGCAGAGGTAAGAACTACTGCTTCAAGTGTTGACATAGACGCAGAAAGAATTATAAACGAGCCGTTTATTTTGACAGAATACGGTCAGGGATACAGACGTGTACTTGACAAAGAGCTTGCAAAAATATCGCTTGAGATAGTACCCGTTCTTGAAATAGGCAGAACTGACATTATCACAACAACGGTCGCACACAGCAATATGATCTCATTTTTGCCCGATTTTGTAACTAAGAATTTTATAGATTCGGGTGAGCTTTGTTATCTCGACGTTTGCGATATAAAGCTCGATATTTGGAAACAGTTGATCTATCATAAAAATAAATGGCTGTCAAAGAGCTTAAAGACGGTTATCGATTATATTATTTTAAACGATTTCGGCAGTTAACCGCACAACTTTTTTCCGATATACTTGACTTTTTTTTAAAATGTGTTACAATATTTGACAGTTAACAGTCGTAATAACAGGAGAAACTTACGTATGGAACTCAAAAAATTAAATAAAAGCGTACTTAAACTGTGGTATATTCGTGCTACGATCGTTTCTTTGGCGCTTATAAGCGCTTTCACAAGTCTGATTATTGTTTTGGCAGCAAGCGGAGCGCCTAAAAACGTCTTGTTTGCCGTTTCACTCGGATCGGGAATACCTGTCGCTTTACTGCTCGCTTTTATAATTGTTCTGCCCGTACTGCGCTATAAGATGTATGCGTGGGGTTATGACGACAAACGAATTATCGTGAAACAGGGGGTTATTTTCAGACGTAGAGTAGTTATTCCCGTATGTCAGATTCAGGATCTTCACAGAATACAGGGACCGATTATGATGATGCTGAAGCTTAGCGGAGTTACTATCTCGACTGCCGGTTCCAATTTTGATATTTCAACTCTTACAACGGAAGAGGCAGACCGTATGATCGATGTGCTTGAACAGAGTCTTGAAGTAAGAATCGAGGAACTGAAAAATGAAGAAATTTGACAAAGGATATATTTATTCGGGTTTACTGTCCGATTTATTCGGTACCCTTGTTATACTTTTTGTCTTTCTTAAGGATTTCTTTTTTAACGAAGAGTCAAAACCCGAGGATATTAAGGCGGCACTTCCCGTTTTTGCGATTGCTTTTACCGTAATCTATCTCTGCTTTGCAGTATACAGAATTCTGTATTACAGAACGTCCGGATACGAGTTGACAGAAAAAGAAATAAAATGCAACAGGGGTGTGTTTTTCAGAAAACGCTCTGTTTTGAGTTACAAGAAGATACACGCCATAAACAAAAAGCAAAATCTTTTTCACAGAGTATTCGGTATTGCAGTTCTCACGGTCGACAGCGGATCAACAAATACTTCCAGACAAGCCGAGATCACTATTATCGAAAAGGCTAAGACTATTGATTCTTTGATTAACGAGCTGAACTCACTCAAAGAAAACGGTGTAAGAGATATATCTGATTTAAACGAAGAGATACTCATTTCCGAGGACGACAGCCTCTACAATTTTACTTCCAAAAAGAAGATGCTTTATACCTTCATAAATATTGTTTCGACGGCATTTTTTACAGCACTCTTTGGAGTATTGGCAATTACCGTTATAGGTATTTGCAAACTGACGTTAAAGCTTGATACGCTTGGTACGTGGGGGCAGTATTTTCTGTTTTCTGTTCTGATAACTGCAGGAGCTATGCTTCTCTTCTCTGTTTTCTCTTTTATCGGATGTATGATACATTCATTTATCGGATACCACGAGTTTACAATAACTAAACGAGGTAACGATATACAGATATCATTCGGACTTCTTGAAAGACATACAAATACGTTCAGCTACGACAGGATCAAGGCAGTTAAGATCTCGCAGGGTCTTGTTCAAAGAATGCTCGGCTTTGCTTCAATTAAGCTTGAGGTGATAGGATATACGGGCGATCAGGAAAACAACAGTAATGCAGAGCTTGGCGTACTTGTTCCGTTTTGCAAATACGACGAGGTATCTGAAATTTTAGGCAAGGTATTACCTGATTATATTCCCGACACGAAGCAGACAAAAGCGGTTTCTTATTTTCCTTTTGTATCCTGGTTTATGCTGATCCTTTGTATTGTAATCGGTCTAATACTTGCAGAAACAGCTGCGATACTTATGATATTCGATGTAAATGTTTTTGTAATTTCTATTACCGCATTAGCTGTAACAGGTGTGGGAATAGTTATATTTGCGTTTAAAGCGGCGAGCGCAGCACTTAGCTATCAAACTAACGGTATTGCCTTAAATAACGGGAAAATAACGGCATACAGCGGCGGTTTTACAAAAAATATTACGGTATTTATGGCAAAAAATCTTATTGCAACAGAAAATGTAACTACACCGCTTCGCAAGAAAACGGGTATATCAAGCTATGTTTTACACCTTAAAACAAACGCATTATCCAACGAAGTAAGGATTCATATTCAAAAAGATGAATTTTCGAAAGAAATAGAAAAGCTTTTGATATTGTAATAAATCACACAGTTTCGATAAATTAAGAAGTTATAATCATAATGATAAAAGGAGAATGATATGAAGGTCTGCTTTATAGGCAACTGCGGTCACAGCCAACAGGCTTACAGATATTTAAAAACGAGAGATGACATCGAATTTTGCGGTATGGCTTACGAAAGCACAGAAGAGAATTTAAAAAAGTCATTTGATCCCACTATTCCCTTCTACTGCGATTATAAAGCTATGCTTGATGAGATTTCGCCCGATCTTGCGATAATATCTCCCGTTTTTGCACATACAGGACGCGTTATTATAGAATGCGCAAGCAGAGGGATAGATATCTTTGCTGAAAAGCCGGTAGCTGCGTCATTTGAAGAACTTAATATGGTAGAAAAGGCAGTAAAGAACAGCAAAGTACGATTCTGTGCTATGCATTATCTTCGCTATGATCCTGCTTTTTATCACGCTGCGAAGCTCGTAAAGAACGGAGCAATCGGCGAGGTACGTATGGTTACTGCACAAAAAAGCTACAAATACGGTACACGCCCCGCTTGGTATGGCGACAGAAGCTTGTACGGCGGTACGATACCGTGGGTAGGGATTCACGCAATAGACTGGGTATATAATTTTACGGGCAAGAGATTCCTTTCTGTAAACGCTCAAAGCTTTGGTAAAGATCCCGAAATGGCTGCAATCTGTCAATTTACGATGGAGGATAATATTATTTGCTCTGTAAATCTTGACTACTATCGCCCGAACGCCGCTTCAACTCACGGAGATGACCGTATCAGATGCGTCGGAACAAAGGGTGTTGTCGAGGTACGCGACGGCAACGTATATCTTATAAACGAAAACTCAAATACCGTGTTAACACCGAGAGAGGCTCCCGACCTTTTAGCTGAATTCCTTGACGGAAAAGAGCCTATCTCGCCTGATGAAATATTTTATTTGACAAAAGTTGCAGTAGCGGCGCGCGATTCGGCAGATAAAGAAACAACTATTGAAATAGGAGAATAAAATATGAAAATATTACTTGTAGGTGCAAGCGGATATGCAACCGGATACGTAAAAACTTTAATTGAAATGTCCGATCCGGATATAGTTTGGGAAGGAATAGTAGACCCTTATTATTCTGTATGTACAAATAAAAATGAGATCGACGCGAAAGGTATTCCCGTTTATGATACCATGGATGAGTTTTACGAGCATCACTCTGCTGATCTTGCAATTATTTGCACTCCGCCGTTATTACATAAGGAGCAAAGCATATGTGCGCTCTCTCATGGATCGTTCGTGCTTTGTGAAAAGCCTGTCGCACCCACCTTCGACGACGCCAAAGAAATGCTCGATGCGGAAAAAAGATACGGAAAATGGATAGCGATCGGCTATCAGTGGTCATTTTCGGATGCCATACAGGATTTAAAATCGGATATTCTCTCGGGCAGGTTTGGCAAACCCCAATCTCTTAAAACGGCTGTAAGCTGGCCTCGCAGCCTTGATTATTACGGCAGAAGCACTAAATGGGGCGGAAGAATATCAAAAAACGGTACGCTTGTGCTCGATTCAATAGCGTCAAACGCCTGCGCACATTATCTACATAATATGCTCTTCGTACTCGGTGAAAGTATGGATAAAAGTGCGGATATTTCCGAGCTTTGCGGTCAGTGCTTTCGCGCAAACGATATAGAAAATTTCGATACTTGCGTATTTAAGATAACGACCGATAAAGACGTGCCTCTGTATTTTATAGCATCACACGCAACCAAAGACCAAAGAGATCCCGAATTTGTTTACTCGTTTGAAGCTGCAAAGGTGATATATACGCAAAGTGACAGCCCTGACGTAATAGCAGTATTTAACAACGGTGAGGAGATCTGCTACGGTAATCCGTTTAAGGAAACTTTCAAAAAGATATTCGATTGTATAGATGCAGTAAAAAACAACACTACTCCTATATGTACCGTCGAAACTGCGATGCCGCACGCGAAAATTATCCAAAGGACTTATAACGAAATACCGATAACCGAATTTCCCAAGGAGCTTGTCTGTTTTAACGAAGCGGAAAACAGAATTTTCGTTCAGGGACTATTTGAAAAAATATATGAAGCATATGCTTCTGAATCTATGTTATCATACAATATATGACATAAAACATCGGACAGGCCTTCGCCTGTCCGATATTTTTATACGTGTAACTTTGAAATTATACAGTTATACTTTGCCCGCAAGACAGATAATGGAGTGACGGCATATACTGTCGCATAAACTCAAATTGTTCGTGTCCTGTACAATGGCAGGCATAGAACTTTGTCGCATATGACGAAAGCTCCTTAGCGGCATTTACAAGATAATCGTCAAGCGGAAGCTTAGAATAATGGAAACCTCCTATGAGAACATCGGGAGAAAACCAATTGGTAATATCGAGGATACCTTTATGAGAACATCCGCTGATAAGTATATTTTTCCCGTTTTCTTTGATCAAAAGATATTGCTCGTGACGGAAATCGTCGGCAATAAAGGTATCGTTTACCTTTTCGTTTAGCCCCGAAGGCAGCATTTCGTATTTTCGCGCTCTGCCGTTACAAGTAAACAAGGCAACAGAGTCTTCGATCACATACTCGTCGGATGTAAATATAATTCTCGGGTCGGATTTTATGTTAGGATCAAGTCCTATATATTTTTCTGTACCGTTGTAATGTGAAAGAAAAGCATCTTTGTTTATATAGAGCGGAGCGTGATCATTGATCTCCAAAAATTTAGAAAGTCCGCCGCCGTGGTCATAATGTCCATGAGAAAGAACTGCGATATCGACGTCTTCAAGATTAATGCCAAGCGTTTTGGCATTTTCGAAGAAAAGATCGGTCTGACCCATATCGAACAAAATTTTGTGCTTCTCTGTTTCTATATAAAGAGATAATCCGTGCTCGATCTTAATATCATCGCGCTCGGTTGTGTTTTCAAGTAATGAAATAATTTTCATATTTCTTTTGCATTATCCAATATGTATTTTGCGTGTCATCAGACATTTTCTCTTTTTGCCTTCTTCGTCGATAATGCTGAAATCGGAATATGCGAGAATTGCTGTTCGCTCATCAAGCGCTGTAAGACCTGTATATGAACAGGAATCCATTCCCCAAATCCAAAGCTTCTTATCAATGTACGGAAGTATCTCGACAGGAGCATCCCACTCTTTTCCGTGCGGATCATCGGTAGCGCGCACAAAAACTCCGGGACGTCCGTATGAAGCCAAGGTCACTCCGCAGTCAAGAGTCAGTATTTGAGGAAATACTCCGATTCGGTCAAATTTTTCGGGCTTTGTCCAAGTATTTCCGCCATCGTAGGAGTGAGCTATATAGCACGGTGCAAAGATGCCTGTACGTATAAGGGTTACCATACTGCCATCGGGAAGAAAACTAAGATAAGGTTCACAAAAGCCTTCGCATATAAACGCATCGGGAAAGTCATTTGTATCCGGAAGATACTGTATCCAGCTTTTCAGCTTAAAAGAGCGCCCGTTATCGGTAGATTGGAAAAAGTAACACGCAAAATAAGGCGAGGTGTGTCCGAGATTTTCGGGATTTCTGCCCCAACAATACGTAGCCTGCCAAAGCGTTCCGTCAGGGGCAACACACAGATTATCATAGGGAAAAGGACGGACGAGAGCACCCGAATCGAGAAGACGAACAGTCATTCCGGGAAAATCAAGATCGCAGAAATAAATCTCATCTTCACCTGTTACGGGATCATAGATTCCGTATTGCCAGCTCATAGGAAAGAGATCCTTGGGAATATCTTCTGCGGGTAACGTCCAACCGTCGCGTGCACGTGCACGGTTAGGAAATGACTTTATAAAATCCTTATCAACCGGGCAGTTTTTCGGAGTTATTACACGCAGATACTTTCCGTTTGGCAGCTTTGTGCCAAAAAGACCTTTTAACTGCGGCATTTCAGCATCAAGCGCTTCACGCCATGAATCTCCGTTATCATCGGAAACAAGCCAACCCTTCTCTTTTCCGTATTCTTCTGCTATGTCTTGTCCCAAATGGTATCGCATAGTAAGTCTGCCATCGGGTAAATTTCCGATTTCGGGAAATTGGAACGGACCCCACCCTACTTTGGATTCCGGACCCATTATTGCCATAACGGGATCATCAATTTTCAGATCAACTCTCATATAAAGCCTCCATATACGTACGTTTTTATAGGATTACTCAGTCGTATCTTAACTTTTTTAATTATATCACATTTCTCATTTATTTGTCAATCGCGAAGCTTTATTATACAAGCGATAAAAATTGCTGTAATTTTCATATCCGACCTGCATTGCCACGATCATATTAGGAATGCCCTCGTCGATAAGTTTACTCGCTACTGCAAGTTTTTTTTGAAGTATATATTGCTTTGGAGAAATGTTCATCTTTTTCTCAAACAAATGACAAAATGAAGATTTTGATCTTGCTGTATATCTCGCAAGGTCATCGAGCAAAATTTTTTCACTTAGATGCTCATCTATATACTTAAGTGCTTTTTGTAGAAATTCATCGGTTTCTGTTCTTACGGAATTCTCTGTTTGCATCAAAGAATCGTAAAATATCTGAACTATAAAGCTTTGAATTAGTGGCGCGTAAAAGGAAGCATTCTCTTTTTGGCAGAACTCTTTCAAGTTATCGATAATTTTTGAAGAACATTCGGTGTTTCTTGCCGTTTTTGTAAATTCAGCGCGAAGAACATTTGGAATGGCATCAACACCAAAAAGCGCCGTGATTCTTCTGTAAATTCCTTTTTCGTTTGCCGTTACCGAATGGTAGCAAAGCGGTGGAATTATAAGTATCTGATTTTTCTTCAAGCGATAATTTTGCCCTTCAAGAAGAACTGTAATATCACCCTCTGCAACCGCTATCATCTCATACTGTGCGTGACAATGACTTTCCCACAAGATAGGCTCGGCAACAGGACTTTCCGTATATTCTATTTTAATATCGCACTTATCAAGACTGCAAATCAAAATTAGCACCTCCTTATATAAACATTATAACATCTGTTTGCAAGAAAAGCAATATAAATTGCAAAATTAAGTATATGCATATCCTTTGATATATGATAAAATTAATTAAATTAAGGAAAGGCTAACTTAAAATGATCGAAACTTCAATAAAAATAAACGAAACGAACATACACAACCGCATAGTTCTGCAGCCTATGGAGGGTTGCGATTGTAATACCGACGGCAGTCCGAGCGATCTTACTATTCAAAAATACATAAAAGCAGCCCAAAGCGGTGCAGGCACAGTATGGTTTGAAGCAAACGCCGTTTGCCACGAAGGACGAACCAACCTGCGTCAGATGATGATGACAAAAGAAAATCTTCCCAAATTCAAAGCATTACTGCAGAAGATGCGCGAAATTTCAGAAAAAGAATGCGGCATACGTCAGACCTACATACTTCAGCTTACTCATTCGGGCAGACAAAGTATCGTTCCGATGATAGCTTACCGTCATCCGATATACGAAAAAAACAGACCGCTTACAGATGAAAATATCGTCACAGACGAATATCTTGACTCACTTCCGAAGAAATATGCTGACTCTGCTCTTCTTGCAGTAGAAGCCGGATTTGACGGTGTAGACGTTAAATCCTGTCACGGATATCTATTCCAAGAGCTTTTATCTGCTTTCTCAAGAGAAGGACGGTACGGCGGCAGCTTTGAAAACCGTTCAAAGCTTTATCTCGACTGTTTTAAAGCCGTAAAAAATGTAATTCCGTTTGATATTTTACTTACGACACGACTCAGCGTTTCCGATATGGTACCTATGCCGTACGGATTTGGTACCACCGAGCAAAATGAGCTTGATTTTAGCGAGCCTGACAAGCTTATAGAAAGAATGGTCAATGAAGGTCTGCAAATACTTAACGTTACGGTTGGAAATCCGTATTACAATCCTCACGTAAACCGTCCGTATCGTAAAGGAGGATACGAGCCGCCCGAGTCTGCCCAAACCGGACTTGAACGCTTTGAAATAATCGAAAAGCATATAAAAGAGAGATTCCCTTCTCTTACAGTTATTGGATCGGGTATGTCGTATTATCGCGAAGACATTTTCGAAAAATCAGAGTATCAACTAAAGAGCGGAATATGTGATCTCGTCGGATACGGACGAATGTGGCTTGCTTATCCGGAATTTTACAGAGATTTCACGAGTGGAAAATTTGATACTAAAAAATGCTGTCTTACCTGCTCAAAATGTACCGAGCTTATGCGTGCGAAGCAGGTTTCGGGCTGTGCGGTATTTAACGAATATTACAGAAATCTTTACAAGGAGATCAAGAAATGAAGGTAGCAATCGTGACCGGTGTAGCGGGAGGAATCGGAAAAGCCTCCGCTTTGGCACTTGCAAAAAAGAACTATAAGATCGTTGGAATGGGACGAAGCGAAAATCCCGATCTTTCGGATTTTGACCAAGTTGATTTTACATACGTTTCGGGCGATATCTCGGTTGCAGAGGACAGAAAAAAGTTATTTGATACAGCCGTATCGTTTGGCGAGATAGGTGTACTTGTAAACGTCGCGGGAGTTGCACCAAAGGTACGCCGAGATATTTTGGAGATGACAGAAGAAAGCTATGACTACGTTATGGGTATAAACACCAAAGGAACGCTCTTTCTGACACAAATGGTGGCAAACGAGATGATAAAACAAGGCAAGGGCGGATCTATTGTAAATATTTCATCTTGTTCTGCTTATACAAGCTCGGTAAGCCGCGGTGAGTACTGTATCTCAAAGGCAGGTGTAGGTATGATAACAAAGCTTTTTGCAGACCGACTTGCCGATGAAAGAATAACCGTCAACGAAATTTGCCCCGGAATTATCGCAACGGGAATGACAGAAGCTGTTAAGGAAAAATATGACAAGCTTATCGATGGCGGACTTGTTCCGCTTGGACGTTGGGGCGAGCCAGAGGATATTGCCAAGGCAGTAGTCGCGCTTTGTGACGGAACACTCGGATTTATGACAGGTGGATCTCTCATTCTTGACGGAGGAATGCACATAAGAAGACTATGAAAACCAGATACCATACTCTGATAATAGGAACAGGCTGTGCGGGCTACAATGCAGCAGATAAGCTTTATGATTTTGGTATTCGTGATATCGCCATAATCACAGAGGGACGGTTTATGGGCACTTCACGCAACACGGGAAGCGATAAGCAAACATACTACAAGCTTTCTCTTTGCGGCTCTGAGGGCGACAGCGTACGTGAGATGGCAGATACTCTTTATTCAGGTGGTAGAGTAATGGGCGAGCACGCTCTTTGTGAAGCTGCATATTCTGTCCGTTCGTTTATGCGACTCGTCGAGCTCGGTGTTCCTTTCCCTACCAATGAATACGGCGAATACGCAGGATATAAGACCGACCACGACCCAAGAACAAGAGCAACCTCCTGTGGTCCTCTTACTTCAAAATATATGACCGAGGCGCTTGAACGCTCGGTTGCTTCAAAAAACATAGAAATAATAGATTTTCAGAGAGTTATAAAAATACTGACCGAAAACGGTACTGCCTACGGCGTGGTATGTGCGAATACCGTTACCGGCGAGGTTTCTGCAATTGACTGTCAAAATATTATTCTTTGTACAGGCGGTCCTGCGGGAATTTACAAGAATACTGTCTATCCCGAAAGTCAGCACGGTGCTACCGGACTTGCCGTCGATATATACGCTTCCCTTTCAAATATGGAGGAATGGCAGTACGGAATCGCAAGTACAAAATTCCGTTGGAATCTTTCGGGGACCTATCAGCAAGTGCTTCCGAGATACATTTCTATCGACAGTAACGGAAACGAAAGAGAATTTCTGTATGATAAATTAGGCTGTGAGTCACTTGGACTTATATTTTTAAAGGGTTATCAATGGCCGTTTGATACGAGAAAGGTTGACCGATCGTCAAAGGTCGATCTTCTCGTAGCTGAAGAAATAAAAAACGGAAACCGTGTCTATTTGGATTTTCTTAAAAACCCGAAAGGCTTGGAACAAGGATTTGACATACTTCCCGAGGAGGCATATACCTACCTTCAGAAATCGGGTGCTCTTTTCGGTACACCTATTGAGCGTCTTGAAAAAATGAATGCGGGAGCTATCGAGCTTTACGCAGACCACGGTATAGACCTTTATTCCGAATATCTCGAAATAGCCGTATCTGCTCAGCATTGTAACGGCGGTGTTGCGGTAGATCAAAATTGGCAAAGCGAAATTGACGGTCTTTACGTTGCGGGAGAAGCTGCGGGAACTTTTGGTGTTTACCGTCCGGGCGGAAGTGCTCTCAATTCAACACAGGTCGGCTCACATCGCGCCGCAGAGCATATTGCGAAAAAAGCAGATAAAGAATATCATTCAATAAAATTTGATCTTCCCTCTATCCGTTACGGCAAGAATAATCTTGCGGAGCTTCGTGAAAAATATCAGACCGAGATGAGCAGAGTTGCCGATTTCGACCGTTCAACCAAAGGAATGAAAGTTCTTTTCGAGGATATAAAGAAGCTTTGCGAAAACTTCTTTGATAAAGCAATTATCGACGATAAGACGCAGATATCCGAACTTTTTAAGCTTTACGATATGGTACTTACACAAAAGGCGACTCTTTCTGCTATGCTATGCTCTGCAAAAGAGCTTGGCACTCACGGATCTGCATTTGTAGACAGAATGCCTCATCGCGCGAGCGAAACGGTCAAAAACACGCGTACGCTGACACAAGGTGAACGTTCTGTAATCGCACCCGTATCGGAAATGCCCGACCCCGAGCTTTGGTTTGAAACTCTGCTTGCAAGAAAGAAAAAGGAAATTGACAATGGAAGAAAAATATAAATTGGGACTCGTTTCGGTTTCATTTCGTAAGCATTCACCGAAAGAAATTCTTGAAACAATGAGTGCGGCAGGACTTTCTTTTATTGAATGGGGGAGCGATATTCACGCGCCGTACGGTGATCTCGTAAATCTCGGTGAACTCGTTAAGCTGCAAAAGATGTACGACATTAAATGTTCGTCCTACGGCACTTATTTCCGCATCGGAGAAACTCCGATAGATGAGCTTGAAGGTTATATTAAGGCTGCCAAGATCTTGGGCACCGATATTCTGCGCATTTGGTGCGGAACAAAGTGCGGTGCAAATATGACAGATATTGAAAAGAGTGAACTTCTCTCTCTTTGCTGTAAAGCCTCAAGGATTGCCGAAGAACAAGGAGTTATCCTCTGTATGGAGTGTCACCGAAGCACGTTTACCGAAGATCCCCGTGATGCAATATGGCTTATTGAAAAAGTAAATTCGAAAAATTTTCGTATGTATTGGCAACCGTTTCAATGGCAGACTGCCGACGAAAATGTGTTAAACGCGCGAAAAATAGCGCCGTATGCCGAGCATATCCACGTATTTAACTGGAAAGACGATAAGAAAATCCCTCTCTCTTGCGCTATCGATGAGTGGCGGAAATATCTTAGTGAATTCTCTTCGCCCAGAACTTTACTTCTTGAATTTATGCCGTGCGGCACACTCGAAGAACTTAAAAACGAAGCAAATGCACTCAAAATTATCGTAGGAGATATATTATGAAAGCAATATTTTTCTTATATTTTGTGTACATTATACAACCACGAGGTAAAATTATAAACAGCAGTACAAAACGACAAAAAGGATCGGTGCATCTGTTCCTGACATAAAACAGACCTTTATAACGGCAACAACAAAGAGGAAACAGTTACTCTTGAAGCGCTTGAAAACAGTTCAACCTTATTTTCATCCGGCGCGGGCAACAGGACTTACTGAACCAAAATCGTCGCCGAAGTTTAAATTTACCGTATATTTCATTTTGCGCCGATTAAACAATTCTTCGAATTGCGAGGCTTGGCGTATGTTTATACACAGATAAAAAACAACGGATAGGCGTTGCCTATCCGTTATTTTTATGCGGGCGACAGGACTTACGAACCAAATCGGCGCCTAAGTTTGA
>SVSP01000047.1 GCA_015064255.1 Oscillospiraceae bacterium
GTGGTGATGATGGCAATCGCATTCGTCGTCGTGATCGTGGTGGTGATGATGGCAATCGCACTCATCGTCGTGATCGTGATGGTGATGGTGGTGCTCTCCGCATACAGGACAGCGTGCTTCATCTTCGAGTGCCTTAAGCTCGTCCTCAAGGGAAGGGGCGGAACGTTCGATAGATTCGAGGAGTGCTTTTCCGTCAAGATCGTTCCAATCTGTCGTAACGATAAGAGCATTTTCATTGTGCTCTCTTACAAGCTTTACCGTTTCGGCGAGCTTTTCATCAGAAAGTCCTGCGGTATGGCTGAGAACTATCGTCTGAGCGTGCTCGATCTGATTGTTGAAGAATTCTCCGAAATTCTTCATATACATTTTGCATTTCTTTGCGTCGATAACTGCAACTGCGCTGTTAAGCGAGAGTCTTTCCTCGCCTGCATTTTCAACAGCCTTTATAACGTCGGAAAGCTTTCCGACACCGGAGGGCTCGATAAGAACTCTGTCGGGTGAGAAATCGTCAAGCACCTTTTTAAGTGCAACGCCGAAATCTCCGACAAGAGAACAGCAGATGCAACCCGAGTTCATTTCTGTAATATTTACGCCTGCCTCGCTGAGAAAAGCGCTGTCAATACCGATCTCACCGAATTCGTTTTCGATGATAACGATCTTTTCGTCGCCAAAAGCTTCAGCGACAAGCTTTTTGATGAGCGTGGTCTTTCCCGCACCGAGAAATCCCGAAAAAATATCAGCCTTGGTCATAGTCAGTACTCCTTTGTGAAAAAGAAAAAATAAAAAGAAAAGCGGGCGTCTTTCGGACGCCCGCGCTATGCGAGAAACGGGACTTGAACCCGTACGGAGTAATCCACACGCCCCTCAAACGTGCGCGTCTGCCAATTCCGCCACTCTCGCAGATTTTGTCACCGCATCGGCGACATTCACTATTATACACATAAAAATCTTTTTGTCAAGGGGTTTTTGAAAAAAAATCAAATTTTTTTAAAAATATTTTTTTGATCGTTTTTTTGCCCTTTTGAGGCTTAAGGAAAAGGATGAAAAAGTGCACGAAAGTGTATTTAAACACGGCAGTTTTTCAGGTATTTGAAGCTTAATGTTGTAAAAAGTCTGTATTTATATAAACAAAGTGTATAAAACACGGAAAAAAATGAGAGATTTTTTATTTTTTTGTCCGAAAATAAAGAAGGAAACACACTTTCGCTTGACATTTGATATGTTTATACATATAATATATACGGATAAATTTTAGGTATTTGTAAAATACAAGGAGAGTTCAACTGTGCATAATGAGTATATAAAGACAGTAAAGTTCGGAGGCAGCTCGCTTGCCGATGCAAATCAGTTCAGAAAAGTAGCAAATATAGTTTTGGCGGATAAAACAAGAAGATACGTTATTCCTTCGGCTCCCGGAAGACGTTTTGACGGGGATGAAAAGGTTACCGATATGCTTTATGCTTGTCACGCACTTGCAGTAAAGGGCGAGAAGATAGATCCGATATTTAATAAGATCTGCGAAAGATATAATTCCATAATCGAAGGGCTCGGACTTGCCATTTCTCTTGACGAAGAGTTCGACACTATATATAAGACAATTTCGGGCGGAGCGAGCGACAGCTACGCAGCCAGCCGCGGTGAATATCTTAACGGTATCATTCTTGCGGCATACCTCGGATTTGATTTTGTGGATGCGGCAAAATGTATATTCTTTACAGACAATAAACAGCTTGACAGCGAAAAGACGAACGTCGCTCTTGCGGCAGAGCTTGCACTTCACGAGTACGCGGTTATTCCCGGATTTTACGGCTCAATGTCTGACGGAAGTGTTATCACCTTCTCGCGCGGCGGAAGTGATATAACAGGTTCGGTAGTGGCACGTGCTGTCGAAGCAGAGCTTTACGAGAACTGGACAGACGTTTCGGGATTCCTTATGGCAGACCCGAGAATCGTAAAGAATCCGAGCACTATTGACGTTATAACCTACCACGAGCTTCGTGAGCTTGCATATATGGGTGCGGGCGTTCTTCACGAGGACGCTATCTTCCCGGTAAGACTCAGCGGAATTCCGATCAATATCAGAAACACAAACAGACCCGAGGATCCGGGCACAATGATCGTCCCGAAGGCTGAGAACCGTAAAACAAAGAACGTTATTACAGGTATCGCAGGAAGAAAAGGATTTTCGGTTATTACGCTTGAAAAGGATATGATGAACTCGGAAATCGGTTTCGGAAGAAGACTTCTCAGCGTGCTTGAAGATCATTCGGTTTCCTTTGAGCATCTTCCCAGCGGAATAGATACTATGAGTGCGGTAGTTTCCACACATCAGCTTGAAGGATGCCGTTCGGAAGTGATGCACGAAATATGCGTTGCGTGTAACCCCGATACGATATATATTGAAGACGGACTTGCGCTTATCGCAGTTGTAGGACGCGGTATGGTACAGTCACCCGGTACAGCGGCAAGACTTTTCTCGGCGGTTGCTTCTGCGGGAATAAACATCAGAATGATAGACCAGGGTTCAAGTGAGTTCAATATTATTCTCAGCGTTGAAGAGAACGACTTTGAAACGGCACTTAAGGCTATATATAACGAATTTGTAAAAGAATGACAGACCTTTGGACATATCTTAAATCGGCGGGAAAGCCGATAGTGATGTACGGTATGGGAAACGGTGCCGATAAGATAATATCGGTGCTTGGCAGATATGATATAGAGGTTGATGATTTTTTTGCGTCCGACGGATTTGTCAGAGGACAGGTCTTTCACGGCAAAAAAGTGTTGTCCTTTTCGGATATCCGTGAAAAATATGAGGATTTTATAATACTTGTGTCATTCGGAAGTCCGAGACGTGACGTGCTTGATATGATTTATGAAATGTCCGGTAAGTACGAGCTGTATTCGCCGGACGTTCCTCTTGCGGGAGAAACTTTGTTTGACAGAGAATATTTTGAGTCAAATGAATATAAATACAGACAGGTGCGCGAGCTTTTTGCGGATGAAGAATCGAAGATCATATTTGATAATGTAATATCGTACAAGCTCAGCGGAAAAATAGATTTTCTTCGTAAAGCTGTAAGCGCCGTTCAGGATAATATCTTTGATTTTGAAAAATATAAGGTAACGGTCGATGCGGGAGCATATACGGGCGATACGGCACGTGAAATGCTTGAAAAAGCGAAGAATATCGAGAGAATTATCTGCCTTGAACCCGACTTTAAAAATTTTAAAAAGCTTCTTCGATTTACCGAAGAAAATGAACACGCCAAAGATAAGGTCTGCCCGATATCGGCAGGCGCGTGGGACACCGATACGAAGGTGACCTTCGGAACTGCTGGAAACCGAAATTCAAATGCTTTTTCGGGCGGTAAGGAAAATCTTGTCGATATGCTGAAGATAGACAGTGTGTCGAAAGATCATTTCGTCGATTATATAAAGTACGACGTAGAAGGCGCGGAAATGAACGCGCTTATCGGAAGCCGCGAAACGATAGAAAAAAGCAGTCCCGATATGCTGATATCTCTCTATCACAGAAGCGAGGATATTTTCGATATTCCGCTGTATATAAGAGAGAATTATCCTCAGTATGATCTCTATCTCAGAAGACCGGAGTGTTTGCCTGCGTGGGAAATAAATCTCTGTGTTGTAAAAAAGTAACGTCTATTTTTTAGGAGAAGAATAATGATCGCACTCGGTTGTGATAAAATATCACTTGCTTTCGGAGTAAAGCAGGTACTTGAAAATATATCTTTTTCCGTACAAGCGGGTGATAAGACAGGTATCGTCGGTGTGAACGGAGCAGGGAAATCCACTCTTTTCTCTGTAATTATGGGTAATATGTCGCCCGATAGCGGTAACGTCTATATTGCCAAAGGATTTTCGGTCGGATATCTGGCACAGAATGCGATAATAGACAGCGACAGAACGCTTTTTGACGAGATGCTCGACGCTCAGAGCGAAATGGTCGCTCTCGAGAAAAAGATCGCGCTCCTTCGCGAGAAAGCGGAGAACGGAGATGAAAGTGCATCGGTTGAATTTTCGCTTGAACACGAGAAATTTGTGGCAAACGGCGGACTCGAATACCGAGGACGATGCAGAGGTATCCTTTCAAGCCTCGGATTTAACGATCAGATGCAAGCGATGTCGGTAAACTCGCTCAGCGGCGGTCAGAAAACAAGAGTTGCACTTGCGAAAATTCTCGTAAGAGAACCCGATATTATTCTGCTTGACGAGCCCACAAACCATCTTGACGTTGAAAGCATAGCTTGGCTTGAAAAATTTATTTTAAGCAGTAAGAAGACCTTTCTTATAATTTCGCACGATAGATATTTTCTATGCTCGGTGACAAATTCGACTCTTGAAATTGAGCATTGTAAGGCGAAGCTGTATAACGGAAACTACGATAAATATCTCGAAACCAAGAAAAAAGACAGGGAAGTACTCGAGCATCAGTATAAAACACAGCAGAAAGAGATAGCGCGAATTGAAGCGTATATCGAACAGCAAAGACGTTGGAACCGCGAAAAGAATATAATCGCGGCAGAGAGCCGTCAGAAGCAGCTCGATAAAATGGTGAAGATAGAGGCACCGAGCGCAGAACCGGGCAAGATACGAATGAGATTTGAGCAGTCGGAAGAAAGCGGCGACGATGTACTTTCGGTAAAAAGACTTTCGAAGGCTTATCCAGGCAAAGAACTTTTTTCGAATTTGTCCTTTGAAGTAAAAAAACGCGATAGACTTTTCATAATCGGTACAAACGGCTGCGGAAAATCCACCCTGATAAAAATACTCAATTACAGAGAAACAGCCGATGAGGGCAGATTTGACTTCGGATATAACGTGAAGGTAGGCTACTACGATCAGGAAAACCAAAATCTCTCTCCCGAGCTTACCGTTATAGACGAGCTTTGGAACTGCTATCCGAATCTTACTCAGACAGAGGTAAGAAGCGCGCTTGCACTATTTATGTTCCGCGCAGACGATATTTTCAAGGAAGTAAAAATACTCAGCGGCGGAGAAAAAGCAAGACTTACCTTTGCGAAAATGATGCTTTCAAAGATGAACGTGCTTTTCCTCGACGAGCCGACGAACCACCTCGATATTATGTCGCGCGAAGTGCTTGAAGAAGCGATAGATCAGTTCCCCGGAACGATTGTTGCTGTATCGCACGACAGATATTTTATTAAAAAGCTCGCGACGCGTGTAATGGCGTTTGAAAAGGACGGTATATGCGATTTTGACGGCGGATATGAAGATTATATGCGCTATAAAGAAAAAATTGCAGACGCAGAAGAAGGCACTTTCGAGGTGAAAAAAGAGGAAAATCTTTCCGATTCAAAGAAAAAATATCTCTCGGATAAGAAAAACGCGGCAGAAAAGAGAAAACGCGAGCGCAGAATAGCTTTTCTCGGCGAAGAAATAGAAAAGACAGAAAACAGACTCGTAGAAATAGAAGAAGAATCGGCGGGAAGTGCGTCGAGCGACCACGTACGTCTTACCGAACTTTTTGAAGAATCTCAAAGACTTGAAGAATATATGTTGTCCTGTATGGAAGAGCTTGAAATGCTTGAAAACGAATAAAAATTATGCGGCGGCATAAGGGTTATAAAATCCTGTGCCGCCGCATATTTTGTGATATGAAATGAAAGGAGAGAAAACAGACTAATGAAGAAAACAAAAATATTATCATCAATGCTATCTGTCGTTATAACGCTTGCCCTGCTTTTTGCAAATCCTGCCGTACTTGCATCGGACGGAGTTTATGAAGACGGAGATATTATCGACACACCTGAGGACACACCAAGTGATGAAGAGGTATCTCTTGACGTAAGACTTGATCTTGATGCAAAGGCGGCAATACTTATCGAAGCGAAGACGGGTACGGTGCTTTATGAGGAAAACGCTGACGCATCCCTTTCGCCTGCGTCGGTCACAAAAATAATGACTTTGCTTCTGACAATGGAAGCTATGGATTCGGGTGCGTTTAACCTTGATACGCTCGTTACGGCAAGCGAGCACGCGGCGTCTATCGGAGGCTCGCAGATATATCTTGAGGCGGGCGAACAGCTAACGGTAAGAGATATGATAAAATCGGTCGTAGTTGCTTCGGCAAATGACGTTGCGACCGCACTTGCCGAATTTGTCAGCGGCAGCGAAGAGCTTTTCGTGCAGAAAATGAACGACCGCGCGAAAGAACTCGGTATGATGAATACGAATTTTGAAAACCCGACCGGACTTGACGATAATACGGTAAATCACGTTACAAGCGCACGGGATATAGCTATAATGTCGGCAGAGCTTATGAAGCACGAGGTAATATTCGAGTTCACGGGCATATGGCAGGATACGATACGAAACGGAGAATTCACTCTGACGAATACCAACCGTATGATACGCTATTACAGCGGATGTACGGGGCTGAAAACAGGCTCTACGTCGAAAGCGGGCTACTGCATAAGCTCGACGGCAGAGCGCGACGGAATGGAGCTTATAGCGGTAATTCTCGGCTCGTCCACGAGAGAAAACAGAAATAAGTCTTCGGCAAAGCTTCTCGATTACGGCTTTGCAAATTACGCTTACGTTTCTTTCGATACCGAAATACTCGATCCGCTTAAGGTATCGTACGGAACTTCGGATTCTGTTTCGGTAGGGTATAAGAGCTTCGGTACCGTCTGCTCCAAGAGCGAGGCAAAGAACGCTACACGCGTGGTAGAGCTTCCCGAAAAGCTTGAAGCACCTCTCAAAAAGGGGGACGTTATCGGCAAGGTCAGCTATATGTCGGGTGACACGGAGCTTGGCTCGGACGATATTTATGTGCTTGAGGACGTTGAAAAAATAACGGTACCGCAGATTTTCGTGAAAATTTTAAGAAAATATTTCTTTATTTGATAAATTTAACAAAATATTCTTGAATACTTCTGAAGGATGTAGTATTATATCGTTATATTATTATATCTTCGGAGGTATTTCCTTTATGGTACTCAAATTAAAAGACACATATCTCTCCGGCGTAGTCACAGAAGCTGACTATAAGAGCATCGAGGGAGATATAAAACGCGCACACGATACACTCTATGCTAAAAACGGACCCGGAAATGATTTTCTCGGTTGGCAGGACCTTCCCGTAAACTACGATAAGGAAGAGTTCGCAAGAATCCAGAAGGCAGCTAAAAAGATTGCCGGTCTCTGCGATATTTTCGTTGTAATCGGTATCGGCGGTTCCTATCTCGGAGCAAGAGCTGCAATCGAATTCTGTAAGGGCGCAAATTATAATAATCTCAAAAAAGACACACCCGACATCTACTTCACAGGTAACGATATTTCGGCATCCAATATGTCCGAGCTTCTTGAGATCTGCGAAGGACGCGATGTTTGCGTAAACGTAATCTCCAAGTCGGGAACAACGACGGAGCCCGCTATCGCTTTCCGTATTTTCCGTGAGCTTCTCGAAAAGAAGTACGGCAAGGATGGAGCAAAGGATCGTATATTCGTAACAACAGATAAGTGCCGCGGTAAGCTTAAGGAGCTCTCCGATAATGAAGGCTATGAAACCTTCGTTGTACCGGATGACGTAGGCGGAAGATATTCCGTGCTTACTCCCGTAGGTCTTCTTCCCATCGCCGTAGCCGGAATAGATATTCAGGCTATGATGGACGGTGCGGCAGATGCAAGAAAAGCATATTCCGAATGTGACATAACCAAGAACGACTGCTATAAGTATGCAGCTATACGTAATATCCTTTACAGACAGGGCAAGAGCGTTGAGTTCTTCGTTTCCTACGAAAGTTCTCTCATTATGACTGCAGAATGGTGGAAGCAGCTCTACGGCGAGTCAGAAGGTAAAGAAAACAAGGGTATTCTCCCTGCATCGGTTGCTTTCACAACAGACCTTCACTCTATGGGTCAGTTCATTCAGGAAGGCAGCAGAATTATGTTTGAAACGGTTATCGACCTCGTAAATTCGAGCCGTGCAGTTGAAATTCCTTACGATGAAGCTAACTCCGACGGACTTAACTTCCTTGCAGGTAAGGATATGCACGACGTTTGCAGAACAGCATTCAAGGCTACCGCTATCGCTCATACAGACGGTAAAACTCCCAATATTATTCTCGAGCTTGAACGCCGCGGCGCGTTTGAATTCGGTCACCTCGCATACTTCTTCGAACTCGGTTGCGCAATTTCGGGATATACTCTCGGCATCAACCCCTTCGACCAGCCCGGTGTTGAAGAATATAAGAAGAATATGTTCGCGCTTCTCGGTAAGCCCGGCGCAGAAAATGAAGCCCGCCGTAAGGAACTTGAAGCAAAGCTCTGAAAAAACAGTATAAAATTTCAGTAAAATTTTTATATTATTCGAAACGATTATTGACATATTTATAATATTGTGTTAAAATAATCGTATACAAGGGAAAATTCTTTTGTAAGTAAACAAATTCTATTTATAACTCAGGAGGACAAAGATGATTAAACTTGTCGTAGGTCTTAAAGGCTCCGGAAAAACCAAAACACTTATTGAACGCGCAAATACTGCAGCTGACGAAACAAAAGGAAGCGTTGTATGTATTGAAAAGGGCGACAAACTCATCCACGAGATAAAGTATCAGGTACGTCTTGTTGATACAAATGAATATAACGTAACAACAGCAGCTTCGCTGTATGGATTTATTGCAGGTATGTATGCAAGTAATCACGATATTACCAATATATTTGTTGACTCTGCACTCAAGATATGCGGAAACAATATGGAAACCTTTGAGCAGCTCGTTCTTGAACTCGATAAGCTCACCGAAAAGAACTCGTTCGAAGTATTTATGACTTCTTCTTGCACAGAAGACGAACTTCCCGAATCTATTAAGAAGTACCTTTAATTTTAAAGCTATACCCCTAAGTAAAAGGATTTTTATATGAAAGAAAGCAAAATTAAAGTGGCTGTTTACGGCTACGGCAATATCGGCCGCGGCGTAGAAGCCGCACTGTCCAAATGTCCCGATATGGAGCTTGTGGCGATATTCACCCGCAGAGACCCTACATCGATAAAGCCGCGCGGAAATAACATTCCCGTTTTCCGTGCCTGCGACGTTCTGTCATTTAAAGACAGAATAGACGTTATCATACTCTGCGGAGGAAGTGCGACCGATCTGCCTGTTCAGACACCTGAACTTGCTCTTGATTTCTGCGTTGTTGACAGCTTTGATACACACGCAAAAATCCCCGAGCATTTTTCGAATGTTGATATAGCAGCGAAAAAGGGCAGAAAAACAGCGATCATATCTTCGGGATGGGATCCGGGACTTTTCTCTCTGATACGCGTATATGCGGAAGCGACCGTACCAAACGGCGAAACCTATACGTTTTGGGGAAGAGGAGTCAGCCAGGGACATTCGGATGCTATACGCCGTATAGAAGGCGTGAAGGATGCACGTCAATATACTGTTCCTGTTCAGCAGTCGCTTGATGCGGTAAGATCGGGATCAAATCCGTCGCTCAGCGTAAGGGATAAGCATATAAGAGAATGCTACGTCGTTGCTGAGGAGGGTGCTGACCTTGAGCGTATCGAACGCGAAATAAAGGAAATGCCCAATTATTTCGCGGATTATAATACGGTAGTGAACTTCATAAGTGAAGAAGAGCTTCGCAGAGATCACTCGAAGCTTCCTCACGGAGGATCGGTTATTAGAAGCGGAAGCACGGGCTTTGAAGATGAAAATAACCACGTGGTTGAATTCTCCTTGAAGCTTGATTCTAACCCCGAGTTCACGTCCGGTATGCTTGTGGCATCCGCAAGAGCTGTTTACCGTATGCAGGAAGAAGAAATTTACGGCTGTAAGACACTTTTTGATGTGCCTCCGTCATATTTCCATCCTATGACACCCGAACAGCTTAGGTCAAAATTACTTTAAAACAAATAAAAAGGTCTGCGGACAAGCAGGCCTTTTTAAGTATCATTTTTTAAGTTAAAATGTGGAGGATTAAAATTATGAAGAGTATTTTTAAACCCTATACAACAAAAGAAATAAAACCGGATGGATGGCTTAAGGATCAGCTTAAGATACAGGCTGAAGGACTTGCGGGTAATCTCGATAAAATGTGGCCGGACGTTCGCGACAGTAAGTGGATAGGCGGCGATAAAGAGGGCTGGGAAAGAGTTCCTTATTGGCTTGACGGTTTTATTCCGCTTGCATATCTTCTCGAAGATGAGGATATGATAGCGCGCGCTAAGAGATATATCGATGCTATACTTGCAGGACAGAAGAACGACGGATGGATATGTCCTTGCGAGGATTCTCAAAGAGGCTCTTACGATATGTGGGCACTTTTCCTTATTCTTAAGGTGCTTATTCTTTATTACGACTGCTCGGGTGACGAGCGAATTGAAGAAGCGGTTTGCCGTGCGCTAAAAAATTATTATCACCATAGCGCAGGAAACCTTGCTACAAACTGGGCAACGAGCCGTTGGTATGAATGTGTGATTTCTATCGCGTGGCTCTATTCCCGCCGTCCTACACAGTGGCTTATCAAGCTTGCAAAGGCTCTTGAAGCACAGGGTATGGACTATACAAAGGCGTTTGACGTAATGAAAGAGAAGAGCATAGATTGGCGTCACTATACTCACGTTGTAAACCTTGCGATGGCAATTAAGGCTGACTCTGTAATGAGCCTTATAGACGGAAGAAACCCGAACACCTATGCTGAGAAGCTTACAGCATTCCTTGATAAATATCACGGAAACGTAAACGGCTATTTCAACGGCGACGAATGTCTTGCGGGACGATCTCCCTCTCAGGGTACGGAGCTTTGCGGCGTGGGTGAGGCTATGTATTCTTACGAGGTACTTTCCTGCATTTCGGGTGAAGTAAAATGGGCGGACAGACTTGAAAGACTTACTTATAACGCATTCCCAGCAACAGTAAGCGAGGATATGTGGACTCATCAGTATAATCAGATGAGTAATCAGCCGTACTGCGTAAATTACGGAACAAGACCGCACTTTACAACGAATTCGAGTGATTCACATATCTTCGGTCTTGAACCTAACTACGGCTGCTGTACAGCAAATATGGGTCAGGCATTCCCGAAATTTGCGATACATTCCTTTATGAAGGCTGAAGACGGAATCGCGGTCGTTACGCTCGCACCGTCAAATCTCACTACAGAGATAAACGGAACAAAGGTAACTGTAGCAAAGGAAACACTGTATCCTTTCAGAGACAGCGTTACCGTTAAGGTAAATGCCGATAAACCCGTAAAATTCAAGCTATACGTACGTATTCCCGGATTTGTTGATGCTGCTAAAGTAAACGGCGAAAGTGTCAAGACGGGCGAATATTTCGTGATAGACAAGGAATTTTCGAATGATACTATAACACTTGAATTTGAAAACACTGCCAAATTCGTTAAGCGTGATTCTCTCTATGCGGTAGTGCGCGGAGCGCTTACCTACACTCTCGGTGTAAAGGAAAGATGGGAAAAGCGGGAATATACAAGAAACGGCGTAGAAAGAGTATATCCGTACTGCGATTACGAGATCTATCTCGAAAGCGAGTGGAGATACGGCTTTGCAACAGATGAGCTTGAATACGTTGAATATGACGATTATAAGTCAGCATTCGCAACTGATAAGCCTCTTTGCGCGATAAAAACCAAGGTAAAGCGCGTTGATTGGGATTTCTTCCCCGGTGTTGAATATATTCCTGACAGTACTCCGAAGAGCAGAGTGGGAATCGGTGAAGCCGTTGAAGTCGAGCTCGTACCTTATGCGACAGCAAAGCTTCGTATGACAGAGCTTCCTAAGGTAAAATAAGTAAAATAAATTTGTTGTGACAGAACATTACGTAAAAAACGTGATGTTCTGTCACTGTATAATGCTTTTTAAAGAAAGGTTTACGGATATGGAATACAAATACGCGCAGGAAGCGACCACAAAAACGCTTGAGCTGCTTTCAATAGATAGCCCGACGGGATTTACCGCAAAGGCTTCAGAATGGGTAAAAAACGCGTTCAGCGAACTCGGATATTCTGCCGAGCTGACTAAAAAGGGCGGAGTTCTCGTCGATTTCGGCGGCAAAAATCAGGACGATGCGCTTATGCTGTGCGCACACACCGATACGCTCGGCGGTATGGTTGCCGAAATAAAGGGTAACGGCAGACTCAGACTTACTGCTCTCGGCGGTATGCGTGCAGATAACGGAGAAACCGAAAACGTACGCATATATACACGCGATAATAAAGTTTATGAAGGCACACTTCAGCTTTGCAACGCTTCTGTGCACGTAAACAGAGGATATTCGGACGCAAAGCGCAGCTTTGATACAACAGAGGTCGTTATAGACGAGGATGTTTCTTCATCTGATGCTGTAAAGGCGCTCGGTATTCAGGTCGGCGATATAGTAGCCTTCGATCCGAGAAGCAAGGTGACAGAATCGGGATATATAAAGAGCAGATTCCTTGACGATAAGCTTTCGGTTGGTATTTTGCTCGGATTTGCAAAATATATGAAGGATAAATCTTTGATTCCCGAACGCAGGATATACGCTCATATCACGGTATATGAGGAAGTAGGGCACGGCGGCGCGGCATCCGTACCGGCAGGTGTTACCGAGGTAATAAGTGTTGATATGGGATGCGTGGGCGACGGACTTACCTGTACGGAAAAGCAGGTTTCGATATGCGCAAAGGATTCGGGCGGACCTTACAGCTATGAGGTCGTAGGTAAGCTTATAGAAGCGGCAAAGAAAACGGAAGCCGATTATGCGGTTGACGTTTACCCTGCGTACGGCTCGGACGTTGAAGCAACACTTTCGGCGGGATTTGACGTTCGCCACGGTCTTATAGGCGCAGGCGTCTATGCAAGCCACGGCTATGAACGCAGTCATGTTGACGGTGTCTATAATACTCTTAAAGTGATTGAAGGATATATTTTTTAATTTAAATCGGAAAGGGTTTCGCGTAAGCGGAACCCTTGTTTTTATATATTCTCTATTCCGTACTTTCCTGTGATCGGGTCTTCAAAAATTCCTATTTCGGGTGTGAAAAATGTGAATATTACGAAAAGTATCGCAACCGTACAAATCAGGATAAACGCGGCCTTTGAGGATTTGCAGGATATTTCTTCCTTTTTGAACGCTTTTGTTTCGTAAATATAGGAAATCGCCGCAGAAATGAAGAAAATAGCGATATTTATCCAGTCGGGAGAAGTGCCGATAACACCGTTGTAGGTGTAAAAAAGAATGGGAATCAAAGTAATGCCAAGTATTATTCCGCGAGCCTTTATGCACCAAAAATCCTCTCTGTCTTTGAAGAAAAGACTCTCTAAAACAGCGTAAATAAACATAGGTACGAAAAGCAGCTTCATATGCTCCCACGTTGATTCGTTTACCCCCGAAAAAAGAGAAACGAAGATAGATTCGCCTGTCCATTCATATAAAAAATGCAGTAAAGTACCGCCCATCGACGTTACGCCAAATCCGACGAACTGCCAAAGTCCGATAGACTGTTTCATATATCCTCCGAAATCGTTTTTATAATATTATACTCATATTGCCAAAGGTGTATGCCGACATGGGCAATAAAAAATCGGTAATCAAAGAATGATTACCGATTCAGACTGAAGACAATACAATAAAAGAGAAGTTTTTAGCCAAGGAAAGGGGATGAGAGTCTGAGAGAAGGGGAAAAACTTCGGCGTTTGAGATG
>SVSP01000006.1 GCA_015064255.1 Oscillospiraceae bacterium
TCTTAAGGCAGCAAAGGAAACAGGCGCAATAGTTACAACCGAGGAGCATTCTATAATCGGCGGTCTCGGTGCGGCAGTCTGCGAATATATTTCCGAAGCTTGTCCCGTACCTGTGATCCGTCACGGTGTTAACGACGAATTCGGATGCTCAGGTAAAGCTCCTCTCGTGCTTGAAAAATACGGACTTACTCCCGAAAATATTGCAGAAAAATGCAAGAAGGCTATATCACTTAAAAAGTAATATGTCTTATTAATATAGGTGATAAAAATGAAAACATTCAAATCGGTAATGTCGGTACTACTTCTTCTGTCGTTTTCTTTTACCGCGCTTATCTCCTGCTCATCTGAAGATGACGAGGAGATAATCGGGATCGATATAAGCGGATATACGATAGTCCGTCAGGAAGCTATGAATACTGCACACGTTCAGGACGTAGTTAAACTCAAAAAGGCTATACTTGAACACACGGGCGCTGAACTTACCGTTAAAAGCGACTGGCTTGGACGAAACGAAGTTCTCGACGAATCGGGAGCTGAGATCCTTATCGGAAAGACGAACCGAAGTGCAAGCATAGAAGCTCTTTCCGAACTTGAAGAGAAAGATGATTCAGCCTACATAATCAAAGTTACGGGAAACAAAATAGTGATCATAGGTAAAACCGGTGAAACCCTTAGAAAAGCTATCAAGATTTTTATTAACGACTATATTATGACATCAAAAGGCTCAAATAAACTTTATATCGAAGACGGGCACAATGAGCTTTCAAACGTAAATCCCGATTCGATAATGTTCAGTAATATGACAGAATTTTACGTAGAATATACGACCGATCTTGCAGTTCCGAGAAAAGGTTCAAAACTTTCATATTCATATGAAACCCTTATTCAGCTATGTCACAACGGTGAGCATAACGGAACGCTTATAGCGTCGCACGCAGGTCTCTTCGGAAACAGCAGTGACAACGGATACAAAATATATAAAAGTACAGACAACGGAAACACCTGGAAGCAGATATCAATAGCAATAGATAGAACTAATGCAGGTCTGTCCGATAACACTCTCCAGCCTTGCCTGTACGAGCTTCCCGCAGATATGGGTGAATTCAAAGCGGGAACTCTCTTCCTCGGCGGATGCAGCCGCGGTAATTCACGTTTGGGTGATAAATACAGCGCGGTAACGCTCTATTACAGCACTGACCTCGGTGAAACCTGGAAATCGTATTATACACTTGCAACAGGCGGAAGCGCAGAATCGCGTACGGGTGTTTGGGAACCTTTCTTTATCTATGAAGAATCCACCAAGAGAGTATATTGCTTCTATTCCGACGAAACAGGCGAAAAAAGCGGAAAAGCTGCTCAAAAGCTCGTGTATCGATACACAACAGATATGAAAAACTGGAGTGACGTAGGAATTGCTATTTCGTGCAAGGAAGAAGATTACCGCCCCGGTATGATATCAATTGCAAAAATGGGTAACGGCGAATACTATATGACGTACGAAATGTGCGGACTAAACGGATGTCCCGTATATGCTAAGAAAACCACAAAGCTTGACGATTGGGGAGATATCGCCGACTACGGAACAAGAGTTATGGCAGGAAAGAAGTCTATGGGATCTGCTCCTTGGTGTGCATGGACTCCCGCAGGCGGAGAATGCGGAACACTTGTAGTTGTAGCTCACCATATGGTTGACGGCGGTTCGAGTATATACGGAACAGGAACAGATATGTTCCTCAGCTTCGACTACGGCGAGACCTTCGTGGCTATAGAAAATCCCATTCCGTTCAGACAGCTTCCGAATTCAAAGTGCGGCTACAGTTCGTTCGTCGGTTTTTCGGAAGATGGATCCACTATGTACTATATGAATAATCCTCCCTGCAGCGACGACGAAAATGAAGAGCAGGCAAAGGTTGTTTTTATGCGCATAAAAATTTGGTAAACATTTTAACCGTGTTCAATATTATTTTTAATGAAACGAGGTAAATAAAAGTGAATAAAAAGACGATATTCAAAAAAATAACAGCTCTTTTCTTACTTTTGGTAACCGTCATTTTTACTCTTGTATCGTGTAAGTCAAGCGAAGAACCCGAAATGATTACTGCGCTCGATATAAGCGGATACAAAATCGTAAAGCCCGACGTAACATCAAAGGATATTACAGAAACTGTATCTAATTTTAAAAAGCTTCTGCTCACTTTTACCGGAGCAGAGCTTAAGGTAGAGTCTGACTGGTATAATCCCTCGCAGAAACTCGATGAATCAGCGTGTGAGATACTTGTTGGAAATACCAATCGTACCTTAAGTGCTGACGTTGCAAAAGAGCTTGAAGAAACAGAAGATGAAAATTCTTTTATCATTAAGGTTACTGACAATAAGATTGCTATTCTCGGTAAAAATGATGATATGACAAAAAAAGCACTTAAGTATTTCCTCGTAAACTATGCTAAAGTAGTTGACAATACAAGTAAAACAGTAAATCTTACGAAAGAACATTGTGAAATAAAAACTGCAGATCCCGATTCTGTTTTGTTCAGTAATTTTACCGAGTTCAATATAGAACTCAGAACAACTGTTACAGCGCCTTCTACGAAATTTGCAGTAGGTACGTATGAGTATCCTACTATGATAAAGCTTCAGTATAACGGCGAACATAACGGTACTTTGCTTTCTACGCTTGAAAGCGGTGATACAGGATACAGAATTCTTAAAAGCACCGACGACGGAGCAAATTGGGAGCAGATAGCATCGGTGAGAGATAATCTTAATAAAAATTACGTTACTACCTGGATGCCTTTCCTTTACGAGCTTCCCGTCGATATCGGAAATTACAAAGCAGGTACGATAATTCTTGCGGCTACGTCGAGAAACCGTTCGGGTGAAGATTTTGAAATAAGCACGATAACACTCTATGTAAGTACTGACATCGGCAAATCTTGGAAAACCATCTGTAACGTAGATAAAGCAGGCGGACTTTCTTGGGGCGTTTGGGAGCCGTTCCTTATCTACGACGAAGGAACAAAGCGTCTGTATTGCTTCTATTCTGATGATTCCGATCCCAATCACGACCAGAAACTCGTTTATAAATATACCACAGACCTCAAAACCTGGAGCGAGCTTAAAGAATGTGTTGCTTGCGCCGATCCTGCGCTTCGTCCCGGTATGATATCTATTGCCAAGATGAACAACGGCGAGTACGCTATGGCATTTGAAATGGTTGGTATTTCTGGATCTCCTATATATCTCAAGAAAACAAAGGATCTTGACGATTGGGGCGACGTTGCCGATTACGGAACACCTGTAAAGTCCACAGACGGAATTACATTCGGTTCCGCGCCTTGGTGTTCGTGGACTCCCGCAGGCGGAGAATGCGGCACTCTCATCGTAGTAGGTAAGCATCCCGTTCCTTATGAAGAAACGGACAAAGGTGCGGCTATGCTTATCAGCTTTGATTACGGTAAAACATACGTTGCAATAGATAACCCCATTCCGTATGACATATATTCGGACAGCAGATGCGGATACAGTCCTCATCTTTCGTTCTCCGAAGACGGCAGTGTGCTTTACTATATGAACAATCCCGAATATGGTGTTAAATACAGTTGCGAATACATAGAACTTGTAAAAATTAAGATAACGAGTATATACGACTGATCATTTTTCAAACAAAAACATAATTGTCAGAAAGGAAACATTTACAATGAAAATAAGAACTTCCTTGTTTGCACTTTTACTTGTATGTGTTATGCTTACTCTCAGCCTTGCAGCTTGCAATAATACATATGAAAGTGGAGAAGATGTTATGAATTCCTCTTGTACTGATATAAGTACATACACGATAGTCAGAGTAGATTCGGCATCCGGAAAGCTTCCTAATATGACGGCAGCCTTCAAAAAGACCTTGCTTGAATATACAAAAGCAGAACTTTCGGTTACTACCGATTACTTAAAAAGAGGGGAGACCCTTGACGAATCGAAAAACGAGATACTTATCGGTGATACAAACCGCACAGCAAGTATCGAAGCTCTCGAAGAACTTAAATCAAAAGAATATACAAACGGATTTATTATAAAAGCTACCGAAAACAAGATAGTTATAGTAGGTATGACCGACGGGGATACTATTCTCGGAATTAAGTATTTTATAAACAATTACGTATATAACTCAGAGAAAGAAAATACCGTTACTATTAAAAACGGAGATTCTGTAATAGAGAAAACAGGTAAACTTCTCTATATGACAGATAATTTTAACGCTGTCGTTCTCGAAACACTTACCGATATATATTCTCCCAATACTCAAAAATCAACTGTGCAGTGTACGTACGGTAAGATCATAAAGCTTGAGCATAACGGTGAAAATAACGGTATGCTTCTCGCAACACACGAGACCTGTAACTGGACAGACGGAAGATATCCTGTTTACCGCAGTACTGACGACGGACAAACCTGGACAGAAATATCACGTATTTCGGATACGCTTAACAAAAACTCAGCTCCGGGATGGCAGCCGTGTATCTTTGAGCTTCCCGCAGACGTTGGAAATTTCAAAGAAGGTACTCTTCTGTATGCAGGTTGTTCAAGAATAAACAATATGGCACAGACCGCAATGACTATTTATCAGAGCACAGACCTCGGTGAAACCTGGAAAGCATTCAGAAATGTTGATATCGTAAACGGCGGTATCGGATACGGACTTTGGGAGCCTGTTCTTATGTACGAAGAAGAGACTGGAAGAGTATATTGCTTCTATTCGGATGATTCAGACCCCGAGCACGACCAAAAGCTTGTATATAAATACAGCACAGACCTCATAACCTGGAGTAAAAAATACGAGATGGTTGCATGTGAAAATCCCGCGCTCCGTCCCGGTATGGTTGCTCTTACAAAAATGGGCAACGGAAAATATGCTCTCGCTTATGAAATGTGCGGTGACGGTTGTCAGATATACATAAAATATGCCGATTCTCTCGACGGTTGGGAGCCTGCAGATCACGGAAAACTCATTCAAACTTTGTCCGGTGAGGGAATGGGCTCTGCACCTGCTATTGCGTGGACTCCCGACGGCGGTGAATGCGGAACGCTTTTTGTTACTGCACACCACGTTGTAAACGGCAGCAGCAGTACAAAATGCGACCTTTTCCTCAGCTTTGACTACGGCGAAACCTTTATTGATATAAGCAATCCTATCCCCAATAAGCCCAATGATAATATACGCAGCGGATACAGTCCCGGATTCTTCGTTGATAAAGACGGTACAGTTTATTACGTAAATAACCCCGAATACTCACCCGGCGGACTTAATGAAAAACTTATGTTCGCAAAAATAAAGGTATATTAATAGCTTTTTATTACGGAAAGGATATACCATAAATGAAAACTATCAGATATTTTCTCTCAATCTTACTTTTGATTGCACTTCTGACAATATCTTTGACAGCGTGTAAATCCGAGAAACCTGAAGAAGAATTGCCTTCTACAGACATAAGCGATTACACCATAGTCAGAATTGAAGTAGCAAGTAAACAGCTTACCAACCTTACGCCTAAACTCAAAAAGATTATTCTTGAATCAACCAAGGCTGAGCTTAAAGTAACAACCGACTACGTTCCGAGAAACGAAACTCTCGACGAATCGGGAAAAGAGATACTTATAGGCGATACAAACCGCAGTGCGAGTATTGAGGCTCTTGAAGAGCTTAAAGCTAAAGGCTATGACAACGGATTTATCATAAAAGCGACTGATACCAAGATCGTTATAACAGGTCTCAGCGACGGCGATACTATTATAGGACTTAAGTATTTTGTCAATAACTACGTAGTGAAATCTCAAAAAGAGAACACTCTGCCTATAAAAGCAGGAGATACCGTTATTCAGGAAACGGGCAAACTGCTCTATGCAACCGACAACTTTGATCTTGTTGTTCTCGAAACACTTTCGACTATTCACGACCCCAATACAAAGAAAAGTACACAGCAATATACCTACGGTAAGATCATAAAGCTTGAACATAACGGCGAAAATAACGGTATGCTTATCGCAACACACGAAACAGTAGGATGGACAGACCTCAGATATCCTGTATATCGCAGTACTGATGACGGTGAAACGTGGGAAATGATATCTCGTGTTTCGGATAGCTACAACAGAGGCGCAATAGTTGGCTATCAGCCTTATCTTTTCGAGCTTCCTACCGACATAGGTGATTTCAAAAAGGGAACTCTCCTTATGTCAGCTTGCTCAAGAATCGGCGAAACAAAGACCATTATGGTCCTCTATTACAGCACAGACCTCGGCGAAACGTGGAAAGCCTTCTGCAACGTTGACGTAGGCGGCGGATACAATGACGGCGGATGGTGGAGTGACGGTCTTTGGGAGCCTATTCTTATGTACGAAGAGGAAACAGGAAGAATTTACTGCCTGTACTCAGACGAGCTTGAAAATGGAGAAGACGAAGAAACTCGCAAAAACGGACACAACCAGCGACTTGTATATAAGTACACCACAGACCTTAAAAACTGGAGTACAAAATACGAAATGGTTGCCTGTGAAGAACCTGATCTTCGTCCGGGTATGATAGGTCTTGCCAAGATGGGGAACGGAAAATACGCACTTGTATATGAAATGTGCGGTGACAGCTGTAGAATCTACATTAAATTCGCAGACTCGCTTGACGGTTGGGATGTTGCCGATCACGGAAAAATTCTTCAAACTGTAGCGGGTGAAGGAATGGGCTCTGCGCCGGCTATTGCATGGACTCCCGACGGCGGTGAATGCGGAACGCTCTTTGTTACAGCTCATCACACTATAAACGGTAGCAGCAGCACAAAATGCGACCTTTTCCTCAGCTTTGACTACGGTGAAACCTTTATTGATATAAGCAATCCTATTCCCAATAAACCCAACGATAATATCAGAAGCGGATACAGCCCCGGATTCTTCGTTGATAAGGACGGAACGGTTTATTACGTAAACGACCCGGAATCCTCACCCGGATCTATGTGTGAGAAATTTATGTTTGCAAAGATAAAGGTTTATTAATAACTATTGACAGCCGATGTATAATCATTAAGGAGAAAACGTTATGAGTGAAACAATAAATAAAGTCTTATATACAAACGAAAACTCCAAAAGCTTAGTGCTTGAGAAACTTACGACAATATATGAACCGAAAGATCCAAGTACAAAAGAGCAGTGCACGTACGGAAAGATCATACGCCTCGAGCATAACGGAAAAAACAACGGAACTCTTATAGTAACAAGAGAAACGGTTTGGGCACCCGATGCCAGATATCCCATTTACCGCAGTACAGATGACGGTGAGACTTGGGAACAAATTTCACTTGTCGGAGATAGTTATAATGAACGAGCGATTCCCGGATATCAGCCCTATCTTTACGAAATTCCCGCAGATATGGGGAATTTCAAAAAGGGCACGCTTCTTTTAGCGGCTTGTACAAGAATCCCCGAAAAGGGCGGTCAAAAGACGATAATGACTCTTTCATTCAGTACAGACATCGGAGAAACGTGGGAAGTCATCGGAAACGTTGACGTAGGCGGAAAATACAATTCAAATCTTCACGAAAGTGAAGGACTTTGGGAACCTCTCCTTATATACGACGACGAAACAGGAAGAATGTACTATTTTTATTCGGATGAGCTTGATCCTATGCACAGTCAAAGACTTGTATATAAGTACTCTACCGATCTTGTGAATTGGAGCGAAAAATTCGAGTGTGTTGCTTGCGAAGACCGTTATCTCCGTCCCGGAATGATTGCTCTTACCAAAATGGGCAACGGAAAGTATGCACTCGTATTCGAAATGTACGGTCTTGAAGCCTGCCCCGTATATATAAAATTTGCAGATAAGCTTGACGATTGGGGAGATATATCCGATTACGGCAAATTTATCGCAAATTCAGAGGGCAAGGGAATGGGCTCCGCCCCTGCCGCTGCGTGGACACCCGACGGCGGAGATTGCGGAACACTTCTCGTAACGGCGCATCACACGGTAAACGGAAGATCAAACACCAAATGCGACCTTTTCCTCAGCTTTGATTACGGCGAAAGCTTCGTTTCTGTAGATAATCCTATTCCGAACAGACATAATCCTAAAGTCCGCAGCGGATACAGTCCCGGATTCTTTATCTCCGAGGATCACAGCATTTATTACGTAAACAACCCCGAAAGGGAAAGCGGTTCGACAAACGAAAAGCTTATGTTCGCAAAAATGAGAATTTATTGACAGACAAAAAAATCTCTGATACCGTTTCCGGTATCAGAGATTTTAATTTTGTGTTTATCAGTGATGATAATCGCGCATTTTATAAGAATATTGTCTGAATTTAAGCATATACGCGTGATGCTGCTTTTCGTTTAGTTTTCCTTCGCTGAAAAGCTCTTCGGTACGCTTTTCGAGTCTGAGTCTTGCATCGTGTGCAAGATCCTTGTAATTATTCATAAGGTACTGATCGATATCGTTTATGATATTGTCAAGCTCTCTGCATGCCTTAGATTTAAAAAAGAACATTATATATTCCTCGTGCCTTATGCGTTATATCCGAGTGCGAATGCTTTTTTGTTCATCTCAACAAATTTGGGAGCAACAGTATTTTCAATAGCGGCAAGCCATTTTTCGTAGGGAATATCAAAATATTTAGCAAGTCTTCCCATAAGAACGATGTTTACTGCCTTTGCCGAGCCTGCTTCATTTGCAAGTGAAAGAGCATCAATTGCGTCGGGAACTATTCCGAGTTCTGCAAGCTCTTCGAGAGCATCGTGAGGATACTGAGCCACACCTGTGATTACGGGCATAGGATCGATTTCCTGATTGTTTACGATGATCTTTCCGTCTTTTTTAAGGCAAGATGCCCATCTTACAGCTTCGATCTTCTCAAAAGAAACGATAAAATCAGCTTCGTTTTCGCATATAATGGGAGAATATACCTTATCTCCGAACTTAACGTAGGTAATTACGCTTCCGCCGCGCTGGCTCATTCCGTGAACCTCGGAAACCTTTACGTCGTATCCTTCATCAACGAGAAGACGACCGAGAAGCTTACTTGCAAGCAGTGAACCCTGTCCGCCAACACCTGAAATTATAACATTTGTAGTTTTCATATTACTCATATTCCTTTCAAATAATTAAGATTTCAGTTGATTGCGTCAAACGCGCAAAGCTGATTACATACGCCGCATCCTACACAAAGAGTTGTGTCGATTACAGCATTACCGTTCTTCATACTGATTGCAGGGCATCCGAGACGCATACAGCTCTTGCAAGAACGGCACTTGTCGGGATCAACCTTTACGGGAGCCTTGGGTTTTACAGTTTTAAGAAGTACGCAGGGACGTCTTGAAATAATTACCGAAGGTTCGTCAACTGCGGTTTCTTCCTTGACGGCGGTATCGCACGCCTTAAGATCGTAAGGATCAACTACGCGAACACGATTTATTCCGATGGAACGGCAGAGTGTTTCAAGATCAATCTTGCTTGCGGGATCGCCCTTGATGTTGTATCCCGTTGTGGGGTTCTGCTGATGTCCTGTCATACCCGTGATAGAGTTGTCAAGAATTATAACGGTCGAATTAGATGCGTTGTAAGCTATGTTTATAAGTCCTGTTACACCTGAATGGATAAATGTAGAATCGCCTATTACAGCCACGCATTTTCCGTCAAATCCTGCTTTGTTGAATCCGTGAAGTCCAGAAACTGACGCACCCATACAGAGTGTAGAATCAAGAGCGTTAAGCGGAGCCTGTGCACCGAGGGTGTAGCATCCGATGTCACCGAGAACGGTTATCTTATTTTTAGCAAGAGTATAGAACATACCTCTGTGAGGACATCCTGCACACATAACCGGAGGACGAACGGGAACAGCAGGGAAGTCCTTTACATCTGAAGTGTTTTCGCAAACACCGAATGCCTTTGCAATAGTTGTCTGCGAGAATTCTCCGATAGCAGAGAAGAGAGACTTACCTTCAACGTTAAGGCCTATACACTTACAAAATTCTTCGATAACAGGATCAAGCTCTTCGACAACGATAAGTCTGTCAACCTTAGAAGCAAAGTCAGAAACAAGCTTTTTAGAAATGGGGTTTACCATACCGAGCTTGAGAACACTGTATTTATCGCCAAATACTTCCTTAACGTACTGATAAGAAGCACCCGAAGTGATAATACCGATCGATGAGTCAGCATACTCAACCTTGTTAAGAGGAGATGTTTCTGCGTATTCTGCGATTCTTACGGTGCGCTCCTCAACGAAGGGATGACGAAGCTTCGCGTAAGCGGGCATCATTATATACTTCTGAGGTTTCTTCTCATATTTTGTAAGAGCACGGTCGATACGCTCGGAAAGTTCAGTAATACTCTGAGAGTGCGCAATTCTTGTGCACATTCTTATCATTACGGGAGTATCGAACTGTTCGGATATTTCGAAAGCAATCTTTGCATATTCCTTTGCTTCTTCGGAATCCGCAGGCTCAAGCATAGGAACCTTTGATGCGATAGCATATCTGCGCGAATCCTGTTCGTTCTGAGAAGAGTGCATACCGGGGTCGTCGGCAACACAAATAATGAGTCCTCCGGTAACACCTGTATAAGAAAGAGTGAAAAGCGGATCAGCCGCTACGTTAAGTCCTACGTGCTTCATAGCGCAGGCAGAACGCGCTCCAGCAAGCGATGCACCGAATGCAGCTTCAAGAGCTACCTTTTCGTTAGGCGCCCATTCGCAGTAGATCTCGTCATACTTTGCTGCAAATTCTGTTATTTCGGTGGAAGGTGTTCCGGGATAGCTCGATATAACCGAGCATCCTGCTTCCCAAAGACCTCTTGCAAGTGCTTCGTTTCCGATAAGTAATTTTTTCATATGTTTTGCGGAATAAAAATTCCATTCCTTTCTGCCTTTCGGCGAGTTGAGTATAATAAAATAGTTATATTAATTAAAATTTTATAAAGAAGCAATATAGTCTATAAAGTTAGTTTGTAACTATTGACAAAAACAGAGCAAATTGTTATAATTAGGGCAGAATTTAAATGTTTGAGAGAATATTAACTTGGTAATAGATTTTCATACACACATATTTCCCGACCGCATTGCAAGTTCAACAATAAGTATGCTTTCACAAAAGGGAAACGTTAAGCCTTACCTCGACGGAAGATCGGACAGCTTAATTGCTTCTATGAAAAACAACGGCATAGATAAGTCTGTGCTTCTTCCGGTGCTTACTGCGCCCAAGCAGTTTGACTCAGTAAACAGCTACACTATTGAAGTATCTGAAAGAAGCTGCGGTGACCTTATCCCGTTCGGTGGGATACACCCCGACTGCAACGATATTGCAGAAAAAATAAAATTTCTTGCAGACAGCGGATTTTACGGAATAAAGCTTCATCCCGATTATCAGCAGACATATGCGGATGACGAAAGATACATAAATATTATTACGCTTGCGGTAAAAAACAATCTTGCGGTCACTCTGCACGCGGGACTTGATATCGGATATCCCGAAACTATACATTGTACACCCGAGAGAGCATACAGAATGCTCGAAAAGGTCACAGCCAACACTCAGGGTTATTCGATGAGAATAATTCTTGCGCATATGGGAGGATACTCGTTGGGCAAAGATGTTTTAAGACTGCTGTGCGGAGCTCCGGTATATTTCGACACGGGATTCACTCTGTTTGATAAAGATTTCAGCACTACGCTCGAAATAATAAACAAGCACGGTGCAGACAAAATACTTTTCGCAACAGACTCACCGTGGGCGCCTCAAAGTGAATATTTGCGGACGTTACGCGAAAGCGGTCTGCCCAAAGAGGATATCAATAATATACTGTGCGAAAACGGCAGGAAACTGCTCGGAATATAAATAAAAATCAATTATCTTGTATTATAGCAGAAATATCTTATAATTTCAATACTTTTAACGCAAAAAACTAAAATTAACAAAATCATATTACAAAATCAAGGACGGTTGACGCTATGTTAAATCAACACAAAGAACGAGACACAACACTGCTTTTCAAAACATTGGCACAGCTTAAAAATGAAGAAGAATTCCGTATGTTTTTTGAAGACCTCTGCACCTATAAAGAAATAGAGCAGATGAGCCAAAGACTTGAAAGTGCTTGCCTTCTTCTTGACGGAAAGACCTATTCGCATATAATCGAAACAACAGAAATTTCTTCGGCTACACTAAGCCGTATTTCAAGATGTATCCAGCACGGAAGCGGCGGATACAACAAGCTTCTCGTTAATATAAGAGAGAAGGAAAGCAAAGATAATAACGAAAATAACGAATCCGAAGGCAACTAACTTTAAAATTACCGTGTAAAAGCACGTAATTTATATATTTTGCAATATATTTAGCCGTAAAGTTACGGTATGGAGGTGTTTTATGAATATCCCTAAACAAGAATATCCACGTCCGTCTTTTGTAAGAGACCGCGGATGGATCAATCTCAACGGAGAATGGCAATTCGAAATTGACCATTCAGACACAGGAAAAGAGCGAAACTTCCAAAATCGCGAGACTCTCAGTTCAAAGATCCTTGTTCCGTACTGTCCCGAATCGACTCTTTCGGGAATCGGATATACCGATTTTATGAAAGCCGTATGGTACAAGAGAGATTTCGACGTTCCCGCTGATTGGAATAAAGGAAAGATTCTTTTCCACATCGATGCTTGTGACTATCGTACCGAAGTATGGGTAAACGGTAAGAGCGTAGGCACACACGTAGGCGGATATACACCCTTCGCTTTCGATATTACAGACGTCGTAAAGTACGGTGAAGCTAATACCGTTGTAGTTTACGCGTTTGACGATGCACGCGATCCTCTTCAGCCTACGGGAAAGCAGGACACGGTATATCAGAACATACATTACTGCTGGTACTATACAAGAACTACAGGTATATGGCAGACTGTATGGCTTGAATACGTTCCCGATATCTACATCGACAAGGTCAAAATGACCCCCGACGTTGATAACTCGCTTCTTAAGGTAAGAGTTACAGCAAACACCTGCGTAAATGCGTCGAAAGTAATTGCCGAAACCTTCTACGAAGGTAAGCCTATGGGCAAGACCGAGGCGGTAATTGACGGCAAATACGTAGATTTTGATATCAATATCGAAGAGCTTTATCTCTGGAATCCGAGAGATGCAAAGCTTTACGATATAGTTTTCACGCTCGGAGAAGATAAGGTAACAAGCTATTTCGCAATGCGTAAGGTTGCTATCAAGGGATACGCGATAGAAATAAACGACGTTCCGATATTCCAAAGACTTGTTCTCGATCAGGGCTACTGCGGAGAAGGCGTTTATACGGCTCCTTCGTCAGAATATTACGAAAGAGAAATAAGATGGGCCCTTGAAGCAGGCTTCAACGGTGCGCGTATGCACGAAAAGATATTTGAGCCTTATTATCTCTACTGGGCAGACAAGCTCGGATATATGCTTTGGGGCGAATATGCTAACTATCACTGGGATTGCTCTCGTCCCGAAGCACTCTACCATATGCTTCCCGAATGGCTTGAGGCTGTTGAGCGAGATTATAACCATCCGTCTATCGTTGGCTGGTGTCCCGTAAACGAAGGAACAGACTTCAGAATAGCAAGAACGTATATATTCCTTTATGACGTAACACGTGCAATAGATCCGATGCGTCCGATAATCGATACTTCTGGTTGGATACACGCAAAGACAGACGTTTACGATTCTCACGACTATTCAGGTATGCCCGATTTTGGAAAGCATTACGAATCGCTTAATACAGGCGAAGGACCTGCATATATCAGTATGGGATGGGGAAGAGTACCCGCAATTCCGTATGAAGAGCAGCCTTATATGGTTTCTGAGTTCGGTGCTGCTGCAGTCAATATTATGACGCACGAGCCTACTGAAGAAGAATTCGAAAAGTTCTATAAAACATTCAAGGAACACGTTGACGTACTTCTTGACAACAAAAAGATGTGCGGATTCTGCTACTGCCAGTGGTGCGACTCTGCAATACACGAATGTAACGGATTTATAACCGAAGACAGACGCAAGAAGTATGATTTTGCCCGTACTTACGAAATAATGAACCGTAAGGCATATATTGAAAAATAAGGAGGAAGAATTATGAACATCCCAAGACCGGAATATCCGCGCCCCCGTCTTGTCCGTGATAAATGGATAAACCTTAACGGAGAGTGGCAATTTGAGATAGACCACGCAGATACAGGTGTAGAACGTAAATTTTGGGAAAGAGACGATTTCAACAGTAAGATAATCGTTCCTTTCGTACCGGAATCAAAGCTTTCGGGTATAGAATACGTTGACTTTATGCCCGCTGTATGGTACAGAAGAACATTCAATGTTCCCGAAGAGTGGAAAGATGGAAGAGTAATTCTTCATTTCGGTGCCGTTGACTATAAATGCGAAGTTTGGATAAACGGTAGTAGCCTCGGACTTGATCCCGGCGGATACAAAAATTTCGCTTATGACGGCGCACTGCGAGGAATAAGCGGTAAGACAGTAGGCGCTCACATCGGCGGCTACACACCGTTTGAATATGATATCACCTCGAAGCTCACAGACGGAGAAAATACAGTTGTTGTTTATGCCGCCGACGATACAAGAAACAGACTTCAGCCGAGCGGAAAACAGAGCGACAGATATTATAACTACGGATGCCTTTATACACGCTGCACCGGAATATGGCAGACAGTTTGGCTCGAATACGTTCCCAAGACATACGTACAGAAGCTGAAGCTCACTCCCGACGTTGATAACAAAAAGCTTGACGTTGTACTCTCTCTTAACGAAAGATACGAGGGTACAGTAAAGGTAAAGGCTCTTTACGACGGAAGAGTAGTATCTTATAAGGAAATCAAAAACGCATCCAAATACAGCGAATTTTCGCTCCCAATTGAAGAAATGCACCTTTGGTTCCCCGACTCACCCGAGCTTTACGACCTCGAAATTGAAGTTGGCGAAGACACCGTAAAATCCTATTTCGGTATGCGTAAGGTGGCAATTAAGGGTTACGCAATCGAAATAAACGATACTCCCATTTATCAGCGACTCGTACTTGACCAAGGATACTATCCCGATGGAATCTATACCGCACCTACAGACGAAGATCTGAAGCGCGATATAGAGCTTTCCAAGAAGGTCGGATTTAACGGTGCAAGACTTCATATGAAGGTATTTGAACCAAGACTTTCTTATTGGGCAGACAAGCTAGGATATCTCCTCTGGGGCGAATATCCCAACTGGGGACTTGATGAAGGCGATCCTGCCGCTATGCTCTCAATGCTTCCCGAATGGCTTGAAGCCGTTGAGCGTGACTATAACAGCCCTGCGATAATCGGTTGGTGTCCGTTCAATGAAACAAGAGTTTCAAGAAAGGCACAGACATTCATTACTGTTTATGACGTAACACGCGCAATAGATCCGATGCGCCCCATAATCGACTCGTCGGGATACGTTCACGCGAAGACGGATATATATGACGTTCATAACTATGAACAGGATCCCGAAAAGTTCAAAGCAACCTTTATGCCGCTTATAACAGGCGAAGGCGAAGTTTTCGTCAACCATAAGGGTCACGAATTCTACGAAGGACAGCCTTATTTCGTATCAGAATTCGGCGGAACACATTGGGATATCGATGCAGACGGAACAGTCGGCTGGGGATACGGTAAGGCTCCGGAGGATATCGAAGAGGTTTACAGACGTTTTGAAGGTCTTGTAACTGCTCTTCTTGAAAATCCCAAGATGTGTGCGTTCTGTTATACACAGCTCACAGACGTTATGCAGGAGAAAAACGGTATATATTCGTTTGACAGAAGAGAAAAATTCGATGCTGAAAGACTTTATAAGATAATGACACAAAAGGCAGCTATCGAAAAGTAAACTGAAATTATGACAGCCGTCGAAAATATCGGCGGCTGTCGAATTTTATCATTAGAAATTCTAAGCTATCTTTACCGGTAAGGATTGACAAACAGGAAAATTTGTGGTAGAATCTCAGTATCTGAAAAATATATTTCTGCTCGTAGCGTAGCCGGATAACGCACAAGACTCCGACTCTTGAGATCGCAGGTTCGAATCCTGTCGAGCAGGTACGCTTGGGGACGTGATAAAAGTGCTTATAACGTCCTTTTTTACTTGTTTAGGAGAGTTTTATGATACTTTCAACCTTTATTGACGGAGCACGTCACAGGCTTGGCGGAAGTCAGGAAAAAGCAGTAGAATTCGTAGCCAAAGCGGGATTTGATGCGTGGGATTTTACAATGATAGCGATGGCTTGGTATAATCCAAAGCTTGGCAAGATAATGGACGATCATCCTCTGATGATTTTCTGAAGCATCTTGCACAGATAGACAGCCCATACTTTGTTGCCTGCCTTGATATAGGTCACGCAGAGCTACGTGACCTTGGCTCAAATGCAGTAGATATGGTAAATGCACTCGGTCCTAAGCTTCAGGCTCTGCATATTCACGATAACGATAAGATACTAGATCTTCATCACATTCCATTTTCCCACAGCATTGATTTTCCGCCCATTTTGAAAGCTCTCAAGGATAACGGATATAGCGGAGATTTCACACTCGAATGTGGAATGCCAAATGACAGATGCGATGAGGAAGGTGTTCTTGAAGGACTTGCTCAAATGCGAAATGCAGTCAAACGCCTTGCTGATATGTATGAAAACCTTTAATAAAAAACAAGACTCAAAATAGTTTGGGTCTTGTTTTTTATGTTAAATAGCCTAATTTATCACGTCAAAATAGCAAGAAGTTCACTTGCAACCATTTCGATACTACCCCAGAAAAGTGTCATAGGAACGAAGTAAAGTCCCATTGTAAGAAGATCAATCGCTATGCCTTGCATAGAGTAGTTCTTTCTGCGGGAAAAGTAGTAAAGAAGTACAAGAACACAGCACGCGAAAAAGCAGAGAATTGCTGCAAAAAAGCTTACAGGATAGCTTACGGGGTGCAGTTTGGACTCGTTGAAAACCGCGTATATGTAAAGATTAAAGAGAGAGATTATTACAAGTGCTCCCGATGTAGAAAGAGCTATTGAAATAAGGGTTGTGGATACTCTGCAGAAGTTTTCTGTAAAATTCGGGAATATTACAGCGAAAAGTCCTGTAACAGATATTGCAAATCCGGTTGGAATAAACGCAAGTGCAAGAAAGAGCGACCATCTTTGAGGATCGCGGATAGTAAGCTCGCCTGTTGAGTTCCCGCTTGAAATACCCGAACAAACAAGCGGAATTATTATTCCTGAAATCAATAAAACAGCACCGATTATAAGTGTTATTACTCCTCTTTTTTTCATTGTAAAATTCCTTTCCGTAATTATTTTATTATTTTAAATCCTTTTCTTTGATCTTGCGATCTTTAAAATAATACTGTCTGTCGTGCTCGCTTATTTCTCTGACAACTCGGCAGGGATTTCCGTAAGCTACTACGTTTGCGGGTATATCCTTGGTTACGATGCTTCCTGCACCGATAACAGAGTTGTCACCGATGGTAACTCCCGGAAGAACCACCACACCTGCACCCAGCCAACAGTTTTTTCCGATATGTACGGGAATATTATACTGATATCCCTTTTCACGAATTTCGGGAAGAATAGGATGTCCTGCTGTCGCAATTACCACGTTTGGGCCGAACATTGTATAGTCACCGACGTAAATATGATTGTCGTCAACAAGCGTAAGGTTAAAGTTTGCATATACGTTATTGCCGAAATGTACGTGGTGTCCGCCCCAATTTGAATGAAGCGGAGGTTCGATATAACAGTTTTCACCGATATCGGCAAACATTTCCTTCAGAAGCTTTGTTCTTTTTTCACCTTCGGAAGGGCGCGTAGCGTTAAAATCATACTGTTTCTCAAGGCAGAGAGTCTGCTGTTTCACAAGCTCTTCATCGTAAGCATTGTAGAGCTCTCCGAGATACATTTTATCTTTTACATTCATAACTTAGTTATCTTTAGCAAAATTTTCTGCTGCGGTAAGAGTATTTTTAAGAAGCATAGTTATTGTCATAGGTCCGACACCGCCGGGAACGGGAGTTATGTATGATGCTATTTCGGAAACACCTGCAAAATCCACGTCGCCTGTAAGCTTTCCGTCTGCGCGTCTGTTCATTCCGACGTCAATAACAACAGCACCCGGTTTTACCATATCGGCTGTAATAAAATCAGCCTTTCCGATAGCAACTACGAGTATATCAGCACGTCTGGTAACCTCTGCAAGATCCTTTGTGCGTGAATGGCAAATTGTAACCGTACCGTTAGCCTGCAAGAGAAGCATAGCCATAGGCTTACCTACGATATTGCTTCTTCCGACAACCACACATTCTTTCCCGGAAATCTCGATTTCGCTGGCTCTGAGAAGCTCTATAACACCTGCGGGAGTGCAGGGAAGGAAGCTGTAATTTCCTATCATTATGCGTCCTACGTTTGATTCGTGGAAAGCATCAACGTCCTTTTCGGGAGAAATGCGCGCGATAACCTCTTCGCTGTCAAGATGCTTCGGGAGGGGAAGCTGAACAAGTATTCCGTGAACGCTCTCATCCGCATTAAGCTTGTCTATAAGATCGTTCAGTTCTTCACGAGTCGTGTTTTCGGGAAGCTCATATACTCTCGAATTAAACCCAACCTGTTCGCATCCGAGCTTTTTGTTGCGGACATATACTTTGGAAGCAGGGTCTTCGCCTACGATAATTACCGAAAGACCGGGAGCAAATCCGTAAGTTTTCTTGAAATTTTCTGTATCTTCTGCAATTTTTGTTCTACAAGAAAGGCTTATTGCCTTACCATCAATTATTTTTGCTGCCATTTTGATGTTCCTTTCGATAACAAGTTATTCATTTGTGGGTTCTTCGGTTTCGGAAGAGCTTTCTTCTGACTTTTCTTCGGTCAGATCTTCACCGTCATTATTTTCTTCTGTTTTTGTATTTTCTTCTGTAACTTCTTCTGTTTCTTCGTCGGAAGCTTCATCTGCCTCTATATTTTCGGGAGAAATATCCAAAACATTTTCTTCCGATTTTTCTTCGTTCTTTTTGTAAAGCATATTAACATCGTAGTCGTAATCGGAATCTTTTCCGTCTTCAACTTCGTAAGGAATATACTTGGGAGATTCTGCTGTGTAAATACATCTTACGACGTGACGCTTACGGTTCTTTATAAACAGCACTATAATAAGTACAAGGCTTACAACAAAGAGCGCAAAAGCAAGAAGCTGCGATACTCTGAACTGTCCGATATAAAGGCTGTCCTGTCTGAGTCCTTCGATAAACATACGTCCGAATCCGTACCAGGATACTGCCATAAGGAATATCTGTCCGTCGAATTTGCGTTTCTTGAACAGGATAGAAAGAATGATACAGCCCAAAAGATTCCAAAGCGACTCGTAAAGGAATGTAGGGTGAACGTATATAGCCGTACCCGATTCATAAGAGAGCTTCATACGACAGAATATGTCGGTTTCAGCGCCGTAGGCTTCCATATTGAAGAAGTTGCCCCAACGTCCCATAGACTGAGCAAGAAGCACACCGGGGAATCCGCAGTCAAGAAGAGTAAGCACGTGCATCTTCTTGATTTTGAGCGCAATAACTATTCCAACAACACCGAATATAAGACCGCCATATATTGCAAGACCGCCGTTCCATACGGCTATAAAATCAATAAACTCGCTGTAATTACTCGGATTTTTCAGATAATCGAAGAAAACGTAGTAAACACGCGCTCCGATAACACCGGGTATAACGGCGCAGAGCGTAAGGTCGATAAGGTCGTCAAAGATCAGACCGTGGCGTTTTGCGTGCAGATATGTATATATGAATGCGGCAATAATTCCGCTGACTATTATTATAGCGTACCATCTTATTTCAAGGTTTCCTAGTTCAAGCGCAACACTGTCAACGTGAAAATCCTTGATTCCGAGATCGGGAAATCCAATATAATAATAGAGAAGTGCAAGTGGTGACATTTTCTGTGTGATTCCGATATGATCGGAACGTCCTCCTTTTTTTATTTAATTCTCCTTGGGCAAAATCGTAGCGAGAGTATAATACTTTTCGTCGAACATCTCTCTGAGCGCGCTGTTTACGTCATCGAGAGTTATCTTCTCGAACATCTCAATATAATCGAAAATATCGTAATCTTCCATTATGAAAGAGAGAAATTCGTTTGCAATACTTCCGACGGAATCAAATATTCCGATAAGCGCACCGTAAGATGAACGAAGGACGCGGGTAAACGTTTCATCGTCAATTCCTGTCTTCTTCATTTCTTCTACGTACTTTTTAAAGCGATCAAATACTTCTTCGGGATTTTCAGATTCGCCCGAAAGCTCGATAAACGAGAATGCGCGGTTATGATCGGAGTAAGATGAAAGCGGATTTCTTATAACGCCTTCTTCATAAAGTGAAACGGAAAAGGGCGAACTCTGTCCGAAAAGACATTCTGTAAGAGTTTCGACCACAACGCGTTTTCTGAGGCGCTCTGCGGCGGTTTCGGATATCATAATATCTTTTACTCCGATAGAGAATATCGGCTTTGAAACCTGCATTTTTCGCGTGAAGCGGTCGGATACGACCTCTTCACATTCTTCAGTCTTTGACCATATGCTTTCAATATCAACCTCTGGGGCATCCTTAAGTATACTGTCGCAGACCGATATAACGTCGTTCACGTCAATATCTCCGCAAACGCAAAGAGCCATATTGTTAAGATTATAGAACGTGTTGTAGCATTTGTACAGTATTTCGGGAGTTATATGGGAAATAGATTTTACCGTTCCGACGATTTCTGTGCGCACGTTATTTGAAGCATACATAGCTTTAAGCATACCGAAGAAGAGGGCATTGTGTACGTTATCCTCGTACATACGGATTTCCTGACCGATGATTCCTTGCTCCTTGGCAACGTTTTCATCGGTAAAATAGGGAGAAGTAACGCCTTTCAAAAGGATTTCAAGCGATTCCTTGAAATTTTCGGTACACGAGAAGAGATACATCGTGTGCATAAAAGAAGTGTACGCATTTGCTGAAGCACCTGTTCTTGCAAACTTCTCAAACAGATCCTCTCCGTCTTCATTTTCAAACATCTTATGCTCAAGGAAATGCGCGATTCCGTCGGGCACGTTTACAAATTCGCTGTTCTTGTCGATGCGAAAGCAGTTATCTATCGAGCCGTACTTAGTACCGAAAAGAGCATACGCACTTGTAAGTTCTTTCGGGAAAATATATACGGCAAGTCCGCTTTTATGTTTGAAATAATAATATTTTTCTCCGAGTTTTTTATTTTCACGGATCTTAAAATCATTTACGGTCATATTATCAAACCCTTTCACTCATCATCTTCTTCGTCCTCATCGACACCTTCAGGAGAAAGCGTTCCCTTAAGGAAGTAAACCGTATCGACAGAAAGTCTTGAAGCCGACTCGACAAGCTCTTCTTTGGTAACAGAAAGAATTTTTTCTGCGACTTCTTCGGGTGAGTCGTTTCTGTCTGCGAAAGACCTTGTCAAATACCAAGAAACAAGTCCCGAGGGGCTGTCGGTAAGCTCTCTGTACGCATTTACAAGTGATTTTTTTGCGCTGTCTATCTCAAAATCGGATATATTGCCATTCTTAAGAAATTCAAGCTGTTCTAAAACAGCGTTTTTAGCCTTTTCAAAATTATCTACTTCAATACCGCTTGCTATCGTCATAATACCTTTAAGTGCGTTAGGACGCGAGCTGCAATAGTAGCAAAGGCTCATTTTTTCACGCACGTTCATAAAGAGCTTGCTTGTAGGAGAAGATCCGAGAATCGAATTAAGCAACGCAAAAACGTGATAATCTTCGTCACTGAGTGCATATCCGCTGCGCAGACCTATTGCGAGCTTACCCTGTGCCACAGGTTGTTCCTCGATAACCGTTTTGATTTCCGAAGGTGCGCTTCTTCTTATTTCGGTCTCGATCTTTACAGAAGCGGAAGTATCAAAATTTCTGAAAATTTCTTTAAATTTCGATATAAGCAGAGAAGCGTCCGCACTTCCGGCGTAGTAAATATCAACAGCGGTACCTCCGGGAAGCTTTGTATAGTACTCGTAAAGTTCTTTCGCATTGACAGACGAAACGCTCTCGATGGTTCCACTCGGTGAAACAGAGAAGCGTTCGTCTGCACACATAATTTCTTCACAGCGCCTTACCGAATAAGAAGCGGGATTGTTTATACAAGCCTTAATTCTGCCGCACAGCTTTGTTTTTTCGCTCTCTACGATAGATTCATAAAACGTGCCTTTTTCGTCAATAAGCGGATTTTTCAGAAGCTCCGATATAAGGTCAACAATCTCACCTAAAATATCGGTATCGTCAAATGCGTAGCGGTTTTCCGGAAAAGAAGAATACAGTCCGAATATATGAGCTTCACCCATAAGCATATTTACAGGATCGATAGACGCCCCGTATAAAGACTGAAGCTTTGTATTAAGTGCCGTCATCGTGGGATACTTTTTGCACACACGAGTCAAAATTTCAGGAATAAGTGCATTCTTCGGAGCCTCTTTTTCATCGGCAGGGCGAGAAAAATAGACCGAAAGATATGAGATCTTGAATTTTTCACTCGGTATCACATTCAAAGTAACCGACGGATATAAGTTAATTCTTTTTATATTATTCAAATCCCGATTCACCGTCTTTCAAAAGATTTATTAACTATTATAACATATCTTTTAATGATTTTCAACCGTTATTTATTGCAAAAACCTCTGTCATCGAAAAAAATTTCCTTTTCCGTATAAATTTTCTTGCCGTTGCAATACACCTCTGCTATTTGTGAATCTGTATCAAGCCTTGCACTCAGTTCGTAGCACTTTCCGCCCCGTAATACCTTAAGATCAAAACTGTCGAATTTTTCGGAAAGATGCGGAGAAATAATAAAGCTTTCACCGTTTTTCTCGTTATATCCAAGCAGCTTGTTTATAACTATCCGTACAAACCACGATGCTGATCCCGTATATAAGCTCCATCCGCCTCTGCCGAGGTGTTGCGAGTTTGAATATACGTCTCCGCAAAGCGCGTAAGGCTCTGTTTTATATTTTAATGCCGAAGATTCTTCGATCGAGCGAACGACAGGATTTATATCAGAGAGCATTTCATAGGCTTTTTCGTTCTCGCTGACAGAAAGAAGTCCCCATACCGCCCAAACAGCCGCGTGCGTATATTGACCGCCGTTTTCTCTGAATCCGTCACAGTATCTTACAATATACCCGGGATCGTCACCGTTTCCCGAAAACGGGGGAGTAAAGAGCTTTACAATAGAATTTTCTCTGTCCCAAAGCTTTTCACACGCGAGAAGAATTGCATTTTTTGCACGTAAACCGTCACTGCCCGATATAGCGGCAAATGCCTGCGGGAGAAAATCAATTTCACATTCTTTGTCGCCGCGCGCACCCAGCTTTTTACCGTTATCGTAGAAGCCTCTCAAATATCTGTCGCCGTCAAAGGCTTCGTTTTCAAGGGTATCATAAAGTTCAGACGCTATCTCGCTGTATTTTTTTGCCCCTTCAAGGTCGCCGTAATTCTTACAAATTATCGTAAATTCGGAAAGTATCATACGCATAAACTGTGCAAGCCAGACCGACTCGCCCGCACCCTTGTGTCCCACGCGGTCAAAACCGTCGTTCCAATCGCAGTTTCCTATAAGAGGCAGTCCGTGTTTGCCGAAGCGCAGTGCGCGCTCTATAGCCCTTATACAGTGATTGTAAAGGCTCTCTCTGTATTTTGAGCGCACAGGTCGCTCGTAGCGGGTAAGCTCGCCGTCCTCAAGCTCTTTTGACTCGATATATCTTATATTTGCATCAAGAACAGAATAATCTCCCGTAACCTTGAGATATTCCGAAACAGCATAAGGAAGCCACAAAAGATCATCTGAACATCTTGAACGCAGTCCTGCGTGCCATTTTTCTCCGCTTGTATCAGAGTTATGCCACCAATGCTGTACGTCGCCCTCCGTATATTGATGCGCGGCGGCGCGGAATATCTGGTATTTACAGAAACGAGGATCATAAATAAGCGAAGCAAGGCAGTCCTGAAGCTGATCTCTGAATCCGTAAGCACCGCTTGACTGATAAAAGCCTGTGCGTCCGAAAAGCCGCGCCGTGAACGTCTGATACGGAATATAATAATTTATCGCCCTGTCAAGTGCTCTGTCAGTGCTTTTTATCTGAATTCTACCGAAAAGATTTTTATAAAAATCTTCGTACTCCTTAAAACCGATTTCAAAATCCTCGGGCATAGAATATTTCTCTTTGATATGATAATACGCGCGGTCGGAAATACTCGGAAAAACACCTAAAATGAAAGCGTATTTCTTCGAAATTTCACCTTTTTCCTCTTTTTCTTCAAATTCATACGACGTAAGAAAAACCGTATGATCCGACAAATGTGTGTCATATCTTCGTCTGAAAAATTCGGTATCTCCGTCTTTTTTGCGTATTATCAGATTAGGCGGACAAACATTTTCTCCGATAACCGGATCAATAACGTAGATAATATCTCCGAGATTATTGAGATTCCCGCTGACCTTAGTTAAAAGCAGCTTGACGGGAAGCTTTTTATCGACACCGACCTTGACGGTAATACTAACACCTTCAATTTCACTTTTGTAAACCACACATCCGTATTCAAATTCGCAGAAATATGACGATGCGATAACGTCGTATTTCTTACCTTGCGCGGTAACAAGTATAAGGCGCTCACCGCAAATATCCTGTCTGTACGAAGAAAAATAAGGAGTAAGTCTCTTTTCCTTTGAGTTTGCAAACCAAGTGAATCCGAGCGAATTTTGCGTTATAAGCGTACCGAAAACTCGGTTTGAGTATATATACGACCATACGAGATCCACACGCTCCTTGTCAACAAGAAAACCGTTATCATTAAATACTCCGCCGTAAACCCGAAGATCATTTTTGTCTTCGATTTCACTTTTCTTGTACGGCTTTTTAACTGTTTCGACATCGTCGGCAACTCTGAGAGAGCACTTCATAACCGTATGGAAAATATCTTCGAGTGAGGAATCCTTTTCAAGACGTATAAAAAGCGCGCTCACCGAAGAAAAGAGATCTTCGAGAGATGATGTGTCACTTATGGCAAAAACTCCGCCGTAACGGCAAAAAAGCTCTTTTGAAGTGCACTCTGATATTATATCCGAAAGGGTATTTCGGTTACTGCTGTTATATCCGTCGGATTCGGTAACGATAAACACAAGATCACTTAACTTACCTCTCATTCTGCATAGCTTATGAATACGGATAAGTGTACTTGCGATCTTCTTGCACATAGGAGAAATCTCACTTGGTAAAACAACGCAAACGATAGGAATATCTCCCGAAATGCCGTGTGCCCAAAGAGAATTTTTCTCGTATTTTTTATCACTTACTTTGCAGTTGTTGGGATGAAAATAAAGGGATGCCAGATACTGATCGGCGTATTTAAGATATCCGGGTGAAATATTTACTTTCGCGAGTCTGCTTTGCGAAAGAGAATACATAGACGATGCAAAAAAACTGCTTACATCCTTGCCCGTATTCTTTCTTACAAGGGTATATTTTCTTAAAATATCCTCGTATGAATTTCCGTAGGCTATAACAAACTCGCACGAATATCTGTCAGAATATTTTATATTATCACCCTTAAGAATGCAGTAAGGCGATATGCACGCACCCGTACGTAAAGGAAACTTTTTAAATATAAGCTCCTTTATATCGTCGGCTGTATAATTAAGCGGAAGTATATCGCTTCGAGTATCAAACTCCTTTTTGAGAGGGTAATTTTCAAGCGATATGCCAAGCCATTTATCGTCTTTTCCACTTTTTGAACGCGAGTGATAAATAAGAACGTCATAGTCGTTATTGTAAAACGCTTCTACCGATAAAGAATCATAAAACGGATGTGAAATCCTGTCCTGTGCTTTCGTAAGAACAACTTCAAATGCTAACATAGGTGTGAACTCTGAAAATTTGCCGCTGACGTCAAGCTTGGCACAAAAAATATCTTCGTCACGCATTAAAGTCAGCATCAAAGTTCCCGATACCTTTTCACCGTTTACCGTTCTTTGATTTTTGAATACTATTTTCGTTCCCGAATAGTGCATACTGTCGGGAATAAACTGCAAAGCTTCACCGTCCACAGAATAAAACACCTGCAAGCCGTTTATCACAGAGTACATATCACGAATATCAAAAGGATCTCTCGTTATCAGGATATCCTTGCGTGCAAGCATAATATGTCCCGCGTCTGATGCGGTCAAAGATGCGGTGTTTGACGAAATCATACACACAGACGGTATATTTCCGCTTTTGGAAGCACTTTTAAATGTTTTATCGATATTCTGATAGGCGCGAGAAATATAATCGGGAATTTGTGCAGGTCTGTTTTTGGATATTCCCGCATCTGTCGGTATAGCTTCGCACAGAAGCTCTCTTACAGATGACATCTCGGGATTTCTCATAAATCTCTTTACAAAAATATTGTCAAAACAGAGATTTACCGCAGAAATTATACTCATTCCCATATGATGTGACATATAGCTTTTTACTATTTCGGGAGAAATGCCTACTCTTGACACGGTAAAGTCGAGTGCTTCATAAAATCCGTGTTTACCGTAAGCACCAAAATTGTAAAGCTTTTCAAGATTTTTGACAGCCGCTTTTTCGGCTACTTGAAGACAGAGAAAAGATGCATACGGCGCTATAACTTTTTCTTTTCCGATTATCGGGTCAAGCGCAAGACGTGAAACTCCGTTTGCGCGATACTGATAATTCATCGCAAAATCAAAAGCATAATATCCGCTTTCCGAAATTCCCCAAAAGCCTTTTATGCGGTTTTCAATCTGAGCGTTTGCCGCAAAAGCAAGAGCCTCTCCTGAAAGAGAATTTGCGTAAGAGGGAAGAAAGAGATGAGGCATAAAATATTCAAACATACTGCCCGACCAGGAAGCAACCCCCACGTATCCTTTATTGCCTATTATAGGCCGTCCGAGGCGTTGCCACGCTTTTGCGGGGATCTGTCCGTTTGCTATGGCGTAGTAGTATGTCGAACGTGACTCACTCATATAAAGGTCATAGCAGTTTTCATCGGATACTTCACCTGAAGCATCCATACCGATATAAAAAAGCTTACGTTTTTTAGAATAGAGCAGGCTGAAATCTGTAGAATACGCAATATTTCTGATTTTTTCCTTTATACCCGAAAGTCGTGGCTCATCTTTTTCGTAATCGCTTATACCTTCAATAAGAGTTATAAGAGATATCACAAAATTTCCGCTGTCAACAGTGGAAATATACGGTGTACCGAGAACGGTCAGCTTCTCTGTGTCATACCAGTTATATAGATGTCCGTGCTTTTTAGGGAGATTTTCTATAGTTGACAGGGTGTTTTCAAGCTTTGTATAGAGGGTGCCCGTATCTATAAAACCGCAATCGCAAGCGGCAAGAGCAGATACGAGATACATTCCTATATTAGTGGGAGAAGTACGGTGTGCAACTGCAAATACAGGGTATTCCTGTACGTTATCGGGCGGCAGATAGTTTTCCTCTTCGGTAACGTACAAATCAAAATAGCTCCACATATCTTTCACCCAAGTGAGCAGCTTTTCTTTATCCGATACTGAGCGTTCATGGCGGTAAGATATATCAAGTGAGAGCAGCAAGAGCATAACAGGCAGAAAACTCCACAAAAGTCCCATACATTTAAGAAGAGGACTGTGAGCAAAAACAAGAGTTACAAATCCGCAGGCATACGAAAGTACGCTCCACGATATCTGTGCAAAAAATCCGCCGCGCGATTCAAACGAAGATACCGTCCATTCAAGTGTGTGCTTGTGCGTGATACGCGAGCGCACAAATCCTTTTATAAGCGCATCACCCGATACGAATACGTAGCCGAATACTGACGATATTCCGAAAAAGAGCTCCCACAGTGCGCTTCCGACGGTCGGTATGACCTGTGAGAAAAATCTTCGGTTTATTCCTTTAAGCGATGAGAAAACGGCACGAAGCGGAGGTAATATCAAATAAGAAATAGCTGCCAGAAGCAAAATATCCTGTGTTTTTGGATATATCAGAGAGATCATTATAAGGATTCCGGCAAAAACGGGAACAATGGCTCTTCTTACGTTATCAAGTATAAAAAACTTCGAAATCCCCGATACAGGATTCTTTTCGCGTTTTCCCGATTTGTTATATACGTATCTCTTTGCATAAAGACTCGACTGTATATCTCCGCGTATCCATCTGTGAAGACGTTTGAAAAATGACGACGGAGTCGATGGATGCGAATCACTCAGTATTACGTCTGCAAGTATTCCGCAACGCAGGCGTGAGCCTTCAAGCAGGTCGTGGCTCAGTATTAATTCGTCTTTAAATGCATTCGGTATAAGTTCAACGTAAGCATCCACGTCAAAAATACCTTTACCGCAAAAGATACCCTCGCCGAAAAGCGATTGATACAGGTCATACGATGCGCTCTGATAGGGAATAATACCGCCGCGTGACATAAGAGATGAAAAATAACTCTTTCCCGCAGAAGCAAGAGAAGTTCTCATATGAGGCTGCATAATAGCATATCCCGAAACAACTCTTCCGTTTTTTATTACCGGCTTGTTGCTCGGATGAAGCATAGCAGACACCATATCAAGTACAGCACGGCTGTAAAGCTTCGTATCCCGATCAAGTGTGATTACGTATTTTATATTAGAAATATTCTTTCTGTTTCCGTAAACTACCGAAAACGTGTTATCTTTATTTCTCAACAGCGAAACGAGATCGATAAGCGCACCTCTTTTTCGTTCGTAACCCATATATTTATTTTCTGACTTGCTTTTTACTCGGTAACGCAAGAAAAAATAAAAATATTCGCCGTATTTCTTATTAAGCTCGGAAATTTTTTCTTCTGTGTACGCAATAAGATTTTTGTCATTTTCCTTATTTTCTTTTTCGGATTCGGCAAAATCAAGAAGAAGTCCGAAATAAGCGTTTTTATCTCTTGTCAAAAGATAAAATTCCTCAAGCTGTCTGAAAAGCGAGTCATCCTTATCTGATATAAGCGACGTTATCACCGTGAGTGTTTTGGCATTATCGGGTATATTTTCTATATCAAGGCGTGAAACGGCAGTAAGCGGCAAATTACGAGAGGCTATGCGGTCTATTATATATTTTACAGCCTCGCTTACAGGGAATATTGTAAGCAAAAAGATAAACGGATTTACTTTTGCAAAATAAACCGCTAAAAAAGAAAAAAGTAAAGTAAAAAACACCCAAAAAGTGAAATAAAGCCGTATGTTTTTCTTTCGTATTTTTTTATCTTCGCTGTATCCCAAATTGTCACAGTATATCTTTACCGCATCTTTTTCGGATATTCTATGTCTTCTCGCAAACGCCGATATTCTGCCGCGAAGAAGTGATTTGGTAAGATCGGTGCTTACGGAGTAATAGGTATCTGGATTATCCGAGAGATTTCTGTCAAGTACGGATATTTTTTCACGAAGTTCTTCGATGTCGGATATTTCAAGTGAGCGTATTATCTTACTGAAATTTCCTACAAGTATATTTTTTTCGCTTTCCGAACAGTTATTAAGTGACAGCGTTTTGCGTGAAATAATATCTGCAACTATGGGAAGAACAGCCACCGTTTCTTCATCTCTGAACGGCTTTTTTTCAGCTTCAGATATAAGCATTTCGGATATTTCTTTTTCCTGTACGGCAAAGTTATGCTTACACAAAAATGATTCAAGAAGAATATATATTCTCCATTTACGCTTTTCGGGCGTTATTTTTTCGTACGAAGTCAGCATCGAGAGAAGAAAGGGATATTCCTTTATCAAAATACCGTGAACACGCATTTTGAGAAAAACTCCCGAAAGACTGCTCAGTTTTCTGTTTTCTCTGTTGATAATAAAACCTCCCCACAACAGTTATCGTAATATAACCTATTATGGGGAGATTTTACAGTTTTTAATCTTATTATTTCAGTTTGGTGTAAAAAGAATCGTAAAGCGGTTCGTATGAGATATATTTTTCAATATAAGCTACAGCCTCGAACGCATCACCGTGAGAAGCACATATTACGTAGTCGGAGCGTTTTGAGCATTCTGTAATGAACTCTCTGAAGTCTTTATTCAAAGATATCATATCCTTTGTGTTGGATATGTACATATAGCTGTCAATTTCTTGATCTTCTCCTTCAACAAATATAAGCGTTGCGGGATTTGCCGTTTCGTGCTCATAAATATGCACGTTTAAGAGAAAATCACCGAAGATCAGCGAATTTTCTCTCGGTTTATAAAGATGCACACTGCAGTCCGAAGCATTCAGATATTTAGTTACCGAATAGTGAAAATTTTTATCGCGTCCAAGCGATACGGGAAGTACAAAATCCCGTATTTCGGTTTGCTCGATAAGTTTTGTGACCGTTGCTATATGATTATAGTGATAATCTGTTATCATATACGAAGTTATATCTACTTTTCCGACTTCTCTTGCATAATCAAGTGCATTCTTTGTAAAGGAATAGGAACCGTCCGAACTGTCGCAAAGCATAGCATTGCCGTCATTTACAAGTATAACAGCATCGTTTTCGTCTTCGGTGTAATATATTACGGACATTCCGCTGTGATAAGGCATCATAACGAGATGATTTCCGATGTAACACAGAAAGACAAACAGTATCATAGGTATATATACGATCTCTCTGTGCTTACCGAATCCTTTTACAAGTACTGCTATCAGAAAAATAGCTGCAAGCATCAAAACAAAAAGTACGGTACAGAAAGGATAGTCAAGCCTTACATAGTAATCTCCCGATCGTGCAAAAGCCTGCGCAAAATTCACGGTAGCATCCGATATAAGAGAAATAAGATATCCTATCGGATATGCAATATATTTTAAAGGCGAAAAAACTATAAGAAATGGCAAAAGATACATTATAACCGTGATAAGCGGGATAAAAAGAAGATTTGCCACGGGTGACACATAAGATATATAACCAAAGCAAAAATGAATTACGGGAAGAGTAAAGAGGACCGCTGAAAGCGTTATATTAAGTGCCGAAAGAAGAGTGAAAAGCGGCTTGATTTTCATAATCTCGTTTTGACGCATTCTTTCGTTTATCGGAAGTGCCACAACAAGTATTCCAAATGTTGACATAAACGAAAGCAACATTCCGATATCGTATATCGCGTACGGAGTTATAATACATATCAAAAATCCTGCGATAAAAAGGGAAGTTACCGAATCGGCTTTTCTTCCCAGAACAAACGCGGCATACGAAAAGAGCAGCATAAACGCTGCACGGACAACAGATGCCGAAAAGCCTGCCAAAAGAGCATAGAACAGTACAAACAATGTAAGAAGTATAACAGAAAACTGCTTTCTTATACGCGCTTTTGATAAAGCCATCGCAAGAAGACCGACTACGATAGAAAAGTGCATTCCGCTTATCGCGAGCATATGAGAAATTCCGAGTTCCTTGAATGCAGAGGTAAACGCGTAGGGAAGACCGTCCCTGTTTCCGTAAACAAGAGCTCTCGACAGAGCACCGCCGTTTTCATTAGCGTATTTTTCTATTATAAGCGAAATCTTTTTCTGAATCGGGTATATATGCGTGTAAGGAAAAATGTCACGGCTTTCCAAAACCTCTGCCGACTCGCTGTTTTCCGACTCAGCATAAATCAGAATACCGTGTGAAAGGTCATACGCCTCTGAAAGATCAGAATATTTATTATCTGCGGTTAATTTCAGCGGAAGCCTTAACGTGTCGCCAACATCGTAAGTATTAAAATAAGTTGAAGTAAGCCTTGCCTTTATTTTGCACGACTCTCCGTTTATTTCGGTTATAATAATGTCGTGACTTGAATAAAACTCAGACATAGAATTTACTTTTATTACCGTAATTTCTGCACTTACTTCACTTCCGTGATACTTTTGGCTTATTTCATTTAAGCGACAGTCAAAATTTATCCAAGAAAAGAGCAGAGCAAACGCAAGTGTAAATATTATAAGCATCAAAGGAAATGCATATTTCTTAAAAAACTCTTTATAAACGTTTCGCTTTACCGTAAAAACGACAGCCGCCAAAAACAGAACCGTAAAAAGTACTGCAAATAAAATCATCTTGAAAATTCCGCGTAAAAATCCAAGCGTAAAATAAGCAGTAAGAAAGCCCGCAAGTGCATAGCATAACGGGCGTTTCATAACAGAATCATATATTTTCCTGAAAAACATATATCTCTTACTCAATATTTATCTTTTCACGAAGCTTTGTTGACTGATGGAAAGAAACGATTTTCGTACTTGAAAGCTGAATTTCTTCACCTGTAATAGGATGGCGACCTGTTCTTCCGAGCCTTTCTTTTACTTCAAAGGTACCGAAGCCGGAGATCATAATCTTTTCACCGTCTGAAAGTGTCTTAACCACCTCCTCAAGAAAGGCATCAATTACACAGGCAGCCTGAGCAGCAGATACACCCGACGCCTGAGCAGATTTAGTAATAAGATCCTTTTTTTTCATAGTTTCTTCTACGTCTTTCGAAATATGGAAAAGACATCCTTTCGTTCTTTTTTTAGTAATTATACTACGTAACTTGACAAAAATCAACAGTTTTTAGATAAAAAAATGCTGTCTTTACTATATTTTGTTACTTTTCACAATTGACCGCACGGAGATTTAGTGATATAATACATAAACAGCCCCTATCTGAAATATAATTCAGTAAGAAAAAAAGAAAACAGGTAAAATAAATTATGCTTATAAATATTTTTATCAAAAATATAAATGCGATCTCCGAGGAAGAGAAGCGCGAAAAATACGGAGTGTTCTACGGCATTCTCGGAATATGTCTTAATCTCGTTTTGTTCGCAATCAAATTTTTCGCGGGAATTATAACGGGCGCTATCTCCATAACTGCAGATGCCTTCAATAACCTTTCCGACGCGGGATCATCTATAATAACCCTTCTCGGATTCAGACTTGCTGCCAAAAAGCCTGACGCCGATCACCCGTTCGGTCACGGAAGATCGGAATACATATCGGGATTTATAATATCTATGCTTATTTTGCTCGTCGGATTTGAACTCGGCAAAAGCTCTCTAGAGAAGATATTCTCACCCGAAGCAGTTGATTTTTCTGTTATTTCTATAATAATTCTTGTAATCTCCGTAATTATCAAGCTTTATATGGCGTATTATAACTACGCGGTCGGAAAGAAAATAAACTCAAGTGCCATGAAGGCTACTTCAACCGATTCGCTGACAGACTCGGTTTCCACTACAGTTGTTCTTGTCTGTATGCTCGTTTCGTATTTTACCGAGCTTCAGATAGATGCTTACTGCGGTCTTGCCGTTTCGGGTTTCATACTCTTTTCGGGACTGCGCTCCGCACAGGAAACAATCAGCCCGCTTCTCGGTCAGACTCCCACACCCGAATTTGTTGCTAAAATTGAAAATACGGTAAAAGAATGCTCTTACGTGTGCGGTATTCACGATCTTATAGTACACGACTACGGACCGGGACGCAGAATGATCTCTCTGCACGCCGAGGTTCCTGCCGATTCAAATCTTCTTGAGGTGCACGACGCCATTGACAATATTGAGAAACGACTTCGCGATACGCTTAACTGTGATGCCGTAATACATATGGATCCCGTTCAGTACGGTGACTCTGCCGTATCTGAAACACGTGAAACAATACAAAAAATGATAAAAAACATCGATGAAAGGATAACCATACACGATTTCCGTATGGTCGTAGGAAATACACACACAAATCTCATATTTGATGCTGTAATTCCTTACGATATAGAAATATCCGACAAGGAAATTAAGGGACTCATATCAAAAAACATATCCGATATTGATCCCGCATACCGTACGGTAATAGAGATCGACCGTCCGTTCATAATAAATATTAAATAAAACTGTATAGGAGATAAATTCGTAAAATGAAAGTACTTATGTTAAACGGAAGTCCCCGTGCAAACGGAAATACGGCAAGAGCACTTGCAGAACTTGAAATGACCTTTGCGAAAGAGGGAATAGAAACAGAAATCGTACAAATCGGAAACAAGGATGTACGCGGATGTCTTTCTTGCTTTTCCTGCTACAAAAACGGGAAATGCGTAATAGACGACATCGTAAACGAGCTTGCCGAAAAATTTGAAAAGTGCGACGGACTTATCGTTGCAAGCCCGGTATATTATGCATCACCTAACGGCACACTCGTAGCTTGTCTTGACAGACTCTTTTACAGTTCACGCTTTGATAAACGTATGAAGGTAGGGGCATGCGTTGCCGTTGCAAGACGCGGCGGATGCTCTGCAACATTTGATATGCTTAACAAATATTTCACTATAAGCGGTATGCCGATAGCTTCAAGCCAGTATTGGAACAGCGTACACGGTGCCAAAGCAGGTCAGGCAGAAGAAGACCTTGAAGGACTCCAGACTATGCGCACACTTGCAAAAAATATGTCGTTTCTTATCAAGAGTATAGCGCTAGGTAAAGAAAAATTCGGATTACCCGAAGCAGAAGCTAAAGTATCAACCAATTTTATAAGATAAAAAACTTGCCGATAGCTTATTATCGGCAAGTTTTTTGTTATACTGTCTTACTTATATTTCGGGCATAACGATCTCGACCTCTCTGCCGCAAGCCGCAGAGCGTACGATACCGTCGATTATAGCCTGATTTTTGAGTATCTGTTCAGAGGGAATAGGCGAAGGAGTTCCGTTCTTAACAGCTTCTACGAAAGAACCTATCTTTCTGTCCCAAAGAGAACCGTCTTTTGGATCATCCTTTTCAAGCGGAATTTTGTATTCAACAGCAGATCCCGCGCAGTGACGGTAAATAGTCATTTCACCGCCGACAGTACCGTTCCAGCAGTCTGTCGAAGGAATTCTGAGTCCTGCTTTGGTTCCGAGAATGATTGTATCACCGGGCGTATTGATATTCATAGCCCACGCAATACGGAAGTCTATAACAACTCCGCCTTCAAGTCGGATGAAAGCTCCGCTGAAATCATCTACGGAGAATTTGTTTGCGAGAAGCTCTGCATCGTTTCCTGTGTAACGGTACGTTTCGGGATCTTTTCCGAAGTAATCGGTAACGAAGCCGCTGACTGTTACGGGAGTAGGGTATCCGATAGCATTGAGAACCATATCGAGCGAATAGCAGCCGATATCACCCAAAGCGCCGACTCCCGCAGTTTCTTTATCTATGAAGGAAAGTCTTGTATTATTACAGGGAATACCTCTGCGTCTTCCGCCGCCTGTCTGAATGTAGTAGACCTTTCCGAGTTCACCCGATTCAACGATCTCTTTGATCTTCTTCATATTGCGGTCAAAACGAGGCTGAAAACCGATAGAAAGGATCTTTCCGCTTGCTTTTTCCGCACGCATCATATCTGCCGCTTCGTCAAGAGTTACCGAGAACGGCTTTTCGCAAAGAACGTTTACGCCTTTGTTAAGAGCATAGATGGTGGGTGCGGCGTGCTGTGCGTTGTATGTACAAACCGAAACCGCATCAAGAACCTCCGTGTCAAGCATTTTTTCGTGCGACTCATAGAACGTGCAGTTTTCGATACAAAATTCCTTGGCAAACGCCTCTGCCTTTCCGGGTACGATGTCACAAAGTGCTGTGATCTCAATATCCGTGCGCTTTAAATACGCTCTCATATGCGCGTGGGCAATACTGCCTGTGCCTATAAAACCTATGCGAACTTTTTTCTGTTCCATAATATTATCCTCCAAAATGAAACGATGTCAAAAGGAGTATAACACTTTTTTGAAACAATGTCAAGCATTATATGCCTTTACTTTGGCAAACGGTCAGAGAACATTATAAGATTCGATGTCACCTTTTCGTTTTCGGAAAGAGGCTTAAACGTACCGTTTTCGTAGAGAATATCCAATACCATAAGCGCAACGTCGCGCGAAACAAATCCGTTTACTCCGTCGCTTACAATAAGATCCTGCACCTGCGGAGGATAATCTCTTGCATTTTCCATTGCGGCTTTGAGTGCGAAATCGGCAAACTTATCCTTTATCTTCTTATCAAGGCAGGGAATACTTTTTACAAAGTCATTGTAAAGTCCTTTGTATATCATAATATTTACCTTGTTATCATCGCTTATAAACTTTCTGCTTCTGAGTCGGTCAAACTTTTCTGAATTTGCGGAGGTATCCGATATAAGCCCTGTCATAAATTCATACACGTATTCATAGTCGGTGTAAAGATTATTTGCCCAACCACCCTCACGCGAGGAGTAACGTGTATCTATCGCCCATGAAGTTGCAGGGTATTTTGCCGAGCTGCGAGTCATATTTCCGCACGCCCAGTATTCGGGAAGATCGAGCGTAGCTTTATATTCGGGGTCGATCCGCGTCGTTTTCAGATGAATACAAGGAATATAATAACCGCCATCGGTTGTTTTGATATAATATTTGCTGCGATCCTTTTCAATATACGGACTGCAGTTATTCGATACTCCGTAGAATATTGCCGCCGCTTCAAACAGTTCACGGTTTCCGTCCGGAATATATATGTCATTAAACTGTGAAACTGCCTTTCTTACCAAAGGAACGTATTCCTTCACGAGAATATCGGCAATTTCAAGCTTCATTTTCGCGATTTTTTCATAACGCTCAAGAGAAAAAACGGTAGAATAGAAGAGTACGTTTGTCGTGTATTTGTTGCCTTTCTGACGAACGAGAAAACCGTTACCCTCAAGATAATCTATCTTATCTTCAATATATACGGGTGTAACGCCGAGCTCAACTGCTATTTCTTCTTTCGTTTTGGGAGCAAAATATACGCTGTAAACTATATTCAAATTAAGCTTATCACGAAGATACGCTTCGGGTCCGCCCTTCTTTCCCGGAGTTCCGTCGTGACTCCAAGAGGTAGCTTCAACCGGACTCAAACCGAGATTACCTATTTTTCTTTCCATACTAAAACACTCCTTTAATTCATTTCTTGCTTTGTTAAGATGCCATTTCACAGTTCCTTCGGGAATATTTAACAGTTTTGAAATGGCACTTATCGATTTGTTCTCATAGTAAAAGAGATAAACTATTTTACGGCGTGTTTGTGTAAGAAAAGCTATCTCACGGCGTAACCTTGCGATTTCCTCTTCGGAATCTTCGGGTAAAAATTCCTCTTCAAAAGGAATTTCCATACCGTCTATTGATATACCGCTGTGTCTTTTCTTTAAAGAAACGTATCTTGAATAGGTATATTCGCTTATTCTCCAGATATAGCCTTCGATATTTACAACATCGTCGGCTTTGAGAAGGGAAATATACACTTCTTCAACGATATTTGAACAGAGTTCTTCCGCTTCATCGTAAGAAAATGCTTTCTTTACAGAGAAACCGTAAATTTTCTGAAGATAATCACAAATTATCTTATCAACTTTTTGCTTATCCATAACTGAGACCAAATCTTTCTTTGGATTTTTCTTTCGGCGCCGTCTGACAATACAGTGCATAAGAAATAAAAAAGGTTGGCGGTGTAAGTAAAAAAAATAAACGGTAATATTCTCACGAACATTACCGTTTACTTCACGCGCCCGGCAGGATTCGAACCTGCGACCTACCGGTTCGTAGCCGGGCACTCTATCCACTGAGCTACGGGCGCGTATTCCATACTCAACACAGCCTTGCGTTTCGTACTTGACTATAATAGCACACAAGTTTCGATTTGTCAATAGCAAAATGAAAAATTTTTAATTTTTTTCTAAAAAATTCAGTGCACGTAAATAATCTCCGCTTCGGTGAAAGAAGTGTTTCCTTCATCTACCGAAATCGTCTTGAACTGTTCTTCATTTCCCGAATAATATACTGTGTGTAAAGCATCGCATTCATAAAATGCGTTTTTGCCGATTTCAGTGAGAGAAACGGGAAGCTCTATATTCTCGGCGTTTGTGCAGGCAGAAAAAGCGAACGCTCCGATAGACTTGATATTTTTCGTAAGAATTATTTCTTCAAAAGAAGTACATCCCATAAATGCAGAACTGTCTATCTTTGTAAGAGAGTCGGGAAGTGTGGGAAATTCAAGAGAAGAGCATCCCGAGAAAACGTATGCGTTTATTACCGTAAGCGCATCGGGAATATTTACACTCTTCAGAGAAGAACAGTCTTTAAATGCGTATGGAGAAATAGAGATCACACTTTCGGGGATATTTATGCTCTCAAGATTTTTACATCCGTAAAACGCATACGTTCCTATTGAAGAAAGCTCTGACGGCAGAGCTACGTTTTTAAGCCTGACATAGTTTTTGAACGCGTTTGCTGCCACCGATTTTACTTTTATTCCGTCGAAAATATCCGGTATAACAATATTACCGTTACCTGTATATGCGCTTCTTATAAAAGAGATAATTCCGTTTTCATTTATACTGAACCAAGGCTCAAGAGCAGAGCAGGATACGTTTTTTCCTTCCTTTTCTGAGAAAGAAGCGTAAATATCCGCAAGAATATCCTTGCTGTTTTTGAAATCAACTATTTCGGAAAATATCTCTGCGGCTTTTTCATAGTTTCCTTTTTCATAGTTGCTTTCAGCAACAGAATACTTTATCGGAGCAACAAGCATAAGAGAAGCCGTAATTATTATCGCAAGGGAAACAAGTATCGAAGCGGAGATCATAACAATGCGCTTTATCTTCTTTGGTGTAAAAGACAGCGATTTCATTTCTTCTTTTTCACGCTCTTCCTGACGTGCTGCAAGATATTCGCAGGATTCCACCTGCTCGGATGCATCGCGGTAATTTCCGAGCCATTCAAAAATAGCTTTTGCCTCACGCAAATCTCTTGCGTAAAGCGCTATCTTTTTCTTATGAAGAGCCTCAAGGTATATTTCATCCTTCTTCTCTCTGAGCGTTTCCTCACCGGGAATATCGACAACTCTTCCGCATTTCGGACAGTTTACGTTTCCATGGCTTTTCTCGGATATAAAAACATTTTTACATTCATTACAGTAAATAACAGACATTTGAGCTTCCGTTTCTCCGACGAATATTTTTTGTATCCTACCGTTTCGTCGGCAACAGTATCATTATGTATATTATAATGATATTTTAACCGTATGTCAATAAAAAGTAAAAATTGTTTACACTATCTTCTGTCTTGATATGTGTACTTGACATTTTTTATATAGTAGTGTAAAATAATATGCGTAAAAAACTTTTTTGGAATGTGATAGACAGTATGAACATCAAAATAAATTATCAAAAAGAGCTTGAAAAGCTGCTAAAAAATATATCACCCAAAACCAAACTGCTTTTGCACAGCTGCTGCGCTCCCTGTTCTTCATACGTTATATCCTATCTGTCAAACTATATGGATATAACGGTCTTTTACTATAATCCGAACATAACCGAGCGTTACGAATATATGAAGCGCGCAAAAGAGCAAGAACGGCTTATCGGTGAAATGCCTACTCTGCATAAGGTAAGCTTTATGGAAGGCATCTACGACGAAAACGCCTTTTTTGATGCTGTAAAAGGATACGAGGAATGCAGGGAGGGCGGAGATCGCTGTAAAATATGCTATCGTCTTCGTCTTGACGAAACTGCCAAAGCCGCAAATATTGGCGGATTTGATTATTTTTCCACAACACTCACGATAAGTCCTCTTAAAAACGCTTCTGCCATAAATGAAATAGGATACGGGCTTTCCGAAAAATACGGTGTTAAATGGCTCCCGTCCGATTTCAAAAAAAATGAAGGTTATAAAAAGAGCATAGAGCTTTCAAAAGAATATTCTCTCTACCGCCAGAATTACTGCGGATGTATATTCTCACTCCGCGACTCAAAAGAACAGTAAATAAAAAAGTGAGGTTTATAAAATGGAAATCACCGAAAAGATATTAAAATCCGATACTGTCTTCACAGGAAAAGTAATAAACGTAAAGACACTTTCCGTTCGTCTTCCCAACGGAAACGAAGGTTATCGCGAAATAGTCGAGCATAACGGAGGCGTTTGTGTCGCGCCTCTTACAGATGACAACAAGCTTATATTCGTGCATCAGTTCAGATGTCCGTATCAGGAAGAAACACTTGAAATTCCCGCAGGTAAGCTTGAAAAGGGCGAAGACCATAGAGAAGCCTGGAAACGCGAACTGAAAGAAGAAACCGGTTGTACGGCAGGCAGTTATGAATATATGGGTATAATTTATCCTACACCCGGATATTGCGCTGAGAAGCTCTATCTTTATTTTGCAAGAAACCTCACGAGAAGTGTACAGGCACTTGACGATGATGAATTTCTCAATGTCGAAGAAATAGAAATCGAAAAAGCTCTTGAAATGGTAATGAACGGAGAAATAAAAGATTCAAAAACTCAGATAGCAGTTCTTAAAGTAGCGAGAATGCTTGGAATCTGATCCTAACTACAACAATTTCTTATGTAACAAAAACAAAAAACACAGCTTTAGATAAATTAGACAAATTTATTTCAAAAAAATCAAAAAAATTACGCAAATAACTGTTGACAAAACGAGAACGTTGTGCTATAATCTCTATTGTTCCGCGCAAGCGTGAAGAAATCTGGGTGTGGCGCAGTTGGTAGCGCGCTACCTTGGGGTGGTAGAGGCCGCTGGTTCAAGTCCAGTCACTCAGATAAAATAAAGACCGAGGTTTTTACCTCGGTTTTTATTTTTGTGTAACTGGGGTATAAGAAAGAGCGGCGAATTTTTGATGCAATCAAAAATTCAAATAATCTGCCAACGGCAGATTTGTTTAGCTGAGTTCAAGTCCAGTCACTCAGACCAAATAAAGCCTTGAAAACGTTGAGTTTTCAAGGCTTTATTTTTTGCTTGTTACGCAGTTTTTTAGATGAGTGTTACGCAATTTGCTACGCAGATTGTGTAACACCTTGCTTTTTTATAGCTTGGCACAACCATTTCTAATTCGCCTTTTATTTGTAACACATTTGTAACGCCCTGCCTGTTAAAATTCTTTCGTTAAGAGTGTGATCAGGCATATAGAGGAAAGGAGATATTGATGATTATTGTATGTTTTGATAGTACGCCCATTATGCTTCAATCTCTGGAAGAAAATGCGAAAGCGGCATTTCCGCACGCGGATATACAGGCGTTTCTTACGGATGAATCTGCGCTGAATTATGCGAAAACCAAGGGGTGTGATATACTTCTTTGTGAAATAAATCCACCAAGACTTGAGGGCATTTTTCTTGCAGAAGAAATAAAGAAAATCAATTCCAAAGTTAATATCGTTTTTGTTACAGTATGCTCCGAAAATGAGTACGCAAAAGAGATAATGCGCTTGAAGCCAAGCGGATATTTGACCAAAGAAGCCACCAATAATCAAATACTGTATGAACTTCAAAATTTACGTTATCCGATTCCTTCAATGGCACTTTAAAATATTTAAAGTGTTGAAATAACGCGAAAATATTACTAACAAAAACTATTATAGCTATTAGAGCAATCAGGAGGATTACATTGTGAAAAAAACATGGAAGAAAGTGCTGGCTGTTGTTCTCGCAACGCTTATGGTAGTAGGGCTGGTTCCTATGACTGTATTTGCTGCGGTTGACTCGACGGGAAGACCCAAAGACGTGAACAATACGCTCGTTCTTTCAATCTACACAGGCAGCGGTTTCCCAGGTGAACCTGCTGTATACGGCACCGGAAATTATAAGAACTTTAATTCGAAGTTCGAAGTAAAAAGCGGAGCTACATTTGCAAACAGTGCGAAAAATCAGCTCGACTGGAATAAAATCCAGAAAGACATCGTTCAGGGTACGACCAGCGGAAGCACTTCGGTTTGGGGTGTTTATGACGCTAATGGTACTAAGGATTATTTTTTGACAGACGCTACTATCATTGCGCCTGAAAATGAGGCTAAAATGATCCGCGCTATCAAAACGGATATGAAGAACAAGAGCGATGACGAGGTTTTAGCTAAGTACGAAATCGTTTGGTACGTTATTAAGCTTCAGCACAATTCAGGTAGCTGGTGGAGCAGCGGAACTACAGAATGGCATATCGACGGCGTTATTAAGGAAAGAGAAAATATCTCTATCAACTATTACGGTAACGGTAATACATCAGGTGCAGCGCCTCTCGGTACGGCAGCTCATACAGCGGGCGATCCCTATACAGTTCTCGGTAAGAACACCATGGTAAAGAAGATCGGTGGAGTAGAAGTTGCATTTCTCGGTTGGAGTGCTAAGGCTGACGGTACGGGCGAAGAAGCAGGCTTCTATCAGCCCGGCGACGTTATCAATCCTACGCACAGTATATCGCTCTACGCTATGTGGGATACAACCACTCAGTACACAGCGACAGTAAACACTTACCTTGACGGTAAACTTACTTCAGACAGTACTATTCACGGCAAAAACAGATCGCTCTACCTCAGTACAGATAATGAGCATTTCTATGAGCTCGTAGAAGGCGATGCAGGTGTATATACTGCTAAGATTACAGGTAACGGAAAGTTCCATCTTTACCACAAGAACGAGGCAGGTGTCTATATACAAGTAGGCAGCTACCAGCTTACTATTTATAATCAGGATGCAAGTCTTGACATTCTCCACTACAGTGTAGCTTATGATGCAAACGGCGGAAGCTTCGATGGTGGCGCTATAAAAGACGTTTATTTTTACGGCGAAGCAGTGAACGTTATTTCTAGTGTTCCCGTTAGAGATGGCTACAGCTTTATCGGCTGGAAGTATGGCGATAGCAATATTTTTAAGGCTGGAGATAAAGTAACGTCCTCTATTTCTGAAGCAATGACACTTACTGCACAGTGGATAAAAAATATTAATGTAACCGTAAACGTAACCATCAACCATGTGGGTGGCGACGGTTACGACCAGATGGAAACAAAGAATGATGTATTTATGGCTCTTGTTAGCAGAGCAGACTCTAATTCCGCTTATTTGGAAACGGGAGATGTTCTCGATTTGAGTGAAGACGCTCATCTCGGATTCGATTATAGCGAAATCAATAACGTTTCTAAATATACATCTCAGGGCTTTACATTTACCAATATGCCCGGCGGAACAACCGGATATTCTGTTGCTACAAGCAAGTCGGGCTACGACACTACAGTAGAAACAAGACAGGATGCTGACGGCAACTGGATAATAGATGTAGTGATGACCTATGCTCCTACAAACTTTGACCTTGATTTCACAGTTAAAGTAGATGAGTCAGTACCTTATAAATATATTCCGAATGCCGTTATCGTTAAAGTTACCTTCTGGTCAACTGATAGAAACTGCTGGGAAATTATCACTCAGCAGGAGGGCGGCAAACCGGGTGTAAGAGTTGACATTGATCCTGCTACACGTAGCGGATTCGGTAGCTATCCGGTATGGAAGTACGAATCGTCAGGTAACTCTCCCTATGCTTACAGAATTCAGGTAACTGCGTTCGTTTATGCTGACGGAACGATTGTTCCTGCTTCTAACGTTATGGTTCAGAACGTAAAGTGGACTGACAATGTTTATGTTGCTACTATGGATGAAGTAGTTTACGGACAGAAGATCGATACTCTTAACGGCGCATATTTCGATGATGCTTCAAATGCTCAGATAGGTACTCTGAACGCGGTTGTTACAGTAGATCTTTATGACGTAATCTTTGATGCACAGGGCGGTACCGTTAACGGAACCAACTCGCAGATAGTAACAGAACAGCACAATGTTCCCAAGTTTAACGAATTCATTCCAGTACGCGACGGTGGATATATCTTTGATGGTTGGTACAAGAATGTAGCTTGCACTATTCCCGCAATTGAAGGCGAAGACCTTTCTGAAAATATTACTCTGTATGCAAAATGGATCGAGCCTCTTACAGTCAGCGGCAGTGTTGATGTCAAAGGAACCTACATCCAAAACGGAGAAACTATAAAGGTCAATGGAATCGACCGTGCTAACGAGGTAGTAATAATACTTCAAGAAATCAGAAACGGAAAATATTATGAAGTAGATAGCGTAAATATTTCACTTACGTATAATGTTGACGGAAACGCATCTGCTGAATATAGTTTTACAGGCATTCCTAATGACGGTAGAGAATACCGTATCTACGTTTTGGAGCTTAATTACGGCGCTAAATACGACAATGAAAGCGATAATGGAACAAGTTATTCGGAAAACGAATATACCGCAGAGTTTAGCGGAGATACAGTAGCTGATGTAGATGTTCTTATGGATTTCGTTCCTCAAGTGTACGATCAAGAACTCATAGTTGACGCGACACAAATAGGCGCGGAAAAACGTCCCTCAAGTGTACTCTCTGAAGTCATATACAGAGATATGGGTGATAACCACGCGTTTAATACTATAACTCAGCATACACAACTTCCTTACGGAGTAATAATCATACTTGAAAACGGAATGGGCAGCGGTGTGCAGTCTGTATGGAAATGGCATACTAACGGTACTCTTTATGCTTATCAGATGAATATTACCAAGGTTGACAGCGAAAAGTTCGACAGTGATGATGCTCCTTTCTATATCGTTTATAGCGAGCCTGCTCACTGGGACAACGCTACTGGCACCTATTCGAATAAACTTAAGGCAACTCTTATTCCTAAGAACTACAAAGTAACCTTCGATTTGAACGCAGGTGAAGACATTATTGTTGGCATGGACACCTTCAAGCAGGAGGACGATTCATACGCTGCAACACATACTTGGAGCTTTGATACTGTGCTTAATGCAGTTCCCGAAAGAGAAGGCTACGTATTTGTAGGATGGAAGCTCGGCGAAAAAACATACACCTCTGATGTAACAATAGACGCTGACGTTCACGAGGATATTGTACTTGTGGCACAGTGGGAAAAGGAAATCATATCGAATGTTGTAGTTACTATTTCCGATCCCAGGGAAGGCGGTACAACAGTTGGAGACGGAACATATACGCTCGGCGACAACGTTTTAGTAGTTGCAACTCCCAATGAGCATTACAGCTTTGATGGCTGGTATGAGAATGGTGTGCTCGTTTCTAATTCGATGACGTACAGCTTTACTATAAGCAGCGACCGTTCACTTACGGCAAAGTTTACAAAGAACACCTATACGATAGGCGCTAATGCGATCCCCGAAAAGGGCGGAACAATCAGCGGTTGCGGTAGCTATCTTGCCGGAACAGAAATCACTCTCGTGGCTACTCCGAGTGCAGGATATACCTTTGTTGCTTGGCTGGATGAAAATGGCGAAACTATATCTACTAACAAGACACTCAAACACGTAGTTCTTGGCGACAGACAGTTCAAGGCTCACTTCAATATGGTTAGTGAGTATACAAATAGCTATGCATATATTCTCGGTTATACAGATACCGAGATGGGTGCAGAGGGACCTCTTCTCAGATGTGAGGTTGCTGTTATGGTACACCGCCTTGTAAAGCAGAATAATGAACGCGGTGATTTTGTATACAATTCTATGAATCCCTCATTTACCGATATTTCCGGCGAGTGGTTCCAAAGTGGTATAGAATATATACATTATAGAGGAGGATTTACAGCTCAGGAGGGAACTGCTGTTTATCCCTATGCTCAGGTTACCCGTGGAGAAGTTTTCAAAATTGTAGCTCTGGGACTTCATTTCACTGATGATGCAACACTATCCTATGCTGAATACGGCCAGATCCTTGCTGATCGTGGATATATTATCGGTGTTGCAGGAAGCGGAGATCTTGCTTGCGGAAACTATATGACAAGAGCGGAATTCTGCACAATGTTCAACAGAATTATAGGACGTGAAAATGCGTTGCTTATAGACGCTAATGGAAATAAGATCACAGCAGAAACCTACGGTTTCACCGATCTTGATCCTAATGCATGGTACTACGAAGCTGTGCTTCGTGCTACCAGCGCGTACGATGAAAATGGATACGTTGATGTTTCCAAGCGCGCTATAAGAGACGTAGTTGACGATTATTCGTAAAAAATAAATTGTCTTTAAAGCCGCACTTTCTGATTAGAAAGTGCGGCAGAGGAAAGCAGCAAAAAGTTTTGCTGCTTTCCTCTGCCGCAGGTGAGTAATAAAAAATAGGAAGTAGGCAAGGAATGAATAAAAACAAAAATATGAAAATCAGCGCACACTGTATACTTGCGTGTCTGTATTTTCTTTTGCTTCCGACGACGATAGCTGTTAATTCTAGCGGAAACTCATATTTAAAATTAGCCGCGATACCCATTGCGGTTTATTTTGTTATTACTATCTTGTTATCTAAAAAAACGTTACAGTTCAATGCCGTTCATCTCTTTTTGTGCATATATACTATTTCAACAATTATTCCATTTTTACTTACTCCCGAAATTTCTTCTATAGATTTCGGATATTTATTAAATACAGCGTTGTATCTATGTATAACAATAGTAAAGTATAACGAAAGAGAACTGAAATTATTAGAGGATATACAGGTCGTTTTGCTTTTTATGCTTGTTGTAATAACCCTTCTTTCAAACGGTCTGTCATCGGATAGAAGAACGCTTGAAATTTTCGGACAGACAAGCGACCCCAATTACTTTGTTGGATTTTTCATATTTCCTCTTGCGGTTACTATGAAAAAGATATTTCAAAGTAAATACCGTTTGCTTTATGTGATTTTAGTTTTTTTAAGTATATATTGTGTATTTATGTCCGGATCCCGAGGTGGTCTTATTGCTGTTATTGCAACGTTCGCGGCATTTGCGGCAATTTATCCAACTAAGCCCAAAAGTAAACTTATTATATTATTAACCGGAGGCGCTTTTGTCCTTCTGTCGTGGCTTGTGATTGCGCCGCTATTACCGGAAAACATTATTGCAAGAATGTCAATTAAGCAGGTTGTTGAAACAGGCGGAACGGGACGAATAGAAATATGGGGATCAATGCTAAACGAGATCGTTCATTCTCCCGCGCATTTACTTTGTGGACGTGGTTTAAACACCATGCACGAAATGTTTATTGGTGGGCGTTGGAGTACTGCAGTTGCGCACAACCAGATTATACAAGTTCTATATAGTCAAGGGATAGTAGGACTCATAGCATATATCTTATTACTGTGCAGCTGTCTTGTACGTTGTATGCGCAGACGAAAGACAGTAGCTATTGCAATTATTGGTATGATAGCTATTTCAATGTCGCTAAGCTTTAACGCAACTACTCGAACCTTTTGGAATTTAGTTGCGTACGCGGCAATCAATTTTTCAGACAGTAAATATCATATGAACATAGAAAATAATAAAATACCGGAGGAAAATCAATAATGGTGGAAAATACAAATAAAGTAACACGTCCATCGGAAAATCATAATAACGAAAGGGACAGAAAAAGATTTTTTAATGTAATTTGCGTGATTGTTTTGGTTTTTGCACTTATTATTCCTTGTGTAATTACTACCTGTCAATTTACAAATAGCGTGAGCGCTACTGTAACAATTAATTCCGTTTCTTCGATTGACGGTAAAAATCCCGACGGAACACCGTTCAGCATAATGGAGTTATTCAGCGACGATACGCTGAGTAGTGCTGTAGAGAAACTGAACGGAATAATGAGCGTACAAGAACTTCGCAGCCACTTGAACGTTTCCGATACCTTGAACGGTGAAACTTTTTCTGAATTTGAACAGGGTGTTTTGAACGGCGAAGAGGAAAACAACTATTTTCCAACTCAGTATTCTGTAACTTATAGTACAATATCTGAACAGATAAAGTATGAGGGCTTCGGAGCGCAGTGTAAGAGTCTTTGGAGAAGTCTTTTTCTTCCTTCAAAAACTAAAATACTTAACGTAGTTCTGCAAAGTTACATAGAACAGTATTCCAAGGCGCACCTCGATTACGAATCACTGTTTGATACCGATTGGGATGCAATTGATTCTATGGATTACTATAACCGCTTTGATGCAATACAGAAAACAGTTTGGCGCTTCCAGAGATTTTTACAGTATAAGAGCAAACAAAACTTTACCGGATATGGCAATGGTGCGGCAAACGGATTTTATGATCTTATTGTAAAGCTCTCCCAAGGACCCGAGAAGAACATAGAGAACTTTCAAGCGTATATTACGCAGCATGGCGTAACCAATGATAAAGAGGAGCTTTTAAGACAGTTTGAATATATGCAACAGCTTTGTCAGGAGGAAGAAACTCGCAAGACGAAGGAGTATCTTGTTCTGCGTGAAGCAATAGAAATGTACGATTCCTCAACTACCAAAGTCGTGTTTATTCCTGCACTTGACGGAGAAGACTCGTTCTATATGAGCAGAACTAAGGTCGGACTTGATTATCTCTCTGAAAAAGCAGATGCTGCAAAGATTGCTGCAGATGATGCAGGGTATTCAGCAAAGCACTATATTTATCTGCAAAATTGTTTCAGTAACGATTATATAATTGATGACGACGGAAATAGAATACAGGTTAAAAATACTCAAGCGCAAAGAGACCATGCAGACAAGCTGTACTCTGCATTGAAAAACGAGCTTGTTAACTTTTCTGCAGAGCTTCAGCTTTTGACTAGTCAGGGAAGTCAGTTGCAGCAAGAGGAGATAGTTCTCGGAAATACTTACAGTAATGCTAGTATAGTTAGCATCGTGATTTCTTTGGTGAAAAAATACGTGTTGATTTTAACAGCATGTTTCGTAGTATTTTACGTTTACAGAATTATAGATGTGAAAATAAAAAACAAGGGTAAGGAGGAAACAAAATGATAGCATCAGAAATTATAAAAAAGCTTTGGACACGAAAATCGCTCATAGCTTTATTTATGTCTGTGGCTTTATTGCTTTGTTATTTTGGACTGTTTATGTGTCAAAGCTACACAGCTACGGTGTACGTTAAATACACTGAAAATAACGTTGTCAACGGCAAAGCCTCCAATGGTGAAAAAATAGATCCCTACGAAATTGCTCAGCCTTACGTTGTAATAAAAGCACTTGAACAGATGGGTGTTGAAACAAATAACGTAACCGATATATCGCAGAGAATTACCATAACCCCTATTGTTTCCAAGGCTGAACAAGACAAATACGCTTCCTGGATAGATGAGTTTTCCGATTATAAAAACACAGAAGAAAATAAACCGACTCCTATATATTACCGTGTCGAGTTCAGTACTAATGAGGGTACTCAGTTTGCCAAAAACTTTTTGAGCGCACTTGTGCATCAGTATCGCAGTTATTACACAGAAAAATATGACGGATTTTATGATGTTTCTGCTATTCCCGAATCCGTAATATTGGATTCAGACTACTATCAGGCTGTCAATAAGCTTCAGATAAACGTCAAAGAAACAGTAAGATATCTTAATAATATAGCAACAAGTGACGTGGATTTCCGTTCTTCCACAACAGGATATTCTATTAACGATCTGATAGATCTATTCCGTCAGCTTATTGAAACAGAGATCGCTCCTACAACACAGTATATTCTTGATACCGGAGTTAGTAAGGACGCTGCCACGCTTATAGCGTCACTAAGACAAAGTTCAGATACTGCTCAAAGAGAAAGCGATGAGAATTTGCTTAAAGCGAGTACCCAGAAACAGCTGATGGAGCTGTATGCCGAGAAAAATAAAGAATACGTATCGACAATAATTGATCCCGATAATTATGATAATCAGGTAAGAGTAGATGTTGAACGTGATAACGCATATGTTCAAAATATGACGACATATGACCAGCTTATGCTTGATTACGTAGATTACGCAGTAAACAGTGAAAATCTTCTTATAGATAAATCGTATATTAACGAAAGTCTTTCAAAATTTGGTAATATAACTTCAGGCGCAGAAGCACCGATCGAAAAAATAGCAAATATTTACGATCAGTATGCGTTTTTAATGGATATTACTGAACATACCTTGGACGGATATAACGAATTTAGGTGTTCAAGAGTACTGTTGCAAGCATCCGGTGTGCAGATAAGTGAAAATTTGCCCGAGCTGATTTATTATACTATAAGTCTAATTCTCGCATTCTGTCTGGGCTGCGGATATATAATTACACAGGAGTTTATGAAGCGTAGAGAAAGTAATGCAAACGAAGAAGCAAAACAGTAAAATTCATCTCACGGGATACTTTGATTCGAATTTTGGCGATGATATGATGATGAAGCTGGTGGTAAGAAATCTTCCGGATATAACATTTGTCATTGAAAACACCGTAGATACGCCTATTTTTGCTGAACAGAATGTTGTTGCAGCAAGCCGTGAAGAATGTGATAAGTTAGAAAAATTAGTAGTTACGGGCAGTGGTTTTATGATAAATAACAAAGCTGCTCTAATAACAGAGCTTATATGGTTTCTAAAAAAACACCGAGCAGGCGATTATCTTTTAGGGTGTAACATTGAACCGCTAAGTAATTGCATCAAACGTTTTTTGATCGGTAAAAAGCTTAATAAATTCAAACTTATTACTTGCAGGGACAAAAAATCCTATAGCTGGCTTTGCAAATATGCTCGCTGCGCAGAGATACACTATTTGCCCGATCTTTTGTTTTCTATTCCTAATGAGTGGCTTCCCGAAATTAAATCACCTAACAAGCTCGGTATAAGCTTGATGCATCGATATGGAGATCACGAAAACTGTGAATATTATCAAGCAATGGCAGAAATTGCAGATGAATGGATAAGTAGAACGGGGAAAGACGTACTTTTGATGGCTTTCGATACGGGCGTAGAGGATGATTTGTTTGCTTGTCGTGCGGTAAAATCGCTTATGCGTTTTCCTGAGCGTGTCGAGATAGTTGCTCATAAGGATTGTAGCGAGATTCCCGAGGCTTTTGCAAAATGTGAAAAGATTATTGGGGCAAGATTTCATTCTATCGTATTGGCACTTAGAATGGGTATTAACTTGTTTCCGATCATTTTTCGCGAAAAAGCGCGAAATTTGTTGAATGATATCGAATATCCTTTCGCTGTATGTGATATAGACTCTATTGATAAAAAAGCCTTGAGTACTTTTCTTTCGGAAGAACAGGATGCGTATCGTTTAGAAAAAAATATATACATAAGTGCAAATGAGCATACGCGTATACTGAAACATCACTTGGAACATTAAACACCTTAAGATTATTAGGTAAGGATTCGTCGAAGTCTAATATAAATAAGAATTTGACTTTCTGACACGAATCGATTTACTAAGAGGAAAAGATAATGAAAAAAAATACATTTTCCACCTCAAAAACGGCCCTCAAAAAAACGGCAAAAATATTTGGAAATTGGCATATAGTTGCAGTACTTTTGATGTTATATGACTTGGCTGTTTTTGTAGGGGCGTATTTTCTTGCTTTGTGGCTCAGATTTGATTGTCACTTTTCGGAAATACCGAATGATTATTTAGCGGCATGGTTAAAATTTTCACCGATATATGCTATAATAAGTTTATTTGTCTTTTGGAAAGCGCGTCTTTATCAAAGTATATGGCGCTTTGCAAGCTTTATTGAATTAGAAAGAGTTGCCATAAGTACGGCAATTTTAGGTCTGATTCATAGTGTAGGTATTACGCTTTTATTTAAGAGAATGCCTATTACATATTATATTATCGGAATTGCGATTCAATTTTTGCTTATTATAATTATTAGATTTGCATACAGATTTGTTTTGCTTGAACGGGCCAAAAGAGGAAGAGCTCTGCAAAAGGCCATGGCGAGTCGTGTCATGCTAATTGGAGCAGGCGTAGCGGGACAAATGATATTACGTGATCTGCACGGTGCTAAAGAGGTTAATGATCGTGTGTACTGTATCATTGACGATGACAGCAATAAGTGGGGACGTTTTATTGACGGAGTTCCGGTCGTGGGCGGTAGAGATGATATTCTTCTGAATGTAGAAAAATACAGAATAGAGAAAATCTTTTTAACAATTCCAAGCGCTACGGCAGAACAACGTCGTGATATACTCGATATTTGCAAGGAAACAAATTGTGAGTTAAAAACAACACACTGTGCCTACGCCCTTGCTTCTTGCGACGTCACTGCGAAATCCATGAAAGATGTGGCAGTAGAGGATCTGCTGGGTCGCGATCCTATTGAAGTAAATATGGACGAGATTTATAAGTTTATCGCAGGTAAAGTCATTATGGTTACAGGTGGAGGAGGATCCATCGGAAGTGAGCTTTGCAGACAAATTGCTAAACGAAACCCTAAACAACTTATCGTTTTTGATATTTACGAAAATAACGCTCATGCGATTGCATTGGAGTTGAAAGATGAATTTCCGGAGTTAAACCTTGCGGTTCTGATCGGTTCTGTTCGCGATAGCAAACGTATAAATCAAGTATTTGCAAAATTCAAGCCCGATATTGTATACCATGCTGCTGCACATAAACACGTACCTCTGATGGAGGATAGTCCTTGCGAATCAATAAAAAATAATGCTATTGGAACTTACAAAACAGCGTATGCTGCTATGGTGAACAAATGCTCGAGATTTGTACTCATCTCAACGGATAAAGCAGTAAATCCTACCAACATTATGGGCGCATCAAAACGAATTTGTGAAATGATCATTCAGTCGTTTGACAGAAAAATCAGAGACGGAAGCACAAATGATCTGTTGCCTATCAGTTTGCACGAGGAAAATGATAATGTGTATCTCGATACCCAGCTCCCCTTTGCTGAGTTTAAAACCGAATTTGTCGCTGTACGCTTTGGTAATGTACTTGGAAGCAACGGCTCTGTCGTTCCGAGATTTAAGGATCAGATTGCCAAAGGAGGACCGGTTACGGTTACTCACCCTGATATAATCAGGTATTTTATGACAATACCGGAAGCTGCGTCTCTTGTGCTTCAAGCAGGAACATATGCAGACGGCGGCGAGATATTTGTCCTTGACATGGGAGATCCGGTTCATATTGATGCACTTGCCAGAAATTTGATTCGACTGTCTGGCTTACAACCGGACGTTGACATTAAAATATCTTATACCGGACTTCGCGCAGGGGAGAAACTTTACGAAGAAAAGCTGATGTCCGAAGAAGGATTGAAGACTACTCCAAACAGGCTTATTCATATAGGTAGCCCGATACCGTTTGATACGGATAAATTTTTAAACGCTTTAAAAAAACTGATGGCCGCTGCATACGAAGGGGAGGAGGAGGTTATCCGATCTCTCGTCGCAGAGGTTGTACCTACATACCGTCCGTATTATGAGGAGAACTAGCAAAACAACAGAATATAGTCTGTGATTTAAATAACGTAAGAGAGATGTGTGTATGAAAATAAATACATTCCAAAATAAAGTATGGCTTGCATCCCCCACAATGCATGGCGATGAAATGAAATACATCAAGCAGGCATATGATACTAACTGGATGAGTACAGTTGGCGAAAATATTAACGAGGTAGAGCGCATTGCTGCACAAAAGGCAGAAATGAAATATGCAGTTGCGCTGTCTTGTGGCACATCAGCACTTCATTTAGCGCTGAAACATGCAGGTGAATCACTTTATGGTAAGCCTGCGATTGTGCGCGGCGCTCTGGACGGTAAGAGGGTGTTTTGTTCTGATATGACATTTGTTGCCACGCTGAATCCCGTTGTTTATGAGGGCGGAATTCCTGTATTTATTGATATAGAGGAAGAAACTTGGAATATGGATCCCGAGGCTCTCGAAAAAGCATTTGAAATATATCCCGAGGTTAAGATAGTAGTTTCGGTTGAACTGTATGGTTTCCCCGGAAGAATGGATTTAATCAGAGAAATCTGTAAAAAGCACGGTGCTATTCTTATCGAAGATGCAGCGGAAGCTATGGGCGCTACTGTTTGCGGTAAACAGTGCGGATCATTTGGAGACTATTCCGTACTTAGCTATAATGGAAATAAGATAATTACAGGCTCAGCAGGTGGTTGTCTTTTGACAAATAATCCCGAAATCGCTAATAAAATTAGGAAATGGTCAACTCAGGCAAGAGAAAACGCTCCTTGGTATCAACACGAGGAGATCGGGTATAACTATCGCATGAGTAACGTAGTTGCCGGGGTTATTCGTGGGCAGTATGCATATCTTGAAGATCACATTTCAAAAAAGAAAACAATTTACGAGCGTTACAAGGAAGGTCTTAAATACCTACCCATACAGATGAATCCTATTGTCGACGGTACAGAGCCTAACTACTGGCTTTCGTGTATGACGATAGATAAAGACTATATGTGTAAGCAGGTAAGGGGAAATACTACGGTGTTTTATGAAAAGGAACAGGGCAAAACCTGTCCTACTGAAATTCTTGAAATGCTGGAGAAATATAATGCAGAGGGACGCCCTATCTGGAAGCCTATGCATATGCAACCGATATACCGCTCACATGAATTTATAACACGTGAATACAATATGCGCGGAAATTTAACTGCGCAGCAAAACAAAGACGTGAGCGCGAATATTTTTGAACGCGGAGTATGCTTACCGAGCGATAATAAGATGTCAGAGGACGAGCAAAATATTATAATTGAAATTATTAAAAGCTGTTTTTAACGAGGATAAAGGTACTTATGAAGCATAAAAAAGGGTTCTACGAAAAATATATAAAGTGTCCTCAAGACTTCGTGTTGGCACTATTTGCTTTAATTGTTTTGAGTCCGATTTTACTCGTAATTGCTATTACTGTAAAGATAAAGCTTGGTTCACCTGTTATATTCAGACAAGATCGACCGGGACTCAACGGAAAGGTGTTCAGACTTTATAAATTCCGAACCATGAGCGATGAAAAAGACGAAAACGGTGAGCTTTTACCGGACGAAGTACGACTTGGAAAATTCGGCAAATTTTTGAGAAGTACGTCGCTTGATGAGCTTCCTTCGCTTATAAACGTTTTGCGTTTAGAGCTTTCGCTTGTTGGTCCTCGCCCGCTTTTAGTGAAATATTTATCAAGATATAACGATCATCAATCACGTCGACACGAGGTAAGACCGGGGTTTACCGGTTATGCGCAGGTAAACGGCAGAAATGCTATCAGCTGGGAAGAAAAATTCGACTATGACGTTCAGTATGTAGATAATATTACTTTTGTCGGGGATTGGAAAATCATCTTTAAAACTGTTGTAAAAGTGTTTAAACGCGACGGAATTACCTCTGATACTTCTGTTACAATGGAAGAGTTTATGGGTAGCGCGCAAACTGCGGAAAACACGAATAAGCTTCGTTGACGGAGGAATATAAAATGAAAATATTATTTACAAGCGTCGGCCGCCGAGTTGAGCTTATCGAAACTTTTCGTAATGCGGCTGATAGGCTGGGAATAGATCTGTCGATTATAGGAGCCGACATAGCCGAAGATGCTCCGGCACTGTATTTTTGTGATGAAACAAAAATTGTTTGCCCGATAAAAAATCAAAACTATATTTCACAGCTTTTAGAGATCTGCCAAAATGAACATGTTGACTGTCTGATACCGACTATTGACACAGATCTTTTACTTCTCGCGGAAAATAAAGGGATTTTTGAATCAATTGACACAAAAGTTTTGATCTCGTCGGTCGATAAGGTAAAGCTTTGTAGAGATAAGAATTATACTTCTGATTATTTTACTCGGCTCGGATTGAAATCTCCGATATCTGTAAATAGTGTAGAGAAATATGAGGAAGCCTTGAACGCGGGTACTCTTTCTTTTCCTGCGTTTATAAAACCATATAACGGAAGCTCCAGTATAAATGCCTATAAAGTAAATAATATAGATGACTTGAAATCGTATGCAAAAAAAATAAAAAACTACGTTATTCAACCATTTGTTAGCGGTAAAGAATATACAGTTGATATTTTTTGTGATTACAAAGGAAATCCCGTATATATTACTCCGCGTGAACGTCTGGCAGTGCGCGCCGGAGAGGTTTTGAAAACTAAAATCACGCAAGATGATACTATTATTTCTGATATGCTGAAGCTTGTTTCTGATTATAAGCCTTGCGGTCAGATTACGGTACAGCTTATTAAAGAGGAAAGTACGGGGGAAAATTACTATATAGAAATTAACCCTCGTTTTGGCGGAGGAGCACCGCTTAGCATTAAAGCGGGCGCAGATAGCGCGATGGCTGTTCTGAAAATGTTAAACGGCGTTGATCTTGAATATGAAAGCAAAGCAGCTAAGGATGGAGCAATTTACAGTCGTTTTGATCAAAGTATTTGTATAAACGGAGATCATGTATGATTAGAGTTCTTCACATAGTTGGCTCGCTTGGTTATGCGGGACTTGAAGCGGTTGTAATGAATTATTACAGAAATATTGATAATAATCAAGTGCAGTTTGACTTTATATCTTGTTCTCCTGAAAAGCAGCGTTATGATGATGAAATCATCGAAAAGGGTGGGAAAATATATAGACTTCCGTCCAGAAACAGACACCCTTTTGCATATATGCGTGAGCTAAAAAAGATAATAAATAAAAATAAATATAGTGTTATACATATTCACCAAAATAGTGCAAGTATGCTTATGGATGCAGTTGTTGCAAAATACTGCGGTGTAGATACGATAATTGGACATTCGCACAACACACGGTGTAACGTTTTATGGCAGCATTATTTGTTCAGACCGTTCGTAAACCTTTTTTTGACACACCGTTTTGCATGCTCAAGCGAGGCGGGTAAATGGGTTTTTGGCAATAGAAATGATATAATGATTTTTAGTAATGCTATAGACGTACCGACGTACCGCTTCAACGGTCTTATAAGGAATGAGTATCGAAAAAATTTCAGCTTGGAAGATAGCTTTGTTGTCGGTTTTGTCGGAAGACTGCACGAGCAAAAGAATTTGTACAGATTTTTAGACACGTGTTGCGCGTTAAAAAAACAAAAAAATAACGCAAAATTTGTTATAGTCGGTGAAGGACCTCAGGAAGCAGAGCTTAAAGAGTATGCTGAGAAAATAGGTATAATAGATGACCTTCTTCTACTCGGAAAGAGAGATGATGTTCCATCTGTAATGATGGCATTTGACGTATTTCTTTTTCCTTCGCTATATGAAGGACTGGGGCTTGTTGCAGTCGAAGCGCAAGCCACAGGACTGCCGTGCGTTGTGTCTGATGAAGTACCCGCCCCGAACCTAACAGGACTCGAAATTAAATTAAGTTTGGATGAAAGCAGTGAGTTTTGGGCGGAGAGTATTCTTAATGTTAAGACATTTGAAAAACGCGAAGATGCAATAGAGTACATTACCTCAGGAGGATATGATATAGAACTAGAAGCAGTAAAGCTTCAAGAATTTTATTTGTATATAACGAAAAATGGATAACATTATGATAACAGTAGAGCGAATAAGCGATGTCTGCGAGCACTTGAAAGATATAAAGGCGGTAATTTTTGACTTAGACGATACTTTGTACAGCGAAAAAGAATACGTTCGAAGCGGTTTTAAGGCGATTGCAAACGAATTGACGCAGGTCGAAAATGCAGAGGAAAAGCTGTGGATTGCATTTCAAAGCAGTAAGTCCGCGATAGATGATGTTTTGAGTAGAGAGGGTATTTTTTCTGAAGAGTTAAAGCAGAAGTGTTTAACTGTATACCGCTTACATAACCCCGATATTCATTTACATAAAGGCTGTAAAGAGTTGCTTGAAAAGTTACGTTTTGAAGGATATAAACTAGGTATTATTACAGACGGAAGACCGCAGGGACAACGCGCCAAAATAGAGGCATTAGGGTTATATGAATTAGTAGATCATATTATAGTAACCGACGAGCTTGGCGGTGTAGAGTATCGTAAACCCAATAAGGCGGCGTATGTGAAAATGAGAGAGCTTCTTGATGTAGCGTACGAGGAAATGTGTTACATCGGTGATAATATTAATAAGGATTTTACTGCCGCGAAGAGTCTGGGAATTAGGAGTATTTGGTTTAAAAACACCAATGGATTGTACTATTATTGCTGAAAATATAGTTTGTTTCAAATTATTTTCCGAACACATGGTATAAGGAGTATGATATGAAAATTTTATACGTTACAACCGTTGGCGCAACTATGACTTTTTTCAATAAATTTATTGAAGAGCTTATTCAATGCGGACATACTGTGGATATTGCAACAAATGAGTCGCATTCGAAGGTTCCTGCGTGTTATCACAAATTCGGTTGCAAAATTTATCAGATCGATACTTCTCGTTCTCCATTAAATAAGGGTAATTTTACAGCGATAAAGCAGATAAAACGCATTGTCAGAGAGAATAAATATGATATCGTTCATTGTCATACTCCGCTTGCTGCTATGTGTACCCGACTTGCTTGTGAAAAATTGAGAAAAAATGGTGTTAAAGTAATTTATACTGCTCACGGATTCCATTTTTACAAGGGAGCGCCATTGAAAAATTGGCTTGTTTACTATCCGATAGAAAAACTTTGCTCTCATTTTACCGACGTTTTGATTACGATGAATAATGAGGATTACGCTTTGGCAGAAAAGAAAATGAAGGCGAAAAGGGTTGAGTATGTGCCGGGCGTAGGTGTTGATATAGAAAAATTTTCTAAGCAGACAATAGATAAGACAGCTAAACGCAGAGAACTCGGCATTCCTGAAGATGCAGTGGTGCTTTTGTCAGTAGGTGAATTGATCGTTAGAAAGAACCACGAAACGGTTATACGCGCCGTTTCCTCTATGGGTGCCTACTACCTGATTGCAGGAGAGGGAAGACTGGATAAGCATCTTCAAGCTGTTATTAACACGCTTGGAGTGAGTGATAAAGTTAAGCTTCTCGGACATCGAGATGATGTTAAGGAGCTTTATGAAATGGCGGATGTTTTTGTTTTTCCATCGTTTCAAGAAGGCTTACCTGTTTCTGTCATGGAGGCCATGGCAAGCGGTTTGCCGATCGTTTGCAGTAATATTCGAGGAAACGTTGATTTAATTGATGAAAAGGGCGGCGTGCTGTTTAATCCGCACGATGTAAACGATTGTAAATACGCGCTTGAAAAATTTAGGTTCTCAAACCCAAAAGAAATGGGAGAGTATAATAGGGAAAAGGTAAAAGCTTTTTCGTTAAAACGTGTAAACGATCAAATGTCCGTTATAATCGGAGAGTGTTTGAATGAAAAATATAAATAAAAATAAAGCAGTTAGTGTTTGTATCCTTCGCTCTAATCCTGTAAGACCGGATTCGCGTGTTGAAAAAGAGGCTTGGGCGCTTGCGAAGGCGGGATACAGTGTTCATATATTAGCATGGGACAGAGATACAAACGAACTTGAATGTCAAGATTATGTATCTGTAGCAGACATTAAGATACCCATAACGCGGCTTGGGCATAAGGCCACTTACGGGGAAGGAATAAAAAATCTTGGATCTTATTTGAAATTTCAGTTTCATATGAGAAAATGGCTCAAAACTAACAAGTTTGATATTATACACGCTTGTGATTTTGATACCGCTCTCTTTTCGCGCGGCGTTGCTAAAAGAACAAAAGCTAAATTTGTGTTTGATATTTTTGATTTTTTGGCGGGAGAACCTTCAAATCTACTACAGTATATCGTGAAAAAAACTCAGCTTTTTCTTATTGATTCGGCGGACGCAACAATAATTTGTACCGACGAGCGCAAAAGACAAATAGCCGGAAGCAACCCTAAAAGGTTAACTGTTATTCATAACACTCCTGCGGAGGATCAGGTGGGAAGCTTCGAGTTTCCTTTAGTATCTGACGGTGGAGTGAAGATCGCATACGTCGGTATCCTGCAGGATTATCGTTTGCTAAAAGAGATAGCGGAAGCGGTAGCAGAGGCGGATCAGATCGAACTTCATATAGCGGGCTTTGGCAAATATGAATCTTACTTTGAGCAAATGGATCAAAACCATAAAAACATTCACTTTTACGGAAGAATTTCTTATGATCAAACCTTGAGCTTAGAGGCACAGTGCGACATCATGCTGGCAATTTACGACCCTTCTATTGAAAATCATCGTCTTGCAGCACCGAATAAATTCTATGAGAGCCTGATGCTTGGCAAACCACTTGTAATGGTTCGCAACACAGGAATGTCTTATGTGGTAGAGGAAAACTCTGTCGGAGTGCTTATAGATTATTCCAAAGAGGGCTTTGTCAGCGGAATAAATAAACTTATCGAAAGAAAAGGCGAATGGCATTCTATTGAAAAAAGAATGAAAGAGATATATCAGCATCAGCATTGTTGGAGTGAAATGGAAAGGCGACTGATACAGATGTATGCAGATTTACAAAATGAAAAAACTACTGATCGTTAATAATAATTTAGATATGGGTGGTATTCAAAAATCTTTGGTTAACCTTGTCAAAGAGGTTCACAGAGAATACGATATCAGCTTACTGCTTTTCAGTAAAAGTGGTTTACTTTTGAGTGAAATACCCGAAAATGTGAATATTATCACTTTATCAAAGGTATATAGTACTTTAGGTTTGGATAAGAAATCTCTGAAAAAACAAAGACTTTTATTTGCGTTAAAAGCATTTCTGTTAGCATATTCAAAAATATTTTCAAGGCGAAGTGCGATGAAGCTGATCGGACTTTTTCAAAAGAAAATTAGTGGATACGATACAGTTATAGCATGGATAACTTGAATTCGCAATGCCTAATTCAGCACACAAATGGTACTTCCACGTTTTATGGGGTGCGGTTAAACAACTATTTCCTTTCTAGTTCTTGCTCAAATCATAAGATGTATTTCGGCACACTAAATGACATAAAGGTGTTTGTTGAAAACATAGGAAGGAGAGAGCAAAGAATCCTTGAGCTTCGTAAGAAGTTGGGTGCAAAGTTAATAATGGGATGCGATAGCCACTACGTTATGGCTGACCAAGGACAGGCTCGTACCGACTTCCTCTTTTCTAAAGGACTTGAATATCCCGATGAAGAAGGGTGGTTTCTTGACTACCCTGATGGTGATACTGCTTACGAGCGATTTGCCAATCAATGTGTGTTGTCTCACGAGGAAATTCTTGAGGCAATGAACAACACGAATATCTTTCTTGAAGTTGAGGAATATGATAGCCCGATTTTCAATGATGATATTAAACTGCCATCCTTATATCCGACTTGGACGCAGGCCGAAAAGAACAAAGAATACGAAAGGCTCGTTTGGGAAGGTTGGAGGGAATACCGAAAGTCAGTACCGCAAGAACGCTGGCCGGAGTACGAAGAAGAAATCCAGAAGGAAATGCAAGTTGTTATTGATACGTTTATGGCTGACTACTTCATCATTGACCACGCGGTTATGAAACGAGGAATCTCTTCACGAATACTTCCATCGTAAATGAGAGACGAACAGGGGGCGATAGACCACGATGTGATAAGACCGAGGTACTCAGAGCTTCTGTCGTATATCTCGCGATATTCGCGACTGATGAATTTACCGATATCAATGTCATCTTTTTCATCTTCGTCGGCGTGCTTTACCGCAAGCTCATAGCGCTTAATTTGCTCAGACACTGCGTTTGCAATCTCAAAAGGGATACCTTGCGACTTGGCATACAGTTTCCACGCTGCGGACTTCTTCATCGTGCCGTATGCAATCATAGGATAAGAATGGTCTTGTCCAAGAATCTCCGCCTGCGCTTGTACAAAAGGCGCGGTCGGTGCTTCGTTCATATCAATGTCGGGGATTCCCTTGCTTTGCAAGATACGGGTTGTACTCATAAAGCGCTCGGGGTACATATGCACGGAGGACGAAATTCTGTCCACATCAGAAAAGCCAAGTAGTGTATTCGTCAAGAAACTCGCGCCGCTTCCTCGTCCGCTCTTTGTGAGTTTGCCGCCAAGTTCCTTTGTTTAACCGAACTCAACCCAGAGGAAGTGGACGAAAATGGTGTCGGAAGAACCCTGACTTGCATTGGTTTCCGTCCGCTCCCCGATGAGCTTGCCCACCAAATCAGCCGAAAGTATCAGTTATATAGATAAGGAGAGCCGCAATGGCAAAGAACAATAATCACAAAAAGCTATTCCGTATGGATGAGTTTGGCAGAAGGTTCTATTGCCAACACGCAAGACTCAATCTGGTACGATATGATAAGAAACAAGCAAAAAAGAAAGCCCGGCAGGAGAATAAACGCCTGCCGAGCGAGGAAATCTACGATAATATCGGTGAAGAAATCGAGAATAATTCGTAGAAAATTCGTAGAACGAGTGTTGTGAACTTAATACGAATAATTTGGCAATGTTAAAAATCACCAAAAGCCAAAAGAAAAAACCCGAACAATCAGTGGATAATCACCAATTATTCGAGTTTTTCTGGTCTGAGTGACAAGACTTGAACTTGCGGCCTCTACCACCCCAAGGTAGCGCGCTACCAACTGCGCCACACCCAGATCTTGCGCTTGGCGCGGTTCCTGTAGTCTATTTCCATGATGATCTGTGACGACCGTATCGCGGCTGCAGCTCCCGTATGCTTCACAACGACCCGCAGAGAAATTGTATCCACCAACCAGACACAGGATGCGGAGCAGATCTGACCCGGATGTGCAGCATATGGCTTTGACCATTTTGAACCGTATATCATGTTTGCACCGAAGCCTGCCATCATTCTGGCAAGCAGTGCGTTTTTCTGTAAGGTATTTGGTATTGAAAGAGGAACACCGTCCGAATTACAGCCGCTGCCGGACGAGGAACTCATGACAACAAAGACCGGAAATGTGCTGGGCGATTTCGGTGATGCGGTGACCATTCCCGACGAAACAGCGAACAGGCGGTACAACTGCGCGCCATCCGAAAAAAGGAGCAGGCACATAAATGGCTTTCCGATCGGGTTCAGTATGCGCGGATCCCGTGGAAACCCTGGCTGCGCATGACAGAATGCGGCAATGATCTGGTGATTGACGGTTACACCGGAAAAGGCTCGATGTGGTGGGTTCAGAAAGAGCTTTCTGCATTCGGTGTGTTTATTTCGAAGGGTGTCAACAAGGACATTCCCGATTGTCCGATTGTAATTGCGTTGTGGGACAACGGAACACGGGCGATTGCCGAACATTCCGACTGGATCAGTGAACAGTGCGATGCAGGAAAGCAGGTGCTTGTCGTCGATCTGCCCGGAAGCGGAGCATTACAGCAGGTTTCACTCTGGCACTATAAAGGAACGCTGTTCAAAATGTGTTATGACCTGATTTACATGGATGACAGTATGGCTGCAATGCAGACCTATCATCTGCTTCGCACCGTTGACATGCTTCGTGATGTGCTTCATATCGATCAGGTGTCCTTCTATTGTGATGATTATGAAGGTGTATATGGCATTTTGGCGGGTTATCTTACCGGACTGGAACGGGAATACGGACAGAATCTTCTTTGCAGTGCCGAAAAACAGATTATCGCGCAAAGACCACGCTCTCAGGATATCCATCTGCGATATATTATTCCCGGAATGCTGGAATATTTTGACTTTGATTAATTGATGTAAACGGGTTATATAAATTTCAATTTTGCATTTGAATTTCGACAGAATCCGCTTAATAATATCAATGAAGCAGATCATTGTATCACACTCAAGGGGGATAAATGTCCGTTACAAGATTCTGGTACAATCTTCATTCATCTTGCCTTATGTGGGTTTTTGTTGGAAAAATAAATTCTGAAAATGATACGATTCTTTGCGGTTCAACAAGCCTCGAAAGTCGGAGTATAAGTAACGCAATGGTTATCTTTAGCCTTAGATTCTGCATCGAAATGTGTAAATCATGGTCTCAATTTCAAAACGGTAAAAATGTACTTGATTTTTTGAATACTATGTGGTATAATACCGTTAGGTAAAGGCTTTCTTTGACCCCAAGTGCATTATTTTTTGGTACATAGTTCCGGTACATACCGGTCAAATTCATGTACCATGTACATTTTGCAGGGCAAACGATATAAGCCGAAAAAGTGCTGAAAAGCGATAAAAAAACAATGATTTTGGCGAAAAAAGACGTTTTTCGCCGATCTCCTGCCCCCAAAAAGCCAGTTGGGGTGGTAGAGGCCGCTGATTTCAAGTCCAGTCACTCAGATAAAAAAAGTCGAATGAGTTTTTGCTCGTTCGACTTTTTCTGTTTTATTGACAAATTTTGAATCAGCATCTGAAATCACGCCCTGAGCAAAGCGCAGAGGGGTATGTTAGTACATAAACCAAGCATCACTACCATCAGTAATAGAAGAGCTATGAAAGAAATTTTAGTTTTCATTGATTATAATGTAATTTCTGTGTAATTGCAAATCAAGATACCATTATACAGTCCCGTTCCCTAAAAATCAGTTAGACCGAAAGTGTATTAGTTTCATTTCTTTTTAATTTCCTTTTCACTCCAAATACCCGCTTGTAAACGGTAAATGGTCAATTTTCTTTGTTCTAATTCTTTCTGAAAATATCCAATATATGATTTGTTGTGCCAACCATATCAGCACGATCGCAGATGCAAAGATGATATTTCATATATTTTGAAAAAGTACCCTCATCCATTTCGTCCACAGCATTTCCGATAAAATGTGTAAGCATATCTGTACCAACATAATGTAACCTTTCAACATCGAATGTTCCCATCAGCTTATCAATATCTTCTTTTCTGTAGAGCGCAAAAATCTCTCTTGGTGTGGAGCTGAGAGTAAAAGTTTTCGGATCTATCAAATTGCTGTACTGTTCGTTGTTGATACCACCACGCACAAAGCAAAACTGATAAACAGTCATATCACTGTTGCAGTATGCCGCAAATACAATGCCGCCTTTCTTGGTTACACGAATTGCCTCGCTCATAGCGGCAAGCTTATCCTCATCGGTATAGAGGTGATACATAGGTCCAAGCAGGAGTGTGATATCGTACTGTTCAGAAGAAATATTCTGAAGATCTACTGCATCGCCTTGTTGGACGGTGATATTTTCTCCATCTTTCGTGTTAGTCTTAAATACTTCAATATTGCATTCCATAAGCTCGACGGCATCCACGTCATATCCATTCTGCGCAAAATAATGCGAATACCGTCCGGTACCTGCGCCGATCTCAAGGATTCGCATATCGGGTTTCAGATACTTCTCAACGTAATGAATCGTAGTCAGAAACTCTACCATACCGTGCTTGGACGTAAGTCGGGTGTCTTCATTGTGAGTAGTGTAATAGTTTTTCAGTGCTTCCATTCTTTCCATAATTCTACCTCCAAAAAACAAAAAACGGTGCAAATCGAAAATCACTTCGACTTGCACCGTCATTATCCTGATATCATATAGTCCTACAAAAAGACTATACTGAAATTTGGGCACGACAATACAAGCCCGACAGATACCAAAGCACAGTATCCACGCCGCACACTTCAACAGTATTCATAACTCGATTAAGGTTATAAACTGCCATTGCCGTAATCCTTTCATAAAAATATTTTGGTCATTATATCATAGCTTTACATTTCTGTCAATATGTTTTGAAAATATTTTTAAGCTTTACTCAAAATAAACGGAGAATTTCCCACGTCACACCATATCTTCGGGATGGAACACCTCATCAAATTTTTCAGCGGTAAGAAAACCGAGTTCAACACACGCTTCCTTTAGTGAAATATTGTCTTTATAAGCCTTCTTTGCTGTTTTAGCGGCATTTTCATATCCGATGTACGGATTAAGCGCGGTAACAAGCATAAGTGAATTGTGCAGATTGTGATGCATTTTTTCTTTATTTGCTTTGATTCCCACCGCACAGTTCTTATTGAATGAAACGATAGCTTCTGCGAGAAGTCTTGCAGACTGAAGGAAATTATACGCACACACAGGCATAAATACGTTAAGCTCAAAGTTGCCTTGAGAAGCCGCCATACCGACTGTTACGTCATTACCCATAACCTGTACGGCTACCATTGTAACAGCTTCACACTGTGTGGGGTTAACCTTACCGGGCATAATAGACGATCCCGGTTCATTTTCCGGAATGAATATTTCTCCAAGACCGTCGCGGGGTCCGGAAGCAAGCCAACGCACGTCGTTTGCTATCTTCATCATATCGCAGGCAAGTGCCTTAACCGCACCGTGTGCAAATACGATTTCGTCCTTTGACGTAAGTGCGTGGAATTTGTTTGATGCTGTAATAAACGGTTTGCCTGTGATGGCCCCGATTTCTTCCGCAACGGTTTTAGCAAAAGCAGCGGGAGCGTTAAGACCTGTACCAACTGCCGTACCTCCGAGAGCAAGCTCGTACAGCGGTTCGAGAGAGCGCTTTATAAGCTCTACGTCCTTTTCAAGACTTGAACGCCATCCGCTGATCTCCTGGCTGAACTTAATGGGAGTCGCATCCTGCAGATGTGTTCTACCGCTTTTTACGACACCTTCGTTTTCTTCTTCAAGTCTTTTCAGAGTAGAAATAAGCTCTGAAACAGCGGGAATAAGCTTGTCCTCAAGTATGAGCACGGCTGCGATATGCATAGCTGTAGGAAACGTATCGTTAGATGACTGACTCATATTGGCATCATCGTTGGGATGAATAAGCTTCTTTCCGAGGATTTGATTACTTCTATTTGCAATAACCTCATTTGCATTCATATTTGTCTGTGTTCCGGAGCCTGTCTGCCATACAACGAGAGGGAAGTTATCACTAAGCATTCCATTAATAATTTCATCGCACGCAGCCGAAATAGCAACAAGCTTTTCATCTGTCATTTTTTCGGGACGAAGCGTATGATTTGTTATAGCTGCCGCTTTCTTAAGTACTCCGAAAGCGTGAATTATTTCTTTCGGCATAGTTTCAATACCCACACCGATTTCAAAATTTTCGTGACTTCTCTGTGTCTGAGCTGCCCAAAGCTTATCTGCGGGAACCTTTACCTCACCCATAGAGTCGTGTTCAATACGGTATTCCATTTTTTATCCTTTCAAAACATACTTAATTTATTTGACTCTCTTAAACGCCGCTGATTATACCATAAAAACGCAAATAAATCAAGAGTATTACGACAATACATAGCATTTATATCATAAAGTTTTGAATTTATATTCAATTATGACCGTTTTAATTCTCCTGATACTTGAAAATCAAAGTCTGTTTATGTTATAATGAATTTAATTTTATATTGGTATTTCACTTATCTGCCTTTAGGAGAATATTATGACTTCAAACAATTTCAAAAGAACCAAGCTTGCTTGCTATTCGGCATATTATCTTATGTCATCTATCTTTATTCTTCCGCCGCTTCTCTTTATGACATTCCACGAAATGTACGGAATATCATACACGCTTCTCGGAACTCTCGTTCTTACGAATTTCTGTACACAACTTACGATCGATCTTATCTTTACATTTTTCTCAAAGCATTTCAACGTACATAAAATCGTAAAAACTATGCCGCTTATAACGTCGCTCGGACTTTTGCTGTACGCATTTGCTCCTTTGATCTTTCCCGATGCCGTGTTCGTAGGTCTTTTTATAGGAACCGTAATATTTTCGGTATCTGCGGGATTTTCAGAGGTACTGCTCAGCCCCGTGATCGCGGCTATTCCTTCGGATAATCCCCAGCGCGATATGAGTACACTTCATTCGCTGTATGCTTTCGGTGTTTTGACGGTAGTAATCATAAGTACAATCTTTCTCAAATTTTTCGGAAATGACAACTGGATGTATCTCACCGTATTTTTTGCCGCGCTTCCTGTAATTTCAGCAGTTCTTTTTATGATTTCTCCTATGCCTAATATGGACAACACAAGCACGTCCTCGACGTTTGAGCGCACAAAGAAAAAGGGAATAGGTCTTACTATCTGCGTAGTAGCGATTTTCTTCGGAAGCTGTGCCGAAAACGTAATGTCAAACTGGATATCAAGCTATATGGAAAACGCTCTCCATATCGACAAAGCACTCGGAGATATACTCGGTATCGCTATCTTCGCAGTTTTACTCGGGCTTGTTCGTATCACTTATGCAAAATACGGAAAAAATATCTGTAAATTTCTCCTTATAGGTATGATAGGCGCAACTATATGCTATCTTGTTGCAGGTCTTTCAAACAATATTGTTACGGCTCTGATAGCTTGTGTTCTCACTGGTCTTTTTACGTCAATGCTTTGGCCGGGGGCACTTATAATGATGGAAGAGAATATTCCGGGTGTCGGAGTTGCAGCGTACGCGCTTATGGCTTCAAGCGGTGATCTCGGTGCATCCGTTGCCCCTCAGATGATGGGAATAATAGTCGATAAGGTATCGGTAAGTAATTTTGCAAAAGAGCTTGCCCAAAGCACAGGTATGGCGACCGAGGAGATCGGTATGAAGGTAGGTATGCTTGTGAACTCTGTATTTCCTACACTCGGTATAATCACGCTTATTATCGCGATCGTCTATTTCAGAAAAAAACGTCAAAATCTTAAATAAAATTATTTTTATTCGGAGCACATATGAAAATCCACGACATATCTCAAGAAATATTCAGCTGTACGGTATATCCGGGAGATCCGTCACCAAAAAAGGAAATTCTTTCTTCTATAGACGCGGGAGATAAATATAATCTTACGGCATTTTCTATGTGCGCACATAACGGAACGCACATAGATGCTCCATACCATTTTATACAGAACGGCAACACCGCGGAAAACATTGAACTTTCAAAAACCGTCGGATTTGCATACGTTGCGGAGCATTCGGGAAATCTTACACGCGAAGATGCAGAGAAAATTTTAAGAAAAGCTACTGACGCTAACCTTGAATCCGCCAAACGAATTTTAATTAAGGGTAATGCCACGGTAACACTTGAGGCGGCAGAGTTTTTTGCCAAGGCAAAAATAGACCTTATCGGAAACGAGTCTCAAAGTGTAGGACCGGAGGATGCTCCCATGGATGTACACAAGACCTTGCTTGAAGCTGATATTGTACTTCTTGAAGGGATACGCCTCAGCGGCGTTAATGACGGCGTATGTTTTCTAAGTGCCGCACCGCTTGCTCTTTCGGGAAGCGACGGTTCACCCTGCCGAGCTGTTTTGATAGAATTCTGATAGAATTTTGATAAAATTTTGAGATTTTTCATAAAAAAATAAAAATACCCTTGCGTAAGGTATTGCTTGTGACGCTGCGTAATGATGTATAGTATCATCATGGGAGGTGAAAGCTATGTCAGATTTGGAACAAACGACCTTATATACTACAGGAGAGATCGCTAAAATCTGCGACGTATCTGTACGTACGGTTCAGTATTACGATACGCGCGGAATTCTCGTACCGAGCAGTTTAAGCGAAGGCGGAAGACGTTTGTATTCGGAAGAAGATCTCAGTAAAATGAAGATCATTTGCTTTCTCAGAGAGCTTGACGTTTCGCTGAATAACATAGTCAAGCTTATGCACGAAGAAAATTCCGCTGAAGTTGTATCTTTGATTTTGGGAGAGCAGAAGAAAATGCTTGATTCCGAAATCAGAGAAAAAGAGTCAAAGCTTAAAAAGCTTGAAGAGTTACAGCAAAATCTAAAAAAAGTAGAAAATTATACACTGTCTTCCATTGGCGACGTAGCGTATGTTATGGAAAACAAAAAACAAATGAAAAAGCTCCATACAGTGCTTTTGCTGAGCGGAATTCCGTTTACAGTTGCAGAGTGGGCTTCAATAATTCTTTGGATAACTATGGGAATATGGTGGCCTTTTGTCCTATATACAGCGCTCGTGATTCCGTATGCGGTATGGGTATCCCGCTATTATTTTAAGCGCGTGAAATATATTTGCCCATTCTGTCATAATACCTTTGTCCCAAGCTTTTGGAAAGCTTTTTGGGCGAATCACACACCGACAACAAGAAAGCTCACCTGCACAAAATGCTCGTACACAGGCTTTTGTGTAGAAACTTACAGACAGGAGAACCAGTAATATGGAACAGATCTTAGAATTTTTACCTTTTCTTATACCGCTCGTTATAATACAGTTCGCGCTCTTCGGATACACACTTTATCACATTCTGACCCACAAGAATTATAAAATTGGCAACAGAATTCTTTGGCTCATAGTTACGATTGTTTTTATGAATTTCGTAGGTCCTATCCTCTATTTTATACTCGGTAAAGAGGACTCGTAATATGGATATACTCAGAATTTCAAATCTTCAAAAGAGCTTTGGCGATAAGAATGTGCTTGACGGGCTTGACCTTACCGTTTCGGAAAAAAGCATCTTTGGATTTATCGGCAAAAACGGTGCAGGGAAGACCACGACTATGAAAATAGTGCTCGGACTTATGAAAGCCGATGCCGGCGATATATTTGTCGCAGACAGGAGAGTTTGTTACGGACAGACTCCGACAAACAAGCTTATCGGATATTTGCCCGACGTTCCCGAATTTTATTCCTTTATGACGGCAAGAGAATATTTAACCCTCTGCGGCGAAAGCCTTGAGATGCCTAAAAAGGAGATCAACGAAAGAAGCTCGGAGCTTTTGACTCTCGTAGGACTTTCAGAGGAAAACCACCGCATAAAAGGATATTCAAGAGGTATGAAGCAACGCCTCGGAATAGCGCAGGCACTTTTGCACCGTCCGAAGCTTCTTATATGCGACGAGCCGACCTCTGCGCTTGACCCCGTCGGCAGAAAAGAACTGCTTGACATTCTCGTTGCCGCCAAAGAAGAGACTACCGTACTTTTTTCAACGCACATACTCTCTGATGTTGAAAGAATATGTACAAACGTTGCTTTCTTAAACGAAGGAAAAATAGCAATGCAGGGAACTGTTGAAAATCTGAAAAGCATCAAACGCTCCGAAGAATTTCTTATTGAAGCGGCAGCTCCCGAAGGTGCAAAGCTTATAGCCGAAAAATTTGGCAGCGCACAGATAAAAGAAAACAACAGTATCATTTTAAGCGGTGATGAAAAAAGAGTATTTGAGATACTCTCTTTTATATCCTGCGAGAAGATTCCCGTAAACAAATTTGAAAAAATCGAGCCTTCCCTCGAATCTCTCTTTATGGAGGTGATATCAAAGTGAAATCCTTTATTTCATTCTTCAAAAAAGAGGTACTTGAAGGGTTAAGAAGCGGAAAGCTCACAATACTCGGAATACTCTTTTTGATGTTCGGTATTATGAATCCCGCGATTGCAAAGCTTACGCCCTGGATGCTTGAAATGTTTTCCGAATCACTTGCCGAAAGCGGAATGACAGTTACCGACGTCACCGTAACTGCGCTCACCTCCTGGACGCAGTTTTTCAAGAACATTCCTATGGCTCTGATCGCGTTTGTGCTCATATACAGCGGAATTTTCACGCGAGAATATGATTCGGGAACGCTTGTACTTATTCTCACAAAAGGACTTTCCAGGTACAAAACAGTTCTTGCGAAAGCTTCGCTTATGCTGATTCTTTGGACACTCGGATATTGGTTCTGTTTTGCTGTGACCTATGCGTACAACGCATATTTTTGGGACAACAGTATTGCCGTAGGTCTTATGCACGCGGTGCTTAACTGGTGGCTTTTCGGACTTTGGGTGATATCCTTGACGGTGCTGTTTTCGGTTCTGTTCAAAAATTACAGCGGTGTACTTTTGGGCACGGGAGTATGCGTACTTTTAGTTTACCTTCTGAGCTTTTTACCCGACGCCAAAGATTACACTCCAACATCGCTTATGAACAGCGCGGCACTTCTTGTCGGCGCAGAAAAAGCGGAAATCTATGTAAAATCAATAGTTACAACTGTTTTAACGGCTATACTTGCAATTACCTCGAGTATTTTCATCTTCAACAAAAAACAACTTTAAATCACCTTAAAACCACCGATTTGCTTATATAAATCGGTGGTTTTGCTGTGTTTTTAGGTATTATCTCCTTGACAGAGTGGGGAAAATGTGGTATTATGGTATAGGGGAAACAGGAGGTATATCATGGATTTACTCGCGCTATGGTCAGCTTATATTTTATGGTTTTTTTTCTTGAAAAATTCTTCCATAACACTGCTCGACGAAATACACAACCATTATTACTTGAATTCTAAATATTATCTCAAAACGCCACGATTCATTAAAAAGTGTTTTATGATAAGGAAACACAAAATCCCGAAATTTATATGTTTTCGTCTGTTTTTGTCGCTTGTTTCAATAATTTTAGCTTTAGTTGGTACAATTATTTACTTTTGTATGAATCGTGACTTACATATAATTGGAGTGATGATTATGGGATTGTGTATTTTGGCTATTCTTGATATAATCCAACTTTGTGTTTTAATGGTAATTTTCAAAAAATACAGACGATAAAATTATCAGGAAAATGGCAATAAACTACGTACATCATATACTGATACATCTCTGCAACTTGTTTGCTTTTGGAGTGAAAATTATGAAGAAGCTTTTTTCAACAATAGGAAAAGTATTTTTATTTATCGAAAGCCTTTTTGAACCTCAGCTAAATTTGAAATCGTATAAGTATCCTATTATCAAAATTATTGTTTCAGTAATAATTATCCCGGTTGCTATATTACGTAATCAAATATTTGGAGTGACTGACAAAACTGTAAGTACAGTACTGTCCTTTATTTTTATTCCGCTTTGTTTGGGTGCAATTTTTTGTATAGGCATATCAGGTTCTGAGCTTATTATAGTATCCGATAATCTGGAACTCGAAAAGAAAGAGCTTGAAAAGAAAAAATACAGTAAAAAGTTAAAACACAAACCGTACTCGATAGATAAAATAATATTTATGGTTACACAAAATGATATTATTGATATTGAAATTATGCTTGAAAACAAATTCGTAAAAATCGGAGCATCTTCTGATTGTGAGCGAAGAACCGGTGTATTTTTCAATAAAGCATATTATATCGGTAATACCGAATATAAAAATATCGAAGATTTCTGTGCAGAATTAGAGCATACTTCAAAAGACGGCATTTTTTCTGTCGTTTCAATAGATGGAGTACGTTTTAAATAATTATTTTAAATGCTGTATAAACAGTTAAGGTAACTTTATAATCAAACAGGGATACGCTATTCTGACGTATCCCTGTTTTGGTTATATGATAATTATTTCTGTGTTTCTTCAAGCTTACGCAAAAAATCGGTAATATCGTTACCGACTTTCGTGACCTCTTCCTCAAACTCTTTGGTCGTCATTCTGAGAATACCCGATCCGACCGCAGAATATTGCAGCAGTCTGTCACCTGTGACAACTCTGATGTTATAGTTAGGTCCCAGATTGCTCATCATCATTTCGATAAACGTGTCCGCAGTCTGATTTTGCTTTGTAAAAACAACTCTGTATCCGTCGTGCATAAAATCAGAGCCTCTTCCGTCTTCCACAAGATAAGCATCGAAAACGAGCGTGACCTCTGTTTTTGTAAAAGCTACGTAATTACTCAGAATATCCATCAGCACCTCGCGCGCCTTTTCAAGACTGAATTCGGCAAGCTCCTTTAGATTCTCCCATGAATATATTACGTTATAACCATCGATTATTACCATTCTTTTTTGTTCGGCGTTATTTCTGATCGTACGCTTTTCACTTTTACCGTTCTTTTCAAAAGAAACAGATCTCGGCTCGCTATATTTTCTGCGCTTGATAGGTCCGAATTCGCGAAGCATAATAGCCTCAAGCTCTTCGTTACTGATGTTATATTTACGAGTAAGCGATGACACTCTCGGAATGATAGTTTCGGCTGTGTCCGAAAGAGAAACGCCCGCATCGATATGCTTGTATTTATCTACCTCGTTCCACAAGACGACAAATCCTGCACCGTGCGCACAAAATACCGAATGGGGTGTATTTTCTACGTCCGCCTCCGGATCATAAGCAGCCGATGCAACTATCTCGTCTTGATTATGGCAAGGCTCGTAACCGTCAGGAATGCAGGAAAGTCTGCCTTGTCCTCTCGTATATGATATTATTTCTTGCGTATAATCGTGAAGTTCTGACACGGGTGCTTTTCCGCATATGATGGTAAACTCCTCGCTTGACGATTCGATCTCAAACTCGGCAAATCTCATTTGAAGATCGGACATAGCACGTCCGACCGCTGAAGTGGGTATTTCGAGTCTGAATTTATAGTACGGTTCAAGCAGAACGCATCCTGCCTTCATAAGACCGTTTCGCACGGCACGAAGCGTAGCTTCTCTGAAGTCTCCGCCGTCGGTATGCTTAAGATGCGCGCGTCCTGCGATCAAGGAAATTTTTGTGTCGGTAAGAACCGATCCCGTAAGTACACCGCGGTGTGATTTTTCATAAAGATTTGACATTATAAGTCTTTGCCAGTTAGTATCGAGGCTGTTTTCGGGAAGTCTAATATCAAAAACAAGACCGGTTCCTTTAGGCTGTGGCTCAAGAAGAAGCTGTACCTCCGCATAGTGTCGTATAGGCTCAAAATGTCCGACACCTATGGCTTTCTCGGCGATTTTTTCCTTATAGAGTATTTTTCCCGCGTCAAACTCGCAGTTTATCGAGAAACGGTCAGATATCATTTTCTTTAAAAGATCGATCTGAATATCTCCCATAAGTCTTGCCTCTATCTGACGAAGCTCTTCGTTCCAGTAGAGATGCAGGGACGGTTCTTCTTCCTCAAGCTCTTTGAGCTTCGGGTAGTACAGGCTGATATCACATTCGCTCGGCAGATTTATTCTGTAAGAAAGCACGGGCTCAAGAACAGGCTTGCAGGAATTGCTTTCAAGTCCGAGTCCCTGTCCGATATAAGTTGCGGAAAGACCGCTTACAGCGCATATTTCTCCCGCAGAAACACTGTCCACCTGTTCAAATTTATCACCCGAATAAAGTCTTATCTGACTTATTTTTTCCGACACTCTTTGACCGTCGAGAGTAAGATACGAAATCTCGTCACGAGCCGTTAAAATACCGCTTGTGACCTTCATATAGGTAAGGCGGGTAGAAGATATGCGTGATATTTTATATACCTTTGCGCCGAAATTTTCGCCCTCATACAGCGGAGCAAGAGTCAGGCGGTCAATAGTATTAAGAAAGAAGTCAACACCCGACATACGAAGAGCAGAACCGAACAGGCAAGGGAAGAGTCTGCGTCGGCTTATAAGACTTGCTATCTCATCGTCTGAAATCGGTTCTCCGGCAAGATAACTTTCAAGAAAAGATTCATTTACAAGAGCAAGCTTTTCATCGAGTTCGTTTTTTGTGTGATACTCATAAAATGCGATGCAGTTCGGAGAGAGTGATTTTGCAATATCAGCTTCTATATCATCGTTTTCCTTTACCGAAATATCGGTTTTATTTACGAATATGAAAGTGGGAACCTGATAAAATTCAAGAAGTTGCCAAAGTGTGCGCGTATGATTCTGAACTCCGTCCGGTGCGCTTATAACCAAAATAGCATAGTCAAGAAGCGAGAGCGTACGCTCTGCTTCTGCAGAAAAGTCAACGTGACCGGGCGTATCAAGAAGTATAAAATCACAGTTTTCACTTGAAAATCTTGCTTGCTTTGAAAATATCGTAATACCGCGTTCACGTTCAACAGCGTTGGTATCAAGGTATGTATTTCTGTGATCGACTCTGCCAAGAGTTCTTATTTTTCCCGAAATATAGAGAAGTGCTTCGGAAAGCGTTGTTTTTCCCGCATCAACGTGCGCAAGTATTCCTATTGTTATCCTTTTTCGCATATGCACCCTCCATTTCAGTATAATAACCGACTTTAATATTTAATTTTACCATAACTGTCAGAAAAATTCAATAGCTATAACAAAAGAAGCAGTAATCTTTAAGAATTACTGCTTTCAAAATGAAGACAAAATGATAAAAATATTTTTAGCCAAGGAAAAGGGATAGGAGTCCGAGGAAAGGGG
>SVSP01000007.1 GCA_015064255.1 Oscillospiraceae bacterium
TTTGACCACAATTTGACCAGTATTGAATAAACTATGAACTCGCACTCGGATGACCAGTTTTGACCACAATTTTGACCAGTTTGCCCGATGTAACACACGGAATTAACGGAAATATCGGAAAGAAATAACCCCGAAAACCGTAAAAATCGGGTCAAAAAGAGCGTTTACCAAGCAAAATAAACTATAATTTTTGTTTGGGACCATCAGGCCGCAGGTTCAAGTCCTGTCACTCCGATAAAACCCACCCACGCATCTGCGTAGGTGGGTTTTATTTTAATTTTCGCGCGCAAACTCGAGAAATTCTACGGATTTACGTAAGCAAGTATTCTATCGCTACGCACGCCGCTATCACTTACTGCGCAAATGCAGTAGGTTACACGCTTGTTTTGCTCGCCTACATCTTGCTGATGCGTATATATTGCCTCGGCAGTCTCGCCGACAAGCGTGTAGGTGCTATCGTTTTCAACGGCTTTGTATATATTATATTTTACCGCGTCGGCACTACGCTTCCAGCTGAAGCGGTATTTGTGCCGACCTGTTTTTTCTATGCAGAACTCGGAGGGAGCGTCGATTTTATCGGCAACCTTAAAGTTGCGGACAATATAGGTCTCTCCGGCACACGTATCAAACGATATGACGTTTTCTGCAACACTTGTGAAAGATACCGCCGTTCCGTCCGACTTTTCTACCAGCGCGCCTTCAAGTCCGCTATATTTCAGTCTGCAAGTGCCGCCCGATTTAGACTTGATACTAAAGAGCGTTGCCTTGCCGTTTTCCCACCTTGCGCCAAGTTCAAAGTTTCCTCTTGCGACAAGTCCCGAATACGATCCGCTCGACCATTCGTCGGGGAGAGCCGCCAAAGGCTCGATATAACCCGAATGACTCTGAAGAAGCATCTCGGAAACGCCTGCCGCACCGCCGAAATTTCCGTCGATCTGAAATCCTGCGGGAGTTTTCGCCCAAAGGTTTGTAAGCGTTCTCTTGGTCAGAAGCTTTCTGTATTGGCGGTAAGCCTCGTTCCCGTCTCCGACTCTCGCCCAAAGGCTTTGTCTGTGGGCAATAGACCAGCCCCACTCGTCACCCGCACTTCCCTTTTCTCTTTGAGAAAGGGTGTATTTTGCCGCATCGATCCACGCGGGCGTTTCGGAATTTATAATGTTTCCGGGATAGAGACCTACGAGCTGCGACACGTGTCTGTGTGCATACTCACCGAGATCGCCGTAGTAGTTTTCCTCACGGAATTCTTTTACCTGTCCCGAATAACCGACGGCTATGGGATCATAGCTTGGAAGCTGCTCTTTGACGGTAGCGAGAACACTCTCGCCTCTGTCAGAGGACTTGATTCCCAAAATTTCTGCCGCCTTCAGGGTGTTATAGCCGTTACTGTACGCAAAGCTTTGGTCGTATGTCGTGCCCTTCGTATAATACCACACACCGTCAACGTGCTGTTCGGGAGAATCTCCCCAGATGCTAAGGTACGTGCCGTCCTTTTCCTTCTCAAACGTTTTGGTAATATAGAGAGAAGCGCCCTTGAGCGCGGGATAAACAACGTCACCGAGCACCTTGGTGTCACGTGTGTAATCGTAGTAATCCCAGAACATCTGCGTCGTAAATCCGACGTTTCCGCAGCCCGGAAAGGTCGATATATCAAACAGCTGACTTCCGATGCCGATAGTCCATCCGTTGCCGCCGTCCTTGCCGATATTTTTAAGATACTTTTTACTTGCCTCTTCGTTGTACGGAAGATCAAGTCCCAGATTAGACTCGTATTTTTCGCCTAAAAGAGCCGAGGTTGCATACTGCTCCGCTTTGGGCAAAAACGCCCTCCAGAAATCAATGTACGCACCGAAGGTTTCTGCAAGATTTGTGGAAAATGCGTGAGAATAGTTCATCTGAATATTGATGTTATGCCAATATCCCGAACCCCACGGCGCAAGATTGTATCTGTTCCACGTTCCCTGCAAATTCGGAGGCACAGAGCCTTTTCTCGACGATGATATAAGAAGGTATCTGCCAAACTGAAAGTAAAGCTCGTCGAGATACGTGTCGTATTTACCCGATTTATAATTACTTAGAAGAACGTCTGTCGTAACTAACGGGACTGTGCCGCCGAAATCAACGTCCACTCTTCCGAAAAGACTTTCGTAGTCCGCCACGTGTCTTTCACGCAGCTGTGGGTAGGTGTATAAAAGAGCCGAGGCAAGCTCGGACTCTGCCGTTTCCAAAGCGTTAGTTTTTGTGTTTTTCAGCTTTTTCTCGGGCTCACTTTCGGTATAGACCGTGCTTGACAGCTCAAAATTCGTGCTGAGCGTAATAACTATGTAAGCCGAATTTGCACCGCTTACTGTGACAGTGCCGTTATCCTTGTTTCCCTGCGCGTCTGTACCGTTTGAAAAAGTTACGGCACCTCCGCTGTTTACAACCTTATATTTGGCGGCAAAATCGACGTTATTATAGCCAAGATTTCCCGAAAGGGTGATCGTTTGATCGTCACAGGCAACCACTCTTCCGCACTTGGAATATCGGTCGCCTTTTTCTACCATATATTCCTGCTTATAGGGAATCGTGGGGCGCAGAGTGAAGCCGAGATTGCCTTCACCTGATGCGCTAAGATGAATTACTATTGCCTTGTCGGGATAGGAAACAAAATATTCTCTTGAATACTTTACTCCATTGTACGCGTAGCTGACCGTCGAAACAGCAGTTCGCAGATCCAGATCTCTTGAATAATCCTCTACTTTTTCGTAGTCGTGTCCGAAATCAATATAGGTTTCGGAAAAATTATTGAGTCCGCCGCCAAAAAGTCTTTTGTTAAGACGTCTTTCGCCGTCCTTCCATTTAACAATGGTCAACTGGCCGGCGAGCGTGTTATCGGTTATCTGGATGCGCTCGGTTTCGGTTCGCCCGAAAACGTTTATTCCCGAATAGCCGTTGCCGAGCGGAAGCGACCATTTTTCCCAGCCGTCGTCCTCGACGTCGCGATATTCCTGCGTTGCCGCGTACGCCTTCGAGATATTTTCGTTACCGTACGGAGCTTATCTGTCATACCAAAGCCGCAGATCTTTTCTGCCTGTAAAAGTTTCAGATCCCATTTTGTCCCCCATAATATCGCAAAAATGCAATTTATATATTGAAAAGCAAGTTGTTTACAGTTATTTCTCCGCGCAAGCTGCGTCCTCGCACGCCTTTGCGAGACGTCGATCATATCGGTAAATCCGCAAAGCAGATAGAGCGCGTAAAACCATACCGATGACAGCGGCAGAAGCAGAAGAGGCAGACTGAATATTATCCTGCTGCCCGTGATGATATTTGCGATGTGTTTTTTCATATCTTACGGCTCATAGACCTCTATAATCTCCATAATATCGCGTTTGTACACATTCCCGCCGAGAACGTCGCCATTCGGCTCAAACGACACACAGCGCACGTCGCGCGGATCTTCTTCATACGGATTTTCGGGACGCTCATCCGTGAAATATTCCGCGAGATATTTGAGCGCGTTTCCTTCGGGAAAGATCACGTTTCCGTCTCCCACGGGAATGTCTGTGTCGGCAAAGCTGTCGAGAATTTCTCTTGTTTTTACGTTGTACAAATTGTCGTCTGCCGCACTTACGAGCCACGCAGGCGAAAGGCGGATCGGGATGCCGCACTTTTTTGCTTGAACAGCAAAGTCTTTTACTACGTCAAGGGGGATTGTTTCCTGATGGAATGCGTCCACAGATAAAAGAAGATCGTTTACACCGCACGCGGCAAGCTTCTCTGCAACCTCGCGGATCTTGCCTGTATTCTTTGAAAAACATCCGCTCGTGATGACCTGCCGTTTGGGAATATTCAGTTCTTTGGCGGCGGTCATTATCGCATAGACCGCGTCCGTGTACAAAAGCGGTTCGCCGCCGAATGTCATAACGATTTTGATATCGTACTTTGCCGTGATCTTACGCACCGCATCGGACGCAATTTGCGGGTCGATCCGTATGCCGCAAGATGAGTGATTTCCCTCGGAGCAGTGCTTGCACCGTCCCGTGCAGGCGTACGTCACGACGAATTCGATTTTGCTCAGATTTTTGAGATATTGGTTCATATATTTCTCCAACTCTTTTGATATACGTCCATTCTTCTGCCTCTTGCTCCGGAGAAAAGAATCCGCAGATCTTGTGATATGAAAATTATAGCACAAATCCCTCAATCAGTCAACAGACTTATACAGACAAACACTGCGATTTCAGCAGTTTTCGTTTTTAATTCACCGTTGTTCTTTGTATGCTGCGTGTGATAGTTGACAGTTTTGCGTTTCTATGATATAATTCAAACACGGTGAAAGCCGAATTTAATTTTTGGAGAATGCTGTTTGAAGAAGAACAACACCTTGGAGATTGTATTGTAAACGAGAGGGTTTGTAAATACATTATCGCGATCCTCTCGTATATTGAGCGTCACAACTATGAAAGGATTTAAAAATGAACAATTTGACGATACGTTTAGAAACAGAAAAAGACTACAGAGCAGTAGAAGAGCTTACCCGTGAGGCGTTTTGGAACGTCTATAAGCCGGGCGCGGACGAGCATTACTATGTGCATATGATGCGAAATCACCCCGATTTTATTCCCGAGCTTGCGTTTGTGCTTGAAAAAGACGGCAAGATCATCGGCAACATTATGTACACAAAGGCGTGGCTTGAGGACGAGAGCGGCGAGCGCCGTGAGATACTTTCCTTCGGACCGCTTTGCATCTCTCCCGAATATCAGAGGCAGAAGCTCGGCAAAATGCTGATCGAGCATTCCTTTGATGTGGCACGCAGGATGGGCTACGACGTGAACATCAACTTCGGAAATCCGGGCAACTATGTCAGCCGTGGATTTGTGAGTTGTAAAAAGAAGAACGTCAGCTTTGTCGTGGACGGTAATTTCCCGACGGCTTTGCTCGTTGCGGAGCTTGTACCGAACGTGCTTGACGGCAGAAAGTGGATGTATATTCCTTCCACCGCCGCCGACTGCTGTGAGGACGTTTCCGCTGTCGAAGCCTTCGACGCGACATTCCCACCCAAAGAAAAGAAGTGGATGCCGAGTCAGGAGGAGTTCTATATCTATAGTCATTCTTCGATCGTTCGCTGAACGTAAAAACGCCGCTGAGGAGTTCTGATTCTTCAGCGGCTATTTTATCGTTTTTTATTTGGATTTGATAAACTTAAAATACTGTTGCCAATCCTCGCGGCTGAGAAAATGTTCACCGTCACGGATGTGATATCCGACACGACCTTCGTGGAAGGATTCACCGGGAGTAGGGTAGCGGTCGGGATGAATAAATCCGGGTACACCCAAACGCTCGTAAATCTTACCCGCTTCACAGCAGGAAAGGTATTCGGACTCGGGGTCGGACCAATAGTCGAGAAGTGCGCTTCCCACGTAAACGTAGCGAGGTGCGCTTGCCGCTACGAGAAAATGCTGATCGTACGGCATATCTTCTTCGTGGTCGGCGTATTTTCGATAATTCTGACAGAACCACTGCATATGATGCTTTACACAAAAGTCGGCAGAGCAGCGGACCCCTCCTTTTTCGCGTTCGGCACGGTTGCGCGACAGACCTGCACCTGCAAATCCCGAATCATTTGATATAGAGAACTGGAAACGCTCGTCCATCATTCCTGTCCAAAGGGCTGTTTTTCCAAGTCTTGAGTGGCCTATTACAGCGGATTTTGAAAAATCGAGGCAGTCAAGTGTTTCGCAGTAGTCCATTACGCGGGAAGCCGCCCAAGACCACATAGGAATCTTGCCGCATTCGCTTCCGACCGGTTCGCGTCCGTTGTATATGATTCCTGCAAGACCGTTTGTGAAATCTATATCGTCAGATGTTACGTCACAATATCCAAAGGAGAATACGGCAAATCCGTTGTCAATTATCTCTTCGGTGGGCATATAGAGGTCGGGAACACTGCTTCTGAAATTTATGTGGATAAAAAACGGAAGATTTGTTTTGCCTTTGGGAATTACAGCGCAGATGGGAAAAGAAAATTCCTTTCCCAAAATTGTAGTTTGAATGAGAATGTACTTGATTGTGGCTTTTCCTGCACAAAAATGCTTGGAAAAATTGGAATCAATTTGCAGTTCCTTAAAGGAAACCGATTCGGGCGCCGGTGGCATATATCCGAAAAGCTCGCTTTGTAGAATGTCTTTTATCTGCTCACGGCGTTCGGACCAATTTAAATCTGAATCTGCCCATAAATCGGGGAGAGCTTTTTTCTTTAATTCGTTTTCTAAAAACATAGCCGACTCCTTAAAAAGAAAGTATAGTTTGAAACAATTATACCAAACACTGTTTATCTTGTCAAGATTTTGATAAAATCTATTGACACGAAAATAAAAACTTGATAAAATTAAATAAAATAAATCGGAAAAAGGAGACTTGATATGAAAAGACGATGGACAAAAGAAGAAGCTTGGGAATTCTGGAACAAAAATCCGTGGATAGTAGGATGTAACTGGGTTCCCGCAGAAACACCGGGGCTCTCTATATGGCAGGGAGATACTATTGAAGAAATACTCCCTTCCGCACGTAAAGAACTTGCACTTATGCAGGAAGTAGGATTCAATACTGTCAGAATGAGAATTGACTTTAATTTGTGGTACCATGAGAGAGACGTATATCTTGATAGAGTTGACAGAATTCTTGACATTATGAAGGAATATGGAATAAAGCTTATGCCTGTTCTTTTCAGTGATTGCGTTTCCTTTGGAAAGCCTGCCGATACCTCTATACCCATGCCTCGCGGAAAAGGCAGATGGGCTGTCGGATATCACGGCGGACGTCCCAATTCACCTCACGTGGTTCCGACGGGCAAACCTATTGGATGGGTACGCTGGGATGAGGAAGATCAAAGACCTATATGCGAACAGTTTATAAGAGATCTTGCAAGACGTTTTGGTAAAGATGACAGAATAATTCTTTGGGATATCTGGAATGAGCCTGGCAACAGTAAGCGCGGTGATATGAGTATTCCTTATCTTAAGAGAGCTTTTGAGATCGCACGCGAAGAGGATGTAATGCAGCCGCTTACCGCAGGAGTATGGACGTATCCGAAGAACTACGGTGTTGATGAGTCGCTTGACGTTTCTCCGATTCAGAGAGTTGCACTTGATCTTTCCGATATTATAAGCTTCCATAATTATGAGAACTTCGAAGAAGTCAAAAATTGTGTAAAGGCTCTTGAAAAAGAGGGAAGACCTATGGCGAATACGGAGTGGCTTCACAGAATTCTCGGAAATACAGTTGAAGATCAACTTCCTTTTTACTACGAAAAGAAGATCGGAAGCACACACTGGGGACTTGTTGCGGGACACGGCCAGTTCTATCTGCCTTGGGAATGGCTCAAAGCCGCAAGGCCTGAGCTTGATTTCACACTTTGGCAGCACGATATCTTCAGAGAAGATCATACGCCTTATGACGAAAAAGAGATCGAGCTTTTCAAAAAGCTTTGCGCAAATAAATAATATTTAATTTGAAAAAGCTATGACAGAATTTTCTGTCATAGCTTTTTTGGATATATAGAATTATTCTATATAAATACCGATATTATTAATGCGATAAAAGCGACCCATATAAGAATGAACGGTATAGCGTAATACCATTTCTTTGGCTTTCCGTTATTCCATAACCCCTCGGCACGCGCTCTGCAGTCGGCAAATACTTCTTCGGGAATACATTTTACACACAAGGCAATAAGCGCAGGCAGGATGATCATATCGTCAAGATATCCGAGTATCGGTATGAAATCGGGAACAAGATCGATAGGTGAGAGCGCATATACTATAATTATTGCCGCGATTATTTTAGCGTACCACGATGTACGTTTCTCTTTAAGGGCAAGAAAGACTGCGGGGATATCGGTTTTAAGCTTTTTGGCACGTTCTTTAAGATTGCTCATATTTAATTCTCCATTAATCCGAAGTGTTTTGCGAGCTTATCACATACCTCTTCACGCGTATCAATACCGTTGTCCTCTCGCACTACCGTAAAAAATCCGCTGTTTGAATATTCCTCGTAATGCTCACGGCTGTTGATGCGCGCAAGTCCTTCTCGGTAATTTGCCATTACTTCATCCGCGTTTTCACAACTGTCGATGATACTCAGTAAAAACTGCTTTTCGGGATCTGCACGGTCAAAAAAATGCTCTACGCTCATAGACTGCGGACAAAGCATAACGGCAACGTGAGAATAGTCGGAAATTTCTTTTAAAATATCAAGAGGGATGCAAGTATCGACGATGACTTTTTTGTCTTTTGAGATCGAAATAAGCTCGGATATCTCAAATTCCGCTGCTTCGCGTCCGACAGAGTATATCCAGCGCTCGTATTCCTCGGGAGAGCGCTTGACAAAATCTCTCCAATCGGAAAGCATTTTGTTGTAGCATATGTCAGGATGAGTTTCGGGTGTTGCCACCTTGTCGGAAACCTCCATATGGTAATTTTCACCGCAAAATATCATATCAAAACGGTCTGCAAGCATTTTGACCGCTGTGGATTTTCCCGCATATGCTGTGCCTGTTATGAAATATACGTTTTTCAGATAGTATTTTAATATGTTGTTTGAAATTATCATTGTTATTACCCTATAATCATTTTATTGGCGAATTACCGTAAAAAATCATATACTTTCTTGTTAAAATCCGTTGCTTCCTCGTAGGCGGAGTGTCCGAGAGCTTCGTACATATGTATTTCACAGCCGAGCTTTTCCGCAATTTCAACAGATGCTTCTCCGGTCACGATCTTGTCATCGGAGCCGCCGATAACAAGTGTCGGACATTTGATATTGTCAAGTCTGTCGTAAATATTGCAGGTGAGGCAAGCTTTGGCAAGGCGGATAAAACGGATTTCGTTTTTGGGCTTTGCAATTTTTGCAAGGACAGGGAATAGCCAACCGTAGCGCTTTACATAGTCTTTGGAGTACATAACGTTCATCATATCCTTTACGATAGATGCAAAATCACTTTTTTCGGCGAGAAATACCCACTTTTCTATTACGGAAGTCATTACGGTGTTTGTACGCGAGGCGGTTACTCCGAGAACGAGCTTTTTTACAAGCATAGGATAACGTATGGCGATCTCCTGCGCTATCATACCTCCGAGAGAAACTCCAAGAAGATATGCGTCGGTAATGCCGAGTGCGATCATAGCCTCTGCCGTATCGTCGGCAAGATCTGAAACGGTACACCCTTCTGCGATGTCTGCTTTTTTGTCGATAACATATACACGATAATCCTTGGCAAAAAGCTTGTACATCAGCGCAAGACCTGCACCTGCTCCCTTGACATCGCGAAGAGAAAGTCCGGGTATTATGACAAGCGGTGTTTTTCCGTTGCCGAATACCGCGTAATCTGCTTTGCTTTTTCCTATTGTGACCGACGATTCCCGCAAATTCCAAAACATAAGTATATCTCCTCTTTTAATATACGGTGTAGTGCTTTTTACAAGTATAATATCACATTTTATTTCGAAATACAAGTGTAAATGCTTATAGAACATTTTATTGTTAAGCTGAAAAGCCGTTAGTACTTGAACTGAACGGAATTTTGTGATATAATGCTTGTCAAGTGCAGTTTTGTGAAATTATTACTGCTGATGTTATAGAAAATATTATGGAGATATATATGCACAACCGACTTTATAATCATATAAAAAATCTACTTCTGCCTTGTCTGGCGTTTTCAGTTATCACGGGATTTCTGTCCGCTATTTTTATTACCTTTTTCAAGATGCTTGTGGAGAAAGTAATTGAGCTTTCTTCGACATTTTACGCTTTTGTGCGGGAAAATCCGATATGGATACCCCTTCTTGTGCTCGGAGCTACGCTTATAGGCGTTATCTCAAGCTTTATTCTTTCTCACTCACGAAGCTGTCGCGGAGGAGGAATCCCGACGTCTGTTACGGCAATAAGAGGTATCGTCAGCTTTAAATGGATAGCAAGTCTGATAATCTTGCCTTTTTCCGCATTACTTACATTTATGTGCGGTATTCCGCTTGGTACAGAAGGTCCTTGCGTTCAAATGGGAACTGCGGTAGGCGACGGAGTTGTAAAATGTATCGGAAATAAAAAGCAAAAAGGATGGCGCAGATATATTATGACGGGCGGAGCGTCCGCAGGATTTTCTATTGCTACGGCATCTCCTATCTCTGCGATCATTTTTTCAATGGAAGAGCTTCATAAGCATTTTTCGCCTCTTCTTCTTACGGTGGCATCGCTCTCTGTTATCAGCGCACAGTCAACTTTGCAGATACTTTCTATGTTCGGAATAAATTCTGTGGGACTTTTCAGAATAACTGCGGTAAACGCTATAAGCCAGAAGCTTCTTTTTATTCCCCTCATAGTCGGAATTGTTTGCGGATTATGCTCAATTATTTTCACCCGCTTGTATCATTTCATAGATAAATTAATTCATAAGTTACTCAAAAAGCTTTCTATCAAAGTAGTATTTCCGATACTGTTTGCTCTGGTATCGATAGTCGGTATATTTATTTCTGATACGCTCGGAACAGGTCACGACCTTACAGAACATCTGCTTAAGACAAGAATCATATGGTATGTGCTGATCATTGTGTTTTTGCTTCGTATGGTCTTTATGATGATCGCAAACACCTCGGGTGTCACAGGCGGCGTTTTCCTTCCGACACTTGCATTCGGGGCTGCTATCGGTTCTCTTTGCGCAGAAGGAATGATAGCCTTGGGACTTATCACTCACGAGCATTATCTGCTTATAGTTATCCTCGGAATAACCTCATTTTTGGGCGCGACTTCTCGTATTCCAGTGACTGCGTGCGTTTTTGCGGTAGAAGCACTCGGCGGTATAAATAATATTCTTTCGGTGATCATCGCGACGACCTTTGCCCTTCTCACCGTAGAAATATCAGGTCTTGAGGACTTTACCGACACTATTATCGAATCGAAAATGAGGTCTATCAGCAAAGGAAAGAAGCCTGCTGTTGTAGAAGCACCCTTGACGGTAAAAGAGGACTCTTTTGTGGTCGGTAAGGAACTTCGCGATATTCTTTGGCCAAACGCTTGCAAGATAGTTTCCTTCGAACGGGCTGATGAAAATCACGAAAGCGTCGGAATTTCCGCCGGCGATATTATTACCGTACGCTACGAAACGTATGATCCTTCGACGACCGCGCAGGAAATTGAAGTTCTTGTCGGAGATCAAAGCGAAGATATAGACGAGCTTATGCATCCCGCTATCGAAGCACTCGATATGATAAAATTTTGAAAATTTTAAAAGACAAATCAAAGGATAATCATATAATTAAAACGTTCACAGCATAAATTAAGCAATATTGTGTATTGTGTTTTTTAGATATTTGTATTACAATATAAGTATATTGACAGTTGCGAGGTAAAAAATGGAAAATATTAAGAAGATAGACATTCACGCACACGTGACACCGAATAAGCATCTCATTTATCCGCACGCGTCGGGTTATCCTATGGTAGATGATAGCGAGCTTCTCGACTTTTACGATAAAATAAATGTTGAAAAGGGCGTTTTGCTTCCCCTTATTTCGCCCGAGGCTCATTTTTATCAGTTAACCAATCAGGAAGTGAAGCTTATGGCCGACAAGCATCCCGACAGATTTTTGTGGTTCTGTAATATTGACCCGCGAATGAGCGGAAATAATCCCAACGTGGATTTTTCCAAAATGCTTAATTTCTATAAGTCGCTCGGAGCAAAAGGTCTTGGTGAGTTGACCGCGAATCTGCTGATAGACGACCCTCTGATGGATAATCTTTTCTATCACTGCGCGGAATGTGATATGCCTGTAACGATACATATCGCTCCTGCCGATTCAAAATATGATTTTTATGGGATAAAAGACGATATAGGACTTCCGCGCCTTGAAAAAATGCTCAAAAAATATCCGAAGCTCAAAATATTCGGACATTCTCAACTTTTTTGGGCTGAGATTTCCTCTGACGTTGACGAAAAGAGCCGACTCGGATATCCGAAGGGCAAGATAAAGGAAGGGCGTCTTGTACAGCTTCTCCGCGAATATCCGAATCTTTACTGCGACGTTTCTGCGGGCAGCGGAATTAATGCGCTTAAACGTGATCCCGAATATGCGGCTAAATTTGTTGAGGAATTTTCCGACAGAATTATGTTCGGTATCGATATTTGCGCTACTTTTAACACACATATGTACGAATACGAAGAGCTTTTGAAAAAATTCCGCGAAGACAAGATGATAAGCGAAGAAAATTATTATAAATTTGTAAGAGGCAACGCGGAAAGACTTCTGAATCTGAAATAATAAAAAATCTCACGGAAAATCAAATTTTCCGTGAGATTTTTTATTTGGAAGCTTTTTTCAAAAATTTATCCGCTTCGCGACGGTTTTTGAAAACAAAAATGCTTTTGTATGAATACTTGTCGAGAAGCTCAATGACTTTAGGACGGCTTTGCGAGTTGTAATTTTTTATAAATTCAATAAACTCGGCATCTTCGCCGTCGGTTTCGAACCAAGGCATATCACTTCGCGGCTTTCCGCGTCTTTCTCTTATGCCGTCAAGACAAATATCTGTCGGATAATCGAGAAAAATTACCGTGTCACATTCGCTGAGCCGCAGTTCCATTGTAGAGCCGTAATTGCCGTCGATTATCCATTCGTCTTTTTTCAGTATTTCGCATAGTCTTTTACGAAAAACTTCCTTGTCGACGGTAGTTTTGTCTGCGTTCCAATAGAGCATATCGAGATGAAAAAGCGGAATATCCGTGATCTTATGAAGTTCTCTGGAAAAGGTGCTTTTTCCGCTTCCCGGACAGCCGATAACTATAATTTTTTTCATATAAAATTATTCAAGCACGAATGTCTTTGTAAGGATGAGGTTGTCTGCGTGACCGGTCGAAACCTCGAATTTCCCGGGCTCGGAAACAAACTCGCAGCTTGCGTTATAGAATCTGAACATAGGCTCGGTAATAGTGAAATCTACCGTTACCGTTTCTCCTGCACCAATTTCTACCTTCTTGAAGGCAATAAGTGACTGTATGGGGCGTACGGTTGACGCGAAGAGATCGTGCATATAAAGCTGTACTGCTTCCTTGCCTGCGCGACCGCTGTTGTTGCGCACGGTGATGCTTACCTTGATCTCGCTGTCGCTTGTCATTTTGTCTGTGTCGAGAGTGAGAGATTCATATACGAAATCAGAGTAGGAAAGTCCGTGTCCGAAAGGATAGAGGGGCAGATTGCCGCATCCTATGTAGCTCGAAGCGTAAGGCTGATGTCTGTCGTCGGGAATAGTCTTAGGGCGTCCTGTCGAAGGATGGTTGTAGTATATCGGGCACTGTCCTACCGATCTCGGGAAGCTCATAGTTACCTTGCCCGAGGGATTAGCATCTCCGAAGAGGAGATTTGCTGCTGCCGCACCGCCCTCTGTGCCGGGGAACCACATCTCAAGGATCGCGGGTACTGTTTCGTCAAGTTCTGTAAGAACGAGAGGTCTGCCGTTGAAAAGAAGCGCGGCAGTGTTCTTGTTGACTGCGATAATTTCTTTTGCAAGCTCGTTCTGAACTCCGGGGAGAACGATATCGGCACGGCTGCTGCCTTCGCCGCTGTAATGTTGAGGTTCACCGAGGCAGAGAATAACGATGTCTGCGTTCTTTGCTGCATTTATTGCTTCGTCAAAACCGCTGCGGTCGAGAATATTCCATTCGGCAGAGCAACCGTTGCATACTGTGATTTCAGCATCGGGGAGAAGTGCCTTTACGCCGTCAGCAACGCTTACGCACTCGCTGTCAAGACCGTTACACGACCAAGATCCGCGAATAGCGCCGGTCGATGCAAACGGACCGATGAGTGCGATCTTTTTATTATCCTTAGAGAAGGGAAGAACACCGTTGTTTTTGAGAAGTACAGCAGATTCTTCTGCGGCTTTGCGTGCGAGTTCTCTGTGCTCAGGGCAGAGGCAGAGAGCTTTTTCCTTTTCTGCCGATCCGCCGTGATATGGATCCTCGAAAAGTCCGAGAGCGCGCTTGAGTTCAAGCACTTTAAGTACGGCTTTGTCGAGCTTTTCTTCGCTGACCTTTCCTTCTTCAACGAGTCGGCAAAGGGACGAGCAGTATCCTGCGGACATCATATCGATGTCACATCCGCATTCAAAAGCCATAAGCGCGGCATCTTTATAGTTTTCGGCAATTCCGTGTGTTTTAAGCTCGCCGACAGCATTGTAGTCGCTTATTATGATACCGTCAAAGCCCCACTCTTCCTTGAGTACTTTCTGAAGGAGCCACTTGTTTGCAATAGAGGGAACACCGTTAAGCGAGTTGAACGAGGGCATGAGCATAACTACGCCTGCGTCGATACAAGCCTTGTATGCAGGGAAATAATATTCTCTGAGAAGTCTTTCGGAGATTTCTACCGTGTTGTAGTCACGTCCTGCTTCTGCACCGCCGTATGCGGCAAAGTGCTTGACGCAGGCTGCGATATTGTCGGGATTTGAGATGTCGTCGCCCTGGAAAGCTTCGACCTGTGCCGCACCCATTATGCTGTTGAGAAGTGGGTCTTCACCGCAGGTTTCCATAACTCTGCCCCAACGGGGATCGCGTACGTAGTCAACCATAGGGGTAAAGGTAAGGTGAACGCCACCCGCAGAAGCTTCTTTTGAAGCCATTTTAGAGCATTCCTTGACAAGCTCGGGGTCAAAGGATGCACCCATTCCGAGAGGAATAGGATATATAGTCTTGTAGCCGTGGATAACGTCCATCATAAACAGAAGAGGAATATGAAGTCTGTCTGCGCTCATATGTCTGTCCTGAATATCCTTTACTTCTGCGAAGCTGTGGAAGTTAAGTGTGCTACCGATTTTAGAAAGCATAGAATCGCTTACGCCAAGCTCTTGCTTAGGACCTGTGATGTCAGCAGTTGTTTCGCCCAAAAACATAGAGTTGAGCTGTATAAGCTGTCCGACCTTTTCTTCAAGGGTCATTTTTTTAAGCAGTGCGCGTGTATCAAAATTAGATTTACTCATTTTCAGATTTACCTCCGTAAATACATTTTTTGTAATATATTTGCTTTATTTTAACACATTTTGCGTTTTCTGTCAACAGAAAACATATTTGTCGGGGAAACTATATTATATTGCCTTTAAGATAAATGTCAATATAATCATTCACCGAAAATCACTTAAAAAATGCCATCAAAAGTGTTCCCGCCACCATAAACGCAAGTCCGACAAGACCTTTTGCCGACAGCTTTTCTTTAAATACGATATAAGAAAATGCAACGGTCACAAGAATACTGAGCTTATCAATAGGGACGACAACGCTTATAAGTCCGTGTCCGATAGCGTGATAATAGCAAAGCCAGGATGCACCGGTTGCGATACCCGAAAGGAAGATGAATACAAGTTCTTTTTTGTCGAGATCTTTAAGTCCTTTGTGCTTTCCACGCATAAAGACGATGAGCCACGACATAATCAGCACAACTCCTGTGCGTATGGCAGTTCCGAGATTGGATTCGACGTCGGAAATTCCGATCTTGGCAAGTATAGAGGTCAGCGCGGCAAATACTGCCGACAGAACGGCGTATATTATCCACGCTTTGCCTTCCGATTTTTGGTCTGTTTTTTTCTTTTCGACCATAAGCAATATTCCGATGGCGAGAATTGCCGTTGCGGCAAGCTTTACATACAGATTGGCACGTTCTCCAAAGCAGATGATGGCAAGCAGAACGGTAAGAACCGTGCTTGATTTATCGATAGGTACTACTTTGTTTATATCGCCCATAGAAAGCGCTTTGAAATAGCAGATCCACGATGCGCCCGTCGCAATTCCCGAGAGTGAAAGAAAGAGAAGCGACTTCGGAGTGATATTTGAGAATTCAGACTGTGATCCCACAACGAAGACCATTATCCACGCAAAAGCGAGGACAACTATTGTACGGAGCGCAGTTGCGAGGTCGGAATCTGTCTTTTTTATGCCGCATTTGGAAAGAATTGATGTGAGTCCCGCAAAAAATGCGGAAAGTATTGCTGTGATTATCCAAAACATAATTTTTCCTGTACGTATAATTGAAATTTGATTACATTATACCACATTCGACTGCAAATGACAACAGTTTTGCTGATAAATAGGTGAAATTTACGGTATAAAATAAACCCGATGCGGATATTAGAGAAATTTTCAAAAAAAATGAAGGAAGGGGAAAACCATCTCAAACGCCGAAGTCTTTCCCCTTCCTTCAAACATCCAACCCTATTTCTTGGCTGACGCATTTGAAAGATTGAATTTTTAATACGGCAGTCAATAAAACTGCTGTGTTTTGTTAAAAAGCTTAGATAAAATATTTCTTTATTATCGGATATGTCAGTGCCAGAGAATTTGCATCAAATCCGCCTTCAAGGCTGATATTTCCGCTGTATTCTATATCGGAAAGAAGCTCCGCCCATTTCTTTACGGTAGGCACGTCCTCTTCGGTGGGCATACGGCGGTCGGCATTCGGACGCGCTATATGAGTGTGTATCAGATATTTTTTTGCCAGCGTAAGGTCACCGTACGGTTCTTTGTTGCAGAAGAAGTGGAAAAAATCCACAAGAATGCCTACGTTTTCTTCGTTTGCTTTTTCTGCAAGCTCTACTACGTCGCGAACTGTGTTTCCTACGTTGGTTTCCTCGTAACGAAGTGCTTCGATAGCGATACTGATTCCGTATTTAGAGGCAATACGACCTATTTTTGCACTTAAAGCGGCGAATTTGTCTTTTATTACATTTGGGTCGGCACCTTCGGGAACAGCGCGGACTTTTCCGCTTCCGAGAACGCAAACTTTTACATCCAAAGCGTTTGCGCGCGACAGAGCTTTTTCAACGTATGAAGTGACTTCCTGCGCTTTTTCCTCATCGTAAATATCGAGATTTCCGGGGAAAAAGCAGTTTGTTGAATAAACCGGTATGCCGATAGATTTGTATTTTTCACAAAGCTCGGAAAATTCCGAGTCGCTTATAGTTGCCAAATGGGTGAGATTTTCTTCGATGTAATCGTATCCGATAGATTTAACTGTTTCTGCATTGTTTTTTCCGCAGCAAACTCCTATTTTCATAGTTAAGACCAACCCTTTCTTTTTACATTTGAAGTTACGTGCTTATTTTATCACATAAGATCTGAAAAGTCAATCGTATTTGATCAAAGTACGCTTTAACAAACAAGATTTGAAAAAATATAAAATATTATTGTATTTTGCGCAAAAAGCTGATATAATGGAAATACGAAACGAAATATCATAAATAAAGGAGTAAAGTCTGAAAAAACGGGTCATTTTTCAGACCGGAGTTTTGTAACTTTTGTTTAGGGCAAAGCGCACAAAACCTCAGAACCTAAAGAAAGGAATGGTCATAGCTATGACTTCAAAAGAAATTATAAAGCGTCTTATTTCGCACGATGCACCTCCGAGAATCGGATACGATTTTAATACCTTGAGCGACTTCAAGGGTATCGGCTCGCGTGCTTACATAAATCTTCCCGACAACCCCTATAATGCGTGGGGAAATTATCCCGAGCTCAGCCGCCTTGCAAACTTCAGCGGCGAAACGAGAATGGATACTTACGGAAATATTTACGGCAGATTTGAGGGCAAAACAAAGGGCGAATGTGTCCGCGGGACTATTCAGGACTGGGAAGACTATAAGTACAATATTCCCGAGATAGACAAGAGCTTCCGCGACCGTTTGCTTAGTCAGAATCTTGCACAGTGCGATAAATTTGTAAGAGCAGGAGGCAATTTTCTCTTCTCGGCTTTGCGCGACGCACGTCTTATGCCGAACGCTTTGATGGATACTATTGCCGAGGAGGATGCGGTGCTTGAATTTATGGACCGTGTTTCAGATCACGAGGTGGAGGTCATAAAAAGTATAGCCGGATGCGGAATAGACGGCTGGATGTTCGGCGACGACTGGGGCACACAGGACCGCACCTTTATCTCCCCCGAAGCTTTCAGAAAGCTCTTCAAGCCGGCATATAAGAAGGTTATCGATGCCGCACACGAGGCGGGAATGAGCGTTCTTTTCCATTCCTGCGGATATAATTACGGATTTATGGAGGACTTTATTGATGTCGGCATAGACGTTTTTCAGTTCGACCAGCCCGATGCATATCCCAGCGAGATTTTGGCGGAGGAGTTTGCGCACCGCGCGGTATTTTATTCTCCCGTGGATATTCAGAAGATACTTCCCACAGGCGACAGAGAGCTTATAGAAAGACGCGCGCTTGAAATGTGTCAGCTTTTCAAAAAAGCGGGCGGAGGCTGGATAGCAAAGGATTATCCGTCGTACGAGGATATCGGAGTCAGACCCGAATGGGCGCAGTGGGCAAGAGATATTATCATTAAAAACAGCGATATCTAATTTGCTTTTTAAAAATAAAGCTTGAAGGGATATAATGAGGATAAAATTATGAAAAACGATATGATATGGGCGTATCTTATACACCTCAGCACACATATGTGGGATGATGAAAATTCACCTAAAAGCAGTTGGTTTACTTCTTCGGGATATACCGAAAATAATGACGTAGATATTGAAACTTGGGATAACGTGATAAAATTCCTCGCAGAATGCAGGTACAATACCGTGCTTATAGACGTTGGGGACGCGATAAAATACGAATCCCATACCGAGATATCCGCACCCGATGCCTGGGATAAGGATTTTCTTAAAAAGAAGCTTGATGAGATACGCGCACTCGGTATGATCCCCGTGCCAAAGCTGAATTTTTCGGCGGGTCACGATACATGGATGAAAAAATACCGCAGAATGCTCTCGACACCCGAATATTATACGATGTGCTCGGACGTTATAAGAGAGGTTTGCGAGGTTTTCGGATATCCGAAGCTTTTCCATATAGGCTTTGACGAAGAGGTTGCAAATAAGCAGTCGCGTCACGAGATCATAATGGTGCGCGGCGAAAAGCTTTGGTGGCACGACTTTAATTTTATCTGCAAGGAATGTGAAAAGCACGGGGCGCGTCCGTGGATATGGTCGGATTACTGCTGGGATAATAAAGAGCTGTTTATCAAGAATATGTCGAAATCGGTGCTTCAGTCTAACTGGTTTTACGGAACGTTTGTTAACTATCCGTCAAATAACCTTAACGCAGTCAAGATTGAAACTTATCAGACGCTCAACGAGCTAGGATTTGAACAGGTGCCCACCTGCTCGACGTGGCAGACAAACGCAAATCCCTATCAGACGCTTGCATACGGAAAAGAGCGCATCTCTCCCGAAACTCTCAAGGGCTATATGACGGCACCTTGGATGATGACCACGAGAAACGATTATTACACTCTTCTCGCCGATGCGGACAGACTCTATACGTCCAGAAAGTCGCTTTATCCCGAAACGCTTGAGGAAGAATAACAGAAATGATATAAAAAAAACACCGGTTGAACCGGTGTCAGACTGAAGACAAAATAATAAAATAAAAGAAAAGTTTTTAGCCAAGGCAAAGGGTTGGGAGTCTGAGGGAAGGGAAAAAACTTCGGCGTTTGAGATGGTTTTTCCCTTCCCTCAGTTAATTTTTATTACTTTGTCTGCACATTGCCACCGGTTGAACCGGTGGTTTTTTATTAAAATTCGGGAACAAAGATTACCTTTCCGTCGTTCAGCGCGCTTTCGTGAGCACATATACCTGCGGCGGTGATGTTCGCGCCGAAGACTTCGTCTATCCACGGCTTTCTATCTTCGATTATGCTCGAAACGAACTCGTGAACAAGGTGCGGATGTGAGCCGTGATGTCCGCCACCCGAGCCCTTCATAAGCGATTTCTGCGGATTAAGCGGGTCGTAATTTGCGCCTACCGTGAACTGCCAAAGCTCTTCGGGAAGCTTGTCATAGTAGTTTGGCATTTCCTGAATTACCGTTTCGGTGCGTCCGCCTCGGCTGTTTTCTGCCGGCGGATAGAGCTTCGTTATATAAGGATTATCGTGATCCGCAAAGCCCCATTCAAAAGATGCTTTTGAGCCGTAAACGAAAAGTCCTTCCTGATACATTCTTGCGGTCTCAAAGAGTGAACGCGTAGCCTCTCCCTTTAGTCCGTTTGCAAACGTGAAATGCGCAGATTCGACAGGGAAGGGATTGCCGTACTGCTTGGTGAGACTTTCGTCCATTGTACCCGAACCAAGACAGCTTACCTTTTCAATTCTCGAGTCGGAAAGTCCGATCATAGGTGCAATAGCGTGCGTGCCGTACCACATAGGAGGAAGTCCGTCCCAATATGACGGCCAACCCTCCATAGCTTGATAGTGGCTTCCGCGCAGGAACTGTATTCTTCCGAGCTCGCCGCTACTGAGCATATCCGAAACGTAGAAATACTGATATGTGTAGAGTGTGGTTTCCATCATCATATAGTTCTTGCCGGAACGGCGTTTTGCATCAACTATTTTCTGAATGTCTTCAAGAGAGGTTGCCATAGGGACGGTGCAGGCACAGTGCTTACCTGCATCAAGCACCTTTACGGACTGCTCTGCGTGATAAGGAATAGGCGTTACGAGATGTACAGCGTCAACAGTCGGGTCGCTGAGTATTTCTTCAAAGGATGATGCAATACGTGCGCCTCCGATAAAATCACTTGTGCGCTTTGTAAGATCTTCATCTGTGTCAAAGATCGTGAGTTCTCCGACATTGGGGTGAGCCTTGTATATTCCGGCAAAGGCACCTCCGAAGCCGAGTCCGACGAGTGCTACGTTAATTTTTTTCATTTTGCTTTACCTCCGCGATAAAATGTCTTGTTTTTTATCATTTATGCTTTTATTATACTTGATATCTTCGCAGAAAGAATATATAATAAAGAAAAAAAGATGTATATTTTTCCCTGAGGAGATAAATTGTGCGGACTTATTTTGATATCGAAGGTAACAGAAAAATATTTGACGCCGTAGACGTGACTTATCACGAGGCGATAGTTCATCCAACACGAGAAAGGGTAGAATTTCACGATATTGTCTATATGATTGACGGATTTTTTGATTTCAAGCTTGAAGACAGCATCCATAAAGCCTATCCGGGCGATGTTTTCGTTCTTCCTGCGGGCAGCAGCTACGAGGGCGTTTCGCTCTGTGGCAAGGACACAAGAACGGTTTATATACACGCCGAGGCTCTCGAAAGCGATATTTTGAACTGTATCGGCGAGGATGAAACCGACCGTGTTCATGTTCCTGTCGGAACTTTGGTACACACAGGTGACGATGCCGCCGTAAGAGAACTCTTTTACGAAATTGCACTTGTAAAATGCTCGGATAAGCCTCAGAAGTATGCTATGCTGAACGCACTTTTCAAATCTCTGTTATGTCTTATCTATACCTGCGAGAGCAAAACGCTTATAAAAAAGAGCGACATCGTCAACGAGTGTATTGAAATAATGCGCCAAAATCCGAGAGTCTTTTTCAAGGAAGCCGAAATGGCAGAAAAGCTTTTCGTGTCCGATAAGACTCTGCGAAAAGCTTTTGAGAAAAGATATAATAAATCTTTTTATAAATTCCAGCTTGATTATAAGCTCAGTCAAGCGGTGTCTGTGCTTGCATCAGGAAGCGAAAATAAGATATACGAAATATCGGACAGCCTCGGCTTTAACGACGAATTTCATTTCAGCAAGCTCTTCAAGAAAAAATACGGTATGCCGCCGAGTGTGTACAGAAAAAAGTTTGAAAAATGATGTAAAGATAATATCTCATTAATCAAGGCTGTAGGGAGCCTCGTTTTTTACTTCGTTTACTGCATTACGGAGAGCTTCAAGTTCTTTGTCGCTTCCCTCTGCCACGAAATAGGAACAGCCTTCTGCTCCGAGTACGCCTCCGCCGCCGATAAGATATGCTTTTGCGCCGCTTATTATATGCATAGCATCAAGCTCGGTGATGGTTTCTCCGGGCAGAGGAAGAAATCTTAAGCCTTCCGAGTTGCTGTCGTTGACAAGCGATGCGATGCTTGAAATTCTGTCGTTTACAGCCTTTTCGCAGCCGATGGGCACGTACAGCTTGGCACGGCGGCCGTAAACAGCAGAAATGATCGGATATGCCGTGCCAACCTTGGGGTTGCCGATAAGTACACCTGCTTCTTTGTCTGCGATATTCAAAGCGTTTCCGCCTTTAAATATTATGTCACCGCTTGAAAGGCTGTCTGCCACGTCGAATATTGTTTTGCCTCTAAGCCATTTTCCTTTTTCTATTACAACGTCACCGATAAAATCGGATTTTACGCTTGTATGCTCGGGAACGGTCAAACCGCGGAAGAAATTCTTTGCCGAAAAGCCTTCGGTGTCGCCGATTATTCTCAGCAGTTCGTAGGCAACGGGCGCGTTCGTTGTGCCTGCGATAACCACTACCGTGCGCTCCTTTAAAGCGGTCAAAACGTCGGGCATAAGTGAGATAGCCTTTGCGATAAGATGCTTTCCTGCCGACGGTGTAAGACAAAACTGTATTTTTTTCATAGTTTATTACCATCCTTTAAGTCATTTATAATTATTATAATCATTATATCACATAAAATTTGAAATATCAAGTAACAAGCACGGTACTTTTGTGGGGCGTATCTCGCTTGACAAAAATCTATCGGCGTGATATAATCACCTGTGTGTTTTTGATATACTTGATATTTGATATAAAAGGATAGATAAAATGAAATATCTTATTTTTCTCGATATAGACGGAACGGTCTTGTCACCCAAAGGCATACATCCGCGAACGGTAAACGCTATCGCAAAAGCCCGCGCTCTCGGTCATAAGGTTTTTATAAATACGGGAAGAAGCTATCATATAATACCAAAAGAGGTTAAAAGTCGTTTGGAGCTTGACGGTATAGTTTGCGGACTCGGCACCTGCATAGCAATTGACGGCGAAATCCTCCTTTCCGAGTACGTGAGCAGGGAAGACGTGAAAACGATAATGGATTTTGCAAAGAAGCATTCTAACCGCCTTTCGATAGAGGGTGAAAACGGCTTTGTAAGCTACTGTGGACCCTGTTTTCTCGGAAAAGAGTTTGAGGTTTTTTCATATGAAGATATGTACGAAAGATTTCCCGATATAAAAGTGTCGAAATTTGCGCTTGAACGCAGACTTAACGAGGAAGAAATCAAAGAGCTTTCAGACCGTTTCCCTGTGTTCAACCATCCTCACTACGCAGAGGTCGGTATCGCAGGACACGATAAAGCTACGGGTATGAGAGATGTTGCAAGGCTTCTCAAAATAGACGATCTGCATTTTATTGCGATGGGCGACAGCTATAACGATATAGAAATGCTTGAAGAAGCGGATATCGGAGTAGTTATGGGAAATGCTCCCGAGGATATGAAGGAAAATACCGATTTCGTGACGCTCACGTGTGACGAGGGCGGAGTCGGATACGCTATTGAAAAGCTTGTTTTGGGCGAGTAATCTTGAAAATACATATAAAACAAAGGAAAAAACTATGAAATATCTTATTTTTCTTGATATAGACGGAACTGTAATGTCCTCAAAGGGATTTCACCCCCGCACGGTCGATGCTATCGCTGAGGCAAGAAAAAAGGGCCATATGGTCTTTATAAATACAGGCAGAGCAAACAGCACGGTGTACGAGAATATACGCTCGGCGGTAAATCCCGACGGAATCATTTCTTCACTCGGAAGTCTGGTAAAGATAGGCGACGAAGTTCTTTACGCTACGTATATTCCTGACGAAATAACGACGTACGTAATGGATTTTTGCAAAAGACATTCGGTGCGTGCCACTATCGGCGGAGAAAATCATTCGGTCAGCTACTGCGGAATCTGTTTCCTCGGTAAAGATTACGAAATATTTTCTCTTGAAGATATGTACAACCGTTTTCCGGATATAAAAGTTGCGAAATTTTCATTTGAGCGCCATCTTACCGATGAAGAGGTGAGCGAGCTAAGTAAATATTTTACGGTCTATAACCACACGACCTATTCCGAGGTAACTCTTATAGGTAACAGCAAGGCTGCCGCGATGGAAATGGTGAGAAAGAAGCTCGGTGTTGATCTTTCGCACGTAATAGCTATGGGTGACAGCGACAATGACACCGAAATGCTCGAAGCTGCGGGAATCGCGGTCGTTATGGGCAACGCTCCCGATTATATGAAGGAAAAAGCCGATTTTGTAACTCTCCACTGCGACGACGGCGGTGTCGGATACGCTATCGAAAAGCTTGTGCTTGAAAAAGAAGAGGACGAATAATGAAACAAATCCCCCCAAAAATGTGTGCCTTCGATAGAGCAGGTTTACAACCGAAAATATTGCAGGGGCGGCCATTGGTCACCCCTGCAACAAAAGTACAGAGAATTTTACGTTCACTGTACTTTTTTATATGCCTTACCCTGCAGGTATAGCGTTTTACAAGCTGTTAAGATAATTTTCCATATCAAAAGGCTCGATCTTCGAGTCTTTTTTCAGATACAGAGGATGATGCGGATGACCTTTTATCGACGGTCTGCCCGCCATATACCATTTTGCATTGTAGCTGTTGCCCTCGCTTACCATATCGCGCAGACATTTTTTCAGATAATCGCGTTTTTCGACGATCGCTCCCCAAGCCGCCCAAACGGCAGGCTCTTTTCCGCCGCGCTCAAGCACGTATCTGAATGCGCGCATATTTTCGCGGTGGAGATTTTCGTTGAGCTCCTTGTCCATATCGTTTGGATTCGTCGCGCGCTGTGCATACACGTTGAACATAATAAAAGAGTCAAATCCGTTCCCCTCGGCGATACGGCTTACCGATTTCAGCGTGTTGTCAAGATTGTCGGGCTCTGCGGTCGACGGATTTATACCGATGGTTATAAGCGGCTTTTTACCGACAGTACCGAGAATATAACGGTATTCGGAGTAAAAATCGGGTATATACAGCCATTTTTGGCGGTCATATACCGCGCTTTCCTCGCGGGTGGTGAGTGCCTCGTCAAAGGTGAGAATATTTACTTTTTGAGTTTCGCAAACAGGTATGTGCATAGGATTAACCTCTTGTGATAAGTAATGTTTTTTATATCTTCACGCGGTGGAAGGTGACGTAATTGTTGTTGTGAAACGTGTCAGCACCGTTTAAAGCCGTACGGCTGACGAGAAGTATCTCGTTTTCGCCGTTGAACATAAAATCGGGATACTGAAAAGCGGTGGTTTTGACCGACATATGAGAATAATCGGCTATATTACGCTCAAAAGTCCAATTTTCAAGATCATCTGAAATGTACATAGCAAGCACGTTTCGTCCGGGCAGAGTGTTTCCGACAGCGTAATATTTTCCGCTTGGATGGCGTCTTACCTCAAATTTTGTGTGACCCATAGGAAAATCGAGAATCTTGACAAATGATGCCTGCTTGTGCGGATCGATCACGTCGTTTTTTAAAACGAGCGCTTTGTTATCGTTGTAGCGGAGCATAGTGACTATGTTTCCGTCGGGCGCGGGAATGGCATTACCCTCAAGACCGCCCATAATGTTCAGAGCGTTTTCCCAGGTCTTATCGTGAGGCAGGGGCTCGGAGAATACCCAGTTTTCAGCGAGCGTAAGATCGGCATTTTCGTCTATCGACACAAGCGTAGTGTCCATTTGTGCGCTCTCCCATCCGCCGAAATCGAGAGATACCCAAATTCTGCCGCCGTGCTTTATTATCGGCATCGGTGCGCGGTGGAATCCCTTGCGGGATGCGAGGCAAGAGCCTCGCATAAGCGCGATAGGCGCGCTCCAGGTCTCTCCCGAATCGTCTGAATATCCGAGCAGAAGATCACCGTATTTGTTCGATACCGAGAGCATATAAAGCCGTCCGTTGTGGACGAACGGTGTTCCCCAGAAGCAGGGAAAGAGGTCGGTAAGATAATGCCAGCTCTTACCGTCGTCTTCGGAACGGAAGACAAGCGAGAGATTTCTCGGACCGTCCTTTTGAAAAAGGTCCATTGTAGCGATCAGCGCACCGTTGTCAAGCCGTACGATAGAAGGACTGCAGAGATACTGTCCTACGAAGCTGTACTGCGGATCTTCGGGATGAAGATAGTTTATTACCGTGCCGAGAACGTTTCCCGTGCGTACGAGCCTTGTGTTACTGCGCACTCCGTCCTCACGCTCAATAAATATTTCGTACTCGGTGTCACTTTCAAGACAGTGAAGGGTAATTCTCTTTCCGTCGGCGCGCCGTTTGTGCCATTCTCCGCTTGAGCGTACCGAATAGCAGAGAGTATGATCTGCATTCTCCGCGCCATTGTCAAACCATTCGATCTCTACGAAGTTTTCGTACGGTGCTATTCTGCATATATAGGGCAGTAGAGCCTCGTTTTTTCTGTCAAACGGCAGATAAGGAGTATAGCTCCAAGCACTGTGTCCGTTCATATCTGTTTTCACTCCTGAGTATTTCAAATTATTTTAAATTGCTTTGAATTATTTCAAAAAGGTCTTGTAGTCCTCGTAATTTCTGCGAAGAAGAGCAGGAGTGTCGAGCCCGTAAGGGCATTTTGAACTGCATTTTCCGCAGTTAAGACATTCTTCGATCTTTTTCATCTTTGCCTGTCCTGCCTCGGAAAGATGTCCTGCCGTCGGTGAGCGGCGAAGGAGAAGGGACATACGGGCGCAGTTGTTTATTTCTATTCCGACGGGGCAGGGCATACAGTATCCGCAGCCGCGGCAGAATTCTCCGACAAGCTCTTTTCTTTCCTCTTCTATGAACGAAAGTATTTCTTTTGTCATAGCAGGGGGATTTTCGTTGTATGAGAGAAACTCGTCAAGCTCGCTCTCGCGCTGAATGCCCCAAATGGGTGCTACGGGGTACTGTGCGAGATACGCATATGCAACGTCAGAGCGCGTGATAAGACCGCCTGCGAGTGCTTTCATACAGATAAAGCCGACGTCCTTTTCTTCGCACAGACGGACGAGTTCTTCTTCTTTTTCACTTGCAAGATACGAAAAAGGAAACTGCAAGGTGTCGTAAAGCCCCGAATTTACCGCTTCAGTTGCCACCGAAAGACGGTGGTTTGTTATTCCGATATAGCGGATGAGCCCTTTTTCGCGAGCTTCGAGCATAGCCTCGTAAAGACCCGTGCCGTCGTTTGGCTTTGGGCAAAAGTCGGGATTGTGGAACTGATAAATGTCTATGTAATCTGTTTTGAGGAGCGAAAGGCTTGTACGCAGGTCTTTCCAAAAGCCTTCGACCGTCACAGACGGTGTTTTTGTCGAAATTATTATATTTTCGCGGACATCTGCAAGTGCGTTACCGAGCTTTTCCTCGCTGTCGGTGTAAGAACGTGCCGTATCAAAATAATTTATACCGCCGTCGTAAGCTTTTCTGAGTATGAGGCAGGCTTCGTCCATTCCGACGCGTTGCACGGGGAGCGCGCCGAATCCGTTCTTGGTAACTGTGAGATTTGTTCGTCCCAAACGAATCATTTCCATAAATTTAGCTCCTTTTCGAGAAAAATTTTATAAAATCAGTGTATCATAAGAGTAAAAAAATGTCAAGGAAATCTTGGTACTTTGATTTGATAAAGACAAAAAATCCACTTTTTGTATTTGCTATTGACTAAAAAGGAGATTTGTGGTAAAATATACTGAGTTTTTTAATAACGAGGAAAATTATGAAAAAAAGATTACATATGCCGTGGTATATGCTGCCCGTAATTTTTACACTTGCGTGGCCGACTATGCTCGAACAGCTTATGCAGACAGCCGTTCAGTACATAGACGTAGCGATGGTCGGAAGCCTCGGCACTGACGCGACCGCTGCAGTAGGCGCAACGACGACGGTAAACTGGCTGATAGGAAGCACGGTGTCTGCGCTGTCTGTCGGATTTTTGGCGTTTATTTCGCAGGCGGAAGGCGCGGGAAGACGTAACGATACGAAAAAAGCATCGGCGCAGGCTGTTCTTGCAGTGCTTGTTGTCGGCACACTTTTTACCGTAATAACACTATCGCTCAGCGGTGTTGTCCCGACTTGGATGCAGGTGGATAAGCCGATAAGAAAGCTCGCTTCGCAGTATTTCTTTATTTTATATACACCGATGCTCGCACGCGCGGCAACGATAATATTCGGAACGATACTTCGTGCGGTTGGCGATACGAAAACTCCGATGCGTGTCGGAATAATCGTGAATATAGTAAATGTCGTGCTGAATTTCTTCTTGATATACCCGACGCGTACGGTGAAAATATCATCATATGAAATATTTATTCCGGGTGCGGGAATGAAGGTGATCGGCGCGGCACTTGCAAGTGCAATAGCTTTTCTTGTGGGCGGTATTTGCCTCACGGTTGCCTTTTTCAAAAGCGAAAAGGTATCTCCGAAGGGATTCTCGATAAAGCCCGATAAAGCGATACTGAAGCCCTGCCTTAAGGTCGCTTTCCCGAATGCTTTACAGCGTTTCGGTACGTCGCTCGGCTACGTCGCATTTGCTTCGATGGTAAATTCACTCGGAGAGATAGCGACGGCGGCACATACCATCGCAAATACTGTCGAATCGGCTTTTTATATCCCGGGTTACGGTATGCAGACCGCCGCGGCAACCCTTGCGGGAAACGCGGTAGGTGCAAATGACGCTAAAAAAATGCGCGATCTTTCGAGTATGTGCCTGTTTATTGAGGTCACACTTATGGTAATTTCGGGCGCGCTTCTTTTCACGTTTGCTCCGAATATGATGAAGATATTCTCAAGTGACGTGCAGGTTATTGCGCTCGGCTCTACCGTACTTAAAATGGTTGCTCTTTCAGAACCGTTCTACGGTGTTTCCATCATAATAGAGGGAATGATGCAGGGTATGGGAAAAACGTTAATGCCATTTGTCTGCAACATAATCGGTATGTGGGGAATAAGAATAGTCGGCACGTTTATCTGCACACAGGTGCTCAGTATGGGTCTTGTTTCTGCGTGGGCGTGTATGATACTTCATAATATGCTTCTCTTTACTATGTTTGCCGCATATTTCGTTTCGGGAAAATGGAATACGCTGAATAGGAAAGTAATTGCTTAACAGAGATAATACAAAATCGGCAGAGGTTGTTTCCTCTGCCGATTTTTGTATTATTGTGTGTGCACGTTTTTATAGTTACTTAACCTGGAAAAACTCAACTTCTTCGCCGACCGGACCGATGCAGAAGGCAATTCTTGCGGGATAAGGCGGATTTGAAGCGATGACTATATCGGTCGGCTCCATTGTAACCTTGTATCCTGCCGCGCGTACAGCTTCAAGGCAAGCGTCTGTGTTGTCGGTAGCAAGTGCGAGATGGCGGAGTGCTCCCTGACCGGGATAATCCTTTGCATTTGCGAAAATTTCGAGAAGACCTGCGCCTGTATCGAGCATAGCACCCTGATTTTCTCCCTCTCCCCAGGTTCTTACGATAGGAAGACCGAGAATTTCGTGGTAAAACTCAAACATCTTTTTGTAATCTTCAAGACCGCAAGCCTTAAGTGCGATGTGATGAACTCCTGTGATTTTAGGTGTCATAATACAAATTCCTTTCTTCGGTAAAATTTATTTTACTTACTGTTTTCATTATAACTCAAAAAGATACAAATGTCAATCGAAGTGTGATTTTATTTATTTTTCAGTAAAGAATTTACCTCTTCGGCATATCTTACCGTTTCCATAGCATCAGCGGCATATTTGTCCGCGCCTATCGATTCCGCATACTCGCGGTTTAAAACAGCACCGCCGACAATTACCCGGCACCAAGGTGCAGACACCCGAAGCTGTTTTATAGTTTCTTCCATAGCGGGAACTGTCGTTGTCATAAGTGCGCTGAGTCCGACGATGGGGGCGTGAAGTTCTACGGCTTTTTTTACGATATCTTCGGGAGAAACATCTCGTCCGAGGTCGGTGACGTCAAAGCCGTAATTTTCAAGCAGAAGCTTTACTATGTTTTTGCCGATGTCGTGTATGTCGCCCTTGACCGTAGCGATAACGAAGGCGCATTTGTCGCTCGATTTTTCGCTCGGCATAGTGGATTTTATGCACTCAAAAGCGGCTTTCGCGGCTTCCGCGCTCATAAGAAGCTGAGGGAGATATACGGTCTTCTTTTCAAAACCGACTCCTACCGTGTTGAGTGCGGGAATTATTTCTTCCTGAACTACGGTAAGCGGAGGAACTGTCTTAAGAAGCTCTGCCGTGATGCTCGCGGAGAGGTCCTTCATTCCTTTTATGATAGCCTTTTGAAGCTCTGATCTGTATTCATCGGTGCTTTCGGGAGTCGGTGCTTTGACGCTTTGAACGTTTTCGACCTTGGCGGGAAGCTTCTGCGCAAACGCGATATAATTTGAACAGTTTTCGTCCTTGCCCGCAAGAGCGAGAAACGCGCGGTAAGCTTTCATCATCTCAAGCGAATAAGGGTTCATAATAGCGGCTGAAAGACCGTTTTGCATAGCGAGAGTGAAGAACGTGCTTGTTATTATCTCTCTTTCGGGGAGTCCGAATGAAACGTTCGATACTCCGAGCGACGTATGACAGCCTGTTTTTTCGTTTATAAGTTCTACTGCGTGCAGAGTTTCCTTTGCGGCATTTGTGTCGGCACTTATGGTAAGCGCAAGCGGATCGAAAATCAGGTCTTTTTTGTCAATTCCGTACTTTTGCGCTTCTTTGATAATATTTTCGGCGATTTTCAGTCTGTCCTCGGCTTTGTCGGGAATGCCGCCTTCATCAAGAGTGAGCGCGACAACAAGACCGCCGTATTTTTTTGCAAGCGGGAAAACCGCTTCCATACTTTCCTTTTTGCCGTTTACCGAGTTTATCATAGCTTTTCCGTTGTAACGGCGGAGAGCCTTTTCCATAGCGTCAGCATCGGAAGTGTCTATCTGCAAAGGAAGATCGGTTATTGCCTGAAGCTCACAAACCGAGGTCGTGAGCATTTTTACCTCGTCGATTTCGGGCAGACCGACGTTTACGTCGAGTATCTGTGCGCCCGAATCCTGCTGTGCAATACCTTCTTTTAAAATATAATCGATATCGTTTGCTTTGAGTGCTTCCTTGAAACGCTTTTTGCCCGTCGGATTTATTCTTTCTCCGATAAGAACAGGCTTGTCACCGAATATTACAGCGTGCGTGTATGAAGAAACACAGGTGATATCCTTTTTTACTATTTCCTTCGGCTGAATATTTTTTGAGTTTTGAACGAGGTGGGAAATATGGCTTTGAGTAGTGCCGCAGCATCCGCCCGCGATTCTTACTCCGTCCTTTATAAGCTCGGAAACCTCGATAGCAAACTCTTCGGGAGTTACGTCGTAAACAGTCTTGCCGTTTTCCGATCTCGGCAGACCTGCGTTCGGCTTTAGGATGATCGGCAGGGAAGAGTATGTAAGATATTCCTTTACAACGCCCGAAAGAGCCTTCGGACCGAGCGAGCAGTTTACACCGATCGCATCTGCCCCCATACCTTCAAGAAGCGCAACCATAGATGCGGGATTTGCGCCCGTCATAAGTTTCCCGTCCTCGCCGTAAGCGTTTGAAACGAATACGGGAAGATCGCAGTTTTCCTTTGCTGCAAGAAGCGCGGCTTTGGTTTCGTAGCTGTCGTTCATAGTTTCTATAAAGACAAGGTCAACGCCATATTTGACACCGAGCTTTACCGTTTCCGCAAAAACAGACACCGCATCCTCGAAATCAAAATCTCCGTAAGGGGCAAGCATTCGTCCCGTAGGACCGATGTCAAGAGCTATGAATTTAGGGTGAGAGGTATTACTCTCGTCACGCGCTCTTTTCGCATTTTCGACAGCCGCTTTTATTATAGCATCAAGCTCGTCTGACGAGAATTTGAGCGTGCTTGCACCGAATGTGTTCGTGTTTACCACGTTGCTTCCCGCATTAAAATAATCGCGGTGTATTTTTGTTATAACGTCTGGGTGAGATATGTTCCAATTCTCCGGAAGTTCACCGGGGGTGAGTCCCGATTCCTGAAGAAGTGTTCCCATACCGCCGTCAAGATATAAAATATTGTCTTTTAAGTATTCTTTTATATTTATATTCAAAGCTGATGCCATACCTTTCTGTATGAACAGTATTTTTATGAATTTCCGATTCCGATTATCGCGCTTACCGATTTCGTAGGCGACATAAGGAGATTTTCGTTCAGAGTCAGTCCGATCTTTCGCGGACAGTCGAGCGCGCGGAAAATATCTTTTTGAATTTCTATCGGCAGGTCACCGTATCCCGGACTGAATCGCGGGTGTGTAAATTTACCGAGAGCCTTTTTTTCCTTTTTGATATCATCGTTAAAGAAATCGCATAGGCTTTCGATGCGCTCCGCACCGATGGCTTGAAGCATAAGCGCTCGTGCAGGAGAAATCTTTGAGTATCGCGCGATAAGTCGGTCTATCTCAAGTCCTACGGTAGCACTAAAGAGAATGATACTGTCGCAGTATTCGAGATTTTTTTGCAGATTTTTTGATGATGTTTTGGTAAAAGTAAGGTCAAGCTCGTTTTCACCTGCAAATATAGGCATCTCGGCATAGCAGACCTTGTACGTGAATTTTCCGTCTGCCTCGGAGAGCGCGTCTTCAAGGAGTGCTGTAATATCTTCGCTTGCCTCACGCACTCCCGCATAGCGTAAAATGTCTTTTTTGTTGTACTCGGGAGCAGAGTAGGCTTTCGTATATACCGTAAATGACATAGCCTTATCCGAGAATGTCAGACAGATTACTTTGGATCTTTGCGGCAACGTCGGGCTTGTTCATCGAATATACGTGGACGTTTGTAATGCCGTTTGCAAAGAGGTCGATTATCTGATCGGTAGCGTAGATTATTCCCGCCTGCTTCATAGCATCGGGCGAGGTTCCGAATTTGTCAACAAGGCTCTTGAAGCGCTGGGGCATAAACGAGCCCGAAAGCTTTATTGCACGTTCTACCTGATTTCCGTTCGTTATAGGCATAACACCGGGGATTATCGGCACGGTAATTCCGGATTCGCGGATTTTGTAAAGGAAATTGTAAAGCAGATTGTTGTCAAAAAACATCTGCGTAGTGAGGAAAGAGCATCCCGCATCAACTTTTTCTTTAAGATATTTGATATCTTCCTTCTGATTTGCACTTTCGGGATGTATTTCGGGATAGCAGGCACCGCCGATGCAGAAATCCGCACCGCTTGCTTTTATGTCGTGAATAAGGTCTATCGCGTGGCGGTATGCCCATTTGCTTCTGTCGCTCTTTTCAAGCTCGGGAGTGAGGTCGCCGCGAAGCGCCATAACGTTTTGTATTCCTGCTTCTTTTATTGCTTCGATCTTTTCGTGTACCGTTTCTTTTGTTGAAGAAACGCAGGTGAGATGCGCAAGTGTAGGTACAGAGTAATGTTCTTTTATATTTTTTGCAATTTCAAGCGTGTAACGGCTTGTGCCGCCGCCTGCACCGTATGTAACGCTCATAAAAGAAGGACGAAGCTTTGCAATTTCTTCGGTCGCATGCTTTACGCTGTCGAAAGCCATATCGGTTTTCGGCGGAAATACTTCAAATGAAAGCGAGAATTTATCGCTTTTTAAAAGTTCACTTAATTTCATAAATTACTCCGATCTGTCACCGTTAAAGAACTGTTTTTCTTTAATTTAATATTATATCACAAGTAATGTATATAAATCAACAGTTTTGATACGATTTGCCCGATTTTTTTGCTTTTGCGTATGGAGTAATTCTCTTTCGAATAAAAAATCCGCATAAAGAGTTGATATTTTTCGCAAACGCTGATATAATTGAAGCGGGAAAAAGTATTTTATTGGAAAGGAAAATTTGGCAAAATGAAAGAAAAATATATTTCTCTTATGGAAACTGCGCTTGAGGCATACAGCCTTGAACATATCAAGCGCTACTTTAACGACGTAAAAACAAACGGTCTTCGCGAACACGGCTTTCCGAGACTTACCGCTAATATGGGAATACTCATAGCCCACGGAAGAAAGCGCGAGCTTTTGCCTGTTTTTACGGAAATGATGGATTTTTGCTGTGAAAATATTCCGAAGGTCAAGGCGGCAAACGATTTTTCGGTAAAAGAGATCATTTTCTGTATTATGGAGCTTGAAGGCAAAAACATCGTTTCGGAAGACGATATAAACAGATGGAAAAATTGCCTCAGGACAATAAATCCCGAAACCTGCTATAATCAGTTTGCCCAAAAGCCGACCGATAAGCTTTTCAACTGGGCGCTGTTTACCGCTGTCAGCGAATATATGCGCACGTATATCGGACTTTGCGATTCGAGCGAATTTGTTGATATTCAGATTCCCACACAGCTTCGCTGGCTTGATGAAAATTTAATGTACCGCGATGACGAAAAAAATCCTCCGATGGTTTACGACCTTGTGCCGCGAGGACTGTTTGCTGTTTTGCTTTATTTCGGATATAAGGGCAAATATTATAATGAGATTGACGAGTGCCTCAGAAAATCGGGACTTCTAACCCTTAAAATGCAGTCTGTAAGCGGAGAGATACCGTATGGCGGCAGAAGCGCGCAGTTTCCGCATAACGAGGCGCATCTGCTCGTGACGTTTGAATATGAGGCTCTGCGTTATGCCAAAGAGGGCAATCTTGAACTTGCGGGCGAGTTCAAATACGCATCGCGCAAGGCACTTGAAAATATAGAGTATTGGCTGTCAAAGCGTCCGATACGCCATATAAAGAACCGTTTTCCAACAGAAAGCGGATACGGATGCGAGGATTATGCGTATTTTGACAAATATATGATAACTACGGCATCCTTCCTCTATGCCGCATATCTGATATGCGATGAAAGCATACCCGAAAAGGCGATCGACCGAAAGATACCCTACACCGTAAGGACGTCGGACGATTTTCATAAGGTGTTCCTGAACGCAGGCGGATATTTTCTTGAATTTGATACGTATGCAAATATGAAATACGACGCATTCGGGCTCGGAAGAATTCACAGAGAGGGCGCACCGAGCACAGTATGTATGTCAAGCCCGTGTACAAAGACTCCGAATTATAAAATAGATAACAGCGACGCGGTTGACCTCTCGCTTGCGGCAGGATGCTTTGTCGGTGGCAGATATCTTTTTGCAACCTCACCGAATTCAAAATACGAGCTTAAAGCACTTTCCTCGGACGAAAAATCGGCAAAAGCAAGCTTTGAAGTTACTTTGGAAAATGAATACAAAATAAATGCAGACTATGCCGTCAGCGATGACGGAGTCAGCACCGACATTTTCGGAAAAGGTAAAATAGCGTATATGCTTCCGGCGTTTTATTTCGACGGGGAAGAATATACGGAGATAAAACACAGCGAAAACATACTTGAGATAAAGTACGGCGGATGGATATGCAGATATTTTACGGACGGTAGAATAGTTGATACCGGTAACGTGGGCTGTAACAGAAACGGATATTATAAGGTGTTCTGCGCCGAGGGAAATGATAATCTTTCCGTGAAAACCGAAATTTTTCGGGAAATATGAACGCAAAGAAGGATAATTTCACTTCTTTCGTGCAATATTTTGTAAGCAAAAGGCAAAGACACTTGACAATCTGTAAAAAAAGAGGTATTATTAAGGTATGATATGCTCGGGTGGTTTTGCGATAGAGTGAGAATACGGCACTCAAAATTGTCCGATGATAAAATTATAAACTATATTTAAAGGAGACCATAAAAATGGCTAAAGTTATTACATTTGGTGAGCTTATGCTCCGTCTTGCACCCAACGGATATTACCGTTTCTTCCAAAATGATCAGATGCAGGCAACCTTTGGCGGCGGTGAGGCTAACGTTGCGGTTTCTCTTGCAAATTTCGGACTCGATAGCACGTACGTTACAAAGCTTCCGAAGCACGCAATAGGACAGGCTGCGGTAGATTCGCTCCGTTATTTCGGCGTTGATACCTCAAAGATCGTTCGCGGCGGTGACAGAGTAGGTATATATTTCCTTGAAAAGGGCGCATCACAGCGCGGATCGGTCTGCATTTATGACCGCGCACATTCGGCTATTCAGGAAGCATCTCCCGCTGATTTTGATTGGGACAGCATTTTTGACGGCGCAGATTGGTTCCACTTCACAGGTATCACTCCCGCACTCGGAGCAAACCTCGTGGATATTTGCCGTGAAGCTTGTAAGGTTGCTAAGGCAAAGGGCGTAAAGATATCCTGCGACCTTAACTACCGCGGAAAGCTCTGGACACGCGAGCAGGCAAGAGAGGCTATGACCGATCTTTGTCAGTACGTTGACGTTTGCATTTCCAACGAAGAGGACGCAAAGGACGTATTCGGAATCGAAGCGGAAGGCTCCGATATTTACGGCGGTAAGCTCAATCACGAGGGCTATAAGTCGGTTGCAAAGCAGCTTGCGGATAAGTTCGGCTTTGAAAAGGTTGCTATCACTCTCCGTACGTCGATCTCGGCAAACGATAACGACTGGGCAGGTATGCTCTACGACGGAGAAAACTACTGCTTCTCGAAGTCCTACCATCTCCACATCGTTGACCGCGTGGGCGGCGGCGACTCCTTCGGCGGCGGACTCATTTATTCGCTTCTTTCGGGCAAATCTTCACAGGCGGCTATCGAATTTGCAGTTGCGGCATCCGCACTCAAGCACACAGTTGAAGGTGACTACAACAGAGTAAGTGTTTCCGAGGTTGAAAAGCTCGCAGGCGGCGACGGCTCGGGCAGAGTTCAGAGATAAGAAATAAGATTGGCATATAAAATACCACCGATTTGAACGTCGGTGGTATTTTTGTTTTGGTATATCCTTGCGCGTTTCACAGAAGATGCAGGGTACGCTACCTGCAAAGCGTTTTCTTTTTTGAAAAGTAGATAAAGACGGTGACAATGATCTCGATAAAATAACAAGCAAGAAAAACGATGTTTATAATATCTATCAGCACGTTTGCGCTTTCAAGAGATGTGTCCGTATAGGTCACAAGAGTAAGACTGCCGTCGCTCTCCCACTTATATTCTATTATCTTTACGCGCCGGTTTCTGTGCACGTACTGTAAAAGGACGTTTTCTCCGCTTTTGTCGTAGATATAATCATATACGTCGTCTTCCTGACCGTACGAATAGTTGGGATCAATGGGTATTATTTCAAAATGGGCGTCGTTTTCTGAATATGCTTCGGTTTCGATATATTTTTTGAACTCTTCAAGGTCGGTGAAATCTTTGCTGCTTGCCAGCATTCGCGGAGTCACGATGCCGTTGAAGAGAAGCTGTATGAAAAAAGTCAAAGCCAGGGCGGAGCAGAGAAGCAGAGCACTTTTTTTCTTTAACGGAGCAAGCTGATTTGCGCGATCTGTTTCTTCTTCGCTTAAATAATAGAGTTTTTTCTTGACAGCGAGTGATTTTGCCCACCGAACGAGCACAAAGCAGACGAGCGATGCAACAAGCGCCGAAAGAAGACCGTACACAAACCAAGTGAGCGCCATAATTCCGATGTGGCTGTCCCACGGAATTATGATAAGAGGAAGCGTCGAGGCAAAAATTACGGCTGTAACAGAAATAATGACAGCTCCGGTTTTGAAAAACGATCTCTTATAAGAATTGAAGATATCGTCTTCGAAATCACCGCTTTTAACCGAGCCGAACGTAAGAGTAAGCGATATTACCTCGCAAACTATTGCAGACAGATAGAATATGCAGGCAACGTAGAATCCGATGTACGCACGGTAAAAGCCGAAATTGCATATCATCGCGGCGATAAGACCGACAAGCGCGATGCCTACCGATATTATACTGCATATATTAAGCCGCTCCTTTGTTTTGTCGAGCAGTCGGATTATCTGTTTTTCCGAGCGCTCCGATATTCTGCTTTCATTGAGGCAAGACTCCGAGTCAGATGCGCGCTCTCCTCTCAGTATTTCATCTGACGTTACACCGAATATTTCGGCTATAATGGGAATAAGTGTAAGGTCGGGCGCAGATTCGTCGCGTTCCCAACGGCTTACCGCTTTGTCCGAAACGTTAAGTTTTTCGGCAAGCTGTGCTTGAGTCATACCGTGGGCTTTTCTGAGCACACAGATAAATTGCCCGATAGTTTTCTTTTCCATAAATGTATTATCCTTTTGTGTTGTTTTTTTGTTTTTGCCCGATAGCTGCTACGAAGCTGAGCATATTCTATCAAAACGGGAGTGAAAAGTAAACCCCTTGTTTCGGAAATTACTCTCGCTTTGCGAGAATTTGTTAAATCTATGCCAAGGGCTCTGCCCTTGGATCCCGGTTAAGAAACTTTTTGAAAAAAGTTTCTTAACAATCTTTAAAAACTTTACTGAAAAAGAAAAAGCAACAAGCGACAGGCATAGTCTTTCACGATGTGTTTGTACAGTACCAGAGCGCTTCAAAGGGATGGTTGGATTCTTAAGGATAGGAAGGGAGAAATCGCAATCTCCCTTCCTGTCCTTAAGTTGTTCTTTGGTTCGTTTCTGTCAATACAGAAATGAACGAAAAGTCTTATAAACACATTTTAGATGTGTTAGCACAACACAAAACTTTTCATCATTCAGGGTGAATTGAAAAAATCGTTTACTTGAGATTTCATCTCAAACCTACTGGGAATAAAATAGACATACACGTTTTTGCCAAATTTGTTGACAACATAATTTTTCTGTGCTATAATCAATAAAAACGGAACAATTTCATTATTTATAAATTTTTATAAAAGAGAGGTAAAACAAAATGGACAAATACGAAGCTTTCTTTAAGGATACAAAGGTCGTTCCAGTAGTCGTAATAAAGAATATCGAGGACACTGTTCCTACACTCAAGGCTATGTGCGAGGGCGGAATTCCCGTTGCGGAGATCACATTCCGTACGGCGTGCGCGGCTGAAGCTATCGCACTCGGAAGAAAAGAATTCCCCGATATGAAAATAGGTGCAGGTACTATTATTAACGGCGCACAGGCAAAGCAGGCAATCGAGGCGGGAGCTACCTTTATCGTTTCTCCCGGACTTTCCGACGAGGTTGCGGCTGTATGTAAAGAAGCAGATATTCCCTATATTCCCGGCTGCGTAACTCCTACCGAAATTATGCACGCGCTTGAGCTCGGACTTACCACGCTCAAATTCTTCCCCGCAAACGTTTACGGCGGACTTGACGCGATCAAGGCTCTTTCCGCACCCTTCCCGCAGGTTAAATTCCTTCCCACGGGCGGAGCAAACGAAAGTAATATTCTTGAATTCCTCGCATTTGAAAAGATCGTTGCTGTCGGCGGAAGCTTTATGATGAAGGGCGATATAAAGGAAAACTGCGCAAGACTTTCAAAAATAATCGGATAAATCAAAAATTTGGGAGAATAATGCTATGAATAATATTACTGTTGATTTTTCGCAAAGCGTAGGTAAAATGAAGCCTATGCACAGCGTAAATAACGGTCCTGCGTATAAATTTGCTTCCGACCAGAGAATTACAAATTTGGATGCCTACAAGGCGGCAGGAATCCCTTACGCACGTACGCACGATGCTTCCTTCTATTCGACATACGGCGGCGAGCATATCGTTGACGTCAATATGATATTTACAAATTTCGATGCAGACCCGTATCTTCCCGAATCATATGACTTCACGCTTACAGATAACTATATGAAAGTTATTGAGCTTGGCGGAGCAAAGGTCTTTTACCGTCTGGGCTCGAAGATAGAGCATTGGGAAAAGAAATATAACACCCTTCCGCCGAAGGATTTTAATAAATGGGCGGTGATCTGTGAGCATATTATCCGTCACTACTGCTACGGCTGGGCAGACGGATTCAATATGGATATAAAATACTGGGAGATCTGGAATGAGCCCGACCTTGATGCAGACGACAGTAAGCATAAGCGCTGTTGGGGCGGTACAGCAAAGCAGTTTTACGAGCTTTTCAGAATAACTCTCGAGCATCTGAAAAAATGCTTTCCCGAGCTCAAGATCGGCGGACCTGCGATTGCAAATCCCAATAATGTCAAATGGATAAATGATTTTATCGATAGCTTAGGTGAGGTTAAACCGGACTTTTTCTCTTGGCACATTTATGCTTTTGCTGTTGAAAATATTCAAGAAAAAATCAGACGTGTAAGAAAGATGCTCGATGACCACGGTCTTACCGAATGTGAAAGCATTCTTAATGAATGGAACTATGTAAAGGGATGGCAGGGTGACGAGTGGATCTATTCACTGAAGACTGAAAAATCGCTCAAGGGCGCGTCCTTTATCGCGGCGACAATGCTTATGAGTCAGATCGAGCCTCTTGATAACCTTATGTTCTACGATGCACGTCCGTGCGGAATGAACAGCCTTTTCAGTACCGATATGGTATGCGAATGCCTCAAGGGCTATTATCCATTCTATATGTTCAATCAGCTTTATAAGCTCGGAACACAGGTAAAGGCAGACACGGAGGGCGAGGATGTTTGGGCAATAGGTGCGAAAAATCTTGATATGGGTGAGCAGAACGTTATGCTTGCATACTATAACGATAATGACTCTGCACCCGAAAAAGATGTCAAGGTGACCTTTAAGAACGTCGAAAATAAAAACGGAGTTCGTCTTGAGTATTATCTTCTTGACGAAAATAGCGACGCAAAGCTTGTACGCGAGGAAATTTTCACGGCAAATGAGTTTGCTTCGTATATAAAAATGACCTTGCATTCGACTTATCTGCTGAAGATAGTTAGTTTGTGATAAAAATCAAACACGCCGCACGAATGTGCGGCGGATTTTTTATCTCTGCAAAAAAATTAAACAAATTTCTCAAAACCTCTTTAATTTTCAACAAAAATGTGATATCATAACTCTCTACGCGGATATTTAACAATAATGAGAGGCTTTTTATGACGGTTGCTATTATCTTTTTAATCACTTGTGTTCTGTTTATTGCGATGATTCTTGTAAAACCATCGGTAGAGATAAAGGGTCATACGGTTAATATATATTATTTGCCGCCCCTTGTCGGTGCATTTTTACTGATCTTTCTCGGAGAAATATCACCTTCCGAGGTCGCACGCGGTCTTACTGCCGATAGCGAGATAAATCCGATAAAAATTCTTGTTCTCTTTCTGTCTATGACACTTATGTCGGTATTTCTCGACAGCGTCGGATTTTTCAGATACCTCGCTTCATACGTGCTCGGACACGCTAAAGCAAGTCAGAAATCGCTCTTTCTCTGGCTCTATCTGATAGTATCGGTACTTACGATATTTACTTCAAATGACATAATAGTTCTTACGTTTACTCCTTTTATATGCTATTTTGCTCGTAACGCTAGGATAGATGCTATTCCGTATCTGATCTGTGAATTTGTTGCGGCAAATACATGGAGTATGACACTCATAATAGGAAATCCTACAAATATATATCTTATGACGGGCGCGGGAGTATCATTTATTGATTATGCTGTCAAAATGTTTGTTCCTACCGTGTTCGCCGGAGTGGTTTCCTTTGTAATTCTTCGTTTGCTGTTTAATAAAAAGCTTCAAAAGACCTTTGAACCCTCGGGTGAGATTGCAAAAATAGAGGACAAGACCTTGACTGCTATCGGCGTTGCGCATCTCGCAGTTTGTATCGGACTTATGGTCGTGTCCTCCTATATTTCGCTTCCAATGTGGATAATTTCCTTCGGATGCTTTGTCAGCCTTTTCGTTTTTGCCACGGTCGTTCTTCTTTTCAGAAAACAGGGACTCGGAAAAATCGGAGAAACCTTCAAGCACGCTCCGTATGAGATAATTCCCTTCGTGCTTTCGATGTTCGTGCTTGTACTTGCACTCGATAAAGTGGGACTTACGGAAAAAATAGCGGATATTCTTTCAAATACTGATACGATTTTCGGTTACGGAATGGTTTCCTTCTTCAGCGCAAACCTTATAAATAATATCCCTATGAGCGTACTGTTTTCCTCGGTTACCGAAGCACTTTCGGGCACAGAGCGTCTTGCGGCACTGTATGCTTCGGTTGCCGGCTCTAACCTAGGTGCCTTTTTGACTCCCGTTGGTGCTCTTGCCGGAATAATGTGGACGGCACTTCTGAAAAAACACGGCGAAAAGCTTTCCTTTGCGCGATTTATAGGTTACGGAGTATTGCTCGCTATTCCCTCAATGCTTGCCGTAATACTCGGTCTTAAGCTCGTTCTTTGAAAAATTCACAATTAAATGTGAATTATTTTACCTGAATTTTACCTTGAACTGTAAATAACTATTGACTTTTTTTGTCTTAGATGATATAATATCTGGGTAAAATCCAAATCAAATGATTGGGTAATAAAATTTGGAGAATATAAACGATGGATGAACTTTTGAAACTTTTTGAAAACTTTGCCCACCTCGAGATCGGTCACATTATTATGTGGATCATCGGAGGAATCCTTATTTATCTCGCGATAAAGAAGGATATGGAGCCTACACTTCTTCTTCCGATGGGATTCGGTGCGATACTCGTTAACATTCCGTTTTCGGGTGCCATCAGCCAGACTGTTGACGGCTTTTTCCAGGAGGGCGCACTTTCAACACTCTTTGACGCAGGAATTGCGAACGAGCTTTTCCCGCTGATACTCTTTATCGGTATCGGAGCTATGATAGACTTCGGACCGCTTCTCACAAACCCTAAGCTTATGATATTCGGCGCGGCGGCACAGTTTGGTATTTTCTTCACTCTCTGCCTTGCTTCGATGTTCTTTACACCCGAAGAAGCTGCTTCGATCGGTATTATCGGTGCGGCTGACGGTCCTACCGCGATCGTAGTTGCGAACAAGCTTCTCGGTGCCGACAGTAGTATAACGGGTGCGATAATGGTTGCCGCATATTCGTATATGGCTCTTGTTCCTATTATTCAGCCTCCTGTTATAAAGCTTCTTACAACAAAGAAGGAACGTATGATCCGTATGCCTTACGAGGGCAAGAGCGTTTCCAAGACAACTAAGATACTCTTCCCGATAATAATCACGGTTGTTGCAGGCGTTATCGTTCCCGAATCTGTTTCGCTTATCGGATTCCTTATGTTCGGTAACCTTATCCGTGAGTGCGGTGTTCTCGATTCTCTTTCGGAAACGGCACAGAAGGTTCTCGCAAACCTTATCACGATATTCCTCGGAATTACCATCGCTTGTCAGATGCAGGCAGATAAATTCCTCCAGCCCGCTACACTTCTTATCCTCGGTCTCGGACTTTTCGCATTCATTTTCGATACCGCAGGCGGCGTGCTTTTCGCAAAGTTCCTCAATCTCTTCTTAAAGAAGAAGATCAACCCGATGATCGGTGCTGCAGGTATTTCCGCATTCCCGATGTCAGGTCGAGTTGTTCATAAGATGGGTATAAAGGAAGACCCGCAGAACTTCCTTCTTATGCACTCGATAGGTGTAAACGTATCCGGACAGATCGCATCGGTAATCGCGGGCGGTCTTATACTCAAGTTCTTTATGTAATACGGAGGAAAATAAGATGAAAAATTACAGTAAGATTTTCGCAATTATTCTTTGCTTGACACTTATTTTCTCTGTATCCTCGCTTTTCTTCGGTGTATCCGCAGAATCGGCTCCTGAAGGCGGTGCAGATTCAGACACGACCGTAGGTGAAAATACCGAAGACGCTCCCGAAGCTCCGGAAAAAGAAGAAAAAGAAAATTTCTTCGAAGCTTTTGCCTCTATGTTCAAGGAATTCCATCCGATGGGATTTGTTGAAAATCTCAGATTTATGGGAATCGGAATGCTCGGTATATTCATTATTATCGGCATAATCATCGTTGCAACAGTTGTTATCAATAAGGCGTTTTCGGGCGTGGCAAAGAAAGAAGACTGAAAATAGTATATAAACAAAATTCCCTACAGATAAAATCTGTAGGGAATTTTTTAATAAAGTTTTTGAAGAATCCAAGGAAACTTTTTTCAAAAAGTTTCCTTGATAGGGCTTGGGACAAAGTCCCAATATAGAAGTTCCAATATATATTTTAATAATTCAATCTTCCTGCATATCGGCAAGCTTTCTTCCCATAATTACACCCATTACGGATGCCATCATAAGACCGCGGGTCCAACCGCTTGAGTCGCCGAGACAGTAAAGACCGTTGATGCTCGTTTTGAGATTTTCGTCCATCTTTACGCGGTTGCTGTAGAATTTAAGCTCGGGAGAGTAGAGAAGTGTTTCGTAGGATGCAAAGCCGGGAACAACGTGGTCAACCGCCTGAATGAAATTGATTATGTTCATCATAGCACGGTAAGGCATAGCGGCGGTAATATCCCCCGCTACTGCGTCGGGAAGCGTGGGACGGAGATTGGACTGAGAAAGCTCTTTCTGCCAAGTGCGCTTTCCGTCGAGAATATCGCCGAAACGCTGAACGAGAATGTGTCCCGCACCGAGCATATTTGTAAGCTCGCCGACCTTTTTAGCGTATTCTATCGGCTGATTGAAGGGGGAATTGAAGTTGTGAGAGCAGAGAATAGCGAGGTTGGTGTTGTTCGATTTGAGCTCCTTGTAGGAGTGTCCGTTTACAACGGCAAGACCTGCATCGTAATTTTCCTGACTTACAAAGCCGCCGGGATTCTGACAGAAGGTTCTTACCTTGTTTTTAAAGGGACGGGGATAACCGATGAGCTTGGATTCGTAAAGCACGCGGTTTACGACCTCCATAATCTCGTTTCGAACTTCTACGCGCACACCGATGTCAACAGTACCCGGTTGATGCGCGATATTGTGCTCAGCACATATCTTTTCAAGCCAGTCTGCACCGCGGCGTCCCGTGGCAACGACTGTGTGATTTGCTCTGACTTCGGTTTCTTTGCCGTTTATTATGGCATAAACTCCGCGGCAGATATCGTTTTCAAGAATGAGGTCGGTGCATTCCGAACCGAATATCATTTCAACGCCCTTCGCCTGTAGATGCTTTTCTATTGCGAGATAAATGTCGTGAGCCTTTTCCGTACCCATATGGCGTATCGGGCAGTCAACGAGCTTAAGACCTGCCTGAATAGCACGCGTGCGGATAGCCTTGACCTCTTCTGTGTTTTCAAGACCCTCAACGTGAGTGTCCGCACCGAATTCAAGATAGATCTTGTCGGTATAGTTTATCATTTCCTGTGCATAATCTTCTCCGATGAGTTGAGGAAGGTCGCCGCCAACTTCATAGCTGAGCGAAAGCTTTCCGTCGGAGAAAGCTCCTGCACCCGAAAATCCTGTCGTGATATGACAGTAGGGCTTGCAATTTACGCAGTGCCCGACAACGCTTTTGGGGCATCTGCGGTTTTCAATTGCCGCGCCCTTTTCAAGAATAAGTATCTTATTGTTTGAACCCTTATTTATCATTTCAAGTGCGGTAAATATTCCGGCAGGACCCGCACCGACAATTACTACGTCAAATTTCATATTTGTGACCATTCCTTTGTAAAAGTTATATTGCGGTAATTTCTTCTGCTTTGTTGTGAACAGACGATTTTTCCGCTATTTTTTTGTTAAGAGGGGATTTTTTCCAAAAAATCAGAGGATATACGAGAGCGCAAAGCGCAAATGAAGCAAATACGTCGATTATCGAGTGCTGCTTCAAAAATACGGTTGAAAAGCAGATAAGTATGTTCAGTATGAACATAATGCTTCTGCACCACCACGAGGTCATATGCTTTGTGTTCCACGAAGGCATAAATACAGCCATTGAGCCGAGCACGTGTATTGACGGGCAAACGTTGGTGTTGGTGTCAAAGTCGTAAAGATTACGGGCGATATCAAGAAAAATATTGTCACGTCCGAGCGAATCGACGTCGGGACGAAGCTCTTGACAGTTAGGAAAAATAAGATATATAAATATCGTTACGGAGTAGGTAATTATTACTATCCACATCATTTTTCTGAAAGCCGCTGCGTCAAAAAGCATCGTGTAGAGAAGCATACCGATGATGAATCCAAACCATATGTAGTATGGGATAACGAATATCTCGCAGAACGGTATAAAGTCGTCGAGAGGAGAGTAGATGGGTGTGTAATTTTCATAAAATCCGTGACCGCTGAAGCCTTTTTCGGCAAGCCAAAATAAGATTCCGTAAACAGGCCAGAATAAAAGGAGAAGCAGGTGGGAAAATTCGGGAGAAGTCAGATTTTTTAGTCTGAGTTTTCTGTAATCTATCATTTTATTTCCTTGTTTTAGTATAAATAGTATGCCAAACATAAAAACAAATCTGAAATTCGTTTCAGAGTTTGTTTTTATTTATAACGTAGTCGCAGAGCGTTTTTGTGGGATTTCCTGTGAAAAGCGATTCAATATTTTGAGATATTTTATCGTGGAATTCGCTGTCGGGAAGACGTTTTATGACGAGAGAAACTATGCCGTTTATGTTGCTTGCCGTTTCTGCAAGCTCGTTTTTCGTTAAAAATTCAAGGTTTCGTGTTTCGCATCCGGGGACCGCGTCCATCGCGATCACGGGGAGCCTTTGGTAGAATGCCTCGGTCGTGCTGAGTCCGCCCGGCTTGGTGAGAAGCAGGTCGGCGGCAGCCATATACTGTCTTACCTGATGGGTAAACCCTACAACGCGGATATTTCCGCTTTCGGCAGTACAGCGGGTTATTTTTCTGTATAGCTGACGGTTTGTTCCGCATACAACAACGAGGTACATATCGTCGGTAAGCTGTTCTTGAATAGCTTTTGTGATCTTAAGCATAGGACCTGCCCCCATACTTCCGCAACAGAAGAGCAAAATTCTTGAGTCTTCGGGAAGATGCAGTATTTTTCGTGCTTCTTCACGGTTTACGGGCAGGATGAATTCTTCTCTAACGGGAATTCCGCTTGCAACGATTTTTTCTCTTGCAACACCCTTTGACATAAATTCATCGCTGAGAAACGAGTGAGGAGTGAAGAAATAATCTACGTCAAGATCGCCGACACCCGGACTGCAGGTGTAGTCGGTCGCAACGAAATATGTTTTTATGTCGGGATTGTAGCGCTTTTTTATTTCGGTTATCATCATAGCTGCAAAAGCGTGAACGCAGATAACGGTATCGTAGCCCTGCTCGCATATCGTATGGTAAAGAGCGTCCGCACCCATAGCACAGCTTTTGTAAATGAATTTTGGCGGGTGTGATTCTTCATACTTGTATCCCGCACCGAAAAGACGGGGAAGCTTTTGATAAACAAAAACGTGACCGTGGCTTACAAGTATAGATGCCTTTTCCGAAAGAAAGGCAAGGGCATCGGCCATTTCACACGGTATATTTTTATCCGAAAAATATTTTTTTATAGCCATTCCGGCAGAGTTGTGTCCGCCGCCCGTATTACACGAGAGTATCAGTATTCTCATTTTTTAATCTTTGTTCTCTTTTTGAGAGCCTTTCTGCGAGTCGCATAAGGTTAGGTCTGTTAAACCTTTGTATGATAATAAAGGGAATATTGCAAATGATGTAAATAAGAGTGAGAAGAACACCTGTGATTACAGAAGTGTCGATCCAAAATAAAATTATGACAAGCGAAACAAGGCAGAGCATATCGTGAGTAAGCTCTGCGATACAGGTTTCGTATATAAGCCTTTCCACATCCGTGCGTGTTGACGAGGCGTTCAGCTTTTTCGGAACCATATCCTTCATAATTTTGCTCATATCGGGAAGCTTGTTCTTCCATTTTTTTATACCGAGCTTGATATATATTTCACCGCCGTTTTCCCAAGAAAAGAGCTTCAGCGGGAATTTCTCGTAATTAATTTTGTTTCTCGGAAAAGCCTCGCCTATAAAGTGGGAAAGGATACCGATAAGTGCTACGTAAAGTAAAGTATATAAAAAAGGCATTTTTATTATTTCTCAAATATATTTGTAAAAGGGCATAAAATCTCAACATATAACATTGTAATATGTTATCGCGGTTTTGTCAAGTCTTTTTAGTAAATATTAATATTTGAAAGCTTTTTTGTCTATAAAAAGCACAAATAACTGTAAAATATTAAAATATACTTGAAATATAACTCGGTCTGTTGTATAATAAATGCGTATTGTTTTTATTCACACGTATGAAAAAAGGAGAAAATAATGATGTCATCAAACAATCGACCGAAAAGTATTACTTCGCTTAAACTTAAAATAACGGTCGTACTTATACTTATACTGTCGGCGGTGTCGGCAACCGTGTTTTCGGTTATCAACCTTTCATATTTGGAGGAAAACTATCTTTATGCAAACGGCGCTCCGACAACCATTCTGCCGATACTTGCGATAACTTCAGTTGCTTTGGCAGTTATCGGAACGAGCTTTGTAAAAAAGAGTGATTATTCGGTAAAAGAACTCCCGAGCGACAGGACTTCTATGATATATATGCTCTCTCTCTTCTTCGTTGCGCTCTTTCTTGCAATATTCGTTCTCTACGTTATGCACGGAGCGTTCGACATAGGCTACGGAATTAGTATAAAGGGTAACGCAGACCTTATGGAAAAGCTCGAAACGGCAACACTTTTTTATCAGATAATGATAATACTTTCTCCGATTGCACCGATATATTTCCTTGTAATGTCTTTTAAAAGAAAAACAAGCTCCTTTTTCGGAACTTTAACTCTCCTTTGGATACTTGCGTATATTCTTCGCACCTACTTTGATATTACCGACTGGGTAATGTCGCCCCGCAAGCTCTCAATGCTGTGCGCGATGTGCTTTGCGGCGCTGTTTATTCTTTATGAAGTAAGATTTTCTTTTGCACGCGGAAATATACGAAGATATTTCTTTATGTCGGCAATTACTACCGTTTTCTGCTTCTCGGCAGGACTTACCGGCGTTATATCGTCCGTTTTGGGTGTTTATCCCTCTTCCTTTGAGATTCCTTATTACGGAGTTGCTTTTGCTCTCGGTCTGTATGCCGCTATAAGACTTTGTTCTATCGCGTTTGCAGTATCCGAAAAAGAAGTGAATGCGGAAAATCAGATAAACAATGAATCCTACAAATCGGAAAAATCCGAAGAAAACGAAGAAAACGAAAACGGCGCGAAAGGAACGGAAAACGTATGAGTTACGACGTTCTTGCCGAATTTTACGATAGGTTTAACAGCGAAATAGACTATAAAAAGTGGGCACAGGATATTTCTCTCTATCTTCAGTCAAAAGAAATAGAGAAAAACGCAAAAATTCTCGATATTGCCTGCGGAACGGGCAAAATGACAATAGAGCTTGCGAAAATGGGATACTCTCTTACGGGAGTTGACCTTTCGGAAGAAATGCTCTCGGTAGCGCAAAACGCTATGGCAGAGATCTCGCTTTATCCTACGCTCGTCTGTCAGGATATGACCTGCCTTGACCTTGCGCAGAGCTATGATGCGGCACTCTGCTGTCTTGACAGCGTGAACTATATAAGAGGAAAAGACTCGCTTGACGGATTTTTCGCACGCGCAGCAGAGCATATCAGAACGGGCGGATACCTCTTTTTTGACGTGAATACCGAGTATAAATTCAAAAACATATACGGAAATAACAGTTATATTTACGATGAAAAAGACGTTTACTGCGTTTGGCAGAATTTTTACGTTCCGCGCAGACGAATGTGCGATTTTGATCTGACCTTCTTTATAAAAAATCCCGACGGAAGCTACAGACGTTCATTTGAAACGCAGAGAGAGTACGTTTATACAGACGCAGAGCTTACCGAGCTTCTCGAAAAGAACGGCTTTGAGGTCGTTATACTCAGCGCAAAGCACGATTTTGAGCTTGGAGAGGGTGTGCGCGTGTCCGATAGCGATGAAAGACATTATTTCGTGGCGAGAAGAGTTTGAAAAAATCAATGGAAGAGAAAGATTTAGAGCAGAGAAAGACACCAAGGTGTAAGCATTTTGATTATATTAGTGTCGGTGCATATTTTATAACAATTTGTACTCAAAACAGAAAATGTATTCTATCTCGAGTTGTAGGGACAGGCGATTTCTAAAACCGATGAAGGCGTTTACAAGATCGTTAAAGAACAAAATTAAATTTATGCAGTAAAAAACTCCGACAAATACTTTTCTGTCGGAGTTTACTCTTATAACAACCATTTTATCAAATTATTCCATAAATAAAACGAAACAAACTGCGAATACTACTTATGAATTCAAAAGAAAGGAATTCATAAAGTGAAGAACAGAAAAATAGGACTGCGATTTACAGCATTTGCAGTATGTATGCTCATTATGGCGTATCTTTCTGTGTCTGTACTCGGAGTATTCGCATATGACGGATACAGCGGAAACGAAAGCTTCGGAGGAAACAACGGAGGACTCGACGGAGATCTTGGCGGTAACGACAGCGGACTTGGCGACGGCTTTGGCAATAACAGAGGACGCAGTGACACCGACGGACGAACAGACAACTACGGAAAAGACGGTAATTACGATGATAACGGAGATTACTTCGATGACAGATCTGACAGAATCTTTCCTCGAACAGGTGATGGCGATACGACCGACCCCGATGGGGACGATACGGTAGTTCCGGATACCGATAAGGATAACGACGGCACAATGGATAAGGAAGACGGTATTCCCGACGACGATGCAGATATTGCCGACAGAGACGATAAGGACGACAAAGAGGATAAGAACGATAAAGACGATAAAGACGATAAAAAGTTCAGTTATACAGGACTTATAGTTGCTGTTATAATAGCTGTTGCTGTTATTATACTGATAATCGTTATGATCCCGACTATGAATAAGTCAAACAAAAGATAATAAATAGGAGGTGTAAGCCTCCTATTTATTATTTTATATTGAATTTGAAAGAAATTTGTGATATAATTCTTCTATAAGGATAAAATATGGAGAATTACTATGATAAAACTTGTTCACTGTGCGGATATTCATCTTGACAGCGCGTTTGCAAGCGAAAATGCGCAGAAGGCGTCTGTGCGCAGAAAAGAGCTTCGCGAGACCTTTAAGCGTATGATAAGTGAAGCAAAAAAATTCGGAGCCGATATCGTTCTGATAGCGGGCGACCTTTTTGACGGAAAAAACACGTCAAAAGATACAACTGATCTTATCGTATCCCTTTTTGCCTCGTTTCCCGAATGTAAATTTGTAATATCTCCCGGAAATCACGATTTTTATACTCCCGACTCGGTCTGGAGTAAGATCGCCTTTTCCGAAAACGTGTTTGTTTTTAAGAGTGAAGAACTTGAAAAGCTAACGTTTGAAAACGTTGGTGAAGATAGCGAAAAGGTCAATATCTACGGATATGCCTTTACCTCGCAGAATATGGAAAAAAGTCCGATCAGAGATTTTAAAGTCGGCGAAAGCGACAAAAACGATATAAATATCCTCTGCGCACACGCCGATATTTTTTCGCGTACCAGCAATTACTGCCCTATGACGGCAGACGAAATAGTTGAGTCGGGATTTGATTACGGCGCGCTCGGACACGTTCACACAGACGGAAAAATAGTACGCGAAAAGGACACTTGGTACGGATATTCAGGCTCACTTGAAGGGCAGAGCTTCCACGACTGCGGCGAAAGAGGAGCTTTTTTTGTAACGCTTGATAAAAAAGAAGGTAAAACGGTGTGCGAATGCGAGTTTTTACCCCTTGCAAAGCGTGTTTATATATGCGAGGATATAGACCTTTCAGGCTCGGTAAGCCACGAAGATATATTCGAAAAGGTGAGAGCGTTTGCCGCAAAGCACACCTACGACGAAAGGACGCTGCTTCGTCTTACGCTTGTCGGAGATATTTCTCCGTCTGTAAATTTGCCCACACAGACAATAAATGCTGCTTTTTCCGAGGTGTTCCTGCTCGAAATCAAGGACAATACACTTCCGATTTTCGACTGTGATGCACTTGAGAACGATCTTACGGTCAAAGGAGCGTTTTTCAGAGAGCTTTTGCCTGCACTTGGCAGTGAGGACGAGCGTGAAAGAGCCGTCGCATCAAAGGCGTTAAAATACGGACTTGCTGCGCTTTCGGGCGGCGAAGTCATTGATTTTGAGTGAATTATAAAATCGGAGACGGTTATGTACATAGAAAGTGTTGCTATCGAGTCCTTTGGCTCGTACAAAAATTATGCCTGCGCGTTCGCTCGGGGTATAAACATAATAGAAGGCCCGAATGAGTCGGGAAAGACTACACTCGGAGCGTTTATAAAATTTATTTTTTACGGTCTTGGCAAAAAAGCATCATCTCAGGGCGGACTTTCCGAGGTCAAGAGATACAAAAGCTGGGAGAGCGATACTGCGTCGGGCTCGCTCGTGCTTGAACACGGCGGAAAAAGATATCGCATAGAAAGAATTGTAAGACCGGGTACGCGAACACAGGAAAACGTTAAAATAGTTGACCTTGAAACGATGACAGAATGCTTTAAGGGTGAACACCCCGGGAAGCTCTTTTTCGGAGTCGAGGAAGAAGTCTTTTCGCAGACAGCTTACGTCGGTCAGGCTGACGGCGGCAAGGTAAACGGAAAGCCTGTAAGCTCTGCGATAGAAAATATGCTTTTTTCGGGAGATGAAAGCGTAAGTACGCTTGCGGCACAGAAAAAGCTCGAAGATGCGCGCGTTTTGCTTAAATATAAGGTAAGACGAGGCGGAAAAATAACCGAGCTTGAAGATGAAATTGCTTTGCTAAATACCCGTCTTGAGAACGCAAGGGCAATAGGAAAGGTTCTTTCCGAAAAGGAAAACGAGAAAAAAGAACTTGCAGTTCACTATGCAAAGGAATGTGCAGAGCTTGAAATACTTCAAAAAAAGCTTGAACGCGCCGATATACGCGAAAAGCTTGAGCATTTTGAGTATTTTGACACTCTTACTGAAAACGCACAGGAAAAAGAAAAGGAATATAACGCACTTTTTGAGAATATTTCTTTCGACGGATTTGTGCCGGGCGAGCAGTATCTGCGCGAAATCGAAGGTCTTGCATCCGATATAGAGCGTGCGGATGCGAAAATCTCACAGCTTGAATTAAACGGTGCGCTGCCCGATGATGCCGAAATAAGCAACGAAGAAAACGCGCTTATTGAGAAAATCGAGAGCGACGGCGGAATACTCGGTCTTGAAAAAAAGGTCGAAAATATAGCAGAAAATATTAATAAATCTTCAAGAAATGCAAAAATATTTCTCGCGTGCGCTGTCATATCGTTTGTGCTTTTTGCGGTTTTGCTACCTTTTTCCGTATTACCCGCACTGAGTTTGGCTATAATCTCTTTAGGTGCATTTGTTTTGTCACTGCTTGCCTTTTCAAAGACGCGCGGACTTCGCGGGCAGTATCAGACACTTTCAGATAAATACTCTCCGACGGCACTCGAAAATGTAAGAGAAATCTTTGACAAAATAGAGAAAAAGCGGTATTTGCAGAATATATATGAGCAAAACAGGGTGTCCATCAAAGAAAAACGCGAAGAGCTTGTGCGCGAGAAGGAAGAATATCTTTGCAAAATCAAAGAGCTTCTTTCAAGGTGCGGCAAAAAATACAGCGGTGTTTCAGAAGCAAGGCAAGATGTGCGCGAGATAAGAAATTTGCTGACAAGGCTTGAAAATGCAGACCTTCAAAGAAAAAACGCGCAGAGAGTCAGAGATGATTATGCCTCGAAGCTCCCGACGGCAGATAGAAATGCGCTTGAAAAAGCACTTGAAGAAAATTTCCCGTGCGGCGAAGTCGATGATGGTGAGTACGATCTTTTGAAAAACAGCTTCGATTCAAAGGCTTACGAAAAGCGTCAGACCGAAGAGGATATTAAAACGCTTGAGATAGAAATAACGAAGCTTCTGGCTAAAACGGAGGATCCGATACCGATTTCAGACGAGATTTTCGAGCTTACGGCAAAGATAAAAGAGCTTGAGATTTGCCACGACGGATATATGCTCGCGATAGAGTCGCTGTCAAACGCTGCCGAAAGACTCCGCAGGGACGTTGCCCCGAGGCTTGCAAAGAGGGCAAGTGAGATGATGAGCGCAGAAACGCTCGGAAAGTACTCGCTGATAGGTGTAAACGAAAATCTTTCGCTTGAATACGGTACGGATACCGAAGGAATAGGCAACGTGGTTACCCGTGAGATAGATTATCTCAGTGAGGGAACAAAGGACCTTGCTTACATCAGTCTCAGACTCGCGCTTGTCGAGATACTTTACACTAAGGCAAAGCCGCCGATACTTTTTGACGAATCCTTTGCCCGTCTTGATGATACCCGACTTGAAAACACTCTTTCGCTTGTCAAGGATTTCTCGTCTTCGGGAAGTCAGGTGTTTGTGTTCACAAGCCAGAAGCGCGACGCCGAAATTATGAAAAAAGTCGATGAGTTTTCTCACATTTTGATAGGATAATTTAAAAATACTATTGACAAATAATGTAAAATATGTCATTATATTAACGTAGAACTTACAAATAAATTTTGAAAGGAAATATAAAAATGGAACTTAAAGGATCAAGAACCGAAGCCAATCTTATGGCAGCTTTTGCCGGCGAATCTCAGGCAAGAAACAAGTACACATACTACGCATCTAAGGCTAAAAAAGACGGATATGTGCAGATAGCAAAAATATTTGAAGAAACAGCAGAAAACGAGAAGGAACACGCAAAGATATGGTTCAAGCTTCTTCACGACGGAGAAGTTCCTACAACTACCGTAAACCTTGAAGACGCTGCTGCAGGCGAGCATTACGAGTGGACAGATATGTACGCTGAATTTGCCAAGGTTGCAAAGGAAGAGGGATTTGATCACATCGCATATCTCTTCAGTGCTGTTGCAAAGATCGAAAAGGAACACGAAGAGCGTTACAGAAAGCTTCTTGCCAATATCGAAGGTGATCTCGTATTCTCCAAGGATAACGACGTTATCTGGCAGTGCTCCAACTGCGGTCATATTATGATCGGTCAGAAGGCTCCCAAGATGTGCCCCGTATGCGCACATCCCCAGGCTTACTTCCAGGTAAAGGCTGAAAATTATTGATTGAGAACTGAAAATACAAAAGCACCGCAGACTTGCGGTGCTTTTGTGCTTATATTCGAGGGTCTGTTTTTAGGTTGTCAGGGATACTGACCGCAGAGCGACGGATTTGCCGTTAGAATTGTCGGATATTTCACCGCCGTATCGGAGTATTTTTATTCTCCCTTTTCAAACACAAAATTATATGCTATAATATTTTTGAAATAATATTTTAGAAATCATAAGGATTTTTAACTTTTCAGTTGTATAATAAGTGAAAAGATCTGATGAATATTCAAGTCGGAGGAAAAAATATGGATAACGGCGCAAGTAGCTACCGCCGCTATCTGAGTGGTGACGAAAATGCTTTTGACGAAATAATGGAAAATTATTTCGACAGTCTTATCTTTTTCATTGACCGGTACGTTCACGATACTTCTGCCGCAGAGGATATTGCTATTGATACCTTTACGTATATGATAACAAATCCTCACAAATACGATTTCAGAGTAACGCTTAAAACTTACCTCTTTATGATAGGCAAAAGCCGCGCTCTGAATTATCTGAAGCATCGCGCAAAATTTCAGACAGCAGACATTCTGATATCCGAAAACGATATTTCAGAGCGAATAACACTCGAAGAAAGCGTAATAAAAAACGAACAAAACCGCTTACTTAATAAAGCTGTCGAGCAATTGTCTGATGATATGAAGATTGCCGTACACCTCGTTTATTTTGAAGAGTTATCATACGAGGAGGCTGCCAAAGTAATGAAAAAGAACAAAAAGCAGGTCGATAATCTTCTTTATCGAGCAAAAAATACTCTTCGCACTATCTTGGAGAAGGAAGGCACTGTATTATTATGAGAACTTTAGATGAACGCAAAGCCGAGGTATATCGCCGAAGCGAAATAATATCGGTAAAAAGAAGGAAACGTACACGTATTCTTCTCTTCACAATACCTACACTCTTCGTGTGCGTTATTATATCCTCGGTGATAGTAAATTCTATATTAAACGCTCTGAATACAGTACCGCAAGACGAAAATAAAGATGTGTCAAGCGGCATTGTACGCGGAGAGTGGGGCGATGATATCTTCGGACCGATTATTGGCAACACTGAGGACGATGTGTTGCCGGAAACTGAAGGTGAAAGTAAAACCCACCGTATAAACATCACCGATCCGAGTGGCAAGGTGACAGAATATACGCTTAAAGGAAACACTCTTTGGAACATTACAAAGGGAGAAATGCGAAAACTGACCGACGAGCAGTTAAAAACGGTCAAAAAGCTTTTCGGCATAGCTGATGAATAAAATATTTAAACAAACTCATACTACTTGTTATCTTTCAAGATATGATGCAAGTCTGAAAAATGGGTGATTTTTCAGACCGAAGTTTTGTGACTTTTTGCAAAGCGCACAAAACTTCATAAGCAAAAGAAAGGAATGATCATAAATATGAAAACAAGAATACTTCTCACACTCACAAGCTTTTTGCTTCTTTTGTCAATGACGTTGAATCTCGGTGGTTGTATGAACTCTTTTGCATCCGACGATCTGATGAAGGGCATAAAAGCAAATTTCGTTTCGGGAAAGGAAACAGACGATGCTTTTATTCTTGCACAGACCGAGCTTGCACTCAAGCTTTTTAAAGCCTCTGTAAACCAGAGCAAAAACGAAAACGTACTGATTTCTCCGCTTTCGATACTTCTCGCGCTTGCTATGACGGCAAACGGTGCCGACGGAGAAACCCGTGCGGAAATGGAAGCTCTTCTCGGCGGAGATATCAAGCTTGATGATCTCAACGAGTATATTTACACTTACGTAAAAAGTCTACCCTCAAGCAAGCAGGCAAAGCTCGAAATAGCAAACTCGATATGGTTCAGAGATTCGGAAAGTTTTACAGTAGAAAAAGACTTTTTGCAGACCAACGCAGACTATTACGGTGCGGAAATATACAAATCGGCGTTTGATGAGTCCACTTTAGATGACATCAACTCGTGGGTGAGCAAGAACACCGACGGTATGATCGAGAAAATATTCGAAGAAATAAATTCCGATGCACTTATGTACCTCATAAACGCGCTTGTTTTCGACGCCGAGTGGGAAAAAGTCTATTCGGAAACGAGTATTTCCGACAAAGATTTTACTTCTATAAGCGGAGAGACCGACACGGTTAAAATGATGCATTCCACCGAATACAAATATCTGCACAGCAAAAACGCTACAGGCGTTATCAAGGATTACAAGGGCAAAAAATACAGCTTCGCGGCGATACTTCCCGATAAGGGAATTGATCTTTACGACTATATAGATTCTCTTACGGCAAAAGATCTCAGAGAAATGCTTTCCGACTGTGATAATGTTCAGGTAATTACTCAAATACCCAAATTCAAATACGATTACAGCCTTTATATGAAAAACATCCTGTCATCACTCGGAATGCCGTCCGCTTTCGCTCACAACGCTGATTTTTCAAGTGTTTCAAAGGATCAGAGTATTTTCGTAGAAGATATCATTCACAAAACGTTTATAGACGTTTCCGAAAACGGCACGAAAGCCGCGGCTGTCACCGGCGCAATAGAACGCGCTTGGGGAGATGAAGTGCAAAAAGCGTACGTCACTCTCAATCGCCCATTTATCTATATGATAATTGATAACGAAACGAATCTTCCGATATTCATCGGCGCAGTTACGGATATAAGTAATTAAAAAACGGATGCCGATTGTCAATCTCCTTAAAGGAAAAATTGAAATAAGGATATAGACATAGTCCAAAACCGGCGATAAAAAACAGAAGAGAGAGTAATGCGGAATCAGAATCTCCGTAAAACTCTCTCTTTTATGCTTTTTATAAGTGCTATCACAGACAGTAGGGAAATAAAACCGGCGTGATACTCCGATAAGAGTATCACGCCACCGCGCGGGGGATTTTTGTCTATTCAAGTATTCAAATAGTTCCGGTAACAGTAAGCACACTTACGCCCGGTACCGTCGTCCAAACTCCGCTTTCTGCATCCTGAACGTATGATGCCGCAGGAACGGTTATCTGTCCGGGCACAGTTACGAAGCTTCCCGTTGCTTCATCGTAAGTGTAATTTGTTCCTTCGCTCCACGTGTTTCCGTTGAACACTACGACAAGATCGGACAAAGCCGGATCGAAAATATCGGTAAGCGTTGCATTATCGGTAGCAACAGCCTCTGTATTTCCGTAGTTTTGAATAGTGAACGTATAGGTCACTCTGCTGTTTTCGCTCACGGTTGTCGGATAAATGCTCTTGTTTATCATAAGATTTGCTCCCGACAGGGCTGTTACGGTCTCACTTGCCGTAACGGGAGTCGTTATCCCGCCTCCGCTTACAGTTGCCGTATTCACGATACTGCCGTCAACACCAAGAGGTGCGAACTGATTTACCGTAGCCTCATATACAATCACCGCGTTGCCCCCACCGGGAACTGAAATACCGCTTACAGTCAGCGGCGGTCCTGCCGTTACTGTAGGATCAGCCTGAAGAACTCCGTTTACATAATATAACAAGGAATCCTCACGGTAGGAAAGCGGGTAAAGCGTTTCTCCGTTAAAGGTATATGCGCCGAGGTCATCGCTTACAGTCAAGCCTGTTATCGGTGTCGTGCCGGAGTTCAGAATACTTACAACGTAAGTTACGCTGTTCCCGTCGCCGTATTCGTTGCGCACAGCTCTTTTGGTGGCTGAAAGCACTTCCAAAAGTTCACCTGTTGCCACGTTGGAATTGGTTACCACATCATTATAAGACAGTGTTGCCTGATTGGTGAATATTGCCATAAAACCACCTCCGTTTTATAATACCAAATGACAGTGTCATTCGGTTCTATACAATATATGTCGATCCAACGAAGGTTGTCACTTGAAAATACAACTTGGTTCATTTTTATTACACAGATTATTTCAAAGTTATTTATTGAACTTGGAAATTTATTGTGCTATATTTAACATAAACTGTTTTATATATAGCGAAAGGCTTGGTTTATGAAATTTAAAGAAAAATTAATGCGCTTTATGTTCGGAAGATACGGCAGCGATCAGCTCGGCAACTTTATGATGTGGACGTACATCGGGCTTCTTTTAGCCAATATTTTCGTAAAGTCGCTGATAATGTACACACTCGCGCTCATACTGATGTTTTTGACTCTCTTTCGTATGTTCTCTCGGAATATCAATGCACGAAACAAGGAAAATCTCAAATTTTTATCTGCAAAAAAGAAATTTACCTCTTTTTTTAAATTGCAGTTTGACCGAGTACGCGATATGCGCAAAAAGGTTTACAAAAAATGTCCGTCCTGCAAGGCGACAGTGCGGCTTCCGCGTCAGTCGGGGAAGCACTCTGTAGTTTGTCCGTCGTGCAAGGAGCGTTTTTCGGTAAAAATAATGCCTTTTGCCGCGATTCTTTCTATAATTATCGCAGGCATACTGATTCTCACCGCCATACCCGTACTTCTCATCATATTCTTATAAAAAACAAAGGACACAGAAAAATGAATACTGAAATTTTATCTGAAAATATTGCAAAATCGGGCGCACAGGCTGTGCGTGAGCTTATCGAAGCTTCCTCGCTTTCCAAGGGAGATATTCTCGTCATCGGTTGCTCGTCCTCCGAAATTATGGGTGGAAAGATTGGAAAAGACTCGACTTATTTTGCCGCCGAGGCACTTCTTGATGCGATATACCCTATACTGAATGAGAGCGGAATATATCTTGCCGCGCAGTGCTGTGAGCATCTTAACCGCGCGCTCGTAATTGAAAAAGAGTGTGCCGAGAAATATTTTCTCGACCGTGTAGCGGTAATTCCGCAGCCGAAAGCAGGCGGATCTTTTGCTACAGCGGCGTACAAAAAGATGAACGCGCCCGTGCTTGTTGAGCATATCAGAGCTCACGCGGGAATTGACGTCGGCGGAACACTCATCGGAATGCACCTGCGCGACGTTGCCGTGCCTGTCCGACTCTCTGTTTCCAAAATCGGAGAAGCATCTATCATCTGCGCCTATACCCGCCCGAAATTCATCGGCGGCGAGCGCGCTGTTTATAAGTGAGTTATCGCCAAAGGCTCTGCCTTTGGAACTCCAAAAACTTTGCTGAAAAGGGAAAAATAAAAGCTTTATTCGAAGGGCGCAATTTTGGGTTTTGTGGTTCGGTGATAAGCATAAAATGCTCCGATACGTAAGAGTGTATCGGAGCATTTATTATTTTTCATCATCAAGAAGCTGTATTTTTTCTGCGTTTCCGATTATTGCGGGATAGCTTTCCAAAATTTCACCCGAAAACGTTATCGAAATTCTATCTCCTACGTCGAGATCGGAAAGGGAAATTTCGGTGTAACGCCACTCGAGCTTCGTTTTTTCATCTATCGATAACGAGAACTGTCCGCGGAAGTTGATATCGTTTATCGAAAGACCTTCGACAAGCAGACTGCTTCCGTTTATTTCAATTATTTCGGCGTAAAATGTCTGTAAAAGCGCATCGTCGGTCTGCGACAGCTCACTTTTGTATCCTTTTGAGCCTATAAAATATCCGATAACTCCGCCTGCTAGTAAGCTGACTGTCATAACGGCGGCGATAACTGCGATCAATATACTTTTTTTCATACTTTTCTCCTTTATGTTAATTCGTTTCACATATAAAGACAACTTTTTTATGGAATGGTTGCGTTTTTTTAGTTTAATTTATTATAACATAAAAATTCCGATTTGTCTATGGGTAATTTATGAAAACACAAAACACAGTACACGAGAAAATCTGCATACTGTGTTTTTTTAAATCATATTAATTTAAAAACAAATCCATTAAGGAGTAACTTCATAAATGATTTTCAGACCATTATCGGGGTGATATGTCCAAGAAACGGTATAATCTCCGTAAGTCTGTGTTTGCATACCGTCGATTGCTCTTGTGCTTGATATTCTTTCATTCAAAGATGACGGAAAATTCAAATATGCGTTAATTGACAAAACAGCAGAGATGGCTTCTGATTCATAACTGTTTCTGCTACTGTCAAAGGGATTGGTATCAATCGTGATTGACATATTGTCATATGCCAGAGTTGCATAAACAGTATTGTAATCTCCTGCGTAGTATGCATCGTGCAATTTTTCTTTTGCCTCTTCAACAGGATCCTTTGTTTCAATGTCATCTGTCGGCTCGGACACTTCTGTGTCTATTGAGCTAAGTATAATTCCGCACAAAATGAGAAATACTGATATAATGATTACTGTAAAAGACGATTTCTTGCTCTTCTTACCGATAGCTTTTACAAGCAACATAATAAGACCTACAAAGAGCATCGGTATTCCGATTGCTGAAATGATTAAACCTATACTTACCAAAAAATCCAAATCCATAATAATTACCTCTTTCTTTTATATATTTTCTTGGAATTATTTTCCGCAAGCAGAAAATTTTGCGGTATGAACATTATTATAACACCGTATGGTGTTATTGTCAATACCAAATGGAGCTTTTTAGTATAATTAATTTGTGAATTAATTGTGCAAGTATAGGCGGTGGAGTTAATGAGTGTTTACAAACGAGTTCGTGATCTTCGAGAAGATCACGATAAAACGCAAAAGGATATTGCAGAGTATTTGCATATGCAGCTTACTGTTTATCAAAGATATGAGCGCGGAGAACGTGAGCTTCCGCTTTGGGCTGCGATAATGCTTGCGGACTACTATAATGTAACGTTAGACTATCTTGTCGGGCGTAATAATAAATAAAACACAGTACACGGAAAAATCTGCGTACTGTGTTTTATTATAATTAAATGTTTTTGAATTATCCAACCCTTTCGCCGAGCTGTCCGTAGTAAGCAAGCTTGCCGTCGGCATCGATCTTCGCATATTGAACCGCAGACTGATTTTCCATAAACAGCAAATACAATCCTGTGGTTACATCGTAAGACCAGCTGAAGCTTTCTGTCTTGCTTTCGTCGGATTTTAAGATCACCTTGCCGGTGAAGTCTTCGCTGAACTGGAAATATACCTCGGAGCTGTTCTCCGGTGAGAAAAGCCATCTTCCGAGTATTTCTTTTTTCATTTTGTCTGCTTTTTCTGGAGCTTTTTCAAGCTCTGCTATCTGTTCCTTGAGAGCTTCTATTTCTTCGTTATTTGTGCAAGAAGCAAATGGCAGACACATAACTGCAATAAGGATAAGTGCGATAAGTTTTTTCATTTTGTTTTACCTCGTTTTTGTTTATTGTTTAATATAGGGCATTAAGCTCTGATCTTCTGAGCCGCGGTCTTTGAACCGTAGAGCTCGATCACATCGGACATTTCGCCGAGTGCTGCTTCAAAAGCTGCTGCGTCGGAAGCCTTTGTTATAGCTTTCATCTCGTAGAATTTACACTCAACGCCCTCGGTACCGATCGTCAGAGGATGCTTGTCGAGATTCTTCTGCGCTGCATATACAAGCTTCAGCTCGTCGTTTACGTAGAAATATACGTCGTCATCGGTTACAACTATTTTCCAGGTGAGAGTGAGTGTGGTGCCGTTCTGATGCTTGTAGATGTCCTCGGCGGGAACGTTTGCGGTGTCGTACGGAATAACGATCTTTATATTTCCGTCGCTCGCATTGTCCCAAAGAAGTATTCTTTCGTTTCCGTTGTCAAGAATACCGAACTGAATGTGTGCATTCGTCGATCTCTTGATTATGTCAAGCTTTCCTTCAAGAATATAATTGCTTGTCAGAATAACGTCCTTATAAATGATGTTGGTGAGCGAAGAGCCTGCGCTTATGCTGTGAGAGGTCTTGAAGGAGAGATCTTCGATCACGCTCGTATCAGCCTTGGGAGTTTCGATTATTTCGATGTCTGTCTTTGCAAGAGCATCAACGAAGATGGAATAGTATTCTACCTTAGGGTGAACGCTGTCCTTGAGCATATCGTTTTTAAGCTGACTCGGAGTGTCGATATATGTGATATAGTCACGCGCATCACACCATTTTTTCATTTTTGCATTGATCATATCAACGTTTGCGATCTTTTCGGCGTCGTAGCTTCTCTGGGAAATTCCGAACCAATAGATCGGAATTTCGGGATGCTTGGCGTGCATAAGAGTGAACATTCTCTGAAGTGAGGAAACCGTTTCGGCAACGTTTTCGCCGTCGTCATATACGTTGTTTGTACCCACGTGCATAACGATGTTTTTGGGCTTGATCTTACCTATCCAGCCCGATGAGAGCCAGTCTTCCCAGTCATATGTCGTGGTTGCGCCTACACCGAGACAGAGGGAATCGGTGTCGCGGTAGGAAGTGGTGTAGAAGTTCGACCAGAATGCAGTGTCGAAGAATGAGTCGCCGATGAATACTGTGGTACTGCCGTCAACGCCCTTGTCATTCCATTGGTTTTTACGGCTGTATGCCTGAGATGAAAATTCCTTTGAATTGAATTTTACTTTGCCGTTTGTTCCCTTGGCTGTGCGGTCTATCTTCTGTGCCGTTACCTTGAATTCTGCCTCGAAGCTTTCGGATTTTGCCATAACGGTGTATTCGCCCTCTTTAAGAGCTTTGACAGTGTTTTTCTCTGCGTCGATAGAAAGAGCTTCTGTGTCGTATGTGAACGTGAGCTTTTCTGCGTTTTCGGGCATTGAGAAAATGGGACAGAAATCGGAGGCAGGATAATCTACCCACGCATAAATGTCGTCAATGGAGAGCTTTCCTTTGTCTTCGGGAGTGGATGAGTTTGGATCTTCAGATGACTGATCGTTGGGTGTTTCCGTGTTTGAACAGGATATCATACATAAGCAGAGTACTATGCACAAAACGGATACGAGAATATTACGTGTCTTTTTCATAATTTTTACCTCGTTTTTGTGTTTTTAGTTGATATGATATTATAACACGCTTGTCTGCATAAGTCAACAGATAAAATTTGATTTGGGAAAGTAAAAAGACACATCAAAATGGATTTCTCCAAAATGATGTGTCCGATTTTTTATTAAAGTTTTTGCGGAGCTTTTTTTAAAAAGCGACCGTATCTCTTACTTACTTGCCTCTTCAACAGCAACAGCAACTGCAACGGTAGCACCAACCATGGGGTTGTTACCCATACCGATGAGACCCATCATTTCAACGTGTGCGGGAACAGAGGAAGAACCTGCGAACTGAGCGTCGCCGTGCATTCTACCCATTGTGTCGGTAAGACCGTAGGAAGCGGGGCCTGCTGCCATGTTGTCGGGGTGAAGTGTACGTCCTGTGCCGCCGCCCGATGCAACGGAGAAGTACTGCTTGCCGTTTTCGTTACACCACTTCTTGTAGGTTCCTGCAACAGGGTGCTGGAATCTTGTGGGGTTGGTGGAGTTACCTGTGATAGAAACGCCTACGTTTTCAAGACGCATGATTGCAACGCCTTCGGGAACGCTGTCAGAGCCGTAGCACTTAACGTTAGCGCGGGGACCGTTGGAGTAAGCGATTTCCTTAACTACCTTAACTTCTTCTGCGAAGGGATCAAACTGTGTCTGAACGTATGTGAAGCCGTTGATTCTCGAAATGATCATAGCGGCATCCTTGCCGAGACCGTTAAGAATAACGCGGAGGGGCTTTACACGTACCTTGTTAGCGTTGAGCGCGATCTTGATAGCGCCTTCTGCAGCTGCGAAGGATTCGTGTCCTGCGAGGAAGCAGAAGCATTCGGTTTCTTCGGAGAGAAGCATCTTTCCGAGGTTACCGTGTCCGAGACCAACCTTACGGTTTTCCGCAACGGAGCCGTTGATACAGAAGGACTGAAGACCGATACCGATAGCGGCAGCAGCGTCAGCAGCCTTTGTGCAACCCTTCTTGATAGCGATAGCTGCGCCTACTGTGTAAGCCCAGATAGCGTTTTCAAAGCAGATAGGCTGGGTTTCTCTTACGATCTTGTCGCAGTCGATACCCTTTGCGAGTGTGATTTCCTTGCACTCTTCGATAGAGTTAATTCCATATTCAGCGAGAACGGCGTTGATCTTCTCAACTCTTCTCTCGTAACCTTCAAATAATGCCATTGTTTACTGCCTCCTTACTGCTTTCTGGGGTCGATATAGCGAGCTGCGTCAGCAAATCTGCCATATGTTCCCTTGGACTTTTCATATGCTTCGTTGGGCTCCATACCGTTCTTGATGAAGTCTGTCATCTTTCCAAGAGATACGAATTCGTATCCGATAACCTGATCATCGCTGTCAAGAGCCATTCTTGTGCAGTAGCCTTCGGTCATTTCGAGGTAACGAACGCCCTTAGCCTTGGTTCCGTACATTGTACCAACCATAGAGCGTGCGCCCTTACCGAGGTCTTCCATACCTGCACCGATAACAAGACCGCCTTCAGAGAAAGCAGACTGTGTACGACCGTAAACGATCTGGAGGAAGAGTTCTCTCATTGCTGTGTTGATAGCGTCACAAACAAGGTCTGTGTTGAGCGCTTCGAGAACTGTCTTGCCGGGGAGAATTTCAGCAGCCATAGCAGCCGAGTGAGTCATACCCGAGCAACCGATGGTTTCAACGAGAGCTTCCTCGATGATACCGTTCTTTACGTTAAGCGAGAGCTTACATGCGCCCTGCTGGGGTGCACACCAGCCCACACCGTGGGTGTAACCGGAAATGTCCTTGATTTCTGTTGCCTGTACCCATTTGCCTTCTTCGGGAATGGGCGCGGGTCCGTGGAAGGGACCTTTTGCGACTGTACACATATTCTGAACTTCGTGGCTCATTGCGTACTCGCAGTTGAATTCATTGCTCATTTTACTTGTCTCCTTTTTAAGTTTATATAATGTTGCAATAACAAACAGTCAGTAAACGGGACTTGCCCGAACTTCACTATCATACAGTATATAATATCTTTTCATATAAGTCAAGAAATTATTTTAAAGTTTTTGTAAAAACGTAGTTTTGAAAGAAAAGACTTTTGAAAAATGTCAACTTTTCGTAAAAATTTACAATAAATTAAATTATTCGGTATAGCCATTTGCGACGCTTGGTGCTATAATATAGACACCATAACTATAAATGTATTTATCGGAGGACATCTCTATGAATTCAACACAGCTCAAACAGTACATCGCGTCGGGAAATCTCGACGGCATTTTCACCGATCTTTACGGAAGCGATAAGGTTGCTTATCAGCGCGAAAGATACATAGAAGCTATCGACGGCTTCACAGCAAACTATCCCGACGGTGATGATATCAGACTCTTCTCGGTTCCCGGCAGAAGCGAAATTTCCGGTAACCACACAGACCATAACTACGGTAAGGTTCTCGCTGCTTCGATAAACCTCGACATCATCGCGGTTGCACGCAAGACAGATACGGGAATCGTTAATATCAAGAGCCGTGGATTTGATCCCGACAGCGTTAAGATCGCCGACATAAAGGTAGATCCCGAAAAGTATTTCACAAGCTTCGCAGTTATCGAAGGTATGTGCGAAGGTCTTGCTTCGGCAGGATATAACGTAGGCGGATTTGACGCTTATACAACGTCCGACGTTCTTAAGGGCTCGGGACTTTCTTCCTCTGCTGCTTTCGAAGTAATGGTTGGCAACATTATGCGTACACTTTACGGTAATGACGTTGACGACGTTACTATCGCTAAGCTCGCGCAGTATGCGGAAAATAAGTATTTCGGTAAACCCTGCGGACTTATGGACCAGACAGCTTGCGCAGTCGGCGGATTTATCTCTATCGACTTCGAGGATCCCAAGAATCCTATCGTCGGAAAGCCTGCATTTGACCTTTCCGCACTCGGATATTCTCTCTGCATCGTAAACACAGGCGGTAACCACGCTGACCTTAACGCAGACTATGCTTCCGTTCCCGCTGAAATGAAGCAGGTTGCTGCTCACTTCGGCAAGGAAGTTCTCAGAGGAACGACTCTTGAAGAGATTATCGCAGCTATTCCCGCACTTCGCGAAAAGACAGGCGACCGCGCTATTATGAGAGCTATTCACTTCGTAAATGAAAATGCGCGCGTTACAGCACAGGCAAAGGCACTCGAAGAGGGAAATCTTTCCGCATTCTTCGACGGCGTCCGTGCATCCGGAAACTCTTCCTTCAAGTTCCTTCAGAACGTTTACACGGTTAAGAACGTAGAAGAGCAGGGACTTTCTCTTGCACTTGCAGTAACGGAAGACTTCCTTGCAAAGCTTGATGCACCTTCTGCTTGCAGAGTACACGGCGGCGGATTTGCAGGAACAATTCAGGCATTTATGCCCGAAAGCGCAACAGCAGACTACGCAAAGCTTATGGACAGCGTATTCGGTGAAGGAGCTACATATATTCTCCGTATCAGAAACAAGGGCGCTATCTGCGTATATTAATTTGAATACTTGGAATTATGAGGGAATCTCGCATTAAAATCGGGATTCCCTTATAAGCGTTGATCTAACTATCAAGGAAAAGGATTACATACCCCACAATGGAAGACGTAAAAATATACACGCTTTTCTCCGGATCGTCCGGCAATTCTTGCTACGTGTCCTGCGGTGATACCGAAATTCTTATCGACGCGGGCAAGAGTATGCGTGCAACCGAAGAAGCGCTTTCGCTTCTCGGAACAAGCCTTAAGAATATTAAGGCAATATTTGTAACTCACGAACATTCAGACCATATAAAAGGTCTTAAAATGATCTCAAAATATCACAGAATTCCCGTTTATGCCGCGCGCGGAACAGCGGAAATGCTGATAAACGACGTTCCCGACAGTCTTATAAACGTTTATAAGGCGGGCGACCTGCTTGAGATCGGAAATATAAAGCTCTTGTCGTTTGAAACTCCTCACGACAGCCGTATGAGTACGGGCTACATAATTGAGTATAACGGACGCCGTTTCGGATATGCTACCGATATGGGAATGCTTTCACGCAGGATTGCCGATATGCTTGCCGAGTGCGAGGCGGCAATCGTTGAATCAAATTACGATCTTGATATGCTGCGAAACGGTCCGTATCCGTACGTGCTAAAAAGGCGCATAGAGTCAAACACGGGTCATCTTGACAACTGTGACTGCGCCCGTCTTGTTTCTTATCTTGCTTCACACAGCACGAAAAGATTTCTTCTCGCGCATCTGAGCGCTGAAAATAACACTCCCGAGGTTGCACTTAAAACCGTTAAGGAATATCTGGAATGTAAGTGTCTCTGTGCTGACGTTTCGGTCGCTGACAGATGCTGCCCGACGAGATTGATTTGACCAAGGAACGCCAAGGGACGCTGTCTCTTGGAACCCTGCCAAAGAACTTTTTGAAAAAAAGTTCTTTGGAATTTCAAAAACTTTTCGAAAAAAGTTTTTATATCCTTTTCAGTGAAATTTCCTGAAAAGAGATTTTCAAGGGACAGCGGCTCTTGAATTAAGGAGAAAATATGCTTGAAATAACCGTAGTTTGCGTAGGCAATCTGAAAGAAAAATATTTTACGGATGCCTGTAACGAATACGCCAAAAGACTGTCGGCGTTTTGCCGCCTGAAAGTCGTTGAGCTTAAAGACGGTACACCGATAATACCGTATCTTCCTGCGAGAGCGCGTAAAATTGCGCTTTGCGTTGAAGGAAAACAGCTTTCCTCGGAAGAGCTTGCAGATTATATCGAGAAGCTTCCGAATATGGGAGTAAGCGAGCTCTGTTTTGTAATAGGAGCATTCGACGGACTTCCCGAAGAGGTCAAGGCGTGTTGCGATATGAGGCTTTCGTTCTCGAAAATGACTTTCCCGCACAGACTTATGAGAGTTATTCTGCTTGAGCAGATATACCGCGCTTTTACGATAATTTCGGGCGGAAAATATCATAAATAATCAAGAATGATAAAGTAAATAGCAATAATAACGGCGGATACATATAATGCTTACGGCTGTGTATCCGAAATGTAAAATATGAAATTATGAAAGGTGGTACGGAAAATGAATTCTTCAAAAATCGTAAAATTTGGGATTTCTGCGTTCATCTTTTTGATAGTTGCGGCACTTCTTTTGCACGTTGCAACTATAATTGTGGATTTTTACGACGGTATAGACAAAGATAAAGAAGATGTTCCGGGTACCGAAGATACAGTACAAAATCCCGAAGATAAAGAAGAAAATCCGAACCCGCCGAATAACGATACCGCAGACGAAATAAAGTACGTAACAAATCTTGCGCTTGCTCCGGGAGCATCCTTCGTTGAAGGTCTTTATACCGATATATCACTTGCATCCGAAACGGAAATTTCGGATATGTATAAAAAGCTTACCGAAAAAATTCCGCAGGCTTCAGGTCTTGACAGCGTTAAGCTTTCGTCGGTAGGCGTTTACAGAAGCGGAGATTTTACTCTTGCAAAATCGGATATTGAGCTTCCGAATGAATTTTCGGTGGGAAGCAAAACCGTGCAGGTCGCAGTAAAATACACCAAGGGAACAAGTCAGGAAATCCTCATAAAATACGAGGATGCAGAAGCCGATATAAAGGCAGTAGAGCTTTATATGGGATATATAATACTGAACGCGAAGGACGGTACCTCTGCACTTTATAACGAAAATGGCGAAAAGCTTGCAGACCTTGAAGATAAGACTCCCGCAAATAAGAGAACGTACGACGGCACACCCGTGTTTAAGGATGCAAAAAATAAAAATTATATATTCAATACCGAAAACAAGGAATTTGAAGCAGTTTCAGACACAAAGATAGTTTACGGTCTTGAGTACGATTATCCCGCGTATTCGTACAAAACAACTGCGGGCGTGCATATCTACGCATCGTACGTTGCATCGAAAAAAGTTTATACTTACCTCGATGCGGCAGACGAAAAGCAGGAGATAAATACGAATTATTCGCGTGTGTATAATTTCGGTCCCGACGGATACGCACTTGTAAAGCTTACAAGCGGTTCTGTTCGTATAATTAATTCGACAGGAAAGACTGTCCATACCTCTCCTACAACGGTATATACCTATTATCCCGAGGGAAGTGATGCGGGATACAGTATAAAGGTGCAGAGATATTATGCACTTCCGTATCTTAACGATATAAGCGCGATAGGAAGCGGAACTGTTGATAAGTATGGGTGGATGCGTATAAGAATACAGCTTAAAGGACGCTCGCCGGGTATAGGCGATAAAATAGTCGGCGACTATGAAACTCTTGTCGATACAGCTGGAAATCTTTTTGAAATACCCGAAGGATATACGCTTGAAGGATATTCGGACGGCGTGCTTCTGCTTTCGAAAAACGGACTTTACGGATATTACAGCATCGAAGAGAAATGGATAGCAAATCCTATATACACTTTTGCTTCTCCCTTTGTACAGGGACTTGCGGCTGTCGGATATGAAGACGGTACCGTCGGTATGATAGATACAAAGGGTAATATCGTCCTTCCGTTTGCTTTCAGATACGTTTCTAACGTTTCAAGCGGACTTGTCGCGGCTTACAGCGACGTAAACGGCTGGGAAATATTCAAACTTATGGAAAATGAGGCCGAAGCAGAATAACTTCAGATAAAACAGATATAAAATCGGAAGCTTTTCGCGAAAAAAAACAAAACCGCGGATATTCCGCGGTTTGATTTCCGAATTTGGTTATGTGTTAAAGTTTCGGCACTTTGTCAGGTAGTTTCCTCGTTTTCGGTGTTGCTTTTTGCTTCTTCTACAGCCTTATGATATGCGCTGAGAATCTCTTCTTCCATCATTCTGCGGAAGTCAGAGGAAATCGGGTGTGCGATATCGCGATAGGTGTTGTCGGGGTTCTTTTTGCTGGGCATAACAACGAAGAACTTTTCTTTCGCGTAGATAACCTTGATGTCATGAAGTGCAAGCTGATGGTCAAATGTTACCGATACAATAGCTTTCATAGGAGCTTCGTCGTCGAAAAGCTTGCGGATTTTGATGTCTGTGATTTGCATTTTTCCCTCCATGGCTAACTCTTGCTACATTAAGCATTTAATTTAATCAAAACAATTATAATATTTATATGTTTACGTTAAAAATACAAACTGTGAATGAATTTTTAAAAATTGTTGATTTTTTACGTATATTAAGTGAAAAACAGGTGAACATTGACGCTTTTTATCGAAAAAGGAGATGCGACATATGAAAAAACAAAGACAGGAAGAAAGAAATTTACTTGCAAACGTTCTTGATAACTGTAAGAAGCTTCACTTTACGGGCATCGGCGGAATAAGTATGTCAACTATTGCGGTGCTTGCAAAATTCCGCGGATTTGAAGTAAGCGGCTCTGACCGTTCTTACAGCGAAACTGCGGCTTCTCTCGAAAAACAGGGAATAAAGGTAACGGTAGGACATTTTGCGGAATCTGCCGATGACTGCGATGCTCTTATATATACGGCGGCAGTTGATGAAACAAACCCCGAGCTTGCAAGAGCGATAGAACGCGGTATTCCGCTTGTTTCACGTGCGGCGTTTCTCGGATATCTTATGCGCGATTACAGAAACCGTATAGGTGTTTCGGGTACACACGGAAAAACGACCACGACCGCACTTATTTCACATATACTTATGGAAGCTAACCTTGATCCTACAGTCGCAAACGGCGCCGTTCTTCCCGAAATAGGCGGAGCATACAGAATAGGCTCGAAGGACTATTTCGTATATGAGTCCTGCGAATATAAGGATTCTTTCCTTTGCTTTGACCCCTCTCTTGCGGTTATTACCAATATTGAACTCGACCATACGGACTATTTTCCGTCGATCGAAGCAATAATAGACTCCTTTGCAACGGCTGTTGCGGACGCTTCTATCGTTGTGGCAAATATAGATAACTCGAACGTTCTCGAAGCACTTAAGGGCTACGGCGGAATGGTAGTGGGCGTGTCGCTCGGTAATTCAAGGGCGGATTACTATGCCTCCAACTTAAGATATGAATACGGTTGCGGAAGATATACCTTCTGTCATAAAGGCGAAAAGCTTTGCGAAATATCTCTTCCGGTAATAGGCTCGTTCAACGTTTATAATTCACTTTGCGCGGCGGCGGTTGCACATATGTGCGGAATATCTCCTGAGGTGATCTCATCTGCTGCGGCAACCTTTGTCGGTGCCAAAAGACGCTTTGAATGCAGAGCAAGAATAGGCGGAATTGCCGTTTATGACGACTATGCACACCATCCGTCCGAAATAAGCGCAACGCTTGACGGCGCATCAAGACTCGGATATAAAAAGATATACTGCGTATTCCAACCGCATACCTATTCGAGAACACACGACCTTCTTGACGATTTCAAGACGGCTTTCTCGATGGCAGATACTGTTATATTTGCCGATATTTATGCTGCAAGAGAAACCGATACGAAGGGTGTTTCCTCAAAGCTTCTTGCAGACGATATCGGACAGAAATACTTCCCGTCGTTTGAGGAAATAGCAAAATATCTTGCGGAAACCGTGCATTCGGGCGATCTCGTTATAACTATGGGAGCAGGCGACGTATATAAAATAGGAAATATTCTCGTCGATATGCTTAAGGAAAAATACACTATATAAATAAATCTTACGAAAGGTAAAAATAAGATGTCAAAAATACTCAGAGGACTTACGAGCGACGGCTCTGCACAGATACTCGTTATAAATTCAACAGATATGGTATCGGATGCAGTTAAGATCCATAGGTGCGCACCCACAGCGGCGGCTGCACTCGGACGCGTTCTTACGGCAACCTCGCTTATGGGAACTACTCTTAAAGATAAAGGTAATAATATAACGGTAAATTTCAGAGGTGACGGTCCTTGCGGTCATATTCTTGCCGTTTCCGATTATATGGGCAACGTAAAGGGTTATATACAAAATCCGCATATAGATATTCCCCGTAAGGCAAGCGGAAAAATAGACGTTTCGGGTGCAGTCGGACAGGGAAATCTTAATGTTATTAAAGACGTGGGAGAAAAAGAGCCTTACATAGGTATTACGAAGATCGTCAGCGGTGAAATTGCCGAAGATATTTCTTCCTACTATGCGGAATCGGAACAGATCCCCACGGTCGTTTCACTCGGAGTTCTTTTGAATCAGGACGGAAGCATAATCGTGTCGGGTGGACTTATTATTCAGCTCCTTCCGTTTGCGGCAGAGGAAACAATATCGCAAATAGAAAAGAACGTGCCCTCTCTTTCGGGAATATCTTCGCTTTTCAAAGCGGGTAAGAGCAATAAGGAAATAGCCGATATAGCTTTTGAAGGAATAGAGTACGATGTTTTTGACGAGTACGAGGTTGGATATAAGTGTGATTGCTCGCGCGACAGAATGGGAAGAGCACTTTTGACTGTTAATCCGGTAGAGCTCTATAATATCCTCGTTGAAGACGGAAAAATTGAAGTTGGTTGTCAGTTTTGCACAAACAAATACTCGTTTACGGGCGATGATATAGAAAAAATAAGAAAAAGCGAAAAAAAATAATTTTTTTTAAAAAAGTACTTGACAAATCGAAAAGAGCGTGATATAATCTATCACGTCGCCGCGGGTGAGACACACGCGGTACAAACGGGAGCATAGCTCAGCTGGGAGAGCATCTGCCTTACAAGCAGAGGGTCATAGGTTCGAGCCCTATTGTTCCCATATGGCCCGGTAGTTCAGTTGGTTAGAACGCTAGCCTGTCACGCTAGAGGTCAGGGGTTCGAGTCCCCTTCGGGTCGTTTTAAAACAGCAAATCGATTCTTGTGATCGGTATGTTTGCCTTGATAGCTCAGTTGGTAGAGCAGTAGACTGAAAATCTACGTGTCGTTGGTTCGATTCCGACTCAAGGCATTTAAATCAAGAAACTTGCGGATTTAGCTCATTTGGTAGAGCGCCACCTTGCCAAGGTGGAGGTGGCGGGTTCGAGCCCCGTAATCCGCTTTTTTTAAATATACGGCACCATAGCCAAGTGGTAAGGCAGAGGTCTGCAAAACCTTTATCCCCAGTCCGAATCTGGGTGGTGCCTTCAAGACGAGTTGACAAAAAAGATGCCAACCGAAAAACCCGAGATTTTCTCGGGTTTTCTTCGTTTTTCGCCGTTTTCCTCACTTTTTTGAAATTCGGATTTTAGTGCAAATAAA
>SVSP01000048.1 GCA_015064255.1 Oscillospiraceae bacterium
CTCAAACGCCGAAGTTTTTCCCCTTTCCTCAGACTCCTATCCCTTTTCCTTGGCTAAAACTTTTTTATTATTTTGTCTTCAGTTTAACTCGGCAGAGATTTTTGCCGAGTTTTATTTGTTGTTTCTATATTCAAGCGGCGAAAGTCCTACCGTTTTTTTGAACACCGCGCAGAAATACGATACGTTGGTAAATCCGCATTTTTCCGATATTTCGCTTACCGACGTTTTATCCTCTGCGCGAAGCATATCCTTTGCAAGTTCTATCCTCGTTTCGGTTATATACTGCATAATGGTTATCCCCATATGCTTCTTGAATTTTCGGCAGAGATGATATTTACTCGTATGCACCGCCGCACAAAGACCGTCTATATTGATCTGCTCAACTATATGCTCGTTTATATACGAGATCACACTCGACATAATATCATACGACGCTTTTAAAGCTCCGCTGCTGTTTCTGCAAAGCATAACGAGCAGCCCGAGCGCACTTGCAAACGCTTCTGCGTTTTTCATAAGGTGTTCGTCCTCAGATGCTATTATCTCGAAAAGTTCTTTGGCTTTTTCTGTTTTTTCGGGAGAAAGCAGTGCAAAAACAGCTTCTTTTTCACTTAAAAAGTTCAATACGTCTTTATCTGCCGAAATTACGGGAAATCCGACGAGCATCTTTATTCTGTCGTATTTAGCCGTATCGTCGGGAAGCGTATAGTGCAGCGTTCCGCCCGCTATATAATAGAGTCCGCCTTTTACAAGAGGATATATCCCGCTTTTGAAAACGACACTTCCCGTTCCTTCAAGGACGAGCAAAAGCTCCGCGCCTTCGTAATTTCTGTGCCACGTATTATACATTTTATCCCGTCCGCGCTCTCTGTACGGCTTTGACGTTATATTTACGCTCATTTTCCTGCTCCGTCAAGTTTTTTTATATTATACCACAACAGAGCAATATGTCAATAAAAACAAGCAAAATATATATAGAAAAATGTAAAAAATTATATTATAATCAAAAACAAGAACTACTGTCAAAGGAAAACGAACACAAATGAACGAAATACAAAAATTTGTTGTAAGCCGTGACGATTCGATCTATGAGGCTTGGCCCGATATAACCCTTACGCCGAGCGGAAAGCTTATCTGTACTTTTACAGAGTGTACCCATCACGGCAACAGAGACGCATCGAGAATTATGATGACCGAAAGCTTCGACAGAGGAAGAACCTGGAGTAAGAAAAAAGCATTTTCCGAGATGTCAAATGCGGCGAGCTATTTTAACAATTCGCGCGTTTCCGTACTTAGTGACGGTCGCATCGCCGTAATATGTGACAGGGTCGAAGGCACAAATGAATACCGATCCGAAATATGGGTCTGGCTAAGCGAAGATGACGGCAACACGTGGAGTGAGCCGAAGCTCTATCCCTTCTGCGGAATAGTTCCCGATAAATTAAAGCAGCTCAGCAGCGGAAGAATAATAATTACCGCACACCATACAAACACCGAAACGGGAAAGCTTACTCAGTATCTTTGGTACAGCGATGACAATATGGAAACGTGGTCTGACCGCATAACTGTCGCAAGCGACCCGAGGTACAATCTGTGCGAGGCATCCATACTCGAATGTCACGACGGAACGCTCGTGGCGTTTATGAGAGAAAACTCTTTTGAAGGCCTCGACTGTATGAAAACAATCTCTCACGACAACGGAGAAACTTGGAGCGAGGTGTATAGGTCTAATCTTCCAGGATGCCACAGACCTGTCAGCGGATTTCTTCCCGACGGAAGCGTACTTATATCTTACCGTTTCTTCCACGGCGGTAAAAGACCGTATGCTTTTGTTTGTCAGAACACATTTTATGCTATTTGCGACGAGGAAAGCGTAAAAGCTTCAAACCGTTGGCATCAAGGATACCGCATAGTTCCTCTCGATTACGACAGAAGCTATACTGCCGACACGGGATACACGGGTTGGGTAGCCTTTCCCGACGGCGAGATCTATATGGTAAATTACATCGTTGACGATGCTCCCAAGGCACAGATACGCGGTTACAGCTTTAAAACAGACAGTCTTCTCATAAAACAGGAAAGCGAGGAAAAATAATATGAAATTCGAATTGAAAGATTTTAAAGGCGTCATTCCCGCATACGTTACGCCTTTCGACAAGGACGGCAACTATTACGAAAAATCCGCAAAAGAGGTTATCGAGTGGCAGATAAGCCAAGGCGTAGGAGGATTTTATCTTACAGGAAGCAACGGATACGGTGCCGCTATGGATTCAAGCGAGCGAATGAAGGTCGTAGAATCGGTGTGCCGTATAGTTGACGGCAGAGTTCCCGTAGTTGCGCACATCGCGGCGGTTTCGGGTCAGCTTTCCGCAAAAATGGCATCTCACGCCGCAAGCGTCGGATGCACGGGTGTTTCTGCTGTTCCGTCCTACTACTACAAGCTCACTCCCGACGAAATGTACCGCTACTACAGCGAGATCGCAGAAGCGAGCGAGCTTCCTCTCGTAATATACGCGCAGACTCACGTTTACGAGCCGTCGGTCGAAATGTTTGAGCGTCTTGCTACCATTCCGAAGGTACAAGGACTTAAATACACGGGGCCGAACCACTATATGATGGGACGTATAAAGGAAAAGCTCGGCAAAGACTTTATGGTCTATTCGGGATACGATGAAATGTTCCTTTCGGGACTTCTCTTCGGTGCGGATGCGCTTATCGGAGGTACATACAACGTCATTCCCGACCTCTATATCAAGGCTGTAGATCATTTCGAAGGCGGAGATATAAAGCTTGCTCAGAAGGAACTGTTCGTTGCAAACGCTATCGTGCAGTGTCTTATCAAGAACGACATTCAAGCAGCTATGAAGGTCTGTCTTGAAATTATGGGAATGGACGCAGGATACAACCCAACGCCATTTGCTATGATGGACGACAGCGCAAAGCAGAAATTCCTTTGTGAGATGAGAAATATCAAGGCAGGCACTGACGTTACCTGCGAGCTGTTTAAGGTACTTTAAAATGATAAAAAACGAGGCGAAAGCATATGCTTTCGCCTTATTTTTATTCTACGTGAATATTTCTGTCTGTCTTTTCTGCGATCTTTTTACGCAAAGAGTCAATAATTTCCGCCTTACGTTCATTTTCCATCGCAGGAACATCAAGTGTCGGGTTTTCCATATCGAAAAACTCATATTTTCCGTCGCCGAGCTTATGAAAAGCCATAACGTTTACCTCTTTTACGCAGGAAAGCTCCGCCGCAATCGATGCTATACCGTCAAAGTGGTCTTCCCTGTCGTTGAGTCCCGGAATGATCGGGCAACGAAGTATTACCGGCACTCCAAGCTCATTTACAAGGCGCAAATTCTCTTTGATAGGGACATTTGAAACGCCCGTAAACTCAATATGCTTACTTTCATCGCTTTCCTTATAGTCCCACAAAAACAGGTCTGTGTACGGCGCGATATCCGAAACAGTTTCGCTTTTTCCAAAGCCCGAAGTATCTACAACCGTGTGAAGACCCGCCTTTTTTGAAGCGACAAGCAGTTCAAGCAGAAATTTCGGCTGTGAAAGCGGTTCTCCGCCCGAAAAGGTAACGCCACCGCACGTCGTTTTATAGAAGGTCTTATCCTTCATTACCTCACGCAAAACCTCGTCAGCCGTCGTTTCGTGTCCCGACACGATTATTGCTTTATTCAAACAAAGATCTGTACATTTTCCGTCGTGCCTGCATTTAGTACGGTCAAACGTATGTATTCCGTCTGCTATGGAATGTGCCTCGCAAAATCTGACACATTCTCCGCATCCCTGACACTTTTCGGGATTATAGCCAATGCTTATATCAAAGCTTTGCGACTCGGGATTATGACACCACAGACAGCGTAGCGGACACCCCTTCAGAAATACCGTTGTTCGAATGCCGGGACCGTCGTGTACCGACATTCTTTGTATATCAAAAACTTTACCCATAAATACCTTAACTCTTACGCTTTATGACGGTAACGGTTGATAATATCGTCCTGAAGTCCCTTATTAAGCCATACAAATCTTGCGGAATATCCACCGACACGTACGATTATATGCGGGTATGCTTCGGGATTCTGCTGTGCTTCTATAAGATCTTCAACAGCTATCGTATTACCTTGGAACATCTGTCCGCCCTGCTCGAAGAAGGACATAAACAGACCCTTAATAACATCCTCGCTTGCCCAGTTATTATCGAGATCCCACATCGCGGAAACACCGCCCGCAATAAGCTCATACGGTTGTACTGAACAAGAATTTATCGCAGCCGTAATACCCTTTGTCATCGCCATACTCTGAGGTGTGAGCGACTGTGCTACGGGTGTTCCCGAAAGTCTTCCGTCGGGAGTAGCACCGAGCTTTGCACCTGCTTCCGGTGCCCAAACGAATGTAAGAATCGTAAACTTACCGTTACCCTTGAAACGGTTTACGTACTTACGGTAGGACTCTACGAGATCTGTAGTTACACGCTTTGCAAGTGCATCGACATCTTCGTGCTCCTGTCCGTACTTAGGAAGTGCCGCAAGCTTTTTACGAAGTGTTTCGTATCCTTCAAAGTTAGCCTCAAGAGCCGCAAGAAGTTCTTCCTTTGTGCAGATCTTATCGTCGAATATTGCACGCTTGATAGCATAAAGCGAGTCTGCAGCGTTAGGAACACCGATGACCGATGCTCCGTAGTCGTGATATCTCGCGCCGCCTGCATGCATAGCTCTGCCGCGCAAAATACAGTCGTTGACCATTGTAGAAACGAGATATGCGGGACGCGCCGCATCCATAGCTATACTTGCAAAATCCTCGAACTGCATAGAAATGGTAAGAAGATAACCGCATTCACTTATGAAATAGTTATAGAAATCATCGAAGTTATCAAAATCAAATATGGACTTATATTTTCTGTTCTGCATTACGTAGCCGTCTGTCAGCGACTTTCCGCCCGTCATACAGAGTTCAAGTACCTTGGGAATATTATGCCAGCCTGTAAAAAGAAGGTCGCTTGTTGCACCCTGTACGCCGACCTCCATACATCCGCCGCAGTAGTAGTGTGCGGCATCGTTATCGCAAACGCCGTTCTTTGTCAGCGCGTTCATTATAGACTCGTCGTTAAGAATCTGTGCGCGGTTCTGTCCGTCTTTCACGTATTTTGCAGACAGATCAATAAATTCCTGCGGACAATCCTTTGGAATACGGCAATAGAGCATCGGATGTGTGATATTATATTTCATATACGCATCGATCATAAGGTAGGAAAGCGGGTTTACCGCCGATATACCGTTCGGATGCGATCCGCCGAGAACGATGGTTTCTCCCCAACCGTCCATAAGATGAATACGCTCGTCTATACGTATAAACAGCTCCTCTATAAGCTCCTGCGCTTCGTCGAGTGTGCATATTCCGTCCTTTAAATCTTTTTCAAGGAAGGGCCACAGATAATAATCGAGTCTTCCGGGGCTGTTTCCGCCGTGAGGATTTTCCTTCATTATCACGATATACTGCATAAAGAATGATTGCACTGCTTCACGGAAGTTACGTGCGGGATATTTAGGTACGCGGCGGCATATCTCAGCCTCTTCTATCATACCCATTTCTTCAAGAAGTGCTACGTGCTTATCGTTCCACGCTTCAAGTGCATCAAGCATAATAAGCGCACCGTTAAAGAATTCTTCTGCCTTTTCATCGCCCGCAAAACGGACAAGTCCGTTTTCGCATCTCTCACGGATATCTACCGTACCGTGTCTGAGTATGCGGTTCCAGTCCCAAGCGATATGTCCGGGGGAGCTTGTAACGACCATATTATATCTCAGATATTCGCCGTATCCCGGAATATCATCGGCGGACATCTCCCACATCATTCTGCCGTAATCGAAATCTTTATCAAAATATTCCATAGGCTTTTCGTTACAATAATACGTACGGCCGATAATTTTATCAAAAGGTTCGATAAAAACATCTTGATTTACCACTGCATATGCGGTCGATCGTGCTATCTTTTCCCAACGGGGCAGATGTGAATAAATTTCTGTTGCAGCCTTGTGCATATCGTTATTAAAATGCGAAGGCAGCGGATGAACACCCTTTTCGTGTGAATCACTGTATATTTTTTGCAATCTTTCAGATATTTTCATATTAAATACCTCTCTTGGATCTAAAATAAAAGCCTCAACGCTTCTGCCGTCATTATATAATACAGATCAAAAAAAGTCAATATATGCACAACAATTTGCAAAAAAAAATAACGTTCGTCTTTGCAGACAAACGTCATAATTTTATATGGGGACGACAGAATTCGAATCTGTGACCTCATGCATGTCAAGCATGCGCTCTAACCGGCTGAGCTACGCCCCCTTATATATGCTCTCTTCTCGAGCGCTTTGTTATTTTAGCATACAGTTGAAAATTTGTCAAGTACTTTTTTAGATTTGCGAGAGCAAAATCAGGTATTTTTATTTCTGTGCAAAGACCTTCTCTTCTCTATTGAGATAACTATTGACATAAATTTGTTTTCGGTGTATAATACCTGCGTAAACTTTACTTTCGGGGAGGAAAAAATATGAACCGCAACGTAACACCGCAAATTGACCAATATGAAAAATGCGAAAGAAAAATTTCGTCCGCACGAGTTGACATTATACTTATGGTAATGCTCACTATCATAAATATGTTTCTTATTTTCACAGAAACGCAAAGATATTTTGTATTCTCCGCTTTTATTCCCTACAGAATACTTTATGAAGCAGCATTCTTTACGGGACTGATGCCCGAATCATTTTATGAACCGCTTATCGGAGAGAACGAATCACTTGAATTTTTCAGCATTGAAAATTTCTATATAGCTCTCGCGGTAGTGGGCGTTATCCTTGCGATATACCTTCTTTGCTTCTTCATTACTAAGAATAAGCCGATATGGCTTATCGTTGCGACCGTAATTTTTGCCGCCGATACCGTATATCTCATTTCTTATGCAGTAGAATACGGCGTGCTCGAAGGATGTGTACTCGACATTCTTCTTCATGCATACGTGCTCTACGGACTTATAAGCGGAATTATTTATTATTACAAGCTCAAAGCTCTTCCCCCGCGCCCCGAAACTGTTGAAGCACCTGTCCAAAAGGGTGTGTCTGATAATATCGACGTTTCAGAAGAAAACACGGACAGCTCCGACTCAGATAACGAATAACCAACTGCCCATAAAGCCTCACGCAAGGTGTCTTTATGGGCAGTTTCCCTTTTATCGATGCAAAATTATGAATTTTTTGTAAACTCCAAAAAATGTTTGATAGTTTTTCAAAAATTTGTCGTCTTTAAGTATAGAGGAACAAATCCGTTCTTCAAAACAACAAATTCAGAATAATACGAAAGGTACGGTAACTTATTATGAAAAAATTTATTTGTGCTCTACTTACTTTATCATTTCTTTTGACCTTGATCATCGGATGCGGCGACGTTACTCCCGAGGCGCAGCTTCCCGATCCGGAAAGTATTGATCTTGAATATTTCACAGCCGTTGCGAACGGAAAGAGTTCGTCCGATACTGTCACAGCCACGGTATGCGAGCAGTACCGCGACACACTCGGAGAAAAAGTGACTGTCAAGATGCCAGGTCTTGATACTATGGAAATAGAAAAAGACGACGAAATACGTATAGCCGTGGACAAAATTGCAGACGAAGACGGCATCACCGTATATGCTAAAAACGTTCAGATTGTATCATTCAACACCGAAGTTTCAAACGCAGAAAAAATCCCAGCCGAAGAATTCGGTATCACCAAATTCACCTGTAAAGCATACGGCGTGAGTATGGGAAGTGCAGTTTACGTTGGCGTTGACAATGAAGCAAACAATACAGAACTGCTCGGAAAAACAGTAAACGTATCAATGACAGGTATTAATTCGCTTGATATTTGGGACGGTGACCGCTTGGAAATTACCGTTAACAGTGTTTCCAAAACCTTGCCTATAACTGTATATGCTTCGGACATAAAGGTTATCGAACGCGGAGAAGCACACAAAAATGACGATCAGATTGACGGTTACGGCATTGGTCCGTTTACAGTTCCCGATCTTTCCAATTTGTATGTTCCCGATGATTTCACCGACCCGTCTGATTTAATCGGTTTTTATAAAGAAAGTAACGGAGATTTTACCAAAGAAGATGTAGAAAAAATAGGATATCGCTTTTTTCAAAATCATTGGTATTCTTACAGTAGTATTTTACGAGTAATTGAAATCAAAGATGACAGAGTTTACCTTGCTGACGTTTCTGATAAATATGCCAGCTACTTAATCATAGGTGTTCCTAACGCTTCGTTTTCCATAGGAGACCACGTAAAGGTTGAGGTTACCGAATACTTTTGTAGCAATAAAAGCTACAGGTACAACATTGCCTTTTCAAGATATGTAAAGACATTTGAAGTATTGGATTTCGAAAAATATAAAAGTGCGTACTATACAGCATATTCAGTAGACAAACCCGTAATCTACCTCTACCCCGAGGAAGACACGCTTTGCTCTGTCAAGGTTGAGCTTGACGGCAAGCTGACCTGCACTTATCCCGACCACGGAATTGACGGTTGGCAGAATTTTGTTGCGCATCCCGACGGCACGCTTATCTTCCCCGACGGAAAAGAATATTACTGTCTGTACTGGGAAGGTGTCGCAAATATGACTCCCGATTTTTCTAAAGGATTCTGCGTCAAGGGCGAAGATACGGCAGAATTTTTGAGCGACATTCTGCTTGAGATCGGACTTACCGCACGAGAAGCCAACGAGTTTATTATTTACTGGTTGCCTCTTCTTCAGAAAAACGAGTACAATCTCATTTCTTTCCAAAGCGAGGCTTACACGGATACCGCCGATCTTATAATCAACCCCGAGCCCGACAGTCTGCTCCGCGTTTATATGGTTGCAAAACCGCTTGATTCTTTCATTGAGATCGAACCGCAGGTGTTTGATGGTTTTGTTCGCGAAGGATTTACCATTGTTGAATGGGGCGGAAGTATTGTTAAGTAATTAAACACAACGCTAAATAATAAAACAAAAGGAAAGTGATTATGAAGAAATTTATTATATTTATATTAATAATTGCGTCATTACTCCTCACTTTTTGCGGCTGTACTGCCGACAAACCCAAAGGTCCTGTATTCGACGTTTTGATATTTAACGGCGGAGAGGCAAAAGAAAAGACAGATGTTACCGAAGCTCTCGGCGAAGAAATCATTCGGATAATGGACGGCTATGAATGGGTCAAAAGTTGCCCGAATGTATCGCAAACGTCGAATTCAAAACAGATGACAAAACGATATGGTATTCTGCCGACAATGGATATTTTTGCGACATAATCAACAATTGCTTTATTACTGTTGATGACGATACGCGCAGTCGCGTGAACGAATTATTCGGAGTAAGCGAGTCTGAAAAAAGCGATACAAAAAAAGAAACAGTAATGTATATCTATCAGTACGACTGGGATTTTTCCGGAGTTAGTTATAAGACTATCAGAGCGTGCGAGGAGGCATCTGCGCTTATAGAGGCGCTTAACTCAGCGAAGAAAACCGGAGAAATTGCCGAGAAGATAGCAGACGAGGTTTGTGATTCTTTTCGTGATCAGATATATTCAATTTCGCTTCCCGTTGAAACAGGAACAAAATGGATAGAAGCAGACGGAAAACTGTATCGTATTTCCCGAGATTACAAACAACTGTGTATTGTAAACTCCTATCTTGGCGCAGGCGAGGTCTTAGAGCTCACAGAAGAGCTTAGCGATATGATCAAAGATATGAAATCGTATTGGCCGAATAACGTTTATTACGGTGAATACGATAAAAGCAATAATGAAATTACTTTAAAACATAGTTACAGCGCAAATTCGTCCGTTGATATTAAGATAACAGAAATTGATGTCAAATTTAAGTACCACTACACAAAAAACAAGATAACGCTTGAACTCATTTCCGACATTTATCAGATAACGGAAGTGGATGTTTGGAGTTATAAGAGCGAAGACAATCATTTAGACGGAGCTCGCAGAAACGTCCCCCTGCGAGCCGGCACAAACGTAGAAGAGTTTTCTTTCGGATCGGATTTTGTTGATTATTTTTGGCTTAGTATTATATCCGGAAATACAAGAATTGAATTAAAAATACAAATGTGACCTAACATACAACAAAAAACGACCTGCGTTTACCGCAGGTCGTTTTTGATATTCAAGTTATTCAAGCTCGAATGCTCCTGTATAGAGCTGATAATAGGTTCCCTTTTCTTCAATAAGCTTTTCGTGGTTTCCGCGTTCAATGATACGTCCGTGATCGAGCACCATTATTACGTCCGAATTCATAACGGTTGAAAGTCTGTGTGCTATTACAAAGACCGTTCTTCCTTCCATAAGCTTATCCATACCGCGCTGAACTATCGCTTCCGTTCTCGTATCTATCGACGAGGTCGCTTCATCGAGGATCATTACGGGGGGATTTGCAACTGCCGCACGCGCTATCGCGATAAGCTGACGCTGTCCCTGAGAAAGATTTGCTCCGTTATTTGTAAGCTCTGTATTATATCCGCCGGGAAGTCTTGTGATAAAATCGTCCGCGCCCGCAAGCTTTGCCGCTTCTATGCACTCTTCATCGGTAGCGTCAAGGCGTCCGTATCTGATATTGTCCATTACGCTGCCCGTAAAGAGGTTCGTGTCCTGAAGAACTATACCGAGAGATCTGCGCAGGTCGGATTTCTTTATCTTATTGATATTTATTCCGTCATATCGCACCTTACCGTCCGCGATATCGTAGAAGCGGTTTATAAGGTTAGTTATAGTCGTCTTACCCGCACCCGTCGCACCTACGAAGGCAACCTTCTGTCCGGGCTGTGCATAAATCGTGATATCGTGAAGTACGTCTTTTCCCTCTTCATATGCAAAATCGACGTTTGTAAGAGTTACGTCACCGCGAAGCTCGGTATAAGTAAGAGTTCCGTCACTATGAGGATGCTTCCAAGCCCAGTGTCCTGTCTGATGCTCACATTCTGTAATATTTCCGTTTTCGTCGATATTACAGTTTACAAGCGTAACGTAGCCGTCATCTGTTTCGGGAATCTGATCCATAAGAGTAAATACTCTCTTCGCACCTGCAAGACCCATAATTATCGAGTTAAGCTGCTGTGAGAGGGTGTTTATATTTCCCGTAAACTGCTTTGTCATATTGAGGAAAGGTACGAGCATCGGAATACCGAAAGCCATTCCCGAAATACTTATATTTTTGAGTCCCGAAAGCAGGAAAACACCGCTTGCTATCGCACAAAGAACGTAAAGCACATTACCGATATTCATTATTATCGGTCCGAGCATATTTGCATATGCGTGTGCTTTCGTACTGTCCTCGCAAAGCTCGTTATTTATCTTATCGAAATCTGCGATCGCTTCGTCTTCGTGAGAGAAGACCTTGATGACCTTCTGTCCGTTCATCATTTCCTGAATAAAGCCTTCTGCTTTACCGATAGACTTCTGCTGACGGATGAAGTATTTTGCAGAGCCGCCGCCGACCTTCTTCGACACGAGAAGCATAGCTATAACGCCCACAAGAACTACAAGAGTCATCCAAACGCTGTACCAAAGCATAAGGGAAAGAACTGTCGTAACCACTATTGAGGATTGCAGAAGCTGAGGAAGCGACTGCGAGATGAGCTGACGGAGAGTATCTATATCGTTTGTATAGTAGCTCATTATATCGCCGTGCTTATTTGTGT
>SVSP01000002.1 GCA_015064255.1 Oscillospiraceae bacterium
TGAAATAGCGAAAATGGATCTATGAAACTTTGAAAAAAAGTAGGCGCGAAAAAACGGGAGAAATCTCTCGAAATCTCCCGTTTTCTCTTGTTTTCTCGGTCGGATCTTTTTTGACCGATAATGATGACAGGGGCGGAAGGACTTGAACCCGCGACATGCGGTTTTGGAGACCGCCGTTCTACCAACTGAACTACACCCCTATTTATTTGGTACGGGTGATATTATATCATAACGTTTTCAAAAAATCAAGTGCTTTTTGCGATTTTTTTAGGATATTTTTAATTTTTTCGCATATAAAATAGTAGCAATTATTAAAATAACAGAATACTGTTGACAAAAAAGCTCTGAAATGATAAAATATACTCGCAATACTGAATTCGGAGATGAATAATGTTGAAAAAAGAAAGAGCCCTTCTGATAGTAAATCCTTTTGCGGGTCAGCGCAAGGCTAAATCGAATCTTTTTACCGTTATAGAAATTCTTTCATCAAAATATATGCTTACCGTTCATCTGACAGAAAGCGCTGATGACGCGTTTTCGACAACGCGTGAGCTTCATAGCGAGTTTAAGACCATCTTCTGTTGCGGCGGTGACGGAACACTCAGTCAGGTCGTTAACGGCTGTGCCGATCCAAACGATCCCCCGACTATAGGTTACATTCCCTGCGGAACGGCAAATGACGTTGCAACCACGTTAAGACTTCCCAAAAATATGGCAACCTGCGCGCGAAAGATAATAAACGCCGAGGCAAATCCGCACGACGTGGGTGTATTCTGCGGCGACAGAAAGCTCGTTTACGTTGCTTCCTTCGGCGCGTTTACCAAATCCTCGTACGACACACCGCAGGCTGCTAAAAACGCTTTCGGGCAATCTGCATACGTCCTCAGTGGCGCTATGGACCTTATGAACATCAAAAAGATCCCGACCGAAATAATTTGCGACGGAAGAAAGTTCTCTTTTGAAGACGTTGCTTTCCTTTCGGTCTGCAACACGAAATCTACCGGCGGAATCGTAAAATTCCCCGACACAAAGGTTGCGCTCAATGATGGCCGCTTCGAGCTTCTCGTTGTGCGCTATCCGACGAATATAAATATGCTTAACGATATTTTCGCGGCGGTATCTATGCAGATATTTGATTCAAACAGCGAAAACGTTATGCTTATGCACGGAAGCCATTTTGAGATCAAAACAAGGGAAAATATTGCTTGGACTCTTGACGGAGAAAGTGCGGGCGAGCATACGAACGTCACTATCGACTGCATAAGAAGCGGCGTTAAAATTCTTTACTGATAAAAAACACACGGAGGAAACTAAAAGCTTCCTCCGTGTGTTTTTTATCAAATCTCGGTTATATCAAACGGATTTTCAAGGGCAGACAAAGCGGCGCGCAGAGCACACGCTTTTTCTTTTTCGTTCACTCCGTCGGGACACCACTCTGTTTTTTCTATATCACATCCCGTAAGTGCTTTGAAGAACGTAAGTCCCGCAATATACCGTCCGAGACCGTAGCTGAGGTGATATCCGTCGCGTGTGAGCAGGGACGGCAAATCAGCCGTACGTGCGTTTTGGACAGCTGTGCCTACAGGCGACAGAATATCGATGCCCTCGGTGGCAAGAACTGTATTTTGAGTTGTTTCGGCTATTTTGCGATATGTGAGCATCTGATCTCCGCCGTAAGAAACGATTTCGTGGTGTGTATGAGTCGGCTCTGCTACCCAAGTCATATTAAATGCGATCTTTGTTTTTTCGCCCGCAAGCGATTTTACGTATTTTATAAGGGCGGGTAGCTTTTCGTACGATTTCGGGTTGCTGTAAAATCCTCCGTCGCCCGAGCCGTGCTGTATTGAGATAAAATCCCAATTTTCGTTTTTTATTGCATCGCTTATCTTGAAATTTTCAGTATGATTCCAGCCTTTACCGATATTTGTGTAATAAATATATGACGAAGAATCATTTTCGGCATTTGAAAAATGCATATTTATTGAGCATCCGCCGATATATAGATTACCGAGCTTTACGCTTTTTACACCCAACGAAAGAGCGATATTCGCTACGTGCTCCATAGTATCGACCGAAAAGCTGTTTCCGATAGAAAGTATTTTGATTTCTTCCATTTTTGTTTCCTTTTAGCTATTTTGGTTAAATGTCATTTTGGTTTGAGTTTTATTATCTAAATGAAAAAGAGAGTGTTTCTCCTGCCTGTGTATCACGTTCTATGAATCCGTTGTTTATAAATTCCGAAGAGTATCCGTTTCCAACAAACAGTTTAAGCTTTCCTCCGACCTTTGAGAAGACCGTTATATCGGTAAGAGTCTTGTTTTTCCATTTTGCAGATACGGCAAATCCTCCGCGTGCAGTAAGACCGTCAAAGCTTCCGCTTGACCACACGTCGGGAAGTGCGGGAAGAACGTGTATAAATCCTTCGTGGCTTTGGATCAGCATTTCCGCAATACCTGCAGTAGTGCCGAAGTTACCGTCGATCTGGAAGGGCGGGTGAGTATCCCAAAGATTTGGCAGAGTGCAGTTCGAGAGCATCGTATCCACAAGCTCGTGCGTTCTGTTTCCGTCTTTTGTACGCGCCCAGACGTTCATTTTATGGGCGACCGACCAACCTGTAGAAAGATTTCCGCGCATATTCAGAGCGATCTTCGCGCCCTCTAGCCATTCTTTCGTATTGCTGTTTATAAGTGTTCCGGGATAAAGACCGACGAGATGCGAAATATGTCTGTGATGAACTTCTCCTATATCACCGTAATTTACTTCCTCGCGGAATTCTTTTATCTGTCCGTCCGCGCCTATTTGTACGGGCTCGAGTCTGTTCATATCCTTTCGTATCTGCTCAATAAACGAGTCCTTTATTCCGAGCTCGTCGGCTATTTTTACGGTATCATTATAGCATTCATATACCATCTGCTGATCGAACGCGCAACCCTTTGTGTGATAATGCTCTCCGTTATGTATTTGCTCGGGTGAAGCCGAGTATTTGACAAGCAGAGTTCCGTCGGGCTGTTCTTCGAGTGTTTTCGAAAGAAATCTTGCCATACGCAGATTTACGTCGTATGCGACCTTGGCAAGGACTTCCCTGTCCATAGAAAACTTGCAGTAGTCGGTGAACATTTTTGCGGTAAATGCGCAGGTGCCCGGTCCCGAATGTCCCGTGCCGGGCGCGGGAATGCCCTCTATCGTATAAAGGGTTGCCGCCGTACCTATTGCCATACCGTTTTCTTCGGGTTTTTCCGAGAATTTATCGGGAAAATGCTTTTTTACGTATTCGTTTGCAATACTTTCGGCAAGCGGAGCATATCCGATGAAATATTCGATATACGGCTTAAAAAGCTCGCACAGATTTGTGTTGAACGCCGGCCAATAATTCATCTGAATATTTATATTGTGCCAATAACCCGAGCCCCACGGTGAGATTGCATATTGATTCCATATTCCCTGCAGGGTAGACGGATATCCGCCGATACGCGAAGATGAGATGAGAAGATATCTTCCGTACTGAAAATAAATCTCTTCGAGATACGAGTCCTTTTCTCCGTTTTTGTATCTTTCGATCAGTTCATTCGTAGGATATTTTGATACAGAACTTTCAAAATCGACGGATGCTCGGTCAAAAAGGCTTGTATAATCCTTTATATGTCTGTCGTACAGCTCGTCATAGGTGTATGACAGTGCATTTTTCAAAATTTCACTCACCTTTTCGTGCGGATTAGGATAGGGCGCGAGCTTCTTTTTCGGGTCTTCCTCGAGAAAAACTCTGCTTTCGAGCTTGTAGTTCGTTCCGAGTGCAACTATTACGTATGCGCTGTCGGCGTTTTTGAGCTCAATAGTGTTTTCATTCCGAATCAGCTCTCCGCCTGTGGGAACAACAGCGATCTGAGCCTCGAATTTTACGCCGTAATAGTGCATTTCGCCGCTTAAGGTAATTTTGTTTTCCTCAACTACGGTTTTCCCGCTTTTGCCCATACCGTCGTTTTCTGTGATAAGAGAATCACAGATAAACGGAATCTCAGGGCGAAGCGTGAAGTTCAGAGCACCCGTTTTGTCTGATGAAAGCTTTGTGACAAGAACCTTATCGGGATAGCTTGCGAAATATTCCCGCGTGTATTTTACTCCGCCGAGGGAATATTCTGTTTTTGCGGTAGCTGTATTAAGCGAAAGACTTCTGCGGTAATTCTCGGTTTTATTGAATTCGTGTCCGAAATCCAGATAAAGCTCGCAGAAATTGTTGAGTCCTGCATTTTTACAAACGCCCATATTCCAGATTATCGGGTTGCACAGGCTGACCTCTGTTATCTGAATACGCTCGGTAAAGGTTCTTCCGAAAATATTTCCGCCGAGAAATCCGTTTCCTATCGGAAGCGACCATTTTTCCCATCCGTCGTCGGGAATATTGTACTGTCCTGCATAGGCGGGTCTGTTTTCTCCGCCAAACGGCGGCTCGTTTTTATACCAAAGCTCGTATTTTTTCATAGTGCTTTTCCCTTTCACTATCGATCTTATGTTGTTTATGCCTTTGAATGTACTATTTTTCCGTCGATAAGAGCGATATAAGCTTCGCCGCCGATCTGTGTAAGCGGGTCTGCCGTCCAGATAACTATATCTGCGTCCTTGCCCGCTTCAAGAGTGCCGAGGCGGTCGGAAATTCCAAGCGCTGTGGCGGGGTTTACCGTGATAGCCTTCCACGCCTCGTCAAGACCGAGTCCTGCGTGTGCGGCAAGACCTGCGCAGAGAGGAAGATATCTCAGCGGAATTACGGGAGCGTCTGTAATGATACTTACGTTTACACCCGCTTTGGTAAGTACGCCCGGAGTGGTGAAGCTCTTATTTGCAAGCTCTATCTTGCTCTTGTTGCCAAATGTCGGTCCGACGAATGCGGGATAACCCTCTTTTGCAAGCTCCTCGGCTATAACCTCTCCGTCTGTGCAGTGGTCGAGAGTGAGAGAGAGTCCGAATTCCTTGGCTATTCTTATGGAGGTGAGAATATCGTCTGCTCTGTGTGCGTGTGCTTTCAGCGGAATTTCACCCTCGAAAACGGGGATCATAGCTTCAAGCTTCATATCAAACGAAGGATTTTTGCCTTCTTTTTTGTCGTCATAATACTTTTTAGCCTTGAAAAGAAGCTCGCGGAGTATTGCCGCCGTGCCCATACGCGTGACGGGGCTCTTCTTGCTGTCGCCGTAAACTCTCTTCGGGTTTTCTCCGAATGCACACTTCATAGCCGCGGGATTTTTAACTATCATATTGTCGATTCTCTCGCCCGCAAGCTTGATTATAACAAAAGTACCGCCGACAACGTTTGCACTTCCGGGACCTGTGCAGGCTGTTGTTACACCGCCGCTTATCGCATCGGCAAATGCTTCGTCCTGCGGATAGATGGAGTCGATAGCGCGCATATGAGGTGTTATCGGGTCTGCCGACTCGTTATAGTCCCAGCCGACCTTGCCTATTATCTCGTTATCAAGACCGATATGGCAGTGCGCGTCTATACAGCCGGGAGTAACGAGGCGTCCTTCTGCATCTATTATTTCGCATCCGTCGGGCGCGGAAATGTCTTTTCCTACTTCAAGAATCTTTCCGTTATCCCCGATAAGCACCGAGCCGCCTATTATGTCCTCTGTGGCGATCGGTTTTACGTGTCCGTTTTTGATAAGTAACATTTTTTGATCTCCTTTAGCAAAATTTAAGCATTTTATATTTCAAGAAGCTCGGAAAAATCGTAAATATATTTTTCGCAAACCCTCTTCATTTCGTCAACATACTCTGCCGAGCTTTCGTCGTATATTCCATAGACTACCATTCCTGCCGATTTTGCGGTTTTGTCCGCGTTTACGTTATCGTCTATGAAAATCACCTCGGAAACGTCCTTGCCGATGCGTTTTGCCGCCTCGACGTAGATGTTCGGGTCGGCTTTTGTTGTTCCGAAATCGTTACACGACCATATATTAGTAAAAAGAGTGTCAATACCGAGGCGTTTAAGGCAGGGATCGAGCGTTTCGTGCGGACTTGCGGTAAGCACGTGCAGGTCACATCCCTGCTCTTTCAGCTTTTTCAGAGTGCTTTCAACGTTATTTTTCGCGGGAACGGTATTCGAATATGCCTCTATCATATATTCGAGCATTTTCCCCGTTATTTCCTCGACCGTTTTGTTTACACCAAGCTCAATATAATATTTTGCCGTGCCGATAAGACCGAGGGGAGTTATTATTTTGACGATAGAGTTATCGTAGGGTATTTGATTTTCGTCAAGAATACGGAGCATTGTTGAAACGTACGTGGGCATGGAGTCAACGAGTGTGCCGTCAAAGTCAAAAAGGTATGTTTTCATCTTGTTTTTCCTTAATAACAGTAGTATTTTTATTAATTATAGCATTTAAGGAAGAAAGAGTCAAGAGAAGGGAGAAAAAATTGCGGAAACGGAAATCTTTTGCATAAAAGCTTTGCTCGAGCTTTTTCAAAAGCTTGCAGAGTTTCTTAAGGGACCCCGTTAAAGAACTTTTTGAAAAAAGTTCTTTGAAATCTCAAAAACTTTTCTAAAACAAGTTTCCAATTCCCCTCAAAAAAGTTGACAACTCGGTAAAAATATGCTATACTCTTACGATAAGGAAGCGTTTAATATTACAGCGGTCAAAACCGCTTTTACGAAAGGTTCTGAAATATATGAAACTATACAACAGTCTTACAAGAACACGCGACGAGTTTGTTCCGAATGAAGAGGGCAAGGTTAAAATGTACACCTGCGGCCCGACCGTATATCACTTTGCGCATATCGGAAATCTCCGCACATATATTATGGAAGACGTACTTGACAAGTACTTCCGCTATCTCGGATACGACGTTACCCGCGTTATGAACATAACCGACGTCGGACATCTTTCTTCTGACGGCGACACGGGCGAGGACAAGATGCTCAAGGGCGCGCGCCGCGAGAACAAGACCGTTCTTGAGATCGCGAAATTCTACACAGACGCATTTTTCGCTGACTGTGAAAAGCTCAAAATCAAAACTCCCGAGGTGGTTGCTCCCGCAACGACCTGCATTGATGACTTTATTTCGGTCATCTCGGCGCTTATCGAAAAGGATTTTGCATACGAAGCGGGCGGAAATATCTATTTCGACACGTCAAAGCTTAAAAATTACTATGTTTTCAACGATTTCTCGGAAGAAGACCTCGCAGTCGGTGTTCGTGAAGGCGTTGAAGAGGACTCTTATAAGAGAAACAAGGCAGACTTCGTTCTTTGGTTCACACGCTCGAAGTTCGAGGATCAGGAGCTCAAATGGGATTCCCCTTGGGGCGTAGGCTATCCCGGTTGGCATATCGAATGCTCGTGCATTTCTATGAAGCACCTCGGCGAAACTCTCGATATCCACTGTGGAGGTATCGACAACGCATTCCCCCACCACACAAACGAGATAGCACAGAGCGAGGCTTATCTCGGTCATAAGTGGTGCAATTATTGGTTCCACGTCCGCCATCTTAACACAAACAGCGGAAAAATGAGCAAATCCAAGGGCGAATTCCTCACGGTTTCTCTTCTTGAAGAAAAGGGCTACGATCCCCTCGTTTACAGATTCTTCTGTATGCAGTCGCACTATCGCAAGTCGCTCGTATTCAGTTGGGAAAACCTCGACAATGCGGCAGCGGCGTACAACAAGCTCGCTATGCGTATCGCGACACTTGATAACTCGGGCGAGATAAACGAGGAGGATATGGCAAAATACAAGAAGGTATTTACCGACGCACTCGACAACGATCTCAACACCTCGCTTGCGGTAACGGCTGTTTACGACGTGCTCAAGGCAAATATCTCTGCAAAGACCAAGCTTGCTCTTATTGCCGATTTCGACAGAGTGCTTTCTCTCGGACTTATAGAAGCCGCTGAAAAGATAAAAGCCGAGCAGAACAAGAAAATTGAAGAAGCGCCTGTGAGCGACGATCCCGAAGTTGCTCGTATCGAGGCTCTTATCGCAGAGCGCGCTGTGGCAAAGAAGGCAAAGGATTACAAGAAAGCAGACGAGATTCGCGCAAATCTCCTTGCCGAAGGTATCGTGCTTATCGACACTCCGCAGGGTACACGCTGGGAAAGACAGTAAATTTATATAAAAAATAAGATCCTGCCGAAGGGCTGGTTCTCATAAGGAAGTTTGATTTTTCCTTGTAGGGACCGGCGTCCCCGACGGTCCAAAAAGGCATAATTGCTCCGCAGAAAACAAAGATAACCCCGACAGATTTTTTTAAGTCTGCCGGGGGTTGTTTATTCATTTTCAGAATTAAATAAATACATATCAATATCTATTTGCGTTCTTGTAGCATGACAAAAATCAATGACATCAAGAGGTGGCGCAAGACAAGGATTGATATCCTCCACATAAATTGAAGGTACAATCTCCAAAACGAACTCAACATCATTTTCTTCTCTGATTTGGTTCAGTATGGCAATCTTGTCAAGTAACACAGAGATTGTTTTTCTCATTTGATTCTCTACATACACATCATATTCTGTGCATCTTCCAATTTCCCAAAGAGCAAAATCGTATTTTGTACCGTTACGGCGCAAATCACCAATTTTCCAACTCTTTTCAGGTGTAAGATTCAGTAACGCAGAAATATCGTCGGGATTGAAATTTCCAACAATCTTGAAATAAGTATAGCAACTATTTTTGGTATTCATACAAGCCTCCGTAAATGTTCTGTTTTATCGCCAGTTTCGCCTTTGTATTACAAAGGCATAGGGCAAAGCCCATACCCCTTTGTAGGGCGGGGGTTTACTCCCGCCGTCTTATCGGTGTAATGAGGTGTTACGGCGGGAGCAAGCCCCCGCCCTACGATGTAATCCCATTATATCACAAATCGGCAGAGAAAACAACATCTCTGCCGAAAATTATGTGTCGCGGACCGTCGAGGACGCCGGTCCCTACAATTTGGTAAACATCCTTATGAGAAGGAGCGCAAAGGCAGGATCTTATTTTTTCTTCTTATCATTCCTATGCAAAATCTTCCCGATCGTACGGTTACCCGAAAGTGTGAAAAGGTGCTTATTCTTTTTCAAAAATCCGCGGAGCTGTTTTTTGTGGTGGCAAAGCTTTTCCTTGCAGTTTGCGCACGAAAGACAGGCGTTGGTTTCCTCTGAAAACCGCTTCGGATGAATATAGAACGAAAGCTCCCAGCATACAAAAAGGGCAAACGCGATAGCAAAAAGGCTCTGCGCGTAAATATTCTTCAGAAACACAAGCGGGGTGAACATCATTATGTAATCCCAGTTGTAAATTCGACAGCTTCCGCAGCATTTGTTCTTCATAAACCAGGTCTGGAACGGACAGAAAAAGAGAATACATATCATATCGCAGACCGAATAGGCAAGGCTTATAAGGAGAAGTATCCCGCCGTCGATGATTTTGAAAAAATAGAGCGCGCCTACTATGCCGTTGAGCAGTATCCATACCGCCGCAACGAGAAGAGTTATCCTGAACGGCTGATTTCTCGGAGTATCGCTTTCGGTTTGTATGAAATTTTTCTTGAACTGCTTTTGACAGCCCATACTCTCAAATTTTGACGGGAAAAAACGCAGTATCATCTCGATTACGAAGACGATCCAAATAAACGAAAGTATAAAGGGATCATTTTCATATCCGCCGAAGGCTTCGTCTGAGCTGTTTGTTTTGTTGATAATATAAAGAAGAGTTGCCGCTATAAAGAGAAACGATCTGAAAAAGAGCTTGAAATAGTGAAGTGCGGAAATTTTAGAGAGCTTTAAACGGCGTTTTGACATTACACACATCTCCGTATTGTGAATTTTATTTGCCGAGCATTTTTGTTTTTTCAAACGAAGATATTACCGCGTCTGTAACGGTGCCGCGGAAAGCGCCCTCTTCGAGAGTGCGGACTCCTTCGATTGTGCTTCCGCCCGGACTGCAAACGGCATCCTTAAGCTCGCCGGGGTGCTTAGACGATTCTTCGAGCATTTTTGCCGAGCCGATGAGAGTCTGCGTAGCGTAGGCAAGCGCTTTATCTCTCGGAAGTCCACACGAAACTCCGCCGTCGGCGAGAGCCTCAATGAACATAAACACAAATGCAGGACCGCAACCCGAAAGCGCGCTGCCGGCATCTATAAGAGCCTCGGGAATCTTATCGAGTTTGCCCGATTTTCCCATAACCGCCAGGAAAAATTCTTCCGTTTCTTCGCTTACACCATCGTCGGTATCGTAAAGTATCATACCTTCTCCGACCGATACGGGCATATTCGGCATAATTCGTATTATCGGGCAAGAGGTCTTTGCCATTTCCGCGATCTTTTCGATCTTTACGCCTGCCGCCATCGAAATGAGAGTCGGTTTTTCTTCTCTTTTTGCGAGAACGTCACCTATCTCACCGAGAGATGACGCCATAAAATTCGGTTTTACACCGAGGAAAATAAGATCGCATTTTTCTGCTATCTCTGTCGGCGAAGAGATCTTTACATTTGTTTCTTTTGCGATAATTTCCGCTTTTTCGGAAATTTTGTCTGCGATAAGTATTTCGCACCGTACATCCGAACGGGATGCTGCACGTATGAGCGCACCGCCCATATTGCCTGCGCCTATAAAGCCGATTGTTTTCATAGTTTAAAATCCTTTCTCTTGAAAACCCTTTTTGCAAAAAGGGTTTTCAAACTTTCCCAAAAACCATTCTAAAAAGGGAATAATGACTTGTTTTAGGAATACGGACAGTCGAGGACGCCTGTCCCTACAACGAGAGGTGTATTTTTTCTTTTTAGTAAAGTTTTTGAAGTTCTTAGAAACTTTTTTCAAAAAGTTTCTAAGCGGTTTCCAAAGGCAGCGCCTTTGGTTATCTCACCTGTCCGTTACCGCGGATAATATACTTGTATGTGTTAAGCTCGGAAAGTCCCATAGGACCGCGGGCGTGAAGCTTCTGCGTGGAAATTCCGATCTCGCAACCGAGTCCGAATTCTCCGCCGTCGGTAAAACGCGTTGAAGCGTTAACGTAGACCGCCGCGCTGTCGATAACCTTTGTGAAATAGTCCGATGCTTCGCTGTTTTCGGTGATTATCGCTTCAGAATGTCCTGTCGAATGCTTTAAAATGTGTTCGCAGGCTTCTTTTACGCCCGAAACGACCTTGACGGCAAGAATATAGTCGAGAAATTCGGTGTCAAAGTCGTTTTCACGTGCGTGAGTGCCCTCGATTATCTTTGCCGCGTTTTCGTCAAGGCGAAGCTCGACGGGAATCTTTCCGTCTTTTTCGCGCACGTCACAAAGTCTGTTTTTAAGAAGCGGTAAGAATCTTTCCGCTATTTTTTCTGAAACGAGGCATACCTCTGCGGCGTTACACACAGAAGGACGGCTCGTTTTCGCGTTTTCAAGAATGTTAAGTGCCTTTTCAACATCAGCGTCGCTATCAACGTAAATGTGACAGATTCCCGTTCCCGTCTGAATACAAGGAACCTTTGCATTTTCGGTACAAGCGCGGATGAGTCCTGCTCCGCCTCTCGGAATGAGCAGGTCAATATACCCAACTCCGTTCATAAGCTCGTTTGCACTCTCACGGCTCGTGTCCTCAACTATCTGAACGAGGTCTTCGGGAAGTCCCGCCTTGGCAATTCCTTTGCGGAGCGCGGCAGTTATCGCTCTTGCCGAGCGTGCGGCTTCCTTTCCGCCGCGAAGAATACATACGTTGCCCGATTTGAGTGTGAGTGCCGCCGCGTCAGAGGTGACGTTCGGACGACTTTCGTATATTATAGCAATAACCCCCATCGGCGCGGAAACCTTCTCGATCACAATGCCGTTAGGGCGAGTAACCGCGGATATCACTTTTCCGACAGGATCGGGAAGATCAATAACCTCGCGGATCCCGTTTGCCATAGCCTCGATTCTCTTTTCGCTGAGAGAGAGTCTGTCGAGCATAACCTCGGAGATCTTTCCTTTTGCCGCTTCAACGTCAAGTTCGCTTGCCGCAAGGATCTCGTCTTTGTTTTCTATAAGCATATCCGCCATAAACGAGAGCGCACGGTTTTTGTCATTTGTCGATATTGAGGCAAGAACGCCCTTGACGGCGGATGCTCTTTTCATTATTTCAAGTGTTGTAAGCATTTTTTAAGCCTTTCTGCTGAAAAATCGTATTATCAGGCTTCTTTTGCGCTGAAACGTGTTCCTATCGGCTTTCCGTCTGCGATATCATAGAGAAGCTCGGGATTTCCGCCGTTTGCGATTATCATATCAACCCCGTTTGCCATACAGGTTGACGCCGCGCGGAGTTTGGTCGCCATACCGCCGGTTGAAAGCTCACTTCCCTTGCCTTCCGCAAGAGCGAGGATCTCCGGTGTTATCTCCTTTACGTAGCTGATAAGCTTTGCATTTTCGTCCGTTCTCGGATTTGCGGTGTAAAGTCCGTCTATGTCCGAAAGAAGCACTAAAAGATCAGCAGAAATGCTGACCGCCGTCATAGCCGCAAGCGTATCGTTGTCACCGATAACGATTTCATCGGTTGCTACCGTGTCGTTTTCGTTTATTACAGGAATCGCACCGAGCTCAAGCAGTCTTGAGAGCGTGTTATGGAAGTTTTTGCGTCTGTTTTCGCAGTCTATATCGGAAGCCGTGAGCAGAATTTGCGCGACCGTGTGATGGTATTCGGAGAAGAGCTTATCGTACGTGTACATCAGCTCGCACTGACCGACAGCCGCAGCCGCCTGCTTGGTCGGAATATCCTTCGGGCGCTCCGAAAGTGACAGCTTGCCGACACCCATACCGATAGCTCCCGAAGATACCATAATTATCTCGTGTCCTGCGTTTTTGAGGTCGCTGATGACTCTGCAAAGACGCTCGACCATTCTTATATTCTGCCAACCCGTCGGATGTGTCAGGGTGGACGTTCCTACCTTTATTACTATTCTCATAGAGTTTTTAACCTCTTTTCAATATTTATATAAACTATTTGATTATTTTACCATATTTTTTCTGCCGAGTCAAGAAAAAAGCGACTATTTCTCACGCACATTAAAAAATATTATTGACAAAAGCGCGATTTACCCGTAAAATATTATCAGAATTATTTTTATTTTGCTTTATTTAAGGAGATAACAAAAATGACCGACATTTTACACGATACATTATCCGAAAAAAACAAACCGATTATAGGGATAGCGGCAAATCTTGACGACTACGGTGTTCAGCTCGGTCTTACTTATATACGCGCGCTGTACGGAGTCGGCGCTTTGCCCGTTATTCTCTGCCCCACCGAAAACGAAGACGAGATTGCACAAACGGCAGACCGTCTTGACGGAATTCTTTTCGCAGGCGGAATAGATGTTTTTCCCGAATTTTACGGCGATAGCTTTATTCACGAAAAAACCGAGTGCTGCAAGGCGCGCGACCTGTTTGAGCTTGCACTCTTCAAGGCTTTTTATGAGAGAAAAAAGCCGATTCTCGGCATTTGCCGCGGCGTACAGCTTATTAACGTCGCTCTCGGCGGAACACTTTTTCAGCACATTGAAAATCACAGCGGTGTAACGCACAACGTAAATGTCAGCGGACATCTTCTTAGGCTTTCGGGCGGCAAAACGCCCGCTGTGACAAACAGCACTCACCATCAGGCGCTAAAGAAGCTCGGAAAAGATCTTGAAGTTATCGGTCTTTCTGACGATGGCATTATCGAGGGTGTATGCGATTTTTCGGACGGCAGATATCTTCTCGGAGTGCAGTTCCACCCCGAAAAAAGCTTTCCCGACGATGACTTCTCCCGCGCTATTATCAGAGATTTCGTAAACGCTTGCTCTGCTTAGGGCTCTGCCCGGGGATACACTTAGGGCTCTGCCCTAAGAACCCGCTAAAGGCTCTGCCTTTGGAAACCGCCAAGAACCTTTTTGAAAAAAGGTTCTTGGAACTCCAAAAACTTTACTGAAAAAGAAAAAATCTTTTTTAGAAAAGTTTTGTTCGAGCTTTTTCAAAAGCTCGCGGGGTTTCTTAAGGGGCGGCGCCCCTTGAGTATAAACGGGAGGCCTTTTAGCCTCCCGTAATCGTTTTTACAAATTCACTCTGCCGATCTGCGAAGCTCGGCAATTCCCTCTGCCAGAGTGTAGCCCTTTTTATATACGCTGCTCGTGCCTGCAACAAAAATGTTTGCACCTGCATCGGACAGGATCTTTGCATTTTCGAAGCTGATATTTCCGTCAACCTCGATGTCAAGATGAGAATATCCGCCCTCATCGAGCATTTTGCGAAGGTCTTTGACCTTTTTCACACACGCGGGAATAAGCTTTTGACCTGCAAAGCCGGGATTTACCGTCATTACGAGGATTCCGTCACAGTCGTCAAGAAGCGGCTCGATCATACAGATGGGCGTCGATGGGGAAATTGCGATCATCGGTTTTGCTCCCTTTGAACGGATATAAGCAAGGCATTTTTGCGCGTGTACGCCTGCTTCAAGGTGAATACTTACGTATTCGCCTTCTTTTATGTCAAACCATTCAAGCTTTTCCTCGGGCTTTTCAACCATAAGATGTATGTCAAGCGGAATGCTCGTGTTTGCGCGTATCTGCTTGATCGTGTCGGTACCGAACTGCATATTCGGAACGAAATGTCCGTCCATAACGTCGATATGAAGATATTCTATTTTTTCTTCTTCAAAAACACGCAGAGTTTTTTCGTAATCAAAAATATTTCCGCACATAAGCGATGGCGATATCATTTTTTTCATTTTTATGGCCATTCCTTCCTTTGATCAAAATTAGTTTCTTGCGCTTATTTCGTCGAGCATATTTACACGTTTTTCGTGTCTTCCGCCTTCAAACTCGGCATCAAGCCAGCTCTTTACGATGAGCTTTGCAAGCTCCGGCCCTATAACTCTTGCACCGAAGCAGAGCACGTTGGTGTTGTTGTGCTGTTTTGAAAGTGCAGCCGAATACGGCTCGCTGCAAACAACGGCGCGTATGCCCTTGACTCTGTTTGCCGCAAGAGATATTCCGACTCCCGTACCGCATATCGCGATACCGAGGTCGGCTTTCTTTTCGGCAACCGCGCGCGCAACCTTTTCTCCGTATATCGGATAATCGCATCGCTCACCCGTGTGTGTGCCGAGATCGAGAACGCTGTGACCGAGCTCTTCAAGATATGCTGTGATCTCTTTCTTCATTTCAAGCGCAGTGTGGTCGTTTCCGCAAGCTATTATCATACTAAACTCTCCTTTTGGGCAGTATTTAATAAAATCAGGCGGCAAGCACCCTGTAATCATATTTTACGAAAAAAGGTGCTTGCCGTCAATAGGTTTAAGTAATTTACTTGACTTTTTGAGCAAATATTCCTGCTCCGAGGACGCCGATATCCCCGCTGCCCTGTGAATACAGAGCTTTCAGAGTGTCTGCGGGAAGAGGCTTGCGCGTATATTTCAGTACGAGCAAAACAAATTCTTCCTTCGGGAAGCCGTCCATATTCGGTATTCCTCCGCCGAGAATGAGAAGCTCGGGGTCGAGAATGTTTACCTCGGACGCTATCACCCGCGCAAGTCGGTCGAGATAGTTCTTTATTTCGATGCTTTCGCGGTGTTTGACAAAAATTTCGGATATATCGCAGTCATTGAAGGTTTCTTCGGCAAGTCGGGATAAATATTTTCCGCCGACGCAGACTTCCGCACATCCGACGTTTCCGCAGCCGCAAGGGTCGTCCGAATCTCCGAAAGGAATGTGTCCAAGCTCACCCGCGACTCCGTTGTGACCTGCCACAAGATTTCCGTTTATCATCATCGCGTTGCCGAGTCCCGTGCCGATATAGCAGGCGACGATATCGTTCGCCGATATTTTCATACGCTCGAGATCACCGAGAAGCAGAAGATTTACGTCTTTTTCAATAAAAATCGGGAAATCGAAGTGCTTTCCGAGCTCTTCTTTTACGTTGACTCCGTCAAATCCGGCAAGATTTGGTGCGCTCAGCACTCTTTCGCGCTTTTTATCCACAGTTGCGGGAAAACCTATGCACGCGCCTTTGATTTTTCCTTCAAGAGTGTGCTTCGAGATGTAATTTTTTATAAAATCTTTCAGCTTTTCTATCGGAGAAGACCTCAAAGCCTCGCTGACAGAATACTTCTCAAACGCACAAAGAGTGAAATTTTCATCCACAAGCCCGATACGCAGACTTGTTCCGCCAATATCGATACCAATACTATACATATCAGACTATATAAGGCTCGCCGTCAAGCGTTTCCATATCAATAACAGCCTTCATAAATATGCCGTACTTGGTTTCAAGATCTGCCTGTGCCTGGTCGAATTTGCTCATCGGATATACCTTTGTGGGAATATTCTGATAGCACCAACGCTTATCTGACAGCATACGCACCGCGTTTCTTGCGCCCTCGCGTGAAAGCTCTGCTTCTCTCGGGTGTGTGCTGAGACATTCAATAGCGCGTACGTTGAGAAGCTGTACGTTCACAAGGCGTTTGTCCCCTGTGTGGTATGCGCCGAGGCAAAGCTGACCGCATTCTTTTGTGAGGTGAATGGCAAGGTCGAGAGATTCGTTCGTTTCTCCCCATTCCATAACGCACTTATAGCCGCGGAAGCCGCCTCTTATCTTTTCCCACATTTCTTCGGGGGTATATACCTCGTCTGCGCCGTATTTCAGAGCGTTTTCGCGCGATTCCTTGCGGGGATCTACAGCTATAACGTAAGCGCCTCTCATACGAAGAAGCGAGATAGCTCCGCAACCCATATATCCCGCGCCGACAACGCAGACCTCTGTACCCGGCATAGATATTTTTGCTTTGCTTACCGCGCTCATCATACAAGCAAGAGGCTCGAGAATACAGTCAACATCGCGTACGTTTTCGGGGATCTTGTATATTGAGTTCGGATTTACAGGTGCATATTCGACCATTCCTCCGCCGCCCGGAAGTCCGCTTCCCCAGAATCCGCTGACCTTGTCGCCGACCTTCCAGCCCTTTACGTTTGCGCCGATCTCAGCTATAACGCCGAGAGGCTCGTGACCGAAAGCAGTTCCTTCTTTAGCGGTTGACCAATCATAATGCTCTGACATACAAACGCCGACGTACTTGTTTTTTACAAGCACCTGATTTGCATTTATCGTCGGCTTCGGAACCTCTATTATTGTACTTTTGCGAGGACCTACCGACACAACCTGTTTCATCATTTCCATAACATATTCTCCGTAATGTTGATATTCAGAGATTTACTCTGTGATTTCAGTATAATTTTATAGCGTAAAAATATCAAGGATATTTACGATTTGTATATGGACAAAAGCGATTTTATGTGTTATCATAAGCTCAAATAATCGATAGGAGAAATGAAAATGAACTTTGTTTTTTGCAAACGAGAGTCACAGCCTCTGTACATTTCGTTTTCTCATACGCACGACGTGTGGGAGATAATCCTTAATCACAAGGGCGAGAGCGACGATATAATCGGCGGAGAGAGCTTTCATTTCGGAACCCACACCTTTGTTTGCATACCGCCGCACGTTCCGCACGAAAAAAGGTCTGAAAACGGTTTTTGCGATTTTGCGATACTGTGCAGATCGCTCGACCTGCCGAACAACGGAAAAGCAACGGTTATAAACGATGACGAACAGGGCAGCGTGAGCGCTCTTGTCAGCATTCTTTTCAGTATCTATCAAAAAAAAGAGGCCGGTTATCGGGAAAATTGCGAGAGCTTGTTTTCCGCTATCGAAAAAATACTTTTAAGCCGTGCGGGACAACCCGAAAAAGATCCCGTAGTTGCAAATCTTATAAATGTTATGATAAATGAATTCAGCAATCCCGATTTTTCGCTGACCGATCTCGTGCGCAAAAGCGGATACTGCGACGATTATCTGAGGCGGAAATTTCAAAAGTCAACGGGAATGTCTATGCTTGAATATCTCACCGATCTGCGCATAAATTCGGCTAAAAAGCTGCTTCGTGAGAATTCCCGCCTGCGCTTTTCGATCTCGCAGATCAGCACGATGTCGGGCTTTGCCGATATTGGATATTTTTCGAGGGTTTTCAAAAAACGCACCGGACTTTCTCCGAGTGATTATATGAAAAAGTATTTAGATCATCAGTAAATAAAAGATCCTTATGTGAAGTACACATAAGGATCTTTCTTATTTTATTCTTCATATATCTTAAGTCTTGCAAACTGAATTCTCTGATAGCCTGTTTCGGGAACGTCCGTTGTGTTCATATAGTAAATAACAGACGGGTCGGCGCCGATAACGAGCGACGGGCTGTAACCGATTCTGTCGGTTTCCTTGGTATCGTTTTTGTTATCGTACGGAAGCGGGTTAGCCATAAGTTCCCAAGTCTTTCCGTAGTCAAAGCTTACGAACATACGGTGCTTGCCGTCACCGTCCCTTTCCCACATTCCGGTTGCAATAAGCGTTCCGCATTCGCCGCCGGCGGGACTCCATATACAGGAGGGCGCAGAGCCTACGCGGTAAGTGCCTACCTGCAGGAGTGTTCCCGGATCGGTAGGATTCCAAGATGTTATATCGGTCGTTGTCTTGTAATATATAAGGCTTCCGCCGCTTCCGACGTATTCGTAAACCATAAAGTATTCGCCGTTACCCATCTTTGTCATAACGAACATACCCGGTCGGTCGTCAGGATCTTCAAAGGTACATACGTCGTATATCTCGCTCCACTTTACGCCGTCCTTTGAACGCTTGTAAACGAGCTTCTGGTCATGCTTCGGGTCGGAGTCGTCCGAATAGAAGCAGTAAAGATATCCGTCCGATTCTTCATACCATATAAAGGGCTCCCAAATTCCCTCTTTAAGACCGCCTGCCTTAGCGATTATAACGTACTCTTCCCAAGTTCTTCCGCAGTCGAAGCTTCTCCAGACGCCGATGTGAGATTTACGGTCATAATTTACCGAGTTGCCCGAATAAAGAAGTGTTCCTGCGGGCATATCTCCAACCTGTGCGGGAAGCTCATAGATATGAGCCATAGATATTCCCGTGATAGATTTGTCTATCGTTTCCTGAGGACGCGCGATAAGCTCCCACGTAGCACCGCCGTCTGCGCTTTCCCAAACTGCGCCGTTTGTTTTAATTCCGTTGCCTTTAGCCGGATTAGCGCTGAGGCAGAATATGGCGATAAGCTTTCCGTTGTCTTCTTCATTTTTCTGATATTTCAGTTCAAGCACCGAAGGATAGTGTGCGGTGTTGATCGAATAGGTGAAGTCGAGAAGATCGACGTATCCGCGGGTGACCTCGAAAACAGTGCTCTTTACTTCAACGTCCATATCGAGCTTGTCATCGATAAAGATGTTCTGAACTATATCGTACTCTTTTGTGAAGGTTCTTCCCGAAGAAAGATCTATTTTTCCTGCTTCTTCAGAAGTAAGGACGTAGTTTTTGAGAAAATATGAAATAGCGCGTACTGTTCCTGTTGTGCTTTGACCTACAATAACGATCTTGTTTTCGGTAACGTCGATTATGTATGAGTCGTCGGGCATACCGTCGAGCTTTGCAAGGGCTTCTTCCGATTCTTTGCGGTTTGTTTTGTCGATAAGTATTTCTTTTGCATTCGGATCGGGTGTGTTTGCAGGGTTATACCAGTCAACGTTTACCGTAAGTTCAACTCCAAGCTCGGACTGAATGGTCTTTTTGAGGTCTGCCGTATCGTTTACAACTCTTTTGTCGGCGGCATCGCGGCGGACGATAGAGTATCCGCTGATGTCAAGGTATTCTTTTTTGTTTTCTTCGGGCTTTTCTCCGCAAGCGGAAAATGCAGTGAAGACGAAAAGCGTTGCTAAAAGAAGCGATAAAATTCTTAAAAATAAACAACTTTTTTTCATAACTTTGTTCTCCTGTTATGCCTTGGGATCGTAGAGCTTAAGCCGCGCAAACTGCATTCTCGGTACTCCGAAGCCGTGGCTGTCACGGTAGTCTGTCGCATTCATATAGTAGATTACCGACGGGTCTGCTCCCACGAACAACGCAGGGCTGTAACCGATGTGGTTATCCTCGTGCATAAGGTTGTCGTGGCTGTACGGAAGCGGATTTGCCATAACATCCCAGGTCTTTCCGTAGTCGAAGCTTACAAACAGATTGTGCTTGCCGTTGGCACCGCTTGAATCCCACATTCCGGTTGCGATAAGTGTTCCGCATTCGCCGCCTACCGGAGTCCATGTGCACCAGGGTGCGGATGCTGCGGTATAGTCGCCTACTTTAAGAAGTGTACCCATATCTGTAGGATTCCATTTTGTTATATCTTTCGTAGTCTTGTAGTATATCTTTGCGCCGTCACCTACAACGTTTTCATATACCATAAAGTATTCGCCGTTGCCCATTTTTGCCATAGAGAACATACCCGGACGGAACGCAGGATTGTCAAAAGTACAAACGTCAACTATATCGCTCCAGTTTTTGCCGTCCTTTGAGCGCTTGTAAACGAGCTTCTGATCGTGCTTGGGGTCGGAGTCGTCCGAATAGAAGCAGTAGAGGTAGCCGTCCGATTCTTCGTACCACATAAAGGGCTCCCAGATTCCTTCTTTAAGACCGCCTGCTTTGGCGATTATAACGTATTCTTTCCATGTTTTTCCCGCGTCAAAGCTTCTCCATACTGCGATGTGTGATTTGTAGCTGTAATCGACCGAGTTACCCGAATAAAGGAGAGTACCTGCGGGCATATCTCCGACCTGTGCGGGAAGCTCGTAAATGTGAGCCATAGAAATTCCCTTTATAAGTCTGTCCATCGTTTCTCTCGGGCGAGCGATTATATTCCAGGTTTCACCCTTGTCTGTGCTCTCCCATACAGAGCCCGACGTGCTGTTGTTATCACTGCTGCCGAATTCGAATATTGCAAGAAGCTTGCCGTTATCTTCTTCGTTGGACTGATATCTGAGCTCTGTTATTGAAGGATACAAAACTCTGCCGACCGATGCGGGAGTACCCAAAGTTTCTGTGTATTTACCCGGAAGTGTGGTTTCAAGAAGAGTTGATACGACCTCAACGTCCATATCGAGCTTATCTTCTATATAGATATTCTGAACGACGTCGTAATCCTTTATAAAGCTCTTCCCTGCTGAAATTTCTATTTTGTTTGCTTCCTCGGAAGAAAGAACGTATGTGTTTGCAAAATACTGAATACCGCGCATAGTTCCTGTTGCGCTTTTACCGACGATAACTATCTTGTTTTCGGTTATTTCGACTATATAAGAATCTTCGGGTCTGCCTTCAAGCTTTGCAAGAGCTTCTTCCGATTCCTTGCGGTTTGTCTTGTCGATAAGTATCTCTTTTGCGTTAGGATCGGGAGCGTTGTTCGGGTTGTACCAGTCAACCGTTACGGTAAGCTCTAGTCCTATCTCGGACAAAATTGTTTTTTTAAGGTTTGCCGTTTTGTTTATAACTCTTTTGTCGGCGGCATCGCGGCGGACGATAGAGTATCCGCTGATGTCAAGGTATTCTTTTTTCTTTTCTTCGGGCTTTTCTCCGCAAGCGGAAAATGCACTCAAAATAAAGAGTGTTGCCAAAACAAGCGATAAAATTCTGAAAAACGAAAGACTTCTTTTCATATCGGTTTTCTCCTTTGATTATATTTTTATAATATAATTTCAGTCAACAATATTCAGTTTTGCATACTGTATTCTTGACATTCCGTTTTCGGGTACGTCGGTCATATTTACGTAATGCACGACCGAAGTGTCGCTGCCGAGAACAAGACACGGACTGTAGCCGATTCGCTTGGTATCTCTTGTGTCATTATACTCGTCATACGGCAGAGGTGTTTCCATAGTTTCCCAAGTCTTACCGTAATCGAAGCTTACGTACAGATGATGAGTTTTGCCGTCTTTGTTGTTTTCCCATTTTCCCGTAACGATCAGAGTTCCGTTTTCGCCGCCTGCAGGAGTCCATACGCACGAGGGAGCCGAGCCGAGTATGATATTCTTTCCGCCCGACGGTATCTCAAGAAGAGTTCCCTCGTCGGAAGGATTCCAATCGGTTATATCCTTCGTCGTCTTATAGTAGATATGACAGTCGTTCGTTCCGCAGTATTCATAAACCGCAAAATACTCTCCGTTGCCCATTTTCGTCATAACGAACATACCCGGACGCGCGGCAGGATTTTTGAATGCGCAGACCTCTGTTATCTTACTCCAGGTCTTTCCGTCCTTCGAGCGTTTATACACAAGCTTCTGATCGTGTTTGGGGTCGGAGTCGTCGGAATAGAAGCAGTAGAGATAGCCGTCCGATTCCTCGTACCACATAAACGGCTCCCAGATGCCTTCTCCGAGACCGCCCGCACTTGCTACTATCGTGTATTCTTCCCAAGTATATCCGCAGTCGAAGCTTCTCCATACACCGATATGAGATTTACGGGCGTAGTTTACCGAGTTACCCGAATAGAGAAGTGTTCCCGCAGGCATATCTCCGACCTGTGCGGGAAGCTCATAGATGTGTGCCATAGAAATACCCTCTATGGATGTGTCTATGGTTTCTTCGGGGCGCGCGATCAAAGTCCAGCTTTTACCGCCGTCGCTGCTGGTCCAAACCGAAGCGTTTGTGTTCGGTCCGCCTTTTACGGGTGCGGCAGAAAGACCGAATATAGCAACGAGTTTGCCGTTGTCTTCTTCGTTTTTCTGATATTTAAGCTCGACCATCGACGGATACTGAGCTTTGTCCACCGAGCAAAAGTATCCTAAAATGTCCATATATCTGTTTTCGGGAACTGCGAAGATCGTCGATATTACTTCAACGTCTACTGCGAGACTATCGCCTGCTGTGATATATTTCACCGCAGTATAGTCCGTAGCGACCGTTTTGCCTGCCGAAAGATCGAGCATAGACGGCTCTGCCGACGGCAATACGTATTCGTTTATAAAATGTTTTATCGCACGCGCCGTAGAGATAGCCGTTTTTCCGAGAATGACTATTTTGTTTTCTGTAATATCAATTATATACGCATCTCCCGATTTGTCTTTAAGCTTTGCAAGTGCGTCGGAAGATTCCTTACGGTTAGTCTGATCTATAAGTATCTCCTTTGCATTCGGGTCGGGAGGGGTGTTCGGGTTATACCAATCTGTCTGAACGGGAAGCTCCGTGCCGAGCACGGACAGTATCGTTATTTTGAGAGATGCGGTATCACTCACGATCCGTGCTTCCGAGTTGTCTTTTCGGACTATCGAATATCCGCTTATATCGAGATAATCTTTTTCCTCTTCGCTCGGTTTTTCTTCACTGCAAGCCGAAAAGGACGTTATAATAAGTGAAAGAACAAAAACAAGCGATAAAATTCTGAAAAAGACGTTGTTTTTTCTCATAGTTTCTTCCTTTCTTATATTATATATAATATAAAATCAGTTGTTGATCTTGAGCTTTGCGAACTGAACTCTCTGTCTGCCTGTTTCGGGAACGTCCGTGGTATTGACATAATATATTATCGACGGGTCTTTGCCAACGATCAGGCAAGGACTTCTTCCGTATGCACCGTAGTCGCCGACATCATTTGATTCGTCAAACGGGAGAGGATTTTCAATGGTTTCCCAAGTCTTACCGTAGTCGAAGCTTACGAAAACGCGGTTAGTGCCGTCGCCGTTTTCTTCCCAACGCCCTGTAACGAAGAGCGTTCCGCATTCACCGCCTGCGGGAGTCCATACGCACCACGGAGCGGAGCCGATAGTATGACCTTCGGCGGTCGCTATTTTCGTACCTTTATCGGCGGCATCCCAATTTCTTACATCCTTTGTGGTCTTATAATAAATATATCCGTCGTCGCCGCCGTAATATTCGTAAGTTATAAAATATTCTCCGTTGCCCATTTTTGTCAGTGACAGCATTCCGGGGCGGTCCTCAAAATTGCTGAACGCGCAAACATTAACCTCTTTCCACCAATTTTTTCCGTCATTCGAACGCTTGTAAACGAGCTTTTGGTCATATTTCGGGTCGGAGTCGTCAGAATAGAAGCAGTAGAGATATCCGTCAGAAGGCTCGTACCACATAAAGGGCTCCCATACGCCGTACCGAGTTGCTCCGCCTTCGGCAAGTATAGAAAATTCTTCCCACGTGTATCCGCAGTCAAAGCTGCACCAAATAGCAACTATAGATTTTCCGGTCCAATTAACAGAGTTACCCGAAAGAATGATCGTACCTGCGGGAAGGACGCCTACCTGTGCGGGAAGCTCAAACAGATGAGCCATTGTAACGCCTGTGAGAGTTTTATCTATGGTTTCCTCGGGACGCGCGATTATTTTCCAATTCTTACCGCCGTCCGTGCTTTCCATTATGCAGGATTCCGAGTTGGGAGCGTTCGGTACTGCAGGGGTTTCGCCTATGTGGAAGTTTGCGAGGAGCTTGCCGTTATCTTTTTCATTCGGCTGATATTTCAGCTCGATTACCGAAGGATATGACGATTTTACTATATGCGAGGAATATCCGAGAATTTTCGAATAATGCTCGTTCGGTACGGCAAACACGGTGGAAACGAGATCAATATCCATATCAAGCTTGCCTGCTATGAGAATATTTCCGAAGGTATAGTCAAGAATAAGCGATTTTTCTTCAACTGCACCGAGGCAGTTGCTTTTTGTTGAGGTGAACACGTAGTTCTGCATAAAATATTCTATTGCGCGAAGGGTTGAATTCTGAGTCTTGCCGAGAATGACTATCTTGTTTTCGGTGATCTCTATTATATAGGCGTCGTCCTCTTTGGCTTCGAGCTTTGCAAGAGCGTCCTGCGACTCCTTGCGGTTTGTCTGATCTACAAGGATCTCCTTTGCATTCGGGTCGGGAGGGGTGTTCGGGTTATACCAGTCTGTCTGCACAGGCAGATCCGCACCAAGCTTATCGAGAATGGCGAGCTTGATATTTGCAGTTTTGGTTACGACTATCTTGTCTACTTTGTCGCGTCTGACGATAGCATAGTTGCTTATATCAATAAACGCTTCTTCGTTTTGCGAGGGATCTTTTTCGGAATTCGTATCGTTTTTACAGCCTGCGGCGAGCGCAAGAATGGTTGACAGTACGAGCAAATATACCGTTATTTTTAAAAAAAGATGTGAGTTTTTCATAATAGATCTCCTTTGCCGGCTTTATTCGCAAAGTCGGAGTTTTGCATACTGCACACGTTCTACTCTTCTTTTGGGAGTGTCCGTGATGTTTATGTAATGAATTACAGACGGGTCTGAGCCAAGCACCATAATGGGACGGTAACCTATTCTGTCGGTAAGATCAAGGCTTCCGTACCAGTCGTATGGCAGAGGATTTTCTATTGTGTCCCAGGTCTTTCCGTAGTCAAAGCTTACGAAAACTCTGTTTGTTCCGTCACCGCCGAATTCACGTCTTCCCGTTGCGAGAAGAGTTCCGCATTCACCGCCTGCGGGGGACCATACGCACGAGGGCGATGATGCCGCGTTATATTTTTTACCGCCCACGTCTGCTTCGAGAAGTGTTCCGGGGTCTGTGGGATCCCATTTGGTTATGTCTTTTGTTTTCTTGTAATAAATAAAGCACTGCTGTCCTGCACCGCAGTATTCATAAACGAGGAAAAATTCGCCGTTGCCCATTTTTGTTATGATAGGCATTCCGGGACGAGCTTCAAACTCGTCGAAAGCGCATACGTTTACAACGCTTTCCCACTTAACGCCGTCCTTTGAACGTCTGTAAACTATTCTCTGATCGTATTTGCGGTTGGAGTCGTCAGAATAGAAGCAGTAGAGGTAACCTTCGTCATAGAACATAACGGGCTCCCATACGCCCGCGCCGAGACCGCCGCCTCTTGCAACGAGCACATATTCCTCCCAGGTCTTCCCGCAGTCGTAGCTTCTCCATACGCCGATATGCGATTTGTAATTATAGTTTACCGCATTTGCCGAGAAAAGCAGAGTTCCTGCCGGCATATCTCCGACCTGTGCGGGAAGCTCGTAGATCTGCGCCATTGAGCACCCCCATATCGAAGGATCTATCGTTTCCTTGGGACGGGCTATAATATTCCACGTTTTACCGTCGTCGCGGCTTTCGAGAATACAGCCCGAGGTATTAAGCGGGTCTTTGAGTGCCTCCTCGCCAACCGAGATCGCCGCGATAAGAGTTCCGTTGTCCTCTTCGTTCGGCTGATGCTGAAGCTCGATCACCGAGGGAAACGTTGTAGATTTAACGTGTGAAGGATAGCCGAGAATGTCCGAGGGGTCTTCTTCGGGAACTCCGATGACAGTCGATATAACTTCAATATCCATATCGAGTCTGTTATCGAGCATAATGTTCTTTACCGCGCTGTAATCCTGAATTACATTTTTTCCGTGTGTAATATCAAGGCTGTTACCTGCGGGAGAGGACATAACGTAGTTTTTTATAAAATAAGTAATACCGCGGAGCGTGGAATGATCGGTTTTTCCGAGAATAACTATCTTATTTTCGGTGATCTCTATTATGTAAGCGTCATCGTCCTTGCTTTCGTTTAGCTTTTCGAGCGCATCTTTGGATTCCGTGCGGTTTGTAAGGTCAATAAGTATTTCCTTTGCATTCGGGTCTGGCGGAGTGTTCGGATTGTACCAGTCTGTCTGAACCGTAAGCTCAAGTCCGAGAGTTTCTTTTATTGCACTTTTGAGTCTTGCGGTTTTCTCGATGATGTTTTTTGACGACACGTCATAACGCACGATAGTGTATCCGCTGATATCGAGAAGTATTTTCTTGTCTTCATCACCCGGCTTCTTTTCTCCGCAGGCTGTGAAGACCGAAATTGCACTCGCCAAAACAAGAATAAGTGCTGTTATTTTATAAAATACAGAAGTTTTCATAAATTATTTCCTGCTTGAATTAATCATAGACCTTAAGTCTTGCGTACTGTACCTGAGTTCCTTTTGCATAGCTTATATTGGTTATGTTTACGTAGTGTATAACCGAAGGATCTGCTCCGAGGACCATTATAGGGCGGTAACCTATGCTGTCATTACCCGCGGCGGCACTGTTGTACCACGAATAAGGCAGCGGATTTTCTATCGTATCCCAAGTCTTGCCGTAGTCAAAGCTTACGAATACTCTGTTTGTGCCGTCGCCGCCGAATTCTCGTCTTCCCGTAGCGAAGAGTGTTCCGTTTTCGCCGCCTGCGGGAGTCCATACGCACGAGGGCGAGGACGCCGTTTTATATTCTGTGCCTCCGACCGTTGCGGAAAGCAGTGTTCCCGGATCTTTTGGATTCCACGAGGTTATATCTTTTGTTGTTTTGTAGTATATAAAACAGTCGTGATCCGCACCGCAGTATTCATAGACGAGGAAATATTCTCCGTTACCCATCTTTGTGATAACGGGCATACCGGGACGGTCGCCAAAAGTGTCAAATGCGCATACCTCAACCTCGCGTTCCCATTTAACGCCGTCCTTCGAGCGTTTATATACGATCTTCTGGTCGTGTTTGGGATCGGAGTCGTCCGAATAGAAGCAGTAAAGGTATCCGTCATCATAGAACATAACCGGCTCCCATACGCCTTCTTTGAGTCCGCCGCCGCTTGCAACTGTCGTGTACTGCTTCCACGTCTTTCCGCAATCTGTGCTCTTCCACACGCCGATGTGAGAATACTGCTCGTAATTTACGGTATTTGCAGAATAGATCAGCGTGCCCGCGGGCATACTTCCAACCTTTTCGGGAAGCTCGTAGATGTGCGACATCTGACCTGCCCAGAACCAGGGCTTGAACGTTTCTGTCGGACGGAAGATGATTTCCCAAGTCTTTCCTTCGTCCGTGCTCTTCATTATACATCCGAGAGATGACATCGGACCGCCTGAGGGTGTTTCACCGATCGACATCGCCGCGATAAGAGTGCCGTTGTCTTCTTCCTTGGGTTGATGCTGAAGCTCGATCACCGAGGGAAAATAAACGTGATCGAGAGTTGCTGTGTAGCCGAGGATGTTTGACGCGCTTTGCTCGGATGCGAGAACCGTCGATTTGAATTCGATATCCATATCGAGCTTGCCGTCAAGCGAAATGTTCTTTATAGCTGTATAGTCCTGAATGACACTTTTTCCGTGATCTGTGTCAAGACCGTTTCCCTTCGGAGAGGGTGTGACGTAATTTTTTATGAAATACGATATTGCTCTGAGTGTGGAAGAATCTGTCTTGCCGAGAATAACTATCTTGTTTTCGGTAATATCTATTATGTAAGCATCGCCTGTCTTCTCTTCGAGCTTTGCAAGCGCGTCTGTAGATTCTTTTCGGTTGGTTTTGTCGACAAGGATCTCTTTCGCATTCGGATCGGGAGCGCTTGACGGATTATACCAGTCTGTCTGAACGGTAAGCTCAATTCCGAGAGTATCCTTTATAACACCTTTAAGCCGTGCCGTCTTTTTTGTAATACTGTTGTCAGAGTTGTCGTAGCGTACGATAGTATATCCGCTGATATCGAGAAGTTCTTTTTTCTCTTCTTCGGGCGTCTTTTCTTTACAGGCGGCAAAAGCCGTTAAAACAAAGAGTGCCGCCAAAAGAAGCGATAAAATTCTAAAAAACGAATTGATCTTTTTCATAATTTTTACCTTATAATTATTTAATATTTTCACTCGTAGAGCTTTAGTCTTGCAAATTTTATTTCAGCTACGTCGTATTTGGGGTCGTTTGTGTTTGTGGTATTAAGATAGTATATGATCGACGGATCCGCACCGACAAAAAACGAAGGGCTGTAGCATATATGCTCGTGAGTCGTTGCCTGATTATTAAGATTGTACGGCAAAGGATTTGCCATAAGATCCCAAGTTTTTCCGTAGTCGAAGCTTACAAACATACGGTGAGAACCGTCTCCGTTTGTTTCCCACATTCCCGTAACGATAAGTGTTCCGCACTCACCGCCAACGGGAGTCCATACGCACCAAGGAGCAGATCCGATGCTGTACGATCCCACCGCAAGCGGAGTACCGGGATCGGAGGGGTTCCAAGAGGTTATATCTTTCGTTGTTTTATAGTATATATGGCATCCTTTCGAGCCGCAGTATTCGTAAACCGCAAAATATTCTCCGTTGCCCATTTTTGTCATAGAGAGCATTCCGGGGCGTTCTTTGGAATTGTCAAAAGCGCATACGTGATAAACATCGCTCCATTCTTCTCCGTCCTTTGAACGCTTGAACACGAGCTTCTGATCGTGTTTGGGGTCAGAATCGTCCGAGTAGAAGCAGTAAAGGTAACCATCTGTTTCCTCGTACCAGGTAAACGGTTCCCATACGCCCTCGCCGAGACCGCCGCCCTTTGCCACGACCGTATATTCTTCCCACGTGTAGCCTGCGTCAAAGCTTCTCCATATTGCAATGTGTGATTTGCGGTCATAATTTACCGATGTGCCCGAGTATAGGATAGTTCCCGCGGGCATATCTCCGACCTGTTCGGGAAGCTCATATATATGAGCCATTGATACGCCTTTTATGGATCTGTCGATCATTTCTCGCGGACGTGCGATTATTTTCCAATTTTCGCCCTTGTCCGTGCTTTCCCACACGGAGCCTGTCGTGCTGGTATTGTTACTGCTGCTGAATTCAAGTATTGCAAGAAGCTTACCGTTATCAGCCTCGTTTTTCTGATACTGAAGCTCAACTATTGAGGGGTACACCGGATAATATATAGTTGCCGGAGTTCCGAGCACGTCCGAATAAGCATCGGGGCGTGTTGACTGAAGAATGGTGGATACGACCTCAACGTCCATATCAAGCTTATCCGTTATGGAGATGTTCTGAACGATATCGTAGTCCTTGATAAGCGATTTCCCTGCGGAGATGTCTATTTTTCCCGAATCCTCGGAAGGAAGCACGTACGAGCTTATAAAAGACTTCAAAGCACGTACGGTACCTATCGTACTTTTACCGAGAATAACTATCTTGTTTTCGGTGATTTCGATTATATATGCATCTTTTGTGGGTTCTTCTTCGAGCTTTTCAAGAGCGTCTGACGATTCCTTGCGGTTTGTTTTGTCTATAAGAATTTCTTTTGCATTAGGATCGGGAGCGCTTGACGGATTATACCAGTCTGTCTGTACGGTAAGGTCGATGCCAAGCTCGGATTTGATTGTGTTTTTGAGATTTTTCGTTCCCTCTGTTACTTGAGAGGCAGAGGCGTCGTAACGCACGATAGTATATCCGCTGATATCGAGAAGTTCTTTTTTCTCTTCTTCGGGTGTCTTTTCTGTTTCTTTACAAGCTGTAAATATCGAAGCGAGTGTTGCAAAAACTATAACGATCGCGATTAATTTGTAAAACAGAGTGGCTTTTTTCATTTTTATGACCATACCTTTCGTACAAACTTTGCTATTACTGTTCTTTCGTTGTTTGTATATCTTATTCGTGAACCTTGAGTTTAGCGTACTGTATCTGCGATTTTCCGGAGGTCTTTATATTTGTCGTATTTACGTAGTGTATTACCGAAGGATCGGCGCCAAGCACCATAATAGGTCTGTATCCGTAGAGCGATTCGTTTTCAAAGCTCTCATATCCGCTGTACGGAAGAGGATTTTCAACGGTATCCCAAGTTTCTCCGTAGTCTGTGCTTACGAGAATTCTGTTCTTTCCATCGCCGCCAAACTGATACATACCTGTTACAAAGAGCGTTCCGCACTCTCCGCCGACGGGAGTCCATACGCACGAGGGCGCTGTTGCAATCTGAAGATTCTTTGTTCCGACCTTTGTTTCAATAAGCGTTCCGGGGTCTTCGGGGTTCCAGTTTGTTATATCCTTGGTCTTTTTGTAATATATTCTTGCACCGCCGCCGATACAGTACTCGTAAACGAGGAAGTATTCGCCGTTACCGAGCTTTGTAATTACCGGCATACCGGGACGGTCTGCAAAGTTTTCAAAAGCACACACTTCAACGACGCTCTCCCATTTTACGCCGTCCTTTGAGCGTCTGTAAACGATTCTCTGATCGTAGTTGCGGTTGAAATCATCCGAATAGAAGCAGTAAAGATATCCGTCAGCATCGTTATAGTACATAACGGGCTCCCAAACGCCGAGCCCCGTGCCGCCGCCGCGTGCAACTATCGAGATCTCTCTCCAGGTCTTTCCGCAGTCGTTACTTATCCATACGCCGATGTGAGATGCGCGAGAATAGTTTACCGAGTTCGCTGAGTAGATAAGCGTTCCTGCGGGCATATTTCCAACCTGTGCGGGAAGCTCGTAGATGTGAGCCATTGAGCCTGCCCATCCCGTGCCGGTGTCGAGAGTTTCCTTCGGACGCGCGATAACATCCCAGCTCTTACCGCCGTCGCGGCTTTCCATTATGCACGCAAGCGTTTCCATAGGATTCTGAAGTGCGGTTTCAATTATACAGAAAGCACCTATAAGAATTCCGTTATTCTCTTCGTTTTCCTGATACTGAAGCTCTATCACCGAGGGGAAATGAACGTCGCTGATATTGGAAGGATATCCGAGAAGATCGGAGGGGTTTTTGTCGGGAACACCGAAAACCGTTGATACGACCTCAATATCCATATCGAGAATAGGGATTGAAAGGCTTTTCGCCGAGTCGTACGGCTGAACGATATTTTTTCCGTGTGTAACGTCAAGACCGTTTCCTTTCGGAGAGGTCATAACGTAATTTTTTATAAAATAAAATATACCGCGAAGTGTTGCACCGTCTGTCGTTCCGACAATAACGATCTTGTTTTCGGTGATATCTATTATGTAAGCATCACCCTCTTGTCCTTCAAGCTTTGCAAGAGCTTCTTCCGATTCCTTGCGGTTGGTTTTGTCTATAAGTATTTCTTTTGCATCAGGATCGGGTGGAGTGTTCGGATTGTACCAGTCTGACTGAACCGCGAGGTCAACTCCGAGGGTATCCTTTATAGCGTTTTTAAGTCTTGCTGTTTTTTTGGTTATGCTGCTTTCCGAGGAATCATAGCGTACTATCGCGTACGTGCTTATATCAAGCAGATCTTTTTTCTCTTCGTCGGTTTTTTTATCTTCTGTACAAGCGGTGAATGCCGAGATAACACTTGCCAAAACGATAACAAGTGCAATTATTCTGTAAAACACGGGTGTCTTTTTCATTTTTATTACCAATCTTTCTTTGTATTCGTATATTTATTAGCCGTTATGACGGATTCGTGCGATTATATCGTTTTGCAGCTCTTTCGGAAGAGTTACAAATCGTGCCGAATATCCGCCGACGCGGACGATAAGATTGAGGTGATCGTCGGGATTTGTCTGTGCATCGAGAAGCTCTTCCACGGGAGTTGTGTTTCCTTGGAATATCTGTCCGTTATTTTCGCAGAAGACCTTTATAAGCGCCGCTATTATCTCCTCACTTGCCCACGAGCTGTCGAAATCCCACATCGTAGATGCTCCGCCTGCGAGTTTTTTGTGAGGAAGCTTGCCGCAGGAATTTATGGCGGATGTGATTCCTTCTGTCATAGACGGCGAGTTGGGAGTCAGACCGTGAGCAACGCCCTTGCCGAGATTTCTTCCGTCGGGTGTCGCACCGAGCATAGATGCGGCGTGCGGAGAATATATGAACGTAAGTATAACGGGCTTGCCTTTTCCGCCCCAACGCGTTGTGTAGTTAAGATACATATCGGTAAAATCATCTACAACGCGGGCTGCCATAGCGTCAACGTCATCGTCATCAATTCCGTATTTCGGTATTGCGCGAAGCTTTGCCTGAAGAGCCTCGTGACCTTTGTAATTTGCCTTCATCGCCTCGATAAGTTCGCTTGCCGTGCAAAGCTTTTTATCAAATACAGCCACCTTTATTGCATAAAGTCCGTCCGCGACGTTTGGAAGCGCGACCTGTGATGCGCCGTAATCGTGGTATCTTACGCCGCCGCCGTGCATATTTCTTCCGCGCTCAAGACAGTCGTCGAGCATACTTGAGATGAGATATGACGGACGTCTTTTTTCTGCGTATTCGCTGTAAATGTCCTGCTTTTTGAGGTAGATTTCGGTAAGACGGGTACATTCTTTTATAAAATCGCTGTAAAAGCTTTCAAAATCGTTATAAGCGGCAAGGCTTTTCGTGGCTTCAAAGCCTTCTATCTGCTTTCCGCTTCTGAGGCAGAGACCTCCCGTTACCATAAGCTCAAGCATTTTGGCGGTGTTTTGCCAACCGACGAAAAGCAAGTCGGAGGTCATACCCTGAACCGACACCTCCATACATCCGCCGCAGGCGTATTCTACTGCATCGCGGTAAGGAATTCCGCGGTTTACAAGAGCGTCTGTAACAGCGGGGTCGTAAAGAATCTGCGCTCTGTTTCGTCCCGCCATCATATATCTTGCCGCAAGATTTACAAGCTCTTCGGGCGGGTCCTTCGGGAGTCTTATATATATCGAAGGGTGTGTGATATCGAGGTCGATTATAGACTGTACCATAATGTATGTAAGCGGATTGACCGCGGAGCATCCGTTTGGATAGCTTCCGCCGACAACGATAGCTTCTACCCACATATCCATTCCGTAAAGTCTTTCGTCGATGCGCAGGAAAAGCTCGTCGATTATCTCTTTTGCCTCTTCGAGAGTGCATCTGCCTGCTTTGATATCTCTTTCGAGGTATGGCCAGAGATAGTAATCAAGACGTCCGGGACCGTTTCCGCCGTACGGATTTTCTCTCATTACGACGATATGCTGCATATAAAATGACTGCACGGCCTCGCGGAAGGTTTCCGCAGGATAACGGGGTACTTTTTTCATACGTTCTGCAAGCTCTGTATTGCCCGCTTTTTCGTATTCTTCTATGTGTTTATCGTTGAAACTTTGCAAAGCGTCGAGCAGAATTATAACTCCCTTGTAAAAATGCTCGGCTTCCTCGTCCTTCGGGTTTTCAAGAGCGTCTTCGAATTTCTTTCTGAGTCCGCTTACGCCGAGAGAGAGTATTCTGTCGAAAAACCAAGTGATATGTCCCTTGGAGGTCTCCCCTATCAGGTGATATCTTTCAAGATCGTCGGTGTTGGGATAGAGCTCCTTGAAGGCTTTTTTTGCTTCGCTGTCACCGTCAAGCTCGGGGTCTGTGACTTCGGGCTTTATCTGATCTCTGTGATAAATTCTGCCGCCGATGCGGTCCTCGGGATAAATATAAATATCTTGATTTTCTATCGCGTATGCCATGGCTTTGGCGGTCTTTTCCCAAAGCTCACATTCTGAAAACATATTCAGTGCCGAATAGTGATAGTCATTTATAAAATGCGAGATCTTCGGGCTTTTTCCGCGCTCGGCGCAAAGCTTTTCAAGTTCTGCGATTCTTTGTGTCTTCATAATATTATTCTCCTTGCTGAAAGCGCAGTGTGTATATATGTCAGTTTATTTTGAGCTTTGCAAACTGTATGCGCTGTCTGCCAGTTTCGGGAACGTCTGTCGTGTTCATATAGTAGATAATGTACGGATCCGAACCTACTACGAGAGAGGCGCTGTGTCCTGTTCTATTTGTGTTAAGTATATCGTTTTCAAGGTCGTAGGTCAGAGGATTTTCCATAGTTTCCCAGGTTTTTCCGTAGTCGAAGCTTACGAACATACGGTGCTTGCCGTCGCCGCCTTCTTCCCACTTGCCCGTAACGATGAGAGTTCCGTGTTTTCCGCCCGCTCTAGTCCATATACAAGAGGGCGAAGAGCCAATGGTATGACTGCTGCCGCTTGCAAAGATCTGTTTTCCGGGGTCTGTCGGATTCCACGAGGTTATATCCTTCGTGGTTTTATAATACACGTAGCCGTTCTTGCTTCCGTAGTATTCATATACCATAAAATATTCGCCGTTGCCCATTTTTGTCATAACGAACATTCCGGGGCGATCTGCAGGATCGTTAAAAGTACAAACGTCAACGATATCACTCCAATTTTTTCCGTCCTTTGAGCGCTTGTAAACGAGCTTCTGATCGTGCCTCGGGTCCGAATCGTCCGAATAGAAGCAGTAGAGATATCCGTCTGAGGGCTCGTACCACATAAAGGGCTCCCATACGCCTTCTTTTGTTCCGCCGCCCTCGGCGATTATAACGTATTCTTCCCAAGTATAACCGCAGTCGAAGCTTCTCCACACCGCGATATGAGATTTACGGCTGTAATTTACCGAGTTGCCCGAGTAAAGAAGCGTTCCTGCAGGCATATCGCCAAGCTGTGCGGGAAGCTCGTAAATGTGAGCCATAGATATTCCCTTTATTGAAGTATCTATCGTTTCGTCGGGACGCGCGATGACCTCCCAAGTTTTTCCGCCGTCGCTGCTTTCCATTACACACGCCTGTGTGTTCGGACCGCCATTTACAGGAGTATCTCCGAGGCAGAACGTGCCGATAAGCTTGCCGTTATTCTCTTTGTTAGGCTGATATTTAAGCTCAAGAACAGACGGATAATGCGCTCTGTTTGCTTGTGTAAGATAACCCATTACGTTGACGTATCCCTTATCCGGAACAACGAAAACGTCCGAAATGATCTCGACGTCTATATCGAGCTTGTTGCCGATTGTTATAGACATCACCGAGGTGTAGTCCTTTATGACCGTTTTGCCGTGCAAAATATCTATCTTCCCTTCTTCTGCAGATGCGAGAACGTAGTTCTCTATAAAATACGCTATTGCGCGTACCGTCGAGCTTTCTGTTTTTCCGAGAATAACTATCTTATTTTCGGTAATATCTATTATAAAAGCATCGTTTTCTTTTTCTTCGAGCTTTGCAAGAGCATCGGTTGATTCTTTGCGGTTTGTTTTGTCAACGAGAATTTCCTTCGCGTTCGGATCGGGCGCGTTGTTTGGGTTGTACCAGTCCGACTGAATGCTGAGTGTGACATTAAGCTCGTCTTCGATAGCGATCTTAAGCTGTGCTGTCTTATCGACTACCGAATTCTTTGATCTGTCATAACGTATCAGAGAGTAAGAGCTGAGATCAATAAAAACGTCGTTTTTTTTCTTCGTAGGATCCTCGTCCTCCTTTTTGCCGCAAGCAGTAAAAATTACTAAAGCGGATAAAACAAGCGTTAACGTAAGAACTACGGACACAGCTTTGTAAATAACAGCGTTTTTGGGCATAAATTCACACCTTTCTATTCTTCCTCAACTTACATTATACGATAAACAAGGGGTATTGTCAAGATTTTTGCACATTTTAATGCTCTTGCAGCAAAAAATATTTGACAAAACAGACAAATAATGCTATAATATTTGTGTAGAATTTATTATGTATTCAGACACGTAAAATTCAGATATTCAGAAAGGAAGAATTCTATGAAGTATAATATCCTTACCATCAGCCGCGAATTCGGAAGCGGTGGAAGAAGTATCGGCCGTGCGGTCGCTGAAAGACTTGGCATTCCTTTCTATGACCGCGAGCTTGTGAACAAGGTCGCGCACGAAACAGGCTTCGCTCAGGAATATATTGCCGAGGCAGGCGAATATGCACACGTAAAAAGCAAGTTTGCATTTCTCTTGTCCGTCGGTCACAGCGCGCATATGCACGGTCACACGGCGCCCGCTGAGTACATCTGGGCGACGCAGAGCAGAGTTATAAAATCACTTGCCGACCAAGGACCGTGCGTTATCGTTGGACGCTGTGCCGATTATATACTTAAAGATCGTGCAGATGCCTTCCACGCGTTTATACACGCGCCCAAAGATGCAAGAGCCGAAAGAATCGTCCGTCTTTACGGCGAAAATTCGGAAAAACCGATCAAACGTCTTGACGAAAAGGATTCGAAGCGAAAAATTCACTATAACCATTTTACCGGTCAGGTATGGGGAATGTCGCAAAACTATAACATCTCCCTTGACAGCGAGGCACTCGGTATCGACAAATGTGTGGATATTATCGTTAGTGCTATGAAGGGTGAATAATACCGAGCTTCAAATAAAAAAACTGCTTTACCGCAAATTTTGCGGTAAAGCAGTTTTTTTGTGAGTTGTTTGTAAGTTGGATATCTTACTTGTTCATATTGTCGCGAATCTCGCGAAGAAGTGCGGACTGCTCTTTTACGTTAGCATAGAACTCGTCAAGAGCTGCCTTTTCAGCTGCTGCCTTTTCAGCCGCCGCTGCCGCTGCTGCCGCTGCTGCTTCTGCATCTGCTGCCTTCTTTGCGGCTTCTGCAGCTTCTTTTTCGGCAATTTCACTTGCTTTGAGCTTTCTTTCGGTATTCTTGATTATTCTTACAGCAACAAAAATACTGAATGCTATAATAAGAAAATCAACAATCGTCTGAATCCAAAGTCCGTACTGGATAGTGATCGCTTCTTCAAGAATAACTTCTGCACCGTCCTGTATCTCGGTAACGGCTTCTTTAAGAACGTATTCCCATTCTTCGATGCTCTGTCCGCTTGTGAAGTAGGTTACAAAAGGTGTGATAATGTACTTAACAAGGCCTGTTACTATCGCATTGAACGCGGTCGAAATAACGACAGCTACTGCGAGGTCGAGTACGTTACCCTTCATAATGAAGTTCTTGAAATCGGTGAAGAAGCTGACTTTCTCCTTTTTGATCTTTTCTTTGATCTGCTTTTTCTTTTCTTTCATTTCTTTTTCCTTTCCTTTTTTTATTTTTTCGTTTATTGCTTCCTGATCAAGTTTTCCCATTGGTGATATACCTCTTTTAATTTTTTTATTATTACTATTATTTGTCAGAACCGCTTATTTTACTTTCGATAAGCGAGTTTATTTTGTTTCTCAAGATGAGAATATAGATTCCGTCCTGCGGATAGTGCTTGCAGTCAAAAGGTTGCGGGAAAGTGCTTTCTATCGCGTCCATAACCGCTTCGCGTCCGCAAAGCTCCTCGCAAAGCTTCATAGCTCTGAGGTCGCAGATGGCTTCGTAGAAAGAACGGATACGTATAGATTCGTATGCGCTTCCGTCGGGCGCGGGATATACCGAATAAGCATCTCCTGCGGGAACTCTTCCTGCGTCTGTGTTTACAAATGGATTCATTCTTCCCTGCGAGCCCATCGAGAACCAGAAATTATATCCCCACTGCAAAAATCCTACGATAGAATACTTGTAGAACTGCGAACCGATTATTCTTGTTCTGCTGAGCGGCATCGCGATGAATCTGTTCGAAACGTCTGTATGCTGACCGCAGCAGTAATAAGTCCAAAGATTTGGAACCTTGGCAGCCAAGAAGTCTTCTATATGGTTTATTGCGGGAATAGGAGTCTGAACGAGCCCCGATTGGTAGAAGGAGACGGACGAAAGTGCGTCGATCATCGTATAACCTTCGAGAAGGTCTGCGATTATCGACTTTGCCATAGCGTAAGAGCCTGTATGGCTTTCGTTCGGCTCGTCCGAAACGTGGAACAGACAGTTTTTGTCAAGGCCGCGCGACTTCATATGCTCAATGAACTTTCTTATAAACGCACGCAAAAATCCCGTGTATTCGTCGCTCGTTGCGTCTGTATCCCATCCGAAAAGACGGAGATAATTTCCGCCGCGCCACCCCATGATCTTGGGTGCGTGGTTTGCGCCCCACTGCGTGAAGAAGTGGGATATTTCAAAATATTTTAATCCGCATTTCTGAGCGAGGTCGATCCATCTGTCGAGCTTTGTAAAATCAAAGCCCCACTGTTTCGATCCGTCGTAGACCTCTACGAGCTGTACTGTCGGACGCTCTTTTCCGACCGCCGTATCAAGCGGAGGGGTAAATACGGGCGTAAGTATTGCGTTCATACCGTTTTTGGCGGCACATTTCATATAATTTTCGATGATTTCCCAGTGCTTTTCGCTGAAAACCTCTACGCCGTAATATTCTGCAAGGCAGTCACAGTGGAACCACTGAGTAACTATAAGCTCCTGCTCGGGAAGGTCCGCGGGAATGACCTTTACGTTAAATTCGGTAGATGCAAGCGTATCTCCCGTGCCTTCTGCTCCTGTTGTGAAGCTGAGCTTTATGGGGTATTCCCCGCCCTCAAAGCCTCTCGGAATCTCAACGTCTATCCAAATCGACTGGAGTGATGCATTCATCGGATATATTTCAGATGCTTCGCTTATCGGTATCATAAGATCGGGATAAAGTCCGGGTGCTTTTCTCAGATAGTTCTCGTCAACACATGAAGAATACGTGGCAAATCTTACCGGCACGCTTTCTATTCGCGAAGCCTTGACGTATTCCTTTACGGGCGAATCTACGTGCAGATAAACGAGAACGTTGTCTGCTGACGGCGGATTTGGAGAGATCGTATATGCGAGCTGAAAGCAAAGCGTTTCTCCCGCGAGTGCGGAAAGGCTGTTTATTTCTCTTTTGGCATCTATGCTTTCGTCAAGAAAACATTTTTCAAGCGATGATATTGGCTTCAGAACAATTTCCATAATTTTCCACCTTTCTCGAAAATCTGATGTTTTTTATTTTATGATCTCGCATCCGAGATATTTACGAAGAACTTCGGGAACTGTTACGCTTCCGTCTGCGTTCTGATTCTGTTCAACGAGTGCGGGGAGAATACGCGATGTTGCAAGTCCCGAGCCGTTGAGAGTGTGAACGAAGTCGATCTTTCCGTCTGCGCGGCGGTAGCGGATCATACCGCGGCGAGCCTGATAGTCGCGCGCATTGGATACCGAGCTTACTTCCTTATAGCCGTTCATCGAAGGGATCTGGATTTCGATGTCGTATGTGCGTGCCATAGACGCGGAGCAATCTTCTGCGGCGAGTTTAACCGTTCTGAAGTGGAATCCGAGCCCTTTAACAAGGTTTTCCGCCTTTACTACGAGCTCTTCAAACGCTTCGTCGGAGCCTTCGGGAGTGGTGTACTGGAACATTTCAACCTTGTTGAACTGGTGTCCGCGGACCATTCCGCGTTCGTCCGAACGGTAAGAGCCTGCTTCTCTTCTGAAGCAAGGCGTGTAGCTTACGAGCTTCTTGGGAAGATCTGCTTCTGTGAGGATCTCGTTTCTGTAAAGAGATGCGAGAGCTGCTTCTGCTGTGGGAAGCATATAGCGGCTGCGGTTGTCGGTCGGGTTTTCGATCTTATATACTTCGTCTGCAAACTTGGGGAACTGTCCTGCCGTTACGCCGCATTCATACTCAAGCATATGGGGCGGAAGGATAAGCTCGTAGCCGTCTGCAAGGTGTGTGTCGATGAAATAGTTGAGAAGAGCCCATTCAAGACGTGCGCCCATACCGCGGTAGATCCAGAATCCCGAGCCGGAAAGCTTTGTTCCGCGCTCATAGTCGATAAGACCGAGGTCTGTGCAGAGGTCAACGTGGTTTTTGGGCTCGAAATCGAACTTGTGAGGCTCACCGAAGTAACGGAGAGGCTCGTTGTTTTCTTTTCCGCCGGGTGCAAGGTCGCGGTCGGGAAGGTTGGGCAGGCAAAGCATTACGTTGTTGAGGTCTGTTTCAACGGTTTTGATCTTTTCGTCGTTTGCTTTAGCGCGGTCGGAAAGCTCTTTCATCTGCGCGAAGATCTCTTTTGTGTCTTTTCCCTCTTTTTTGTACTGAGGAATGAGCTTTGACGTCTTGTTCTGCTCGGCTTTGAGCGCTTCTGTTTCTGTGATAAGTGCTCTGCGCTCTGCGTCGAGTTCGAGAATACGCGCGATGTCTTCCTTTGCGTCCTTTCCCTTTACGGCGAGTCTTTCGATAACTTCCTGCGGATTTTCCTTAATATATCTGATGTCTAACATTTTTGTTTACCTTTCTGCTTCCTTAATTTGCCATTAATGTATTTATTTGTAAAATATTTTTCGTCATTTTGATGATTCGACCGTTATTAATCGTCAAAAATCGACTTACCGCAGAGTGTGGTAAGGAGCGATTCGAGATCGCGATCGTCCGAAAATTCGATCTCAAGCTTCTTCGAACGCTTGCCGCTGACGATCTTAACGCGTCTTCCGATAGTCTGTCTTACCTTCTTTTCAAGTATTGCGACGTAATCGGGTTCGCTGTCGTTTTCTTCGGTAACTACGGGATTTTTTGTGGGTTGGGGCTTGTTTAAACGTCGTACAAGCTCCTCTGTTTCGCGCACGGAAAGCTCTTTTTCGGACACTTCAAGAGCTATCTGACCGATAATGTCCTTATCGTCAAGACCGAGCAGAGCGCGTGCGTGACCTGCGCTGAGCTTGCCCTCTGCGACAAGATTCGACACCGATTCGGGCAGATCGAGAAGTCGTAAGGAGTTTGTGACCGCTGTGCGGCTCTTCCCTACTCTCTGAGCTACGTTTTCTTGCGTTAAGCTGTAGGTTTCGATGAGCATTCTGTATGCGAGCGCTTCTTCAATTGCGTTGAGGTTTTCGCGCTGAATGTTCTCTATAAGTGATATTTCGGCGGTTTTGAGGTCGTCGGAGTCCATTATTATGGCAGGAACTTCTTCAAGACCTGCAAGCTTTGATGCTCTCCAACGGCGTTCGCCTGCGATTATTTCGTAAAATCCGCCGAGAGATTTGCGTACTACGATAGGCTGAATGAGACCGTGCTCTGCTATCGATCGCGCGAGCTGCTCGAGTGCTTCCTGATCGAAGTTTTTTCTCGGCTGATCGGCTCTCGGGCGTATATCGGCAAGTCTTACGGTGTTGGGGGCGTTTGACGATTCGCTTTCGGCGTTATCGAAGAAAATCGAATCAAGACCTCTGCCGAGTCCTTTTGGTTTTGCCATTTTACCTTTTTCCTTTCGTTTTGGTTTGGTTTTTGCTCAATTTTCGGCTTTTATCGAGAATTATATTCTTTTTACAAGCTCTGCGGCTATTTTTTCGTAAGAAATCGCGCCTTTTGAATGCTTGTCATAGTAAACGACCGGCTGTCCGTAGCTCGGAGCTTCGCTGAGTCGTACGTTTCTTGATACTGTCTCCTTGAAAAGCTGGTCCGGATAGTACTTTCTGATCTCTTCAAGAACCGATTTTGACAAGTTGAGTCGTTTGTCGTACATCGTAATGAGTATTCCCGTTATGTCGAGGTTTTTATTATACAGCTTTTTAACCTGTCTGATGGTTACGGAAAGTTGCGTGAGACCTTCGAGTGCGTAAAATTCGCATACCATAGGCACTATGACACCGTCGGCGGCAACAAGCGCGTTGAGCGTGAGAAGTCCGAGAGAGGGCGGACAGTCGATTATTATGTAATCGAACTCGCTTCTGAGTCCGTCAATGGCGTTTCTGAGCTTATATACACGGTCTTCTTCATCGACAAGCTCGGGCTCTGCGCCTGCGAGAGCCATATTTGAAGGAATTACCCAAAGATTTTTAAATTCAGTCTGAATAATCGTTTCCGAGGCAGGACGAATGCCTGAAATAACCTCGTAAATGGTCTTGTCTGAGCTTTTTTTGCTTATTCCTACTCCGCTTGTGGCGTTTCCTTGTGAATCAAGGTCGCAAAGCAGAACTTTTTTACCCTTTTTTCCAAGCCAAGCTGCGATGTTAACAGCCGACGTCGTTTTGCCGACTCCGCCTTTTTGGTTGGAAAAAGCTATAATTTTGCCAAGTTCACCCATTATATTGACACTCCTTTCGCTGATGATTTCTGTAAATACAACTGTTTTTGTTATTATACCACCACAATCTCGCGTTGTCAATATCTTTTCGGACATCGGATAGCTATATTTAAGATTTTTTGCAGATGTTTCACGTGAAACGTTGGCAAAAAGTTTCACGATACGACGAAGTGCTGCGCGATCTGACATAATCTTCTATGTTTCACGTGAAACATAGAAGATTATGCGCTTGTCGTTTTGCCGCTTGCTTTCGGAATTGTTATAACTATCTCTATTGAGCCTTCCTTTTCGTTTTTCACGCTCGTCGCCACAATTCCTGCATTTTTCATTGATTCAAGCGCTTTGTCTATCGTGTTACAGAAAATTCTTATGTCTTTAATGTAATATTTTGTTTTTCTGCTTGGTTCTTTCTTTTTGTCCGCGTTTTCTTCGGAATATATGCGCTCACAGTATATTTCGCTCTCGTGGACGTTCATCGATTGCTTTATTATTTCTTTGAGCGCGTTAAGCCGTTTTTCGCCGCTTTCTATTCGTAATACCGCGCGCGCGTGACGCTCGGTCAGACGGTTTTCGCAAATGAGCTCGCGTTCTTCGGGCGAAAGCTTTAAAAGGCGGAGCTTGTTTGCGATGTTGGATTGGCTGGTTGATAAACGCTCGGCGAGAGCTTCCTGTGAGACCTCGTATTTTTCTATAAGTTTTTTCAGCATAGCGGCGTATTCAAAAATATTCAGCTCTTCGCGCATAATATTTTCGATAAGTGCCATTTCGCCCGATTCGTTTTCGGTCATATCAATAATTCGCGCGGCAATTTCTTTTTCACCGAGCATTTTCATTGCGCGAAGCCGTCTTTCGCCTGCGATAAGCTCAAAATAGATGTCTCCGTTTGCTTTTGTTATCATACGAACGCTTATGGGCTGAAGAAGTCCGTGCTTTTTTATGGAGTCGGCAAGCGCGGCGAGTGCAACGTCATCAAATTTTTTGCGAGGCTGCATAGGATTTGGAATTACGAGTGAAATATCGACATCATATATGTGATTTTTTTCATAGAGCAGGGAAGAGTGCTTGTCCGATTCTTTTATCTGAGTTGTCTGCTTTTTTACAGGGGCTTTTTTATTAAACATTTCTTGTTTCCTTTCTTGATGATTATTTTATTAAGAATGTGCTTTTACACACAGTAATTTTAGCAGAAGGAAAGTGCAAATATATACGAATACTGTCGATGGGAAATAAAAATCGGAAATATATTTAAAAATGCTATAAACGCACGGAAACGTGTGAACAAAGCGGAGAAAGAAAAATCCCTTTTCGATGAAACACCGAAAAGGGAAGTGTCTTGTTTAAATTAAAGGGGAGAAGAGTCTTAACACAACGCGGGCAATACGAGTGAGAGGTGAAGTTTTTTTGCACCATTCTCTGTCAATTTCTTTGCATTTGCCAATATTTGCCAAAAACGCATCGCGTATTTCATATACCGCAGAGCTTTTGTACATCCAGAGCGCGCACTCGTGGTGCAGGCAAAGGCTTCGGAAATCAAGATTTATGGTTCCGCAGACCGCGAGGCTGTCATCGCAGACAAACGTTTTGGCGTGGACAAAGCCGGGAGTGTATTCGTATATCTTCACGCCCGCCTTGATAAGCGTTTCGTAGTAAGAGCGCGAAAGCGAATGGACGAGAGGCTTATCGGGAATCCCGGGCATCATAATTCGCACGTCAACACCCGATTTTGCCGCACGTGTAAGGGCCGATATCATCTGATAGCCTACGGCGAGGTAGGGTGTGCATATATATACGTAATTTTGCGCGTGTGAGATCATATTGAGATAAACGTCTTCGCCCGTTTGGTTTTCGTCGCAAGGGGAATCGTAGTAAGGAATGAGGTATCCGTCGTCTTCGGTTTCGCATAAAGCATCCTTTTGCGGCAGAAAATCGAGAATATTGCTCTCTTTCCACGTGCGGTATTCCCACATTGAAAGGAACATCGCCGTAAACGAAGCGACTGCATCTCCGCGTACACTGACTGCACAGTCGAGCCAATGACCGAAGCGCTCGCGTACGTTTATGTATTCGTCTGCAAGATTTATTCCGCCCGTAAAAGCGATTTTGCCGTCAACGATACATATTTTTCTGTGATCGCGGTTGTTGAAGCTGCTTGAAAGTATCGGAACAAATCTTCTGAACGCTATGCATTTTATGCCGAGCGCGCGAAGCTTTGACGGATAGCTGTGCGGAAGAGTGAGCATACTTCCGACGTCATCGTAAATAACTCTGACGTCAACGCCCTCTTTAGCCTTCTGAGTGAGGATCTCAAGTATGGAATTCCACATTATTCCGCGTTCAATTATGAAATATTCAAGAAAAATGAATTTTTCGGCACTTCTGAGTGCATCGAGCATAGCAGGGAAGGCGTCGTCGCCGAGGGGATAGTATTTTGTTTCGGTTTTTCCGAAAGTAATGGCGGATATTGTGTTTTGAAGATACTTTGCTTGCGAAAGCGCATTTCCCGAATCAAAAATTATCTCCGACGTGTCCGGCATATTCTTTTTTACCGCATCGACATATTTGCGTTCTATCCGTGAAAGGCGCATCATATCGGCTTTTTTCAGCGAATTTGCCCCGAAAACGATATAAATACAAATACCGAATATCGGCAGAGCCATAATCACGACTATCCACGCCACTTTGTAAGCGGGATTATCGTTTCGCGCTATGAGAGCCACGGTAACTACTGCGCTCAGCATTTCAAGCGCGGTATAAAGCCAGAAATATTTTGCGCCGTAATCGATAAGCAGTATAAAGACAGCTATCTGCAAGAGGAAGAGCAGTGCAAGTATGCTGCTTCGTATATACGTTGCAGATATTCGAAAATATTTTTTATTTTCTGTTTCTTTCGGCATTTTCCGTCCTTTCCGCCTTTATAGGCATTTGTAGTGTTTTCATAATATCTTTATTTTCATTATGATTTATATTTTTATACAGTAACTATGAAACAAAACGGGAAATCCTTTCAGACTTCCCGTAAAGCTTTAGTTTTTGTACTCGAATCCGAGTGTAAGAGCCTGCGCGTTGAAGTCGAGAAGGTCCTTATGTCTTTCGGAAACGACCTTTGTGAGAGCCTTTTTAGCACCGTCGAGGGTAACGAAATCGTTTTTAGCGATCATATTTCCGAGCATAATGATGTTTGCAAGAGTTTTAAGTCCCTCATCGTCTGCAATACGTGTGGCAGGAATGGGGTAGATCTCTACGTCATTTCTCTCTACCTTTTCCTCGATAAGAGAGCTGTCGTAGAATATCTGTCCGCCCGTACGGGTTTCGTTTAAATATTTGTCAAGCGAGGGCTTGTTCATAGCGATAAGTATGTCGGGATTTGCCACGATAGGAGAGCCGATAGGCGCATCGCTTACGGTAACGCTGCAGTTTGCCGTACCTCCGCGCATTTCGGGACCGTAAGAGGGAAGCCAGCTTACTTCCTTGCCGTCGAGAAGTCCTTCATAAGCGAGGAGCTTTCCCGCAAAGAGAACGCCCTGACCACCGAATCCTGCGATAAGAATCTGTTTTGTCATAATAAGACTTTTCCTTTCTTATAAATCGTTCAAAGATTATTCAGCGTATTTATCTTTGTACACGCCGAGAGGATAGTAGGGAAGCATATTCTCTTCAAGCCAGGTAAGAGCCTTTTCGGGAGTAAGTCCCCAGTTTGTAGGACAGGTCGAAAGAACTTCAACGAGAGAGAAGCCCTTACCGTCTATCTGATTCTGGAACGCCTTTTTAATAGCCTGTTTAGCGGCTTTTACGTTCTTTACGTTGTTTACCGCAACTCTTTCGAGATATGTTGCGCCGTCGATCTGCGAAAGCATTTCGCAAACCTTAACGGGGAAACCTACTGTGTTTACGTCTCTTCCGTAGGGAGAGGTCTGTGTGATCTGACCGGGAAGGGAAGTGGGAGCCATCTGACCGCCTGTCATACCGTATATTGCATTGTTGATAAATATAACGGTGATGTTTTCTCCGCGAGCCGCAGAGTGAACTGTTTCGGCGGTACCGATAGCGGCAAGGTCGCCGTCGCCCTGATACGTGAATACGATACTTTCGGGGCAAGCGCGCTTTACGCCTGTTGCGACAGCCGGAGCGCGTCCGTGAGCCGCCTGTATAGCGTCACAGTTAAAATAGTTATATGAGAAAACCGAGCATCCTACCGATGCGATGGCAACAGCCTTGCCGCGAACACCGAGTTCGTCGAGAACCTCGGCAACGAGGCGGTGAACTATACCGTGTGTGCATCCGGGGCAGTAGTGGAATACTGCATCTGTAAGCGCTTCGGGCTTTTTGAATACGGTAGCCATATCAGTTTATACCTCCTGCTTCTTTGATTTTGTTAAGAACGTCCTCGAGAGTGGGGATCATACCGCCCGAACGGTTGCAAAGGAGAACGGGCTTCTTGCATCTTGTTGCAAGCTCAACGTCTTCGATAAGCTGACCCATAGAAAGCTCAACCGAAACGAAAGCCTTGACCTTATCTGCCGCTGCGTTGAATACTGCCTTGGGGAAGGGCCAAAGGGTGATGGGACGGATCATACCGACCTTGATACCCATCTTTCTTGCTTCGTCGATCGCGTTCTTACTTACGCGTGCGGCGATACCGAAAGCGGCGATACAGATTTCTGCATCTTCCATCATATATTCTTCGTACATTGCCTCGTTCTTTTCGATCTCGGCGTACTTTTCGTATCTCTTTATGTTGAAATATTCAAGCTCTTCTGCCTTAAGGAAGAGAGAGTTTACGATATTTCTCGGACGCTCACCCGAGCCTCCGCAAGCGCACCACGACTTGTCGTAGCTTTCGATCTCACCCATTTCGAGAGAAACGGGCTCCATCATCTGACCCATAGTACCGTCAGCGAGGATCATAGTTGTCATACGGTATTTTTCAGCGAGATTGAATCCCTTGAAAACAAAGGATGCCATTTCCTGAACGGAGGAGGGCGCGAGAACGATCATATGGAAATCTCCGTGACCTGCGCCGCGTGTTGCGTGGAAATAGTCGGACTGTGAGGGCTGGATACCGCCGAGACCGGGGCCGCCTCTCTGAACGTTTACGATAAGCGCGGGAAGATCGCAGCCTGCGAGGTAAGAAAGCCCTTCGCTCTTAAGTGCGATTCCGGGGCTTGAAGAAGACGTCATAGCGCGCTTTCCCGTTGATGCCGCGCCGATAACCATATTGATAGCTGCTATTTCGCTCTCAGCCTGAAGAAAAACTCCGCCGATCTTGGGCATTCTTTTTGCCATATAAGCAGCAACTTCTGTCTGAGGAGTTATAGGATAACCGAAATAATGACGGCAGCCTGCCATTATAGCGGCTTCCGCAAGGGCTTCATTACCCTTCATAAGTACCTTTTCTGCCATTTTACTTATATTCCTTTCTTATTTTCTTACTTTTCGACCGTAATTACGCAGTCGGGACACATAGTTGCGCAAAAAGCGCAGCCGATACATTTTTCGGCTTCGGTAACAGTTGCGGGGTGGTAACCCTTCGCGTTTATCTTTTCCGAATCAAGCTTAACGATCTTTTTCGGGCAAGCGCCGACGCAAAGTCCGCAGCCTTTACAAAGCTCGATATTAAATGTAACTTTTGCCATTTTATTTTCATTCCTTTCTTTTTAGGAGAAATTTCTTCTGTAAAAGATGTCCTTATTTAAGGATAACCTATATTATACACCTAAATTGTTAAATTTTCGCCTTTACATAGATATTTATCGGAAAAATTTTTGAAATTTTTTTACTGAGAGTTGGGTAAAGCTCCGAAAGAACGCAGTTCATAACGATCGGGAGTCCGGTAAGGCGCGAAACCTCTTCCGCATACGCAAGAGAAGCAAGAACGTCCTCTTCGGTTGTATCTTTACCGAGGTTTGAGTTGTTCACTATTCCGGTAAAGGGCATTTTGCAGGCAAACTCTATTTCGCGCATAACCTCGACAGTACTCTCGGGATCCGATGTAAGCGGTCTGAAGCGGTTTATGACCGCAAACATATCGAAGTTATTTTCTTCAAGGAGCTTCGGGGAGTATCTTCCCATCGCAAGCGCGCCTCTGTCATCGCCGCCGACGTCGATAACTGCGTATCTGTCAAGATTATCTGTCACGCGGTATGCTTCCGCGGGAAGTGCGGGCACGTCCACGTTTGTGTTTGCATACGGTGAGCTTATAAGCTCAATTCCGTTTTCTGCAAGAACCTCCGACGAATCTTTCGTTCTGTAATATGGATTTACTATGTCAAGGTCTGCTATTGTTACCGCTTTGCCTTCTTTTGCAAGAGAAAGTGCGTAATTTACTGCTATATTTGTTTTTCCGCTGCCGTAATGTCCGGCAAATATTGTTACTCTTTTCAATTTTTATTTTTCTTGGGAAAACTTTTTGGAAAAAGTTTTCCCAAACCCTTTCAAAAACTTTACTAAAAATAGGACTATAAACGAAGGGTGCAGTTTGCGGTTTTGCGTTAGCAAAATGCACACTTCGGTGTGCAAGCAAAACTGCTAAGCGACACGAAGTGTCGATTTTTCCCTACAAACTCCTTCAAAAACTTTACTAAATGGGGAAATTACTTAATCCGGAGGGCGCAGTTTGCGGTTTTGCGTTAGCAAAATGCACACAGCCGTGTGCAAGCAAAACTGCCAAGCGACGCTTTGCGTCGGTTTGGCCTTATGGGGAACCGCTAAGAAACTTTTTGTAAAAAGTTTCTTAGAACTTCAAAAACTTTACTTAATAAAAGAAATATTACTGTAATCGAGGGACAGTCTGCATTTTTGCGAAGAAAATGCTCGCCCTTGGGGAGCGCTGTCGCCAAAGGCGACTGAGAGGGTGTAAAGTTCCTCAAAAACTTTACTGAAAGAAAAAATTACTACACCCGTTACGCCTTTTTCACCTTAACTGCAGTGTTTTTCTGAATGTACTCGATCCAAGCGTCAACGGTAGCCTTTTCGGGAAAGGTAAGGCTCGAGAGAGGATATTCCTTTCCGAGCATTTCCGTTTTACTTTCTCCAAGCGGATGATAAGGCTCTATATCTATACCGATAATATTTTTGAGTGAGTTTGCCATATCGGCAATACCGTTAAAATGCGCTTCGTTGTCGTTGACGGTCGGAATTATCGGACAGCGAAGAATCGTTTTTGCACCGAGAGAGTCGAGCATACGGAGATTTTCGTGGATTTTCTCGTTAGGCACGCCCGTGTATTTATTGTGCTCGGACGAATCACTTATTTTATAATCGAAAAGGAAGATATCAACGAGAGGCGCGATCTTTTCGTAACGCTCGGACGGAGCAAATCCGCAGGTCTCCATACAGGTGTGAAGTCCTGCTTTTTTCGACGCCTCAAGAAGAGCGTAGGTGAATTCAAACTGCGCCATAGGCTCGCCACCGCTGACGGTGATTCCGCCGCCCGACTTTTCATAGAAGGTCTTGTCCTTCAGAACAGCCTTCAGAGCATCTTCGACAGAAATTTTGTATCCGACCTTTTCAAGAGCGCCCGAATAACATTCCTCGCTGCATTTTCCGCAGGCAAGACAGGATTCTCTTGAATAAGCGTGTCCGTTTTCGCTAAAACCGTGACAAGCGTTTTCGCAGAGCATAGCGCATTTTCGGCAGGAAATACACTTTTTTGGATTGTAGAAAATCTCTGTATTTGTTGATTTGGATTCGGGATTGTGACACCAAAGGCAGTTAAGAGGACAGCCCTTGACAAAAACGGTCGTACGGATTCCCGGTCCGTCGTTTACACAGAATTTTTGAATATTGAATATCGTTCCGTCCATCGTGTGCTCCGCAAAATAAGTACTGTAAAAACAGTATAGCACAAAACCGAGATAAAAACAAGTTGCAAGATTGATGATATTATAAAATATTATAGTACGTTCTTTTAAATATTTTTTCCAAAAGTCCTATATTTTGCGAAATTAACCGAAAAGAATTTGCCTTTATACAAAAGGAAACAAAAACGCTTCAAAAAAACTTTTTTTCGCCATTTGACTTTCGACTTAATATTTACTTCGGCAGATGTAAAATATTTCTACATAAATCTCGTAAAATCGAAAGGAATTTATAAAATGCAAAACAAACAAGAAAAACGGACGGGTCTGATCATCAAAAAAATAGTAAACGAAATAACAGACAGGCTTATTTGTGTCAAAAATGCCGCGGTAACCTTTCTCGGAAAACTCGGGGAAGAGCAGGATTCGCTCGTGCTCGGAAGAGTACCCGAAAAAGCGGATACAAGCGTAAACGAAAGCTACCGAATACGGAGAAGACTTGCTTTTTCGCTCTTTTTCACTTTGCTCGGATTTTTGTTTGCGGGGACAAGCTTTTTTTACGGTGCAAAGCCATTTGCTCTTGCGCTTATGTGCGCTTCGGGATACGCGGGTACGGTTTTTGTTTACATAGGCGCAGTTATAGGAACTATAATTTCGGGCGAAAGCATCTCCGTTATGATAACTGCGTATACGCTCACCCTCGGAGTGAGAGTGTTGCTATCGTCACACGCTGACGCGAGTATATCGGTAAAGAGCTTTGAGGAAAATCTCACGTTGAGATGCCTCATCAGCGGAGTGGCGGCGTTTCTTCTCGGGCTTGGAGAAGTGATCTCCGAAACCTTCAGCGCAGAATCGATATACGTTATGATATTTATGACCGTGTCCGTGCCGATTTTTACTGCGGCATTCCGCGGTGCGCTCGGAAGAGGCGTGTCAAGCACGGCTCGCGATTTTTCGGTATGCGTGATACTTTTCGTACTCATATATTCTCTCAGAGAGCATACGTTTTTCGGGCTTTCATTTTCCGTGATAACGGCGTCGTTTATTACCTTTTATATAGCAAGTACAAACGGATTTCTTCGCGGCTCGCTCGTCGGAATCATTTGCGGACTTGCAGTTGACCCGACTATCGCTCCCGCTTTCGCCATTTTGGGTATGACGGCAGGTGCGCTTCGCGTGATCGGTGTGGGAGTATCGGTTGCGCTCTCCACTCTGCTCACCTGCATAACTATCGTTTATACGGGCGGAGCTTCGCTTCTTATGTCGCTTGCGGGAAATATTCTCTTTGCCGCGGTGATATTCTGGCCTCTTTCAAAAAGCGGAACACTTCCGGGAATAAAAATATTTTCCGGTGTTCACGAGAACGTGGAAGGGAAGTATGCAGACGAGAAAAGACGCTCTTCCGAGAGAGGTCGGCTTGCCGCGATGTCAGAATCCTTCGACGCGCTTGCGACCACTTTTCTTAAAATGTCGGACAGGCATCGCTATCCCGGCACGTATGAGCTTCGCGAGATGTGTAATGCGGTTATAAACAAGCATTGCAGAAACTGTCCGCTGAATACTCTCTGTTGGCAGAAGGATTACGAGGATATGAGCGAGGTCGTCGATAAATTTGTCGAAAAATTACGCGAGGCGGGAACGCTTGAAAGAGGCGATCTGCCCGAAAAATTCAGAAAAAGATGCCGAAGCGCCGAGCGTATGATATCCGATATAAACTCAGGCGCGGCTGAACTTCTTGAAACGGCGATAAAACGCGATAAGACCGAGCTTTTTGCGCTCGATTATGAGGCGATGTCTGAGCTGCTGCGCGATGCCATTTCGGAAAACGACGAAGAGTTCAGTCCCGACCACGCTCTTGCGCGAAACGCCTCGAGTGTTCTCGGAAAGCTCGGAGTACACTGCGCCGCATGGGGTGCTTGGGGCAAGCGCAAAAAGACTCTCGTTGCATCGGGGATAGACATCGGAACTCTTGCCGTAAGCTCGGCGGAAATAAGACGTGCTCTCAGCGATGCGACTGGCCTTACTCTCGGTGATCCGAAATTTGTCTTCGAGGGAGATAACGTCACAATGACTCTCGAAAGCAGAGAAAACTACAAGGTGGATTCATATACGATAGGAAGCAAGAAAAAGGATGAAAGCGAAAGCGGCGACATAGTGCGCACCTTTGACGGAGAAAATAAGCTCAGCTATGCAATAATCTGCGACGGAATGGGAAGCGGTCACCGCGCCGCCGAATGTGCGGGAATTTCAGCTCTGTTTATCGAAAAAATGCTCTCGGCAGGCAACTTCAAGGGCGTGACGATGAAAATGCTTTCGAATTTCATACGCTCGCGCGGAGAGGAATGTCACTGCACGGTCGATCTTTTTGAGTTTGACAGGCTTTCGGGCGAGGGAATATTTGTGAAATGCGGAGCCGCTGCGTCCTATATTCTGCGAAACGGAAATCTTTTCAAAATAGATGCAAACACGATGCCTCTCGGAATAATGCGCGAGATAAATGCGGAAAATATCAAAATGACACTTCAGCCCGATGATCTCGTTATTATGATGAGCGACGGCGTGGCGCATTGTCTTGAGGACGCGCTCTGGGTGCCCGAGGTGATCATATCGTGCGGATCTGTTTCGTGCGAGAACACAGCACGTGCACTCTACACCCGCGCGATAAATGAAAACGGACAAAACGACGATATAAGCATAGCGGTTATGAAGGTTTCATCTGTCGCTGCGTAAAATTAAATATATAAACAGTCGGTTTGGCAAATGGGCGCTAAATCGACTGTTTTCTTCTTTTTTCGTCTGGAAAAATTTTTATTTTACAAATTAGTCTTGCTTTTTAACTTATAATATGATATAATTTCTTTGTATGACTACTATTTTCATCGGAGATTTATATGTACGATATAATTACGTGGGTATTTAATTCGATAATTACCTTCCTTGCGAGGTTTACGAAGATCGTTTCGTACGTTTGTAAATACCGCGATCTATACAAGGTTATCGGTTTCTTCTCGACGAGAAAGTTTAAGGAAACGCCGAACAAGCATAAGTATGCGATACTTATACCGGCTCGAAATGAGCAAACGGTTATAGGAAACCTTATCGACAGTATAAGAGCTAACGATTACCCGCAGGAGCTTATAACAATATTCGTCGTTGCCGATAACTGTACGGATAATACAGCACAGGTTGCACGCGAAAAAGGCGCGGTCTGCTATGAACGCTTTGACAATGAACACAGAACTAAAGGCTTTGCTCTTCAGTTTCTGATGAATAACATAAAGAGAGATTACGGCTCGGTTGAGGCTTTCGAAGGATATTTCCTTTTTGATGCGGACAATCTCTTGAAACAGGATTATCTCACAAGAATGAACGAGGCTTTTGATGCGGGTGAGCGCGTTGTTACCGCGTACCGCGCGTCCAAAAACTTCAGCGACAACTGGATATCGGCTTCGTATGCTATTCACTGGCTGAGAACAGTAAGAAACGAAAACAGAGCACGTTCTCTTTTAAGACTTGCATCGAGAATTCAGGGCTCGGGATGTCTTGTCGGAAGCGAAGTTATCCCCGACGGTTGGAACTTCACCACTCTTACAGAGGACAGAGAGCTTAGTGCCGCGGCTGTTGTAAAGGGATATAAAATTTCCTATAACCACGAGGCTATTTTCTATGACGAACAGCCGATCAACCTCAAAATTGCGCTCCGTCAGCGACTCAGATGGGCAAAAGGTCACATTCAGGCGCTTGTCAAGCTCGGCGGAAAGCTCTTTATCAATATCTTCAAGTTTGATAAGATGAGCTTTATAAGCTTCGATATGCTGACAGTCGTTTTCCCGAGATCACTCGAAACGATGGTACGAAAGGTAGTTACCTTCGTTTTACGGATGATACTTTTCGTAATGGCGGGTGCTACACTCGGAAGCTATCTCGGACTTGTAAACGACGCGGTTTATTGGGTGCTCTATTCGTACGGTACGAATATTCTGACAGCCGCTTACATATTCATAATCGAGCACAAACGTATCCCGAAGATGCCATTGTATAAAAAAGTGTGGTTTTCTATTACCTTCCCGATATTTGATATTATCGGAAGATGGTCGATATTTATCGCGCTCTTTATGAAGGTCGAATGGAAGCCGATACCGCACACGGTTGCAACCAAAATAGAAGATCTTTCTATGAGAAAATGATAACTCCAAATTTGTTAAGCAAAAACCCCGACAGACTTTTGAAATCTGTCGGGGTTACTGTTTGTTTTCTGCATAGTAATTTTGGCTTATCCGTAGGGGAAACCTGTGGTCTCCTGCGGGTGAACGAGGTTACCTTTACCCGTGTATCGGGTAAACATTTTGTGATTTATCCGCTAAAAACATCGCTCGTTAAGATTTGAGGTTTTTATTATATAAACACGGCGTTTTCGGGGATCTCGCTGATGCAGATTTGCTTGTAACGCTCAATTACCGCTTCTTTGCTCTTTTTGAGCTCGGCTTCGAGATTTTCTGCAATTTTCAGCGCGAGAATAGGCAAAATATCGTCGGGAAGCTCGGAATCCACGATCTCTTCAAGCGAAATTGCGATTTTTGATATCTCTTTCGAAAGTCCGCCCTTTCGGATATTCATTCCGAAACCGATAACGGTGAATGACTTGTCGCCGCAAAATACAGACTCGGCGAGTATTCCGCAGAGCTTACGCGAAGAAACGATAAGATCGTTTACCCATTTTACGTCAATTTTCAGACCGAAAAGCTCGTCAAGTGCATCGACCGCCGCGTTTGCCGAGGCGAGAGTCATAGGAAAATCCGGTATGTATTTTACGCAAAGACTCATATACAGACCCGAAGCGGGAGATTCGAAAACTCGCTCGTACTGTCCGTGTCCCGCGCTTTGCGAGAGCGCAAGAGCGAGAGTGCCGAAGCTTTGCGGATTTTTTTTCAGATAGGTGTTCGTCGAATCGATATTTTCAAAGACGAGCGAATCTCTTCCGTGAGATTCGAAATATTCTTTTATCTTCCGTACGTCCATTCGTCCTCCGTGTGTTTTTCGCCGCTTTCGGCAGAATTTACCTTTTCGTATATTCCGTTGACCTCAAAACGCGGGAAATACATCTGCAAAAACAGGTGTATTTTTGAAATATCGGCATTTTCAAGTGAAAATGTGAGTGTCCACGCTCGGCTTCCGTCGTGTATGGACGGCGGAACCGAATTTATGTTTTCGAAATTCGCGCCGTATGCCATAAGTGCTTCAGGGAGCTTCGCGATCTCGCACGCATTCTCACAAACAACGGTTATCTGCATCATATCGGCTTTTGGGGTTTTGCAGGGATTCGGTGCAAAAAGACCGAAACGGATGGTAACCTCTCTGTCGGCGGGAATGTCGAGGCACATTACCATACTGAGCGCATATCTTACACTCTGTCTGTAAACGTTCTGCATTATTCCGTCGGCAGAATTGTATATCGGAAGCATACAAAGCTCGCATCTGCCGTTAGAAAGCTCTTCGCAGACCGCTGTAATGCCATCGCATATGAGCTGAGTCGCGCTCGGAAGTCGGTTCAAAAATTCAAAATAGGCTTCGTCAGCCGAACGGTTGGAGAAATATCCTATTTTTACGTTGCTTTCGTCGAGTATATCATCAAATTCCTTGAAATACGGAATATTGATGCCAAGAGAGGCAAGCTCGTCACAGGCATAGGAACAGAAGCTGACTCTGAAATCGTTTCCCGAAAGTAAAGCCCCCGCTTCTTCGGGAAGGATCTCACTTGCCGAAGAGATTATATCGTCGTATCTGTTGCGGAGATGCTCGGCTATAAGCTCAAAATCGTCAAAAGCTTCTTCGCTTATCTCCTTTGCAAGAGTATATGCAAGCTCTTTTATATGTGCATTGAAAAGAAGAACCTTTCTTGAACGGGCGAAATACGCTTCTTCAAGATTTTTCATAATTATCTCTTTGGCTTTTGCTCTGTTCATAAAAACTTCCTTTTAATATATATTAAACACAGATCAGAGAATTTCAAAAATATCTTTCAGATTTTCGATAATATGATCTACTTTAAGACCCTTTGTGTCGCCTGTACGCTTTCTGTCAAGGAAACACGAAACAAGTCCGCTGTTATATGCTCCCGTCATATCGGAGGTGAGCGAATCTCCGATCATCATTACCTCGCAGGGAAGGATCTTTTCGGATCGCCCCTCGTTCAGTACCGAAAGCGCATACGAGAAAAAATCTTTTGACGGCTTCGATGCGCCTACGCTTTCCGAAATAAAGCAGTGCGAAAAATATTTCAGCATATCTGCGTTTTTCAGTCGGTTTATTTGCTGGGCGTGAGGTCCGTTGCTTGCCGTGCAAAGAATGTATTTGCCGTCAAGATAACCGAGAAATTCTCTTGCACCGTCAACCTCTATCGCGCTTTCAAAGAGAAATCCGCGGAAGAAGTTCTCGAATATTTTTCCGTCGAAATCTATGCCGAGGCGCGCAAAAACGCGGTTGAATCTCTCTTTGAGCAGGTAATCGTAGGTTATTTCTTCTTTTTCGATTTCTTTCCACATTTCTGCGGTGACGTCAAGAAGGGTATTTACCATACCGTCTTTGTAAGGACCGATGCCGAATTTCTCAAAGCCTTCCTTCAAAGCCGCCTCACAGGTCGGTGCAAAGTCAAGTAAAGTATCGTCTATATCAATAAAAACAGCTTTTATCATACTGTAGCCACTGTTATTTTTTCAGAGAATCTTCAAGTGTCGTATAGCACTGTGCAAGGAAGGTCTTAAGCTCTTCGGCTGTAAGAGTTCTCTGCGCGAGAAGAGCAAGCGACCATATCTGCTTTGCGCCGTTTGTCTTTTTATCGCTGTCTTCGACAGAAGAAACCGTGCGGATAAGCGAATTCTTTGTGTTGAGTATAAGCGTCGCTTCGCCGAGAGTCATAGGCGCCTCTTCGCTGTTTTGCATATAATAGCGCATCATATCGTTCATACGGCGCATTTCTTCGGGAATGTTCAGTATTGCGGGTACACCCTCGTCCTTGAGTGCGCTGTATTCTACCTTGAGGTTTTCAACTCCGCTGACATTTTTGAAGATTTCGGCAAGTGCATCGTCAGAGAAAGCGTCCGAATCCTCGCCTTTAAGCGCGTCCGCAACGTCGGAGTCAATACGAAGGAATTTTACGCTGTTTTCACTTTCGAGCATCGAAATAAACTGGAAATCAAGCGGTCCTTCGACAAGCGCGACCTTTATACCCTGAGATTCGAACATAGAAATATACTGTGCCTGTGCGATCTTGTCGGTTGCGTAGTAGATCTTGCCCTCGTGCTTTTCCTTTGCGCTTTCAAGGTATTCGTTTACCGAAACAAGCTCACCGCTTGTCAGACGAAGAAGGAGCGAATCCTTGACTCTGTCATAGAATTTCTTGTCGCGCAGACAGCCGTATTCAACGAAAATGCGGATATCCTTCCAATATTCGTTGAATTTTTCTCTTTCGGTATTGTAAAGACCGTTTATCTTGTCGGCAACCTTTTTAACGATGTGCGCAGATATCTTTGATACGTATCCGCTGTTCTGCAGATAGGAGCGCGAAACGTTAAGCGGCAGGTCGGGGCAGTCGAGCGCGCCCTTCAGCATAAGCAGAAAGTCGGGAATAACCTCCTTGATGTTATCGGCAACGAAGACCTGATTGTAGTAAAGCTTGACCTGACCTTCGAGGTTGTCGTATTCGCTTCTGATGGGCGGGAAATAGAGAATTCCCTTGAAATTAAGCGGATATTCGGCGTTTATGTGTATCTGGAAGAGAGGCTTTCTGTAATCGTTAAAGAGCTTTGTGTAAAAATCGGCATATTCTTCCTCTGTGCAGGTGCTCGGAGCCTTCTGCCAAAGAGGCGCAGTATCGTTTATCGGCTTTGTTTCTGCATTTTCGTCCTTTTTGTCGTCGCTGTCCTCGTAATAAATATCAACGGGCATAAACGCGCAGTATTTGTCGAGCACGTTTCTGAGAGCTCTTCCGTTTAAATATTCCTCGCCCTCGCTTGAAAGGTGCAAAATAACGTCCGTGCCGTGTCCTCTGTCGTAAGATGCACCTTCGATGGTATAGTCGCCGTCGTCGGAGCATTCCCAGTGTACTGCAGGTGAGCCGTCTATCGAAGCAGTTACTATTTCAACGGTAGAGGCCACCATAAATGCCGAGTAAAATCCAAGACCGAAGTGACCGATAATGCCGTTTGAAGCGTCACCCTGCTCGTATTTTTCGATAAATTCAAGTGCGCCCGAAAGAGCGATATTGCAGATGTATTTTTTTACTTCGTCTGCGTTCATACCGATACCGTTGTCCGAAACGGTGAGAGTTTTTTCCTCTCTGTCGAGCTTTACGGTAATGCGGAATTCTTCGCCGTCGGCATCGTACTGACCGAGGGAAGAGAGTCTTTTAAGCTTTGTGACCGCATCGGATGCGTTTGAAACGAGCTCGCGCACGAATATTTCCTTTTCGGAGTAAAGCCATTTCTTTATAACGGGAAAAATGTGTGAGGTCTGTACCGATATTCCTCCCGACTGTTTTTCAAAAGTGTTTTTCATTTCGTCCATAATTTAAGTCTTGACCTTTCATAGTTTTAAGTTAAAAATAAATACGTTCAAAAAATGATTTTAATATATTTTTAGTGGGCTGTCAATAGATTTTTGCCCGAAAGCGAAAATTCAAACGGTGAATACGCTGATTTTGACTATGTTTTTACCAAAAAGACGCTTGATTTCGCTCTTTACGCAGTTTTTTGATTCTGCGCGTTCGCCGAAGAGAAGATACGCGACGCTTTCGCCGCTTGAGTTTTCTGTGTTCGAATGTATTGCAAATTCGGACAGCTTTTCAAGTGCGAGCTCAAGATTTTCGGTATCCCTTTCGGAAAAAGGCTCGCGGAGCTTTATTTCGGCAAGATAAAGCGAAACGTTGCCCGATTTTCGTGCGATTTCTGCGGTAAAAGCCGCAAATTCCTCAAAAAGACTGCTCGGTACTACCGTGAATTTTCTTTTTCGCGAGGAAATATCGGACAAAATTTTCGGAAGGTTTCTTTTGCCGCCCGATATTTTTCCGCCGAGCTCTCTGAATTTTTCAGACAGGGGCAGAGCGCGTGAGCTTTCAAAAAAGAGAAGAGTGCTTCTGTAAAGCTCGGCAGCCTGCGCCTTTTCTCCCTTTTCAAAGAGCGCTCTGATACGCTCGTATCTGAAATCCTCGCAGAGAGGGTCTATTGCAGACGCCCTTTCGGAAACTGCAGAAAGCGTTTCAAAATCCTTTTCGCGGTACAGGATCGCACAAAGCATAGAAAATATTCGCTTGTAATCGGAGTGATATTTTTCAGCCAAAATGCGCGCCCATTCCTCGGAAAAACCTTTGTCAAGGAAAAATCCGCGGTATATTTCGCATATTTTGAGCGAATATTTCTTTATTTCGGCAAGGCGTCCCGAAGAAAATACCTTTTCGCTGTAAATATCAAAGAGGTCGCTGTCAATTTCGCAGTTTTCAGGTAAAACGACTCTGTACGCGCCGTTTGAATATTTGATTATATCTTTTAATTCGGGTGAAAGGCTGTTAAAAAGAGCTCTCGCTCGGTGGAGTGTGGCATTAAGCGCATTGAGCGCGGCTTCGCTTTGCTGTAAGTACGCTCCGTAGCCGAAAACAGCGTCGATAAGCTCTCTCTTTTCGACGGGACGGTGTCTGTTCAGTATGAGATATTTTACAAGCTTCAACTGTTTGTCGCCTTTTATCTTATCTTCGCTAAGAGCTTTATCTCCGAGCAAAATTGAAAAGGGACCGAAAAAATATATCTTCAGATCATCCATACTCTTAGTGAGCCTTCCTTTCCGAGCGTAAACTCTGCGTCAATTTGATTATACCATAATTATGCAAAAAAAGCAACCGATATTTTTTCGTGACCTTATGCGGTGCGAAAAAAACAAATATGACAAATTCTGTCTATATAAATCACAAAAATGGCTACGTATATGCTTGTAAAAGCCAAAAAGGTGTGATATCATAAGGTTAAAGTAATCTGATTTAGAATGGAGAAATTACTATGAGTGAAAAAATTGTTGTATCGGCAGCAGATTTCGGAGCTGTTCCCGGCGGAGATGCTTTTCAGGATGAGGCAATACAAAAGGCGATAGACCACGTATTTCTCGCAGGCGGCGGCGAGGTTCAGATCCCCGGCGGTGTTTACCATGTAAGAGGACTTCGCGTTCGTTCGAATGTTACCTTCCACCTTCTTGAAAACGCAGTTCTTGAAGGAAGCCGCGATCCCGACGATTATTCTATATTAAAGGATGATAAGATCGAGCCGGTTGACCCCGACCAGCTTGATGACAGCCCTTGGGAAAGAGTTGGCGGAGCTCCAAAACATTTCCATAAGTATGCAAGCCGTTGGCATAATGCCGTAATTCGTGTTTATCACGCTGAAAACGTAGCAATAATCGGCGAAAAGGGTTCGGTTATCGACGGCAAAAACTGCTATGACGCCACAGGCGAAGAATATTACAGAGGTCCTCACGGTATAAGCATTATAAACAGCGAGCATATAGTTCTTCGCGGATATACGGCAAGAAATACGGGCAACTGGGCGCAGGCTATTCAAAACACAAAGAATATTCTCGTCGAAAATATCGTCAATGAAGCCGGTCACGACGGTGTTCATATCACCACCTGCGAGGACGTTATCATCAGAAAGTGCGAATTCTACACAGGTGACGACTGCGTTGCGGGATATAATAACAAAAACGTTCTCGTTGAAGACTGTGAGATAAACAGCGCTTGTTCTGCATTTCGCTTCAGCGGTACAAACGTACTCGTTCACCGCTGCCATATGTTTGCTCCACCTAAATTTATGTTCAGAGGCAGAATGAGCAAGGAAGAAAAGGAAGCGGGAATTATGGCAAACGACAGCGCGTTTTATAAAACCAACGCGCGCTCTATGCTCAGTATTTTCACATATTACGCAGAACCCGCCACAAAAATATACAATCTCGGAACAAATATCACTATCCGTGATTGTCTTATCGAAAACGCAGACAGATTTCTGCACTATAACTACTCGGGCAACGAGCTTTGGCAGAAAGGACAGCCGATGCTTGACATCAAATTTGAAAACATTAAGGCTTCGGGCATAGCGATGCCTCTCACGGCTTACGGCGACGCCGATGTTCCCGTAGAAGTGACTCTCGAGAATATCGAATTCTCGTTCAGCGAGGGTAAGGAGGATACCACGTTTATCCGTGCCGCAAACTATAAGAAGATAAGAATGAAAAACGTCAAGGTGCTTAACGCGGGTGCAGATCATCTTATCAAATCCTGGGATACCGAGAAAAAGGGCGAGATCGAGCTTATTAACGTTGAATGTTCGATTCCCGAGGAAAACCGTATAGTTTATACCGACGAGCCTTTCTTCTGTCAGGCTATATAAATAAAATATTATTCAAGGGCGGCTTGGAGAAATTTTCTTCAATCTGTCCTTGTTTTTTTTACATATAAACGATCATTTTAACAGTCTTTTTGCATAAATGCGCCGCAAAGGGTAAAAATAAAAAAGGACAAAGACGGTGCAACAAAAAGTGCCCGAAGTGAAGGATATTATCCTTAATTCAAACTCTTCGGGTGCGCGAGAATAAACTCTCTGCTCGTTCAGGCGGCAGATAACATATTTTCGCAAAAGGAAGGACTGATTTTAAATGAATCCCAAGTTCAGATTGTCAAACAAAAAGCTTTCTGTCATACTTGCCGTGTCGGTCGCATCTGTGCTTATCATAACCGTAAGCGTGCTGACCGTCGCACTTGCTATGAGAAGTAATGACGACGCCAAGATCCCGACAACACCCCCGAGTGAAAACGTCGGAGAAAATGACAAGCTCCCCGACAGCGGAGAAAATAACAATGATACGGGAAAAGATAACGGCAAGGTGGAAACGCCCGATGACGATACCGGAAAGCAGGATCCCGGCGGCGACGGTCAGCAGACCATCGTACCCGTGCCCGACCTCCCTCAATGGTCTTCGCCCGTAGAAGGCTACGTATTCAAGCAGCACAGCACCGAAACGCTTGTTTACTCGCTTACTCTCGGCGACTACCGCGTGCACAAGGGAATTGACATTTCCGCTTCTGCAGGAAGTGAAGTGAAAGCCTGCCTTGACGGTAAGATAGAAAACGTTTACTATGACCCTATGATGGGATACTCCGTATCGATTTTGCACGGTGACGGTATGATCTCATACTACAAAAATCTCGGGGAAGAGCTTCCCGAAACCGTAGTAGAGGGCAGAGAAGTGAAAAGCGGTGAGGTTATCGGTTATATCGGCGAAAGCGCGATGATCGAATTTTCGGACGAGCCTCATCTCCACTTTGAGCTTGAAATCGACGGAAAAGCGGCAGATCCGCTTGAATATCTCGATTATTCGGAAACACCCTCTGAAATTGAAGACGAATAATTTCTGATAAGAATTCGGAAAATTCGGAATAAAAAATTAAGCGTTGAAATAAAAATAAGCCATTGAACATCGGAGAAAGGGGAAGGAGTCTAAAACACAACCTCTTTCTCCGAACCTCGTTCATTTTTTTGCCGCTTGGTTTTCTGATTGAAATTTGTTTTGGCGTAACACGGAAATTTATCTTCCGTGTTTTTCATTTTTAACAATTTATTCACAAAGTGCCTGTATAATAAAAGAAAAAGCCAAATTAGGAGAAAAACTTATGGAACATACGGCATTATTTGAAAAAATAGACGAGCTTACGCCCGAATATATAAACGTATGGGAAGACGTTTGCAATATAGAAAGCCCGACAGACTGCAAGGATGGCGTTGACAAGGTCGGAAATTACTTCGCAGATCTTGCAAGAGCGCACGGATGGGAAGTCGAGATCTTCGAGCATAATATCGCCGGAAACGTCGTTTGCATTACAATGAACGCGGATTCCGAGCGTGCTCCGATCTGCCTTTCGGGGCATATAGATACAGTTCATCCGATAGGACTCTTCGGAAGTCCTGCCGTACATATAGAAAACGGAAAAATTTACGGTCCGGGAGTGCTTGATTGCAAGGGCGGCGTGGTCGCTTCCTTTCTTGCGATGGACGCGCTTGACAGAATAGGCTTTAAAGACAGACCTGTTATGCTTCTTTTGCAGAGCGACGAGGAAAAGGGAAGCTCGATAAGCAAACAGGCTACTATAAATTACATATGCGAAAAGGCGAAGAATGCGTTAGCTTTTCTCAACACAGAACCTGCTTCGCGCGGAGAGGCAACACTCCAAAGAAAGGGTATAATCCGATACAGACTGACAGTTCACGGCATTTCGGGTCATTCGGCTGTTTGTTATGAAAATTCCGCCAACGCTATTCTCGAGGCGGCGCATAAAATAATTGAGCTTGAAAAAATGAAGGATCCTGCAGGGCTTACCTGCAACTGCGGAGTCATCAGCGGAGGAACGGTTGCGAATACAGTTCCGAATCTCTGCGTTTTTCAAGCGGATATACGTTTTGCAAATCAGTCCGAGCTTGAAAAAGCAAAGGAAACCGTGGCAAGTATTGCCGCAAACAGCACGGTAAAGGGATGTACTTGCGAGGTAGAGCAGATAAGCTTCCGTCCCGCTATGGAAAAGAGCGAGAAAAACTACCGACTTCTCGACAGGCTCAACGAGATAAACCGTAAGGTCGGTCTTGAAGAAAGAGTGGCAAGATCCAGCAACGGAGGCTCGGACGCGGCTTATGCGACGGTGTACGGTATTCCTTGCGTTGACAACCTCGGCACACGCGGCGGAAAAATCCATTCCCCTCAGGAATACGCACATCTCGACTCGCTTGCCTACTCGGCAAAGGAGCTTGCGGCTGCTCTGCTTTACATTTGAGTGTTCTGTAAAAACAAATCGGTCAAAATTTAAAGCAGACTTTCGTTTGATGAGTAAAACCAAAAAGCGACGCTTTACCGTCGCTTTTCATTACAAAAATTACAAATCATTCTCTCCAAGCGCATCTGAAAAGGCTTGTGAACAGACAGTAATGGCGAATAAGTATCTCTTCGGCAGTAAAGGATGCGCTTCCTGCTATGGGGTCGGTGTCGGCAAGTCCTTCGTTTGATTCATAGGTCGCGCTTACGCCTCCGCAGATGTGGTGAATCGCACTCGTAAGATTGAACGATGGAGGCGGGAAGCCTTCGCAGGATTCTCTGATCTTCGCTATATTCGTCTTGTATCCGAATGATTCTTCAAGTGATGCCGTGCTTTGTGCCAAATTATAAACACCCTTCTTTGTGTAAAGAGGCACGTAATCGGGCTGCATAAGGAAATTTACAGAATTTCCGCCGCCGTGAAGACCGATAACGCAGTCGGGTGCTTCTTCGTCAATTAGCTTCATAAGCGCACGCGTTTCCTGTGCCATAGGAGCAAAGAAGTTGTCGTGCATAAGGTTTACGCCGTCGTCGTTGTAATATGCGCCTAAAAATCCCGCGGCGTCCTTGATGGGATGTATCTTTTTACATTCGGGCCAGCCGCAAAGAGAGCCGTCCTTCCAAGTTCCTTGACCGTGGTAGCGCAGACTAACAAACGGCTCGTCGATCATAGAATCGGGTACACAGCGGACTCTGCCGTCCATATTGTATATGGGAACGATCACAAGTCGGGGATTTGTACGTTCAAAAGCTTCTGTCAGCATCGGAACTTCTTCTCCGCGAAGGTCTTTTCCGCACTCAAGCAGACTTAAAAGATTGGAAATTGATGCAACGCCCTCGGTTTCCTGCCCGTGAGTCGCTCCGATGAGCATAATCGTCGGACGCTTGCTGTCTTTGTTTGCATAGCAGCTTATATCGCGGCCGCCGCAAGCCGAAGAATAGTTTGCGCGTCTTTCGTAATCCTCTTTTTCACCGTACGTGACGTAAGGAATCTCGTGTCCGCCCGCCGACGTGCAAAGAGTGTGGACTTCTCCGCGCGTCAGAGTTGAAAGTATGGTTTTTATATCATCGGGCTTTGTTATCCAGAACGGATATTTTTCTTTCGTGTTTATCATAACGATTTTGCCTCGTTTTTTTGTTAGTTCACCTTGTTTTTGGGCGTTCCGTCGAGAAATGCTTTCAAATTGTCGGCAACGATTCCGATAAGACGCTGACGTGTTTCGACGGGGATCCAGGCAACGTGAGGTGTGATTGTCAGATTTTTTGCGCCTATAAGGGGGCAATTTGCCGACATTGGTTCGGTGGCGAGAACGTCAAGTGCAGCACCCGAGAGCTTTTCGCTGTTAAGAGCGTCTGCGAGTGCAATTTCGTCAACCACTCCGCCTCTTGAGGTGTTAATGAAATACGCACCCTTTTTGCATTTTTCAAAGGCAGAAGCGTTGAACATTTTTGCCGTTTTGTCGGTCAGAGGGCAGTGCGCGGAAATATAGTCCGAAGAAGCAAGCAGGGTGTCAAATGAAACGAATTCGACGCGATCGTCCTCTTTTGGAGTGCGTGTGTAAACAAGCACCTTCATTCCGAAGGCAAGTGCGATATCGCATACTGCACGTCCGATGCTTCCGAAGCCAATAATACCGAGAGTTTTTCCGTAAAGCTCATGTGTGGAATATTCAAAAGCCGAGAAAAGCGGTGAGCGTATCCATCCGCCGTCAAGAACAAAGTCCGAATATTCGGCAACGCGGCTCGCTTGTCTGAGCATAAGCGCAAACGTGTGCTGTGCAACGGCGTACGTAGAATACTGTCCTGCGTTGCAAACTGCGATACCGCGCTCGGCGGCGTATGAGATGTCTATATTGTTATATCCGGTTGCAAAGAGCAGGATGCAACGCAGATTTTTTGCTGCGTCGAGTGCTTCTTTGTCAACAACGGTTTTGTTGCATATGAGAATGTCGGCATCGGCGATGCGCTCAATCAGCTCTGCGTGATTTGTATGGGGATAGATAACGAGCTCTCCGAATGCTCCGATGAGTCCGAGGTCGATACCCTCTCCGAGAGTCGCACGGTCGGTTATTACTATTTTCATTTGGTTTATCTCCTTTATGGGATTTGTTTTACGAGTGTAATTTTATCATAAACTTCTTTAAAAGTCTATATAAAAAATCAAATATTTGCGGGATGAAAGCGAAAAATATAATATATAAAAGGAAAAAAGACAGCTTTAGGATGTTTATTTAGGCAAATTGAATATAAAACCGTCTTAAGTTTGCAAATAAGAATAAATTTTGTAGAAAAATAAAAAAATTTATCAAAATGTGTTCACAAATTGAAAAAAATGTGTTAGAATATAATATCAAACCAAAAACAAAGATTTTCGGAGGAATTATGGCAAACGAATTGTTCGGACAGCTTAGCGTTATTACGATGCGCGGCGGTGAGGATTTCGCAAAACAGGTTGACAACTATCTTATGGGCTGGAGAAGCTCTGTAAACAGCTTTATCGTAGATGCGGAATGCCCCCGTTTCGGTAGTGGAGAAGGAAAAGGATTTCTTCACGAGTCACTCAGAGGACACGACGTATTTATCATTTGCGATGTTTTCAACTATGGGGCAACATACACGATGTACGGAAATACCGTACCGATGAGTCCCGACGATCATTTTCAGGATCTTAAGAGAGTTATAGGAAGTATTGCCGGTAAGGCAAGAAGAATTTCGGTAATTATGCCGATGCTTTATGAGGGAAGACAGCACAAGCGTTCTTCAAGAGAATCTCTTGACTGCGCAATGGCTCTTCAGGAGCTCGTAAGTATGGGCGTTACCAATATTCTTACGTTTGACGCGCACGACCCCAGAGTTCAGAATGCTATTCCGCTTTGCGGATTTGACGACATTCGTCCCACATATCAGATGATAAAGGCGTTTATCAAGGATATTCCCGAGCTTTCGCTTAACGAGAATGACATCGCTGTCGTTTCTCCCGATGAAGGCGGTATGAACCGCGCTATGTACTATTCTTCGGTACTTAAGCTTGACCTCGGTATGTTCTACAAGCGCCGCGACTACACAAGGATCGTTAACGGCAGAAACCCGATCGTTGCACACGAATATCTCGGAAGAGACGTTAAGGGCAAGGACATTATCGTTGTTGACGATATGATCTCTTCGGGCGACTCTATGATCGAGGTTGCTGCACACCTTAAGAAGATGGGCGCAAAGAGAATCTTCGTATTCGCTACATTCGGACTTTTCTGCAACGGCTTCGAAATTTTTGATAAAGCATACGAAAACGGCGATATCACACGTATTTTCACAACCAATCTTATTTACCGTCCCGAAGAGCTTAAGAACAAGCCTTGGTACCGCGAAGTAAATATGTGCAAGTACGTTTCTCTTCTTATCGACACGCTCAATCACGATGAATCTATCAATACGGTTATCAATCCTGTTAAGAAGATCCACGCATACGTTGACCGCGCTGTTGAAGAAGGCAAGGTAAAGATATAATTGTTACTGAAAACAGTATCACCCGTCATTTTTGATGACGGGTGATTTTTTTGATCGGATCAAATATCAAGTGAGTAATTCTGACCGTTTATTTTGAGAGTCACAAGAGAATCGGAAAGCTCTGCGATCTCGATTTCGGGAGCTTCTTCGTTCGGTGAAGGGTAGAGAACGGTAGCAAAGAGCGCGTTTTTCCCCGACTTCGCGAAATTTACGAGAGGTGCGGGGCGATGATCCTTGTTGTGGTCAAGCTCGGGCTTCCAGCCTGCAAGCTCGGGCTCGGTCTGACCGAGAATTATTTCGGGCGCGGTGCAGGATATCATCGAAAGTGTCGCTCCGTTTGCGTAAGTCACCTTGACAGAATTTCCGATCACATCCGCTTTTACCTCGTCAAGCTGGAAGGAAAGCTCGTAAAGATGCTCTTTTTCGTCCATAGTTTCGAAGCGGTCAAGCATAACGAAGAAAGGCTTTGCGTCGCCAAGACCGTTTTTTGCAAATATGATCTTTCGTGTGTGCTTTGCGTACGAGTCGTTGGAATTGTCTCTCTTTTCGCCGTGTGCCTTGTCGGGACGGAAGTTTTTGCCGTAACCGAAATCGTAATATCCCTGTACTATATCGAAATTCTCGTCGGACGAAGAGATGATGCGGCTCTTTTGGGTGGTGTCGATAAATCCGTAAATGTCCGTCTTGGCAAAACAGAGCTGACCCATACCGTCAACGAGTCCGCAGTTGTGTGATCTTGTCGAGCAAACGTACTCTCTCATTTTTGAAGTGTCATAGTGATAAGTTCCGGGATCGCGGAGCATATCAGTTCCGTAAGCATAAAGTTCGATATTCAGACAGCTTTCGTGAACGTGCCAACCCGAGTTGTAGTCGGGAGCTCCGCTGTCAAAGAAGAGCCACATTCCCTTTTCTGACCAATCGGAGCGCAGAGTAGCAAATCCCGAATAGGGGAAGATCTGCATAGCTTCTTCGGGAGCCTTTCCCTCTTTTCTCTCACTTGCGAAATATTTGAATATTTCATCATCGGGGAAGAGGGTGAGAGCAAGATTTGCCATACGCGTAGATCTCATATGGCTGCAGTCATTTGGTGCGCCGAGAGTAAGCGTTGGGTTAGACATAAGACAATACATTCTGAAGACCTTGTAAAGACCGTCTTTAAGCTCTTTCGGAATATTTTTGCCATATAGATTCAGAAGGGTTATGATCTGACAGTATCCTTCTGTCATACCAGATTGATAGGTAAACGAACGGTCGGTTGCGACTCCGTCGGGATATATCTGCACGTGAAGCTCGTCGATAAGGGTATTTATTGAGCGATCGTACCAAGCGGTTGCATCTTTAAAGAAGGGGTATGTGACCGCAGTTGTAAGCAGACCGCGCATTTCCGTGATAAGCCAGTTGCGGTTGGAGTTGGTGTGATACAGCCAGTCAGCCTGTTCCCAAACCGAAATGAATATTTTCGTCCAAAGCTCATCGGAAATCGATGGTGAATTCATAAAAACGTGCACGAAATAAGGCCAAGCGTTAACAAGTCTGTTGCCTGTTTCAAGAGTGCGGTAGCAGGGAGACCATTTTTCGGGACGCTCTACCTGTTCTATCCACGAGGAAATGATCTCGGCGGCTTTCCTTGCATACATTTCTCTACCTGTTTTTTTGTAAGCACGTCCCATATATACAAGCTCGCCGTGAGACTGAAGGTGGAAAACCCATTCAACGTATTTGTTCGGCATCGGGTTGTGATCCCATATTATTTTAACGTACGGAAAACGGTAGACGTATCCGACGGGAGCAACGTAGCCTGCCATAATCATATCTGTCCACGTTTCCTCCTTGTATGAATGTTCCTTATGCGGATTTTCGGGTATTTGGAATCTGAGTTCAGGGCGGAGTACGCTCTTCATATAGCGCGCGAAGGTCTTATACGCACCGTTAATATTGCCTTCTTCAAAGCATTCGGCGGCATTTTTGAGTTCGCTGATCGACAGATCAAGCTTGTTTAAGAAAAAATCTCTTTCTGAAAGTCTCATAATAATGTTCCCCTTTTGTTAAGATGCAGCAGATATGCTGTCGCTTGCATTATATCACGGTGATTTTTTCTTGTCAACACAAAAAACAAAAAACGTGAGATGAATGCAGCTCACGTTCTGTTTTAAAATGTTTGATAGTTTACTTCCAAAGCTCAACAGTTGCAGAGCAAGCGTCCATAAGAGCTTCACACTCGTCGGAAGATGCTCCGTTGAGGAGGAAATAGATCTTGACTTTGGGTTCTGTGCCCGAAGGACGGATAACGATTACGTTTGCATCCTCAAGCTCGAAGTAAACTACGTCGGATGCGGGAAGTCCTGTGCCGGTCACCTTGCCTGTAGCAAGATCGGTAACCGTTTCTGCGAGATAGTCGCGGATAGCAACGACCTTTTTGCCGCCGATCTCTTCGGGAATGGAAACGCGGATCTTCTGCATAAATTCGCTCATACGCTCGGAAGCGTCAAAGCCGTCGAATACGAGATTGAGAGTGCGTTCCTTATAGTATCCGTACTTTTCGTACATAGCGCAGAGGGCATCGTAGAGCGACATTCCCTTTGCCTTGTAGTAAGCAGCCATTTCAACGATGAGCATTACGGCAACGATACTGTCCTTGTCGCGTGCGTAAGTACCCTTAAGGTATCCGTAGCTTTCTTCAAAGCCGAAGAGATAGTGTCCCTGACCGATATCGTCGTGGTTCTTTATAACTTCACCGATGAATTTGAAGCCTGTGAGTACGTTGAAGAGGTCAACGTTGTGGCTTTCGCATATCTTTGTACAGATCTCGCTTGTAACGATGGTCTTAACTGCATAAGGAGCTTCGGGCATTGTGCCTGTGTTCTCGTATGCGGTGATAATATATTCGAGAAGAAGAGCACCGATCTGGTTTCCTGTCATGGGAACGAAGGTACCGTCGTTGCGGCGCACCATAACACCTGCGCGGTCAGCATCGGGGTCTGTGCCGATAACGAGGTCGCTGTCAACCTTCTTTGCGAGCTTTGTGCCGAGCTCGAGAGCTGCGGGATGCTCGGGGTTGGGAGATACGACAGACGGGAAGTTGCCGTCGAGTACCATCTGTTCATATACGGTATAGAGGTGCTTAAGTCCGCAGAGGCGGAGAACCTCGGGAGCAAGTCTGTATCCTGCACCGTGGAGAGGAGTGTAAACAACGCGAAGGTCGTCTGCAACAGCGGGAATTGCACTCGGGTCAACGAGCTGTGCGGTTACGTTCTTTACGTATTCGTCATCAACGATGGTTCCTACGATTTCGATTATTCCCGATTCAACTGCCGCGTCGAAGTCCATACGCTTTACACCGCCGAAAATATCGGTGCTCTTGATGGAAGCGGAAACTATCTTTGCGTGTTCGGGAGGAAGCTGTGCGCCGTCTTCCCAGTATGCCTTATATCCGTTATATTCCTTGGGGTTATGAGATGCAGTTACGTTTACACCGCCGATGCAGCCGAGATGTCTGATCGCGAAAGACAGAACGGGCGTGGGACGGAGAGATTCGAAGAAATAGGTCTTGATTCCGTTTGCCGCGAATACTTCTGCCGCTACCTTGGAGAAGAGAACCGAGTTATTACGGCTGTCATAAGCGATTGCAACACCGCGCTTTGCTGCTTCTTCGCCTTCCTGATTTATAAGGTTGGCAAATCCCTGCGAAGCGTGAGCTACGGTATATACGTTCATAGCGTTTGTTCCTGCAAGCATTTTGCCGCGCAGACCTGCTGTTCCGAAGCTAAGATAATCGGAGAAGCGGTACTTTATTTCGTCTTCGTTGTTTTCGATTGCGCGAAGCTCTGCCTTTGTTTCCTCGGAAACGCTTTCTTCCGCGAGCCAGCGGTTGTAATTTTCTCTGTAATTCATTTGTTTCAGTCCTTTTTGTTGCTTATATAATTATTTTACTTGGTTTTACTTAATTTTACTTTTATTTTGCCTGTTTGAGTGCCTGTGCGAGCTGATCGGGGCAGGAGGTCTGCTTGAAACCGCACTTTATTCCCGAAAGACGCTCGATAGCTTCATCAACCGACATACCCTTAACGAGTGCCGCTACGCCCTGTGTGTTTCCGCTGCATCCGCCAACGTATTTTACCGACTCGATAACGTCGTCAACAACGTCTATTACTATTTCTCTTGCGCACACGCCGCTTGTCTTATATGTGAAAGATTTTGTCATAATTTTAACCGTCCTTTTTGTTATTTATTTATATTTATTTTGTTTTTTTCTGAAGCTGTCTTATTTCGCTGAGGAATGTTTCGATATCCTTGAATTCGCGGTAAACAGAAGCGAATCTTACGTAAGACACTTCGTCAAGCGCTTTGAGCCGTGTCATTACCATTTCGCCGATCTCCGTAGAAGAAACTTCACCGCGAAGAGAATTGTACAGCTCCTGCTCAATATTATCCACAAGCTCTTCGAGCTGAGGAACAGTTATCGGACGCTTATAACAGGATTTTATAAGTCCGCCGAGCAGCTTTTGTCTGTCAAATATTTCCTTTGATCCGTTTTTCTTGACGACAAGAAGCGGAATGACTTCGATTACCTCGTAAGTTGTGAATCTGTACTTGCACGAACGGCATTCGCGTCTGCGTCGGATAGTTCCGCTTTCTGTTGGACGGGAATCGATTACTTTACTGTCGTCGTGTGAACATATCGGACATCTCATATTTTATACTCTCTTTCCTTGGAACCCCTTTTTGTAAAAAGTGGTTCCAAACATCCCCAAAAACTTTGCTGAAATGGGAAAGCAAAGTTTTTTGTTAAAACGATTGTTTATAGTTTTACATTTCCATTTGATAGAATGCCTTTTTGTAAAAAGTGGTTTCAAACCTAAAAAAATTTTTGAATGGGAAAAGATTGGTTTATATAGTTTGTTTTTTAGTAAAGTTTTTGAAATGAGTGCAAACCGACAGCAATACCGTCGCTTAGAGGAAACTTTTTTCAAAAAGTTTCCTTTGCTTTTTCGTATGCTTTTTCGTAAATCTCTCTGCCGCCGAGAATGTTGATAGCGTCAACGAGGAGTTTGGCGCTGATATTTGACGGAAGACCGAGTACTTTTGCAAGAGCGGCACGCTTTTCGGATGAGTTTTCGCCGCCCGAAAATCCGTCGGCAAAGAGGTCGGCGGCAGTTATGTCCGATTTCGGACTTGACGGCGCATCGGAGGCGAATGGCAAAAAGAGATTTCGCAGAAGCTCGGCTTCCATACCTTCAACTCCGAGCTTGCCTTCCTTTGAAGGAGTTGCTTTTCGTTTTTCTTTTCCCAAAATTTCGGGAATATATAGATTTATTCGGCTTTCCTTGGGCAGAATCGAGTTAAGATGGCGCCTTATGACCGTTCCGCCGCCATCGCTGTCGCAAAGGATTATTGCTCCTCTGATCGCGGCAAGCGCGCGGATAGTCGCCTTTTTCTCTTCGTCCTTAAAAAGTCCGAAGCCGTTTACGGCAATTACTGTCCCGTCAAGGATAGAGTCAAGCTTTATCTTGTCGTAACGCCCCTCGACGAGAACGATATTGTCAATTTTTATCTTCATTTCAGAGATTTTTATACAGTTGCGCTTCGGTTTTTGCCGAGCGAAAGTATCAGAATTTCAAGCGCGGTGTATTCATCAAGACGCGTGGATTTTATCTTGAGGTCGGTGTCACAGCAAAGCTCGACCGCCTTTTCGAGAGCTGACAAACTTTTTCTTGATGCGGCGGTCATACGCAGGGAAACGGGATATTCGTGCATTTTCATCTTTTTTGCTATGTCCTGCTTGGAATAGCCGCTGTCCGAAAGGATTCGCACCGTGAGAAGCTCGCTGCAAATTCTCGAAACGGAGGAAAGAATGTTTTCGGGGCGTTCTTTTCGGAGCTTCATTTCAGCGAAAATGCTGAGTGCCATAGGCGTGTTGCCGTCGATAAGCGCATTTGCAAAGTCAAAAGCGCCGAATACCGTACCGGGTGAGCATACCGCGTGTATCATATCCTCGCTTATCACGTTTTTGCCGTTCTGACGGGCAAATGCCGACACCTTGTCGATCTCGGACGCAAGGATAAACATATCGTTTTTGCAGTAATCAATGAGTTTTTTGCATATCAGCGGGTCTGCCGCGCATCCGTGGGATGCAAAATGGCGCGATGCCCAGCCGATAAGCTTCTGCGGGGTCTGCTTCTCGAAGTTGACGAGATTTGCAGACGCGGAAAATTTTTTGTAAGCCGCGCTCGGAGCTTTCTTTGTCCCTTCGGAGAATTCCTCGGGTTTAGCGTATATGAGAAGCGTGTCATCCGATACCTCGGAAAAGGCATCTGCAAGCTCGTCGAGTCTTGAGTCGCTCATCGCTGTGAAATCGACGTCCCACAGCTCGATAAGTCGTCCGCCGCTGCTTCCGAAGATAGGCATACCGACAAGCTCGTCACCGAGCCGTTCGATTTCTCCGTCGGTTATCTTAACGTGATTGAAAACCGCATCCGTGTCGTCGGTGAGAAGCGTTTCGCGCACCTTTTCAAGATATCTGCGCTTTAAATATTCCTCCTCACCGTAGAAAAGATAGACTCCGCCGAGACCTTTTTTTATCTTATCGTCAAGCTCTTTTACGGTCATATCGGTATCTTTCTCCTTTCTTTTTGCGGATTTCAGTCGATTTTGCGGATGAACTTTTTAGTTTTCCTCTGTTGTTTCCTCTACAGGAGCTTCTGTGCCTTCTTCGGCTGCTTCTGCGGGAGCCTCTGCAGCTTCTTCTGCCTTTTCGCCCTGACCCATAATGAGAGGAATGTACTCTTTAAAGTAGATGATTCCCGAAATTATTGTCATAGCGACCATAACAGCCATCGAAAGGAAAGTGAGTACCCAAATGTCCCAAAGGATAGGCTCAATAAGTGCAATAATAACGAAAGCTATCTGAGAAACTGTCTTTACTTTGCCTGCAAAGTTTGCTGCAAGCGCGTGTCCGCCCTTGTTTGAGAAGAGAAGACGGAGAGATGTTACGGCGATCTCGCGTGTGAAGAAAATAAAGATAGCGAATGCCATATAGATCTCGAAGATATACGGAATTCCTTCGTCGCCGCCCATAAATGTCATAAGGGAGATCATAGCGCCCAAAACGAGAATCTTATCTGCAAGGGGGTCGAGGAATTTTCCGAAATCGGAAACGTAATTGTATTTTCTTGCGATCTTTCCGTCGAGCATATCTGTAAGAGAGATGAGGCCGAAGAGAAGCGCACCGATAAGACGCATAACGATCTCGCCTGTGCCGTCATCGCGGGGTGCAAAAATGATAAGCACCATAAAGATCGGAACGAGAACAGCTCTTATAACTGTAAGTATGTTGGGAATGTTTTCTTTTCTGAAAATATTGCTGTTTTTCATAATTTTTCTCCAAACTTATATGTATTTGTTTTTATTCGGTAAGATCCCCGAGGAGATCGTAATCGAGTACGTTGCCGATGGTAACCTTTACAAATTCACCTTCATCCACGCCTCTGTCGGACGAGAAGTATATCTTGCCGTCGATCTCGGGTGCGTCAGATGCGCTTCTTCCGTAGTATATTTCGGAAACCATATCGTAGCCTTCGCAGATAACCTCCACTGTTTTTCCGAGCTTTTCTTCGTTTTTCTCTGCGGAAATGTCGCCCTGAAGGCGCATAACGAGGTCGTATCTGTCCTGTTTTACCTGCTCGTCGATCTGGTCATCCATTTCTGCGGCGGGAGTTCCTTCCTCGGCGGAATACGTAAATGCGCCGAGACGGTCGAATTTTGCTTCCTTGATAAATTCGCAAAGCTCTTCGAAATCCTCTTCTGTTTCACCGGGGAATCCGACAAGCACGGTCGTACGCAGTACGATCTCGGGACAAGCCGCGCGCAGACGGGAGATAGCATCCTTTATTACTTCGCTTCCGCCGTGACGGTTCATACGGTCGAGAACGCTGTCCGAAATATGCTGTATCGGCATATCGATATATTTTACAAGACGGTCGTTTGTTGCAAATTCCTCGCAAAGCTCGTCGGTGATCTTGTCGGGATAGCAGTAGAGAAGTCTTATCCACGGGATACTCGTTTCGTTTGTGAGCGTTCTTACAAGCTTTGCAAGGCTGTATTCGCCGTAAATGTCAAGACCGTATCTTGAAGTGTCCTGTGCTACGATGTTAAGCTCTTTTACGCCGAGCTCTTCAAGTGTTTTTGCTTCCGCAACGATGTCTTCGATAGGACGGCTTCTGAATTTTCCGCGGATGTTTCCGATAACGCAGTAAGTACAGTGATTGTCACAACCCTCTGCGACCTTAATATATGCAGTGTATTCGGGAGTTGTTACAACTCTGTCGCCGCCGAGAGGCATTGTGTTTTTGTCATCAAGACAGCAGTATTTGTTCTGCGCGGTGAGCTTTTTGTTGCAAAAAGCCGAGTTGTAAGCCGCTTCTACCGCTTCTGCGATCTTCGGCAGACCTCCGACTCCGACGATAGCATCAACCTCGGGGATCTCTTCGAGGATCTCCTTGCCGTATCTTTCGGCAAGGCAACCGCATACTACGATACCCTTGAGGTCCTTGTTTTCTTTGAGCCACGCGATGTCGAGAATATTGTCGATCGCTTCTTTTTTTGCGCTTTCGATAAACGCGCAGGTGTTGATTATAACTACGTCTGCTTCCGTTTCGTCGCCGGTTACCTCGTAACCAGCTTCGAGAAGAGTGTGAAGCATAACTTCTGTGTCAATTCTGTTTTTCGAGCATCCGAGCGAAACAAAACCGACCTTTATCTTTTTGGGCATAAGGAAGATCTCCTTTTTATAATTTGACTTTTTAAAATATTTACTCCTCGGACTGTGCAATCACAGAGAGTGCGCTCCGTATTGAGGGTGTATCGTGACCGAGTCTTTGAAGCTTTCTTATCAGCTTTTCGCGGTCTGTCCCCTTTTTTGCTTCTTTTAGCGCAAACTCTGTAGCAAAAGCCTTGAAGTCGATGACCTCGCAGACGCTGTCAAATGATCTGTCAACGCTTTCGCGGTCGAATTTTGAGAGAAGCTCAAGCTTTATGCGGTATTTTCCGTAATATTTCTTTTGAGCGTAGTAATTCACGAGGTTTTCGATGAATCTGTCATCCGAGAGATAGCCTTCGCTTTCGAGCTTTTCTACCGCTTCGTAAATTTCCTCTTGCGAAAATCCTTTTGCGGCAAGCTTTTCACGGAGTTTTCGCTCGCTCATATCGCTTATTGCAAGCATAGCCATAGCCTTGACGTACGCGGGTGTGTTTTTCATTTTAACCTTTCCTCCCGTAAGTCAAATACTTTGTGTGACAAAAATTCTTCACCCTACATTATAACCAATTCTGCGAAAAATGTCAAGTAAATTGAACTTCAAATAACGATTTTTTGCGTAAATTTTTACGTATATATCGGTGTTTTGGCGAAAAATTACCGCAGAATAAAAACAAACCGTACAGCCGACACCGATTGGGCAAAGAGTTTGGCATTGAAAGCTGCCGAAAAGTTAAAAAAGAGAGAATTGAACGGCTTTGGTATCTCCGTACTATTCTCTCTTTTTATTTTTGTAAGATTTTACCTGATTTCAATTACACAGACGGTATGCGCCGGAATTTTGATGCTGTCTGTATAGTGCTGCCACTCGCCGTAAACGGCACGTACCTCTGTTTTGCCGATATCGTTGTAAGAATCGGGGCTTTCCGCAACCACGGAGCTGATTCTCATCATTTTTGCACTGTCGTCTAACATACGCAGGTCGAGGGTCAGGTCACCTTCTTTTTGCTTGTTTACAGCGGCTATCGCATAACCGTCATCATCTGCGGTAACGAGTACGTCAAGTGCGTCGACCGTCTTTTGGTGTCTTCCGTCCATTCCCGTTATGGTGGGGATATCTTTTGTCCATATGTCAAGAACCTTTTCCTTGAGAAGATTCGAATATAGCTCAAATACGAAATACTGAGGGCGGAGAACTATGCCGTCTTCGTAGGTATATATCGCGCCTCTCGTATTAACTATCGGGGAAAAACACGCCATCTTTACTATGTCGCAGTTTCTCAGACAGGTGTTAAGGAAGGAAGCAGAGAAGAGAGCGTCCGCCATAGTGTAGGTTGAGTTGACGTCATTTCTGTCGCGTTCTCCGATAACCATCTTGTTGTAGAATTCTTCATCCTCGCGGCGTTTTCCTTCTCTGTTCCAAATGTCCATAAGATTGGGATGCCACCATCCGCGAAGGTTCCATTCGTCGTATGCTATCTTTACCTTCTTTTCGAGTCCGAACGCAGTAAGGTGTGCTCTTACCTTGTCAATGTTTGAGCTTATATCCTCGCCTGTTCTCAGCATTGCGGTATCGTAATCTATGTAAGTGACGCCGTCGGGCGAGAAGTCCCAATAGCTGTGTATCGATATCCAGTCAAGATACGGTCCCGCAGATCTAAGGAGATTTATATTCCAGTTAAGATCGCTGAGTGCCGCCGCAGAAAGCTCGAGCGTAGGGTCAACTCTGAGCATCATCTTTGCAGATTCTCGTACAAGCTTGCCCCACTCTTCGGCGTCCTTTGAGCCGATTTCGTGTCCGCCCCAATTTTCGTTTCCGATGCTCCAGAATTTTACGTTATGGGGCTCGGGGTATCCGTTTTCTATTCTTTCCTTCGCAAATCTGCCCATATCCTTGACGTTGCAATATTCCACCCAGTCGGACATTTCTTCGGCTGTACCCGTTCCTGCGTTCGTGCATATGTACGGTATGCAATCGAGCTTTTTGCAGAGATTTACAAACTCGTCCGTGCCGAACTCGTTTGATTCTTCCACTCTCCAAGCCTTATCGAAGGTCGGAATTCTCGTTTTTCCTACTCCGTAATGCCAATCGTAAGCAGAAACGTAGCAACCACCGGGCCATCTGATTATCGGAGTCTTTATTCTCTTCATCGCTTCAAGAACGTCGGTACGTATTCCGTCTTTGTCCGCGAATTTCGAATCGGGATCGTAAATTCCGCCATAGACCTGTCTATGAAAATGCTCAAGAAAATGCCCGTAAAGCATTTTGTCTGCCTGACCTATTATATTTTCTTTGCTGAATGTTATTTTCATTGTAAAACTCCCCAATATTTATTTTATTGATCTGTAAAATATCCTGTCGGTTCCTGATTTTGTTCGGTTATTCGACCGTATAAGGACCGTTTACAACGAGTATATCCTCGCCGTTTTCGCGTTCAACGAACTGTGCGGTGTTGATACAGGTCATTCTCGGTCTGAAATTGTCGGGATTTGAACTGTGGCAGTGGTAAGCACAGATAAGAGTACCGTCAGCGGCCGTCATAAAGCTGTGATGTCCGACTCCTACAAGCTTGCCCGTTTTCTTCAGTATCGGGTTGCCCTCGTATCTCTTGAACGGTCCGAGAGGACTTTCCGAAACTGCGTATCCCATAGCGTAATCGACACTTCTGGTGTGGTTGCAGGAATAAGTGAGGTAATAAAGCCCTTTGTGTTTGAGAACGAAGGGACCTTCTGCAACGAGGCAGTCAACAGTTTCCCAAGGCTCTTCTGCTTTTATGAGGCAGTCCTCGTATTCTTCTTCGATTCCCGAAAGGTCATCCTTCAGCTTTGCAACAAATATCTTGTTTCCGCCGCCGAGACGAACGTAGTAGAGATATACGGTGCCGTCGTCATCGACGAGAAAGCTTCCATCTATTGATCTTCCTTCTCTGAGCCATTTCTTTTCTTTCTGGGTGAACGGACCTGCGGGATGATCTGCTACCGCTATTGCCATATGCTCTTCGGAGCCGTAAACCATATAGAATTTGCCTTTGTATTCAAGAACTTCGGGAGCCCAGAACCATTTTTCGCCCATAGAATCGCCTTTTGTGAGAGCAAATCCGAGTCTTTCCCAATTTTTGAGGTCGTCCGAACGGTAAACGAAAATTCCGTCGCCTTCGTCGCAAGAGGTATCAAAATCGTTGGCGGCTTTGAGCGCCTTATCTCTTTCCGTCGTGGAGTACATATAATATTTGTTCTCGTAGAGAAGAACAAACGGGTCTGCGCCCTCCATAATAGGGTTTTTGAAGTTATTATCCATAGAATTTCCCCTTTAAATAAAGTTTAATGATAGCTCTAAAAATATTATAAAGTCAAACTTTGCCCAAGTCAAGACAAATTGCGAATTAAAATAGACATATTTTGACTTATTGCCGAAAAGTGATATCTGAAAGTACAAAAATCCTCAAACTCGCATCTTTCGATGAAGTTTGAGGATTTGTTGAAGCTATATAAGCTCCTATATACTTTTTCGGAAAAGTTTTTGAAGGAGTAAAGAGGGAACTTTTTACAAAAAGTTCCCTCTTTGAATAAATTCAATTAGTCTTCCTTTTTCTTGAAAGGCTTTCTGAAGCCGCGGCGTTCTTTTCCGCCTTCTTTGTTTTCGCCGTCATCGCTGTCCTTCTTGGAAGGTCTGTTTTCGTTTTCAGCCTTGGGAAGGAGAGCCTTTGCGGAGAGATTGAAACGTCCCTTTTCGTCGATACCCATAAACTTAACTGTGAGCATATCGCCTTCGTTTACGACGTCTTCAACCTTTTCAACAAAGGTGTTGGAAAGGTCCTTGATGTGGCACATACCTTCCTTGCCGGGTGCAAACTCAACGAATGCACCGATAGGAATGATTCTTGTAACCTTACCTGTGTAAACAGCGCCAACCTCGGGCTCGAAGCAGATGCCTTCAATGATCTTCTGTGCTTCAAGACCGCTGTCGCGGTTAACGGCAGCGATATAAACTGTTCCGTCGTCCTCAATATCGATCTTTGCGCCTGTGTCGGCAACAATCTTCTGGATAACTTCGCCGCCCTTACCGATAACTTCGCGGATCTTTTCGGGCTTGATCTTCATAATAATCATCTTGGGAGCGTACTTGCAAACCTCTTCGCGAGGTGCGGGAATAGCCTTGAGAATGATCTCGTCGATGATATAGTCACGACCCTTGTGAGTCATTTCGAATGCCGCCTTGATGATCTCGGGTGTAAGACCGTCGATCTTAAGGTCCATCTGAATGGACGTGATACCCTTATGTGTACCTGCAACCTTGAAGTCCATATCGCCGTAGAAGTCTTCAAGACCCTGAATGTCGATCATAGTGTCCCAAGAGCCGTCTTCAGCGGTGATAAGACCGCAGGAAATACCTGCAACCGGTGCCTTGATCGGTACGCCTGCTGCCATAAGAGCAAGAGTAGATCCGCAAACCGAAGCCTGTGATGTGGAACCGTTAGAGGAAATAACCTCGGAAACAAGACGCATAGCGTAGGGGAATTCTTCAACGGAGGGAAGTACGGGGATGAGAGAACGCTCTGCGAGGGCACCGTGACCGATCTCACGTCTTCCGGGGCTGCGGGTAGCCTTTGCTTCACCTGTGGAGAAGCCGGGCATATTGTAGTGGTGCATATAGCGCTTGGACTCTTCTTCGTCGATAGTATCGAGAAGCTGTGCATCGCCTATTGTACCGAGAGTTGCGATTGTAAGAACCTGTGTCTGACCTCTTGTGAACATACCCGAGCCGTGTACTCTGGGAAGGAGGTCAACTTCAGCGTTAAGAGGACGGATCTGATCCATTCTTCTGCCGTCAACACGCTTCTTGTCCTGAAGGAGCCATCTGCGGACGATCTTCTTCTGGATCTTATATACGAGCTCGCCGATGATGTCGGGGAGTTCGGGATATTCTTCGGAGAACTTTTCGAGAATTGCGTCTGTGATAGGCTGCATTCTTGCATCACGAACAGTCTTGTCGTCTGTGTCGAGAGCTATCATAACGTCCTTTTCGCAGAAATCGAAGATCTTGTCGAACATATCGTGGTCAAGTTCGCAGGAAGGATAGTCAAACTTGGGCTTTCCAACCTCTGCAACGATAGAATCGATGAATGCGCAGAGAGTCTTGATCTCTGCGTGTGCCTTCATAATAGCGTCGAACATTGTGTCGTCGTCAACTTCGTTAGCGCCTGCTTCGATCATAACGACCTTTTTAGCGGAACCTGCAACTGTGAGCTCGAGATCGCTCTTAGCTCTCTGCTCGGATGTGGGGTTTACGATGATTTCGCCGTCAACGAGTCCCATAAATACACCTGCGATAGGTCCGTTCCACGGAATATCCGAAATGGAAAGCGCGATGGAAGCACCGATCATAGCGGTAATTTCGGGAGAGCAGTCGTTGTCAACGCTGAGAACCATAAGGTTGAGAGCAACGTCGTTACGAAGGTCCTTCGGGAAGAGAGGACGGATAGGGCGGTCGATAACACGGGATGTGAGGATAGCCTTTTCGGAAGGTCTGCCTTCACGTCTGAGGTAACCGCCGGGGATTCTTCCGACAGCGTAGAGTCTTTCCTCAAAGTCAACAGAGAGAGGAAGGAAGTCGATACCGTCGCGGGGCTTTGCGGAAGCAGTAGCCGTTGCGAGTATCGAGGTTTCGCCGTATCTTACAAGACAGGAGCCGTTTGCAAGGCCTGCCATTTTTCCGGTTTCGATCACGAGGGGTCTGCCGGCGAGTGTTGTTTCAAATACTTTAAAATTTTCAAACATTTTTTCTTACCCTTTCATTTTGATATTTTTTATATCAGCCTCAACCGGAGAAATAATGAATAGTGAACACCTTCGAGCGTGCTCGGGAGCATTCATTATTCATTATTCACTTCGACCGGTCAAGACCATTCTGCGATTTTTACTGTGGCGTAGCTCAAAAATGGGAGGCAAGGGCCTCCCATTTTCTGAAAACGTCGTGTAGCGCACAGCGACGGATGCCGCCGCATCTGCGCACCACCTTTGGACTTACTTTCTGAGTCCGAGCTTCTTAACGATCGCGCGGTAACGCTCAATATCTGTGTTCTGGAGATACTTGAGAAGGTTACGTCTCTTACCTACCATCTTGAGAAGTCCGCGGCGGCTGTGGAAGTCCTTCTGGTTGTTTTCGAGATGCGCGTTGAGATCGTTGATTCTCTGTGTAAGAATAGCGATCTGAACTTCGGGCGAACCTGTATCGCCTTCGTGCATAGCGTTAGCCAGAATAATTTCCTGCTTCTTTTCCTTTGCGAGCATAGTTTTTTCACCTTTCTTTAAATTTATTCTCCGTTAAAACCGAGTGTGCGGCATGGTGAAAAAGCTCCGAAACAGAGCATTTACCCGCAAACCAAGCTTTACGGAATATGTTCTGCCTGTATTCGCAGGCAAAGAACATTATATCACATACAAATCGGTTTTGTACACACCAAAGCTGATGTTTACAAATTGTTTACAATTAAAATTTCCCGATTTTCTATTGTTCACTGTTTTCGGGCGTTTCGCTCTCTGTTTCAGGGAAAATAACTGCATTTTCGCCCGCACAGATATATCCGAGCGAGAGGTTTGAGCCGTTGTCGCGCAGGAAGCTGTTTTCGGTAACGGAGAAGAAAAGGCTTTCCATAGAGCCGTAGCAGGAAGCGTTGATCGCGCTTATGATAAACGCTGCGCGTTCAAGGTCGGGCGAGCTTTTTGCACAGGCGAAAACGGTTATATCGTCGCTGTGGTGAAGGCTCTTGTAATCTCCGCCCTCTTCAAAAAGCGGAATGGGGAGAAGACCGTAAACCGTGTCTGTTTTGGAAAATTCGTTTGCATCGGCAAGAGTTCCGATATAGAAAAGTGCTTCTCCGCCGAGGAAATTTTCCTTTGCGCTTTCGCTTATTACCGAAGGGAGTATCTTTTTCGCAAGAGCCTGCGCTTTTTCTTCGGTTTCATCGTTCAGTTCATCTGCCGTTGCCTTTATAACGGAGAGAATATTGTCATCGGCGGCAATACCTTTGCCGAAGGTAAGATATTCGTAGAGCTTGTTCCACGTCCATTTTTTCGAGGAGAGCAGAGAATAGGGAGAAGCGGCGCCAAGCGATTCTATAAGCTCGGTGTTGAAAAAGACAACCTTTGTATCCGAAATTCGGTAGCTTGCACTTCCGCCGATAAAATAATTGCCGGTTATCTTGAAGGCTTCGTTTTCCTTGAAGTAATCTTCTTCTTCGTTTACAAAAGGAAGAGAAGATATTTTAAAGAAAAGATCTTTTTCCTCGAATTTGGACACGTCGGAAAGACTGACAGCAACTATATCGGCATAGTTGTTGCCCGAGGACTCGGCGTTTTCAAGCGTTGTTATAAGTGCTTCGATGTCTGATGGGAATTTTGTGAGCGACATATTGAATTTTTCGCGAAGAGCGTTGGAGGCTGCGTAGAGATTGGAATCCACGTAAAGTGCAGTGTCGGGGAAAAGCGGATTTTTTGTACTCGAGGTTGCAACCGTAATATAGGAGCCTTCAAAATCGTACGTGTGGAAACGGTTCAGAATGGCGGTCGGGTCAAACTTGTCGCTGATACCGAAGTCTATCGCGTCGGGAAGCTTGTATTCGGGAGCTTTTTCGGGGTCTTTTATATCTCCGAGAGAATCAACGTTTGGTATCGACGGAATTTTTGATTCGTAAGTGAAATAAAAAACTCCGCAAGAAGATAGAAGAAGACTCATTATAAGAAGGATCGACACAAGTGCCGTGGTTTTTAATGTTTTTCGCATTTTACACCTTTTCATTTATAAAATAAGGATTTTTCTTATTATACAGCATATTTTCTCCGTTGTCAATCAAAGACAATATATGTGCCAATTTTGTTTACAAAAAAGCCGTTTTTTGTTGACATACGGCGATCATAATGATATACTTTAATAAAAGTCTATCTAAATAAAAGCTCGGAGATGATATTTTATGTCAGATAAAAACAAAAAGATCTATGATGTCGTAATAGTCGGCGCAGGTCCTGCGGGAGCAACCCTTGCAAGAATGCTCGACTGTAAAAAATACGGTGTTCTCGTTATAGACGGCTCGGAGCATCACGAAAAGGTGTGCGGCGGACTCGTTTCTCCCGACGCGCAGTACGTCCTTGCAAAATACGATATATGTCTGCCGAGCGAGATACTCGCATCTCCGCAGCTCTTTTCGGTACGTACGATAGATCTTTCGGACGGACTTACGAGATATTACCGCAGAAACTATCTGAACGTAAACCGCGAAAAGTTCGATGATTTTTTAAGAGGTATGATTCCCGAAAGCGCGGATATCATTAAATCAAGATGTGAAGCTGTTGTAAGAGAATCGGACGGCTTCTCGGTCACTCTGGCCGATGGCACAGAGGTCAGGTGTAAATACCTCGTCGGGGCAGACGGAGCATCTTCCGTTGTTCGCAGATCGCTTTTCGGCTCACAAAAGATACATAAATACACCGCAATACAGGAGTGGTATGAGGATAGCGGCGAAAATCCGTATTATTCCTGCATTTTCGATAACGATACCTCGGACGGTTGTTCCTGGATATTTTTCAAGGACGGTGAGATGGTTTTCGGCGGAGCTTTTGATATAAAAAACTCTCGCGAAGCATTTGAGGCGCAGAAAGAAAAGCTTGTTAAGCTCGGAGTTGTGCCAGAAAGCGTTTTCTTGGCACCGAAAAAGATAGAAGCCTGCCTCGTTTCAAGACCGAAAATAAGAAGCGGGATTTTTCTCGGGGATGACAGAGCTTTTCTCATAGGCGAAGCGGCAGGATTTATAAGTCCGAGCTCGTTTGAAGGGATAAGCTACGCCCTTCTCAGCGCCGAAATGCTCGCATCTTCAATGAACGTCGGAGATTCTCCCGAAAAAATCAAAAAGAAATACAGAAAAAGCGCACTTAAGCTGAGATTTAAGGTCATAATCAAATGCGTCAAGCGTCCTTTTATGTATAACAGATTTTTGAGAAGAACGGTTATGAAAAGCGGAGTAACGGCGATAAAATAAAAAAATCGGCAGAGAAGTTGTTTTCTCTGCCGATTTTGTATTATAATGCGTTTACATCGTAGGACGGGGGCTTGCTCCCGCCGCAACAAAAGATTTATTCCGACAAAACGGCGGGAGTACCCCCACCCTACAACAAGGGACTATGGACTTTGCTCTATGCATTTGCGATTAATCAAAATTTAACGAACACAATAAAACGCCCCCGACAGACTTTTGAAAAATCTGTCGGGGTTTGTCTTTGTTTTCCGCGTATCAAATTTGACCTTAACGGTGCACCGCCCCTTGAGAAACCCCGCGAGCTTTTAAAAAGCTCGACCAAAACTTTTTTAAGAAAAATCTTTTTAGTAAAGTTTTTGACTCAAGTGGCGCCGCCCCTTGAGAATCCCCGCGAGCTTTTGAAAAAGCTTGACCAAAACTTTTTAAGAAAAAATCTTTTTAGTAAAGTTTTTGAGATTCCAAAGGGACAGAGTCCCTTTGGTTACTTAATATACTTTTCAACAGTTGCCTTTACTGCCGCGAGAGCGTCGGAGATCTTTGTAAGGTCCTTTGCACCCGCCGTTGCGCTGTCGGGACGTCCGCCGCCGCCGCCGTTACAGATGGAAGCGATGTCTTTAACTATCTTTCCTGCGTTTGCACCGCGTTTTACAGCATCTGCTCCGCATACGCAGACAAAGTTGAGTCTGTCGTTTGCGACGAGAGCGAGGAGAGTAACGCTTGCGGGATTCTTTGAACGGACAGCGTCGCAGAGATTACGTGCGGAGTCAACGCTTACGCCGTCAAGACGGGAAGCGATAACGCTGATTCCGTTTACGTCAACTGCGCTCTTTTCGGTTTCGCCGAATTCGTAAGATGCGATCTTGGCCTCAAGTGCTTCGATTTCGGATTTTGCGCTCTTGATCTCATTCTGAAGCTGAGATGCGCGCTTTGCAAGGTCTGCACTGTTGGCGAGCTTCATTTCCTTTGCCGTTTCGGTAATGAGTTCATCTTTGTCGCTGAGAAGCTCAAGAACTCCAAGACCGGTGGTAGCTTCGATACGGCGTACGCCTGCTGCTACTGAGGATTCGGAAATTATCTTGAAAAGACCTGCTTTTGCAGTATTATCTATATGTGTACCGCCGCAAAGCTCGGTAGAGAAGTTGCCCATCTTGACCATTCTTACCTTTGCGCCGTACTTTTCGCCGAAGAGTGCCATTGCTCCTGCCTTCTTGGCAGATTCAATGTCGGTTTCAACTGTGTCGATAGCTTCGCCCATAAGGATGTGGCTGTTTACAAGCAGTTCGACAGTTGCAAGTTCCTTTTCGGTAAGTGCCGCAAAGTGAGAGAAGTCGAAGCGTACGCGGCTTTCGTCAACGTAAGAGCCTGCCTGCTCAACGTGATTGCCAAGCACTTCGCGCAGTGCCGCCTGAAGCATATGGCACGCGGAGTGGTTGCGGCGGATCGCCTGTCTGCGAGGAAGGTTCAGCTCAAGACGAACGGTGTCGCCTACCTTTACGTCGCCGCTTGCCAACGAGCAAACGTGAATATATACGCCGTCCACCTTTTTGGTGTCCGAAACGCTGATCATAGTGTCGTTGTCGTAGATTATACCCGTATCGCCTACCTGACCGCCGCCTTCGCCGTAGAATACGGTCTTGTCGGTGATAAGAGTGAATTCGCCCTCGGTTACTTCCTCAACGCTCATATCGTCGGAAATGATACCGATTACCTTTGCGTCGCAAGAATCGTTTTCGTAGCCTGCGAATTCGGTCTTTTCAAAGCCTGAGAGCAGGGACTTGGAAGCGTCGCTCCAACCGGAGATGTTCGCTCTTGCGGCTCTTGCGCGCTCTTTCTGGGATTTCATCAGCGCAACGAAGGATTCTTCGTCGATTTCGAGCTTCTGCTCGCCTGCGATCTCACGGGTGAGGTCGATAGGGAAGCCGTAGGTGTCGTACAGACGGAATACGTCCTCGCCGGACAGTACCTTTTCGCCGTCCTCGGCAGCCTTACGCATAATGTTGGAGAGAATGGAGAGGCCTGCGTCGATGGTAGCGGCAAAGCGCTCCTCTTCCATAGTCAGTACCTTCTGGATATATGTCAGCTTTTCGGTAAGCTCGGGATATTCGGAATAGTTTTCGCGTGCAACCACAGCAGCGATGTCAGCAAGGAATATACCGTTGATTCCCAGCATTCTGCCGTGACGTGCAGCGCGGCGGAGCAGTCTGCGGAGAACGTAGCCTCTGCCTTCGTTGGAGGGGATTACGCCGTCGCAGATCATAAAGCTGGAAGAACGGATATGGTCGGTGATAACACGCAGAGAAATGTCTGTCTTGGGGTCGTCGCCGTATTTCACGCTCGCTTTTTCGCTGATGGCAGACATAATATTACGAACTGTATCAACCTCGAAGAGGTTGTTTACACCCTGCATAATGCAGGCAAGACGCTCAAGACCCATACCTGTGTCGATATTGGGCTTTGCAAGGCGCGTGTAGTTGTTATGACCGTCGTTGTCAAACTGTGTGAAAACGAGGTTCCAGAATTCCATATATCTGTCGCAGTCACAGCCGGGCTTACAGTCGGGCTTTCCGCATCCGAATTCTATGCCGCGGTCGAAGTGAAGCTCGGAGCAAGGTCCGCAAGGTCCGCTTCCGTGTTCCCAGAAGTTGTCCTCTTTGCCGAGGCGGACGACTCTTTCGGCGGGGATTCCGACGTCTTTTGTCCAAATATCGAAGGCTTCATCGTCGTCAAGGTAAATAGTTACCCAGATTCTGTCTTCGGGAAGCTCGATAACCTTGGTGCAGAATTCCCAAGCCCACGGAATAGCCTCGCGCTTGAAGTAATCGCCGAAGCTGAAGTTTCCGAGCATTTCAAAGTAAGTACCGTGACGTGCCGTGATACCGACGCGGTCGATATCGGGTGTACGGATACACTTCTGGCAGGTAGTCATTCTGTGGCGAGGGGGTTCTTCTTCGCCTGTGAAGTACTTCTTAAGCGGAGTCATACCCGCATTTATAAGCAGAATAGATTTGTCATTTATCGGCACGAGAGGAAAGCTCTTGTGGCGGAGATGACCTTTTGATTCAAAAAAAGAAAGATATTTTTCTCGAATATCGTTAACAGATGTCCATTTCATGACATTTTTTCCTTCCTTATTGTCTTTTATATAAACATTACCTTATATTATAGCGCGGTTTTGGCGTATTGTCAAGAATAATTTGAAAAAGTGTGTAAATAAAAGGGATTGTGCGATTAAGGGATAAAACGCCGAGAACCAAACGTGCGAAAACATGTTGTCGGGGGTCGCGGGTCGCCGAGGACGTCGACCCCTACAGATGCGCTTTGCTTGTGTGTCGGGAAAGGCGGACAGTCGAGGACGCCTGTCCCTACAAGAGCGTTTTTCAGTAAAGTTTTTGGGATTCTTAAACCCTTTTTTCAAAAAGGGTTTAAGTGTCAATAGCTCGTCTTATCTCGCGGATGCGGAGATTTGCGAAAGCCTTGTCCTCAAGCGAAGCGAAATCCATTTTTGCTTCTTCGGCGAGAACCTTTTCAAGCTCGGGACGTGTTTTCGGGTGCTTTGGTGTAAATACCGTACAGCAGTCCTCAAACGGCTGAATAGAGGTTTCAAAGGTGTCTATCTTGCGCGCGATAGTTATGATTTCTTCCTTGTCCATACCGATAAGAGGACGAAGTACGGGCATATCAACAGCGCTGTCGGTAACGACGAGCGCGGGCATAGTCTGACTTGCGACCTGACCGAGCGATTCGCCTGTTACGAGAGTGATAGCACCGCCTGCTTTTGCGGCACGTGCGGCAAGACGCATCATAGAACGGCGGAGAAGAAGCGTGAAATATTCTTCGTTTATCTTTTTGGTCATCTCTTCCTGAATTTCGGTCATGGAAATAACGCGCATACGCATTCTTCCCGTGTATTCACAGATGAGAGATGCAAGCTCGGCGACCTTTTCCTCGGCGCGTTCGCTTGTGTAGGGGAAAGATTCAAAATGAATGGCTTCGATAGCCGCACCGCGGCGTGCCATCATATATCCGGCAACGGGAGAGTCTATTCCGCCCGAAAGAAGGAGAGTGGCTTTTCCGCAGGTGCCGTAGGGTATTCCGCCCGCACCGCGCTCGCCTCCTGCGTGAATGTAAGCGGAGTCTTCTCTGATCTCTACCATAGCGGTGATCTCGGGATCGATCAGATCAACGTCGATCTCGGGCATAACGTCACAAATAGCTCCGCCGACCTCACGCGCTATTTCGGGAGAGGTGAGAGGGAAGCGTTTGTCGCCGCGTTTACCGTTTACCTTGAAGGTCTTATATCCGCGGAGCTTTTCGGGGAGATATTCAACTGCGGTCTTGATTATCGCATCCATATTTTTTTCGCACTCTGCAGCGCGTGCAACGGTTGCAATACCGAAGACCTTTTTTGCAAGCTCTACCGCAAGATCGATGTCGCATTCGTCGTTTCTCGGGGAAACGTAAAGAACGGACTGCGAATGGAAAAAGTCGAATTCGCCCGCGGGTGCAATTCTGAATTTCATTTCTTTGGTGAGCGCACTTTCGAAATAAGGCTTGTTAAGACCCTTGAGTACTATTTCACCGTATTTGCAAAGTATGATTTCTTTCATATATATTATCCTGTTTATCCTTTCGGCTCGAATTTAAGTACATACGAATTAATAATAACATAAAATTTTTCTAAAGTCACTATTATATTTGAAGTTTTTTAAAATTTTTTACACTTTCTGTTGACATTTTTGCCTTTTGATATTAAACTAAAACAAGTACTATAAAAAGGAGCTTAATCCCTATGCAGAAATTTACACGAATTGCCGCAATTATTTTGTGTGCAGTAACTCTGCTTCTGTCAGTATCGGGCACAGTTATAGCTGCCGAAAATGCGGAAGATAGCAAAAATGAAACTAAACAGACGAACATATCTACCGTTTATATTGAAACAAACAGAAGAGTGTTTGCGAAAAATCAAACCTACAAAGCCAAGATGAGAATAGAGCTTGCGGACAGATATGCGCAGTATGAGAATATTTATACAGGCGATGATTACGTAAATATCAAGCTGCGCGCAAGAGGAAACTCTACGTTTGGGAATGCGGCTGTTGCGCTTACGGGAAAATACGCTTTCCGTATAGACCTTGAAGAAAAGTGCGACCTTTTCGGACTCGGAAGCTCGGACGAGTGGTATCTGCTCAGCAATATTTTCGATGCAACGCACGTCAGAAATAAGATAGCTTACGACTTTTCCGCAACTCTCGGTATGTATTATACTAAGAGCACTTGGATAAGAGTTATAAGAGATAACAAGTATGCTGGTCTTTATCAGATAACTCAGACTCTTGATATATCAAAAGACAAGGTTGATATTCAGGACTGGGGAGATATTGCAAAGACCGTTGCGTTCAGCATAGCAAAGGCTGAAAAGATGACTACCGAAGAGGCAAACGCTCTTGCGGATAAGATGAAAGCAAATCTTGCTTGGGTAACCTCGGGTAAATTCGAAAATTATAATATTGACGATTATTACGATAGGTCAACGCTTGATATAACGTCGGGATATCTGATAGAATATGACGAGCGATACGACAATAAGACAACGAAATTCAAGACGGATATACTTGAAATTTCCGTACAGCTCGATGACCCCGTCGCTCTTGAAACCAACCCCGAAATGTATAACTACGTAAAGACTCTTATAAACGATTTCGAAGAGGCTCTTTGCTCGGATACCTTCTATAATTCAAAGGGTAAGCATTACAGCGAGTACGTTGACGTCGATTCTATGGTCGATTACTGGATCGTTTTCAATATATTCAAGAATATCGAGTTCGGTGTTTACAGTAACTTCTACTACATAGACGGCGGAAAGATCCACTTCGGACCGTGCTGGGACTTTGATAACGGAACCGATAACCAAATCGTTCTCAGAGAACATTGGATGCCTTATGACGAGTGGTTTGGAGAAACACTTAAGAGCCGTGCTAAATGGTGGAGAGAGCTTTACGAAGATCCTTACTTTATGACACAGCTTAAGGAAAGATGGTTCGAGCTTGCTCCCGCAATAGACGAGATGCTCGGCTCTATAGATCTTTACTACGACGTAGTAAAGGAAGAAGCAGAGGCGGATTTTGCACTTATAAACGATAAGCGTACAAACTGGAACCTTAAAGATCAGAAGTGTGAAAGCTTTGAAGCCGAATTCCAGACATTCAGAACATTTATGTATAACAGAGTTGCGTGGATGAACGAACAGCTCTCTCTGCGCGACACCGGAGTTGAAGGAATAGATTTTAAAAAGGCAGGAAATAACGAGATTTCAGTCAGCGCTTCGGGTAAAAAGCTTGAATCCGATAAAATAACGGTATTTGGCTGTGCGAGCGATTATCTTCTTGACATAGACGAGAAAAATATTACACTTGACGTTAAGATCAATAACGCAAAAGAGGCTCAGGTCTACGTTAACGGAGTACTTTACGGAAATATGACCGTTAATGGCAGTAACGCTTCGGCAACGATAGATGCAAAGGATCTCAATATGAGTGAAAATGCGGTAAATGCTATTGTTATAAAGTGTAAAAGCAACGCGGGAGTTGAGCTTTACAATAATTACGTTACGGTAAGAGTTTCTGCGGACAGAAATCCCGAAGAAGGCGAGATCATCGTTAAGTTCGGTGAAGAAAGAATGTACGTAAAAGAAGGTAAATCGATAACGGTTCCCGAATACGACCGCACCTCTGACGAAATGACGGCTCTCGGATGGACAGACGGCAAGGGCAAAACATATTTCCCCGGTGAAAAGATAGAGCTTGACGAAAACAGCGAGTTCTACATCAAATGGAAGAGAAATGAAACGTTTGCTTACCCGAGCACAATAAACGGTAAAGCAATTGCCGACGTCAACGACAGCATCGGTAAAATGCCTATGATAGCTGTTATCGGTATAATTGCGGGAATATCCGCGCTTATCATCGGTGCTGCCTGTGCGATAGTTGCCGCTAAAAACAAAAAATCTCAGGCGTAAATACCGAAAACATAAATGTCGAAAGGAAGCTACAAATATGAGTTTTGACGCAAAAAAAGTACTTGATGACGTTACTCTTTGGATACAGAATTGGTTTGAAAAAAACGGAAAAGGCTGTAACGCCGTTCTCGGCATCTCGGGCGGTAAGGACAGCTCTGTTGCGGCGGCGCTTTGCGTTCGTGCGCTCGGAAAAGAGAGAGTTATCGGTGTGCTTATGCCCAACGGTGTACAGAGTGACATCGACGTTGCACGCGAGCTTGTCGAGTTTCTCGGTATCAAAAATTATGAGATAAATATTAAAGAGGGCTACGATGCTCTGATGAATTCTATCGTCGGTGAGATCGGCGAGATATCAAATCAGACGCGTATAAATCTTGCTCCGAGAGTGCGTATGTCCGTGCTTTACGCAGTGTCGCAGTCGAACAACGGAAGAGTGGTAAATACCTGCAATCTTTCCGAGGACTATGTCGGATATTCAACAAGATACGGCGATGCGGCGGGAGATTTCAGCCCTCTCGCAAATCTGACGGTAGCCGAGGTCGTTGAGCTCGGTATAGAGGCGGGACTTCCCGAGCATATCGTAAAGAAGGTTCCGTCGGACGGACTTTGCGGTAAGACCGACGAGGATAATCTCGGATTTACCTACGCTATGCTTGATAAATATATCCGTACGGGAGTCTGTGAAGACGAAGAAAAGAAAGCGCGCATCGATTATCTCAACCGCATAAACAAGTTCAAGCTTGAACCGATGCCCTCCTTCCCGTATAAGCCCGAATAAGACAGTTTCAGAGGTGAAATTAATGGGAAAACTTAGAAAAACACCCGAAGAATACCGCGAGGAAGCGGAAAAGTATTTTGTTGACGGTTTCAACTGCGCACAGTCGGTCTTTCTTGCATTTGCCGAAGAGCTTGGACTTGATGGAGATACAGCTCTTAAAATTTCCTCGTCTTTTGGCGGAGGAATGGGCAGACTTCGCGAGGTCTGCGGTGCTGTCAGCGGAATGTTTATGGTTCTTGGTATGAGATGCGGTTACACCTCTCCCGAAGCCGACAGCGAGAAAGCAGAGCTTTACAGAAAGGTACAGGAGCTTGCAGGAAAGTTCAAGGAAGAAAATCAGACGATAATCTGTCGCGAGCTTCTCGACCTCAGGATAAACGGTGCGGATTCTCATAAGCCCGAGGTTAGAACGCCCGAATATTACAAAAATCGTCCGTGTGCAAAGTTTGTGGGCGATGCGGCGTATCTTACAGCAAAATTTGTTGAAGAAAACGGCTGATCTTACGTAAAAACCGATAGCTGAAATTCGGAATTTTCGGCTATCGGTTTTGTTTTATTTGATTTTACAGCTTTACTGTTTTGCCTGCGGGAATCTTTACGGGATCGCCGTCTTTTTCTATCCAAAGATCGAGCGCGGTAGGATTGTAAACAAGGGTTTTATCTACCGTAAACTGAAGTGCACGCAGGGCGGTGATATAATCGTATATTTCGACGTTTGTGGCATACCATACGTCGGGATCGCCTGCGGTTTTTTCGCAGAAGGATTTTATAAGGTCCCAGTTGTTCTGAACTCCGAATTCAAAGCTGTGTCCCCAAACGTAGAATATGCTCATCGGACGCGCTTTTTTGAACAGATCTGCTCTGTTTAAGATGTCGTTGTTGTGGTGACAGGTCGGATGCCATTCGAGAAAGTTTGCGGGAAGTTCAAATTTGTTCGAGGTAACGATAGTACGCGAATACTTTATTCCGAGCGCGGGCAGGGCGTTCAGAACGTTTCTGTCATAAGAACCAAAGGGGTAAGACATACCTTTTACGGGATATCCGCAAAGCGCTTCGAGTCTGCGGCGGTCTTCGAGTATCTCGTAAGTCATTTCTTCGGGTGGAAGCTTGTCAAGCCAAGGGTGTGTCAGTCCGTGAACGGCGACCTCGTGACCTTTGTAAAGCTCGGGAAGCTCGGCAGACGTAATAAAGTTGTCGTTTTTGTCAAGAGTTGATGAATTTATATGGAATGTTCCTTTCATTCCGTATTCGTTGAAAATTCGTATAAGCTCTCTTTCTTCCTTGCGGTTGTCGTCGTAAGAGAAGGTCATACATTTTCTTTTTCCGTCTTTATAAAATCCAAAACGTATCATTTCGAAGCTCCTTTAATGATTTTGAGGTCTTATTTGTCAAGAACTACTGTTTTTCCCGCAGGAATGCAGATGATATCGGACTTGTTCTTTTCAACCCAAACGTCGATTGCCGAAGGGTTGTAAAGTATTTTTTCATCGGCAGAAACGCGGAGCGCGCGCTGTGCCATTTTGTAGTCGTATATTTCGATATTTGTTGCGTACCATATCTTTTCGTTTCCGGCTACGGTTGCAACGAGCTTTTCGATATACGTCCAGTCGTCCTCGCAGCGAAGCTCGTGAGCGTGTCCCCATATGTAGAGAAGAGGTCCCGACCACTCCGAATCAACGCTTGCCATAAATCTTTCGCACAAGGGCATTGCCGCATTATGGTGACAAGTCGGATGCCACTCAAGGAAATTCTTCGGAAAAGAGAAATTCATCGTTGCGACGGTAGTTCTGCTGTAAACTATACCGCAGGCAGAGAGCGCCTCCTCCACTTCGGGGGAAAAGTCACCCGATGGATAAGACATTCCGACAGTATTATATCCTGCGACCTCTTCAAGTGCTTTGCGGTTTTCGAAAATTTCGTTTATAAGGCTCGCTTTAGGCATATTTGAAGGCCAACCGTGGCGTGAAGTATGGCAGGAAATTTCGTGTCCTGCATATATTTCGCTTAGTACATCCTTTCTCGCCTTGAAGTCTGCTCTTTCGTCGTTTAAGTGGAACGTTCCTTTTACGCCGTACTTGTTGAAGATCTTAATAAGCCGAACGTCATTGGGGTGTCCGTCATCATAGCTGAACGTAACTATCTTTTTCTTTCCGCCGGGGAAAACGTTAAACTGTATCATTTCTTGCTCCTTTTCGTTCTTTTTATCTTAAATTTGCTTGTTTACACTCTTGTATTCGTCGTAGTAACGGTAGTACGGGCAAGATGCACTGTCGCCCGAAAGAAAACGGACCTGTTCATCCTGATCGAGATTTACACGGCAGGAATAGCATTCGTAAAATTCATCGTAATCGTAAAATTCACAGCTTTCGCAGTTGCCCGTTCGTTTTTTCTTTTTTATCGGCTTTGAGCTGTTTTTCATAAACAATATTTCCTTTCGGAGTTTATGTTAAAAGTATAGCACATATATATTACTTTGTCAATGAATAATAAAAGAAGAAAAACAAGGAGCTTGTAAATCACTCCTTGTTTTTTTAGATGTTTTAAGTTATTCTGCGTGTAAATACTTAACGAATTCCTCGCCTAAATATTTTTTAATTTCCGCATCTCCGTAAGAGAGGGTCTTTGAAACGTCCTGGACAAACCACTTTATTCTCACGTCGCTGATCCAGTAGTTCATATATTCTACGTTATGGAGCCAGCGGCTCATAGAGTTAAGATGAGTCATATAGGAGTTGTTATCGTTTCGCCATCTTTCGATCTGATAGGGCATATCGTGCTCAAGCTCGGCAACGATCTCTGCAAAACGCGCCTGCGCATTTTCGGGAGCGAGCGTAGTGTTCATCTGATAAGCAAGACGCTCAAGGAAATATTCCTTAAACTGCGAATTCTGCATAAGTGCTCTGAAAAGAGCGTGTGTTCTGTTATAAGAGCTGCTCTTCAAAAATACGCTGAAGCGGTTTTGAAGTGCCGAGTAGCTTCGAAAGCTTATGTCGTTATCATATAGGATGAAATGCCACTTTCCGTCGTCGTATTCGGGGGATTTAAAGGCTCGTATGTTGGCAAGGTCTTGGTCACCCGAGTACATTCGCATAATTATCATATCGGAAAAGCTTTCGAGGTCGATCTGATCGGCAAGCCATTTGTAATTTTCATCCTTTGAATAATCGAGCTTGTTTGTATAGATCTTTTTCCATATATCGCTCCAACCCTGACTTGAGCTTCCCGTGCTGACCGCGTTCGGCCAGTCGATAATTGTAACACTCGACTTGGAAACTCCGTAATGGTCGGCAATAAAGTCATCGTCGATCTTTTCTCTGATGAAATATACGCCCCAATATTCGCCGTTGAGATAGAGATTGCACGGTCGGTATGCCTGAACGAGAACCTCGGGGCAGTATCCGCTGTATGCGGCAAGAGAGGTCACGAATTCGTCTGTGAACATAGTGTCCGTGATATAAGCGTTCTGAGAACCGCTTCGAAGAACGATGTTGTTGAAGCTGTCGATGTTCAGATTTTCGAAGATCTGATATTCAAGACGTCCTTTTCCGTACTCTGCACGGAATTCAAGCTGAAAGCTTTTTTTTGGAAAGCGTCTGCTGTATGCACCGAATATTTTTATACCGCAGTCGATAGAAAACTCTTCCTTGCCGTCAACGTAGAATGAGCAGTTTGCCTGTTTTTCCTTCTTTGAGCTGTAATTCGGGTAAATTCCGTTTGTACCGAAAAGATCATCGTCAGACATTGATATTTTTATTATCGGCAGATCGTATTCGGGAATGTTGACAAAATAATTGTACGTTACCGAATAAGAGGGAATCTTATTTCCGTTGTATGCGATGGCGCGTATTGCCATCGTTTCATCGACGATTATCTCCTGTCCCTTGTATTTTGCCGAGGCTGTTGTGGGTTTCGTGCCGTCCGTAGTGTAGTATATCGTGCCTTCGCCCGAAAGTGTGACGGTTATTGCCTCGGAATAAACTCCGCTCGAATAACTTGCGAGCGGAGTCTGTGTTATTGTTTCGTGTCCATCGGGATTTACTTTGCCGAAAGAGGGTGTCGTGAAGTAAACGAGTCTGTTTTCGTAGCGTCCCCAGCTTCTGTTTACGGGGATCGCGGGCACTGCAAGTGCATCGGATACGTATCCGGACTCGTTTGACAGCCATATCTCTTCGCCGTCCGAGGATATTCCTATCGGAGCCGCGCCGCTTACCTCGGTACTGCAGTAGATAACGTAATACTGACCGGGTTCAAGAGTTACTTCGGGAAGTCTGTATTTCTGAAGCTCGCTTTCCTTGTCGGAAAGGAAGTATTTTGAAAGATCGATAGCTTTATCCGAGCTGTTAAATATCTCTACCATATCGCAATATTTCTTGTTGAAAGGAGAATATTTCGTATTGGAGGACATTACCTCGGTGATAATAAGACCTTTTCGGTCTGTTATTGCGCGGATGCTTCCTTCTTCGGTGTTTTCATATCCGGGAGAAGGATAATTTACAACGCCCTTGTCGTACGTCCATACGGTATCTTCTTCAAGTGCTTCGTACGTTACCGAAGCGGCAAGAACACCGTCGTTTCTTGTAAGATATATGCTTTCGCCGTTTTTGGAGAATTTGAAGGGAATATCCTTTTCACAGCAGAGAACAACATATTCTCCGACCTCGAGCGTGATCTCGGGAAGGCGCGCTCGGTAAGGCTTTGTAGAATCGGAAGAAGCGAAGTAATCCGAAAGGTTGATAGCTTTTTCGGAAGCATTATATATCTCAAGCCAGTCGCATATTACGCCGTCTATCGGGAAGAGCGAATTTGAAGCCATAACTTCGCTGATTATCAGGTTGTCTTTTTCACGAACGGTTTCATATCCGGGTGTGGGATAGGGAGTTTCGCTTCCGTTTGACGTCAAAAACGAGTGGTTTGCCGTCTTGTTTGTGTAAAGTACCTTGTAGCTTATGAGATCGCCGTGATAGAGAGTGATGATTCCCTTTGACTCGAGCTTTGCGTTTATTGAGCTGTCGCTGTCGATGCCGTTTGCAAATACTATCGCGTATTCACCTGCGGCAATCTTTATGGCAGGGAGCTTTATATCCGACGTAGTGTCAATGCCGAGAGTGTAATCTGCAAGATTTATTTCTGCGTCGCTCACGTTGTGAAACTCTATCCAAGGGGAAGTTTTTCCGTTTGCATCCTCTGCACCGACGTTGTTTACAACGATAAGCTCGCTAATTATAACTGCGGGATTTTCTTCGACTGTCGGTTTGGGATCTTCGGTCGGACCGTTCTGGTCGCTCGAATTTTCATTTGTCGGATCGTTTTGATCGCTTGGCTTGTCGTCGGGATCATCGGTTTTCGAGCAGGAAGCAAGGAAAATAAATGAAGTGAGTATTATAACAAGCGCAAGAAATGCCGATATTGCGCGGGAAAATCTTTTTTGATACATTTTTACCTCCGAATTGAATGAACTGACATAAATATACAAAAAATCACATTAAAACAATTATAAATCTCCAAGTCTTTTTTGTCAATAGAAAATTTGTTACCGATTATAAGAAATTTTATTGCCTTTACTGTCTATAAGTTATAGTATTTGTATTCAGAGGGAAAATATTACAGAGCTTTTGAAATGTTTTTCGCGTGAAAACAGGCGGAAACGGGAAAAAGTCAAGGGAGAAATTATTTTTAGTTGATAAAAGGGTTGAAATTTGTCGTAAAAAAGGTATAATTGAAATATAATAATTTATGTAGGCATTTGCCTGCCAAATTAATTAATATAATTGAATAAAGGAGAATGATATGAAAAAGGTTTTAAGAATAGTATCGTTTGTACTTGCACTTTCTACGGTACTTTGTTTCGCTACCGCTTGTAAAAAGGAAAACGGTGACAGCGAAGAGCCTGAAGATGATGTAAAAATTACCGTTACGCAGGAATACATAATAACAAGAGCTGACGGTACGGCAAACGTTGGACTTGCAAAAGAGTTAAAGCAGTATATCAAGGATAATACGGGACTTTCACTTGAGCTTCGCGAGGACTGGGTAAGGGATCCGTCGCAGATACCGGCAAAAGAGATACTCGTCGGAAAGTGCGACAGAGAAGAGTCGAAAGCGGCTTACGAAAAGCTCGGAGACGGAGACTGGACCGTTCTTGCATCGGGTGAAAAAATAGTTATCGCGGGAAATACAGTAAAAGCACTCAGTGATGCTGTAAATTACTTTGTGGAAACATATGTAAAAGGAAAAAGTGTGATAGAAATGTCAGTATCGGATTCTTACAGCGGAAATTCCGCAACAGAGCTTATTTACTTTAATTGGAGCGAAGGCGAACTCTATGATGCGGGAATAAACGGCGGTTATCCGCGTCTTTATGCGCTGAAAGACGGAACTATGCTTCTCGGATACGACGGAATGTACGTTTCGCGCAGTACAGATAACGGACGCACGTGGAAAGAAAAGAATTACGCAAGTAAGGGCTACGTGGGAACTGCCAACGCGGCATTCTTCCAGGATGAAGAGGGAATCGTATATCTCGGATTCCGTTCCACAGGCTATAACGATGACGGAAGCTTCTTCTCGTCTATTCAGGTAAGCTACAGTAAGGATAACGGCGTAACTTGGGAGCATCACTCCACGGTTTACGAAAATCTTGAGCCGACAGGCGTATATAAGGGCGTTTGGGAGCCTCATTTCGGAATGATGAACGGATATCTTACCTGCTTCTATGCAAATGACTCGACAAACATCACAACTTATCAGAATATTGAGTATAAGCAGTGGGATCCCGAAGCAAAGGAATGGATAAACAGAACGATAGTATGCAACGGAGAAGAGCACGAGTCGAGAGACGGTATGCCGGTATGGCAGCAGCTTTCAACGGGTGAATATGTTTGCGTTGTCGAAGCGTTCAATAAGAGCGACAATAACTGCTTCGCAGTTAAGCTTACCTGGTCGGAGGACGGAAAGAAATGGTCAACTCCCGTGACCGTAATGAGCGCAAAGAAAAGCGGTACGGTATGTGCGGCACCCTTTATAGTCGAGCTTCCCACAGGTCAGCTTGTAATAAGCTGTCAGACCAACGAAAATACCAAAACCAAAGAAATTTATACGATGAGCACGGTAATTTCGGACGGAACACCCGTAAGATACATTTCGGAAATTAATTTCAGCGAACACGATTATCCGTATTACGGAGCTTACGAGTTTGCATCTACTATGTGGAACGGTATGTATATCTATAACGGATATATCTTCACCTGCTCCATTTCGAGTAATCTCGGTATAAGAATATGCAGATACAAGTTTGGCGATAAGCTCCAACAATCCTGAGTAAAAGAGCAGATTGGAATTTTATGATTTGACTAAAAGGAGAAAACCGAATATGAAAAAAAGTATTGTCAAGGCTTTGTCGGTGCTGCTTATCTTTGCAAGCGTTTTTGCGGTAATGCTTACGGGATGCGGCAACGGCGAAGAGCAGGAAGATGAAAGCACGATCGAAAAAATGAGCAAAGCGGAAGCCGAGGAATTCTTTTTTAAGGCTTACGAGGATACGGTAAACGCAAATTATCTTGTCGTTGACGTTATAGTCAAGGCGTCGCAGGAAATGGAATACGAGGGCGAAAAGCAAAGCGTAAACGAAGACAGCGACGTCAAGGTTATCGCGGGTAAAGATGCAAACGGAGTGCTCTCTGTTTCTGTTATCAATGCCGAAGGAAGCGAGGATTACGACGAATTTTACAGAGGAAATACTAAATACATATATTACATTAATGATTACGACCCCAACGGAGGCTCGGTATCATCGTATGACAGCGATTCGCCTTATACCGTTGCGAGTGTTCTTGACAAGTACATTTTCTATGCGTACGATATGAAAAAGACTGTCGAGGGACTTTTTGCGATGGGCGCGAAGCTCTCTTATAAAGAAAATACGGTGACAGCCAAGGTCAAATCGGATGATTTTGAAGAGTTTGCCATAAATATACTCGGTGTGGGCGAAGATTCCTCGGAAATCGAAGATTCTAAGGAAATGCTGAAGGAATTTTCGTTTGCTATTGAAATTACGGCAGATGATAAAGGCTTTATCAAGGAATACTCGTTCACGCTGAATATGTCTGTTGCAAATAACGGTCAGAATGCGGTGGCAGACGTCAAAATTGATATGGAATTTAACGATATCAACGCTGACTCTTCGGTAGAAGAGCCTGTGTGGCTGACCGAATACCTCTCCGACCCTATCAACTTCGCCGACCGCTATGAAACCGATTGGAACGGAGATCTTGTTTGGTACGAAGTAGATACACGTGAAAACGGATTTGTTGTAAAGACGGTCGTATATAATGCTGACGGAAGCGTTCAGTCTACCGTTGACTACGAGAGAAACGAAAACGGAAATGTTCTTTCAAGAATAGTCCGTTCAAGTGACGGCAAGGTTACACAAAAGGAAATAAACGAATATAACGGCGAAGGAGATATGGTAAAGCATACTCTTTACGAGGGTGATCTTCTTTCGCTTGTAAGAACATGGAATTATGACACGGGAATTGTGGTTACAACCGAGTACGAAAACGGCGTTATCATATGCGTTCGCGAGGTGAGCGACTATGAATATTACGAAAAGATCACTTTTTATGAAAACGGAAAGCCGATACAAAGCGATACACGCACCGAAGACGGAGATTTTACTACCAATTATTATTATAAGCTCAGCGGAGAGCTTTTCTGCTACTCGGTGACGGACGATTCTTCCTGGGCGACCGTCTTCTATGACGCCGAAGGTAATATAATCGATACAAGCGAAACCCCGATCGATAATTATACGTATATACACACGGAAAAGGATGCAAGCGGAAAGATCTTGTTCGAAGCAGAGTATAACTACTATATGCTTGTGACTACCGTTTATTACGAATATGACGATGCAGGTGAGCTTGCAGGTCGCAGAAAAGTAACCGTTGACGGTACTATGCTCTGGAGAGAGGTTTATACAGACGGTGTTTGCGTTCTTAAAGAAGTATATACTTACTCCCTGCTTACAGATATCTACGAGTATAACGAAAAGGGAGTATGTATCAGACATACGCTCAACGCTATCGACGGACGTAAATATGTAAAGGAATATAACTCCGAAACGGGAAAGCTTGAAAAGGAATATTCATATTACGTAAGCGGAGATTACTATCTCTCATTCTATGACGAAAACGAGCTGAAGGTGAAGGAAGCGTTTGTAAATGCTGACGGAACAACGCCGTCGTACACCCTGTTTGAGTATAACGAAGACAAAAAGATAAGCAGACAGGAAAAATACAACGCAGACGGTGAGCTTTATCAGTACGCGGTTTACGAGCATTTCGGCGAAGACGGCTGGAACAGCATTATTTATGCGGCAGACGGAAGTGTTATAGGAACAGATTCTTCCGATAATTACGGATCGGGCGGCTGATAACGTATAATACGGATCAATGGATTATGCTTGAGATAAGAGGTAAAGTCTTAAAAACAGGTCATTTTTCAGACCGAAGTTTTGTAACTTTTTGCCAAGGCAAAGCACACAAAACTTCATAGCTAAAGAAAGGAATGGTCATAATTATGAAAAAAATAATTGCAATTATGCTTGTCTGCGTGATTTTGATGTCTGCGGCAAGTTGTGCGCACACTCACAAGTTCGAAATCTCCGAAGCTGAGTCGGTTCCGGTAGGATGCCTTACAGACGGACTTGAAGTTAAAGTCTGCTCCTGCGGAGAAAGACAGGAAACAAAGCTTGAAGCTACCGGTCACGATATGGTTATCACAATGGAGGTCAAACCGGCTTGTACACGCCCCGGCTCGACAGACTATAAGTGCAATAACTGCGGTAAGGTTGAATATAGCAACGTAGATCCGCTTGGGCACAGCTACGAAGAGAAGCCTTCGGAGCCTTCAAGAGTTATCCGTTGCACAAACGAGGGATGCCTTAGCTGCGTATGGGGTGAGTCTAACAATAAGCATAAGGAAGCGCTCACCTTTAATTTCACAAAGGATGACGAGGCTGCTATTGATGCAAAATACAACGAAGTTCTCGCGGCAGTAGAGGCTGCACCCGAATATGATCCCAAGCTTCACGGATATGCGGAAGAGGGAGCGCTTGCGGAAGAATATAAAACCGTCGATACACTTCAGACAGAGCTTTACGAGCTCGTCCTTAATGCTATTTCGCAAAGACAGCTTGCAGAGGTTGCTTATTACTGCGATATGAAGAATACCGAGCTTGAGGAAACCTATTCTTATATGAAGGATTATCATACGGCTGTCGTGGCAAAGTTCTACACACTTTCCCGTCCTTTCTATGACTCCTGCTACCGTGATTTCTATTACTACGGTCTGACAGAAGAAGAGATCAACGCATTCCTCTTCGATTCGGATGCGATATCCAATCCCGAATATACGGCACTCAAGGAAAGAAATAACGCTATCGAGGTTGAAGTTCTTGCACTTTCAAATCCCACAAGCGGAACGGAACTTCCTATGCTTTATGCCGAATTTGTTGAAAACAATAACAAAATGGCAGCTCTTATGGGATACGACAACTATCTCGAATACGCATACGAAAACGTTTACGGCAGAGATTATACGTACGAAGAGGTGGCACAGCTTTCCGATTACGTAAAGACCTATCTTTCTCCCGTGTTTGCGGCAGTATATGAAAAGTGGAGCAATCTTACGGGCTTTACCGAAGATGAGCTTACGAGATACTACAATCAGGTAAGTTACCCCTTCTTTGAAAATCTTGAAGGCAATACTACGGTAAACGATTACATAGATCTTCTCTCGTTTACCTCAAATCCCGACAAGACGTTCTCGTTCTCTGACGAGTTCAACAGTCTTATGGGAGACGGCAATATGTTCAGAGGCGATTATGAGGGTGCGTTCGTTACTTCGATCTATGCGATAGATCTTCCGATAGCATATTTCGGAAAGGGATATGACAACTGCTTTACAATAGTACACGAATTCGGTCACTATATGAATGAGATATACACTCTCGACATTCTTGAAGAAGACGACGAATTCAGTCAGTCTTACGACCTTCTTGAAATGCATTCACAGGGCAACGAGCTTCTTTATCTCTGCTACCTTAGGGAAAATGTTGATATGCCTGAAATGTCGCTTAATATCGTCGAAACACACGCGCTCGTTAACATACTTTATGCAATAATCGCGGGTATGACTGTCGATGCTTTTGAGCAGGCAATATATCTCGGAACGTACGACGGAACAAATGCAGACACAATTATGGCTGACGGAAAGATCTCCTATGATGAATACGATCTTCTTTACGCGGGCATTTGTGCAGACTACGGTGCAGAAAAAGCACTTAAGGGATATTGGAGAGGCGGTATGACAGTTCAGTCGCCTTGCTACTACGTTTCTTACAGCGTATCCGCAATATCTGTTCTCCAGCTTTACGAGGTTGCAAATACAGACGGATTTGATGTGGCAAAGGATGCTTATCTTAAGCTCTTTACATACGTTGACGAGGATTACGAAATGACAATGAAAGAAATTCTCGATTATGCGGGAATGCTTTCCTTCGAAGACGAGGAGCTTTACAAGAATCTTAATAAGTATTTCCTCAAAAAGTAAGTAAAAACGCTTTTTGGAGGGCGTACCTCTAATAATTCTGATAAAATGTTAAAAGCCATCACGAATTTTTCGTGATGGCTTTTAACTTCCTTATGAGAAGGAGCCTTTACGGTTTCTTTTTTTAATATATTATTTTACAGCACGACCTTAAATCCGATATGCGTGCTGTCCTTTTTGTATGCTGTGCTTTTTTACGGATTTTCTCTGACTTTTGTCATACTCAGTGCGTTGCCAAGAAAAATACAGGTGAACAGTAAAAACAGCGCGGTCCCGAAACGGAAGCGCGCTGTTTTTATGAAAGTTAGTACAAAATCGGTTTGACTGAATAGGTGCGGTACAAAAAATTAATCCGCTTTGCGTTATAAACTTAATTTTCAATCTCTTCGATAAAGTCGGTTTCGTATATCTTGCCGTTTTCTCCGATAACAAGCGTTTTTACCGAACTTTGAGGAATATGCGTATTAATTGTACGACCGAAAAGAGTTATCGTCACGTCGGTGTCAAGACCTTCGGTTTCGGCAAGGCGGATCACCGTGCCGTCGGAATCGGCGTGAGCCTTTATTGCAGTTGCTGTGACATTTTCCTTCGAGATAGAAAGACCGCTGAACTCTGACGGGAGATCGCCGCCGTGGAAGGTGTTACATATCACTTCGGCGGGATTGTTCAGCTCGTCTGCAATACGCTTGCTTTCGCTTACTGTGCGGAAGGGCGAGAGAACGTAAGAAAATCTATGTATTCCCTGATCCATAAATTCACAGAATTCATCTCTTTCGCCGTAATGATCGGCAGATATCGCGCCGCGGAGTACGGTGAGAGAAATTCTGTTTTCGGATGCGTCAAAGCTGTATTTGGAGTCGTTTGCTATGCTGATGCCCTTGCCGTTTGATCCGCAGAGTGCTATCCAAGCTTCGGAAACCTGTTCGCCTGAGTCGGTAGGACGCTCAATATGACCGAAAGGTATCTCGCAAAGCGATTTTGCATCATCAGCGTCAATTTTTACACCGAATTTGAGCATTTTATGATGCTCTCTGAAATCGATCTTCGTCTTGACTTCAACTAGGTCGCTGTCTGCAAAGATAGTGTAATCGCGCGTAACGGTGCTGTTTCCGATGTTTTGCACCGAACGGACGGTAGCTCTTACGGGACCGCTTTCGATGACCTTGATACTGCCTTCGGTGCAGATATCGGTAACCTTGTCAAAATGTGTTATTCCGTGTGCCCAGGTATCGCAGTGCGTTTCGTCAACAAGATATGTGAGTGTCGGCTCGCTGAAGAGTTCTTTTTCTTCGTTTTTCAGATAGAACGAGGATATTTCTCCCGTGTTTTTGTCAAATGTAAGGCGGATGGCATTGTTTTCGATGGAATTTTCACCGCAAATAAATGGATTGTTGACCTCGGGAGTATTTTCCCTGTCGAAATGCAAACGGAATATCTTGTATCCGAAAGCGGGAATCTCTGCTCTGAAAGCGACGTAATGCTTGTCGTGCTTACCGTTTGTTTTGGATGCACGCACTTCCTGAGAGGGAATATGATTTCCGCTGTTGTCGGTAATATAGGCGGGACGGGTACCGAAAGTATTTGCTATTACCTGTGCATTCACACTGTGGTCCAAAGAATTGAATACAACGATCGGATTTCCGAGCTTTTTATATTTTTCAAAGCGGTTTTCCTCTGATGCAAGTGCATCCGCGAGCTTACCCTCTGCCTTTTCGGTATCTATTTTCCAAGCAATCTTTTGGAGCGCAAGGTTTGTACTGCGTGCAGATATTGCCAAAGACTCGCCGTGGAAAGGACGCGCGTCGTCGTAAGCTTCCTTTATACTGCATCCGCCGAGAATGTCGTGGAATTGATTGAAGAGAATATTTGTCCACGCGCGCTCAAACGCTTCTTTCGGATACTTTGTTCCTGCGAGCTCTTTCGAAAGTATGGAAAATTTCTCTGATGCAAGGAGCGCATTTTCGCTTTTTCTGTTGTTCGTTTTTATCTCGCTGCACGCGCTGTAACAGCCCTTTGCGTGATACTGCAGGTCTTCGTTTACCGTGGGAAGCTCTCCGTGGCGTGCGTTTTCGAAATATTCGTCGGGCGTTGAATAGATATACTTCTCGTCAAGATTTTCTTTCATCCATTCAAGAAGCTCGACAGTCGGTCCGCCGCCGTGATTTCCGACGCCGTAAAATGCCATCATATCCGAATTGCCTTCGATTTCGGGAATTTTTTTGAAATTATCAAGTCTTTGCATAGTAATGCAGTAGCAAAACGGTATGCGGAACGTTTTGACAATACTTCCGTCGGCACTCTGCCAGTTGAAAAGATTTTGTTTGAGAACCTTTTCGTGCGGAGCAGGTCGCATAAATACGTAATTCTTCATTTTGCTGTTTTGGAGAATCATAGGCAGACTTCCGTTGTGACCGAAGGAGTCCACGTTGTATCCCGTAACGGCGTAGCGGCCGAATTTTTCTTTAAAATATCTCTGACTGATAAGCGCGTGACGTGCAAACGATTCTCCGCAGGGAATGTTACAGTCGGGCTGAAGAAGCCATCCGCCGACGATGCACCATCTGCCTTCCTTTACACGCTCGACGATCTCGGCAAACATATCGGGATCGCTTTCCTCTATCCACATATAGTATATACTGCAGGCAGATGTGAATTTGAAGTGGGGATACTCATTCATTCGGTCAAGTGCGCTTCGGAAGGTCGCCTTGACTTCTGCATATCCCTCCTGCCATCGCCAAAGCCACACGGGGTCGATGTGTGCGTTTCCTATCAGATAAACATTCTTTTCTTCGTTTTTCATAATCTTGCCATCCTTTTGCGGAAAATTACAAGCATTTATATCCTGTGTAAAAAGTATATCACCGACAGAGTAAAATCGGTATATTTTATTTATCGGAAAATATTGCTTTTTTTTAGATTTGGTGTTATACTTAATTTGGGAGGGGTAAAAATAATGAGACTTTTAACCAAAGACGAGCATATAGAAAACGGAATAATTTCGGCAAGCTGTAAGCATTATGAGGGTAGTACGGCGCAACACAGGCACGAATTTTTCGAAATTGAATATATAATAAGCGGAAGCGGAACATGTACCGTCAACGGAAAAGAATATCCGGTTGAAGAAAATATGATTTTTTTTATGACTCCTGCGGACGTTCACCGCTTTTCCTCGGAAAAAAGCGAGCTTATCAATATAATGTTTTCCTGCGAATACGTAAACACGGAAGAGCTTTTCAGACTCACTTCAAGCAGCTTGCCGTGTATGAAACTGACAGATACGCACGATATTCGGCTTGTCGAGGGACTTCTTTATGAAATAGTAGCCTGCTTTGACCGAAAAAATATAGAAAGCGTACTTACTTTTCTTTCTGCGCTGACGGTTAAGCTCACATCGTTTGCTCCCGAAAATGACAGAAAGCTGCCGTCCGATATATGCAGAGTTATGCTCTATCTTCTTGAACGTTTCAAAGAGGGCGTGCGCCTTGAGGATGCCGCACAGTACGTCGGATTTTCAAGCGCGTATCTCAGCAGCTTGTTCAAAAAGCACACGGGAATGACCTTCAAAAGTTATCTTAATTCCCTGCAGTTTGATTACGCGGCAAAAATGCTTTCATTTTCGGACAAAAACGTTCAGCAGATATGCTATGAATCGGGATTTTCCGATTATTCCAATTTTGAGAGACGGTTCAGAAAAAGATTCGGCTGTTCTCCGAAGGAATACCGAGCGCTGCATATTCAAGGCGAATTGTTCTGACGTAGGATTTTTTGTCTTTTTCGGTATTAAATTCGTTAAAAATTAAACTTGACTTTTGATATACGCGGTGCTATAATGGGCGGCGTAAAACTTTAAACGTAAAGGAAATATAAGAAAATTAAAATGAACACAAATATAAGAAAGCGCGCGAAAGCGATAGCTTGGATGTGTACTCTCGTGTACTTTGCAAGCTATCTTATGAGAATAAATTTCGCGGTAATGCTTGTAAAGATAGGCTCTGATATTCAAGCCGACAAGACCGACCTTGCCGTTGTCGTTACCGGACTTACTATTGCATACGGGGCAGGGCAGATAATAAGCGGATTTTTGGGTGACAGATTCAAACCGCAGAATATGCTCACCGTAGGGCTTACCCTTGCCGCTGTGTGTAACGTGGCTATGTATTTTTCAAACAGTATCGCGGTGATGACCGCCGTGTGGACTGTAAACGGCTTTGCGCACTCTATGCTTTGGCCGCCCATCGTGCGTCTTATGTCGGCATATCTCAACGATGAAGAATACGCTTATTCGGCTGTCAGAGTTTCGTGGGGCTCGTCGTTTGCTACGATACTCCTCTATCTCGTTTGTCCGCTGCTTCTTAACTTTATGTCGTGGCGTACGGTAATACTTCTTTGCGCGATCGGCGGACTTCTCATTATGGTCGCGTGGAATATGGCGCATCACAAGCTTTTTACAGAAAAAACAAGCGAAAAAGCCGAAAAAACGGTTAAAAATGAGGTGGGCGAGAAAATACCGCTTCCCAAATACGTTTATCTGCCGATCGTTCTTATTATGCTCGGAATAATCCTGCAAGGCGTACTCCGTGACGGCGTTACAAACTGGATGCCTTCATATCTGCTTGAAACGTTTGGTCTTCCCGAAGAAAAGGCAATAGTTGCGACCGTAATTCTCGCCGTATTCAGCGTAATAAGCTTTGCCGCGTTTGATTTTATGCACAGAAAGCTCATTCGCAACGAAGTCTTTTGCGCCGCCGTTATCTTCATAATGTCGGTTGCTTCCGCGGGGGTTCTTTACATAGTCAATGTGATCTCGGCATCGGTGGCGGTATCAATGATACTTATGGCGCTTATCGTTTCCTTTATGCACGGAATAAATCTTATGCTTATAACCGTCGTACCGAAGCGATTTATTAAAAGCGGAAAGGTTTCGACCTATTCGGGGCTTCTGAATTCCTGCACTTACATAGGCGCATCTATCTCAACCTACGGATTTGCGGCTGTTGCAGAGTCACGCGGATGGAATTACACCATTCTTTTGTGGGTGATAGTCAGCCTTCTCGGCACGTTTTCCTGCCTTGCCGCAACGCCTCTTTGGAAAAAGTTCAGAAAAGATTATTCGGATAACTGATATTTGAACAAAAAGACTCGGAGTAAAGCGGACTTCGCATAAGGAAGTTAGATATTCCTTGTGGGGGCGACGTCTTCGGCGTCCCGTTAAGGTAAATTAAAATGCCAAAACAAATAATAAACCCCGACGGATTTTAAGGTCTGTCGGGGTAGTTTGTTGGATAAATTCTTATTTACCGTTCCGCTTTATCGCGCGTCGGCAGAGCAAAGCCCATGCTCATTAAAGACGTACGAGCGTCCCTCCGGGAGGGAGCTCCCGACGAAGTCGGGTGAGGGAGAGCGCGTGACAATAAAGTTAGCACAAACCCAAAGCCACGCAGGCTCCTTCCGTCACGGCTACGCCGTGACACCGTCTCGCTGCGGCTCGGTCCCGCTCGGGCTCTGACACCGCACTGTGGTGTCATTCACTCCCCTCGCGCCGCTTCGCTACCTCTCGGAGGGAGGCTTTTCGCTGATCCCATTATAACACAAATCGGCAGAGAAAACAATATCTCTGCCGAAATTTGTTTATTACGGGTCGCCGAGAACGTCGACCCCTACAAATGTTGTGTCAAACATCCTTGTGAGAACCGGAATAAACCGAGTCTTTTTTGCCTGAATTATGCAAGAGTTGCCGCCATAACGGCCTTTATCGTGTGCATACGGTTTTCCGCTTCGTCGAAAACGATAGACTGCTCGCTCTCGAAAACCTCGTCGGTGACTTCCATACAGTCAAGTCCGAATTTTTCGTTTATCTGCTTGCCGATGCCTGTGTTAAGGTCGTGGAATGCCGGCAGACAGTGCATAAAGCGGCACTGCGGACCTGCGTTATCCATAAGAGCCTTCGTTACGCGGTAAGGTGTAAGCTCGTCAATTCTTTCCTGCCATACGCTGTCGGGCTCTCCCATTGATACCCATACGTCTGTGTAGATAACGTCTGCACACTTGGTTGCGGTGATCGGATCTTCGATAAATTCGAGTATTGCGCCCGTTTCCTGCGCAACCTTTTTGCACTGGGCAACGAGATCGTCTGACGGGAAGTACTTTTTCGGAGCGCAGGCAACGAAGTGCATACCCATCTTCGCGCATCCCACCATAAGCGAGTTGCCCATATTGTATCTTGCATCGCCCATATATACGAGCTTTTTGCCCTTGAGATCACCGAAATGTTCCTTTATAGTGAGGAAATCGGCGAGTATCTGTGTGGGATGGAATTCGTTTGTAAGTCCGTTCCATACGGGAACAGAAGAATATTTTGCGAGGTCTTCTACTATTTCCTGACCGAATCCGCGGTATTCGATACCGTCATACATACGGGAAAGCACGCGTGCAGTGTCTGCGATGCTCTCTTTTTTGCCTATCTGCGAGCCTGTGGGATCAAGATAGGTTACTCCCATACCGAGATCGTATGCCGCGACCTCAAATGCGCAGCGTGTACGTGTGCTTGTCTTTTCGAAGATAAGAGCAATATTCTTTCCTTCGCACATTTTATGAGGTATTCTTGCCTCCTTCTTTGCTTTGAGCTCGGCTGCAAGGTCGATAAGCTGACCTATTTCTTCGGGTGTATAATCAAGAAGCTTGAGAAAATCTCTTCCGTTAAAATTTGTCATATTATTATTTTTCCTTTCTTGAAAACCTTTTTTTGTAAAAAAAGGTTTCAAACTTTCCCAAAAACTTTACTGAAATAATTTCCGTTTAGAAAAGTTATTTAGCGTGGTCTTGGGACTCCGCCCCCAAGACGTTTCCTTAAAGCACTTTTGCGAGGAAAGAACGGAGTCTTTCGCACTGCGGATTGCCGAAAAGCTCGTCGGGAGTTCCTTCTTCGGCTATCTTGCCTTCGTCAAGGAAGATAACGCGGTTAGAGACCTCACGTGCAAATCCCATTTCGTGAGTTACGACTACCATTGTCATACCGTCGCGTGCAAGCTCCTTCATAACGTCTAGAACTTCGCCGACCATTTCGGGGTCAAGCGCAGAGGTGGGCTCGTCGAATAGCATAACGTCGGGCTCCATACAAAGAGCGCGAACGATAGCTACACGCTGTTTCTGACCGCCCGAAAGCTGATTCGGATAAGAATCTGCGCGGTCTGCAAGTCCGACTCTTTCAAGAAGGGCGAGAGCTTTTGCTTCCGCTTCTTCCTTCGGAACTTTTTTGAGCATCATAGGAGCGAGGGTGAGGTTTTTAAGTACTGTGAGGTGAGGGAAAAGGTTAAATTGTTGGAATACCATTCCCATTTTCTGACGGTGGAGATTCAGGTTTGTTTTTGAACTCGTAAGGTTTTGTCCGTCAAAGTATATTGTTCCACTCGTCGGCTGCTCAAGAAGGTTGAGGCAACGCAGGAAAGTCGATTTACCCGAACCGGATGCACCGATCACGCATACAACGTCGCCCTTGTTTATATTAATGCTTACACCTTTGAGAACCTCGGTTTTGTCAAATTTCTTTTCGAGTCCTTCGACATGTATTATAGTTTCTTTATTATTTTCCATCGCTTCGACGTAACCTCCTTTCAAATATGGAGAGAAGTTTGGTCATGCCTACAACTAGAACGAGGTAGACAAGAGCAGAGAGAATTAACGGATTAAACGCGTCGTAAGTGTTGTTTCTGATAAGGTTTGCTCCTCTGGTGAGATCTACGACCGCAACGTAACCTGCAACCGACGTTTCTTTGAGAAGTGCGATACACTCGTTTCCGATTGCGGGAAGAATGTTCTTTATCGCCTGTGGAAAGATTATCTTGCTCATCGCCTGTGCTTTGGACATACCGAGGCTTCTTGCTGCCTCCATCTGACCTTTATCGACTGCGTTTATACCGCTTCGGATAAGCTCTGCCATATACGCGCCCGAGTTTATGCCGAATGCGATTATCGCAACCAAAACCCCGTCTGCGCTGACCATAATGACGAAGAAGAAGATAAGCAGAAGAACCGTTATCGGAACTCCGCGTATAACGGTCGTGTATAGATCGCACATGAAATTTATAATTGCGAGAGAGGGATTTCCTTCAGAAAAATACTTTCCTATAGCTATTATTGTTCCGAGAACAACGCCGATCACGAGCGAACAAAGAGTAATAATAAGAGTGTTTTTGAGACCGATCAGTATGTAGTTGTAATTTTGACCTTCTATAAAGGTGTGGTAAAGACGGTTATGCCAAAGCTGTTTGGAGGCATTTTTGAGGCCTTCTTTTGTTCCGATGAAAACAACCTTTTCGTTCACCTTACAAAAATAATCCTCACCGTAGGATTCAGCAAGGTACTTGTATTTCTCTGCGATTTTCTCGGTGTTTTTATCGGTGAGACAATGAAAAATTACAACTGTATCTCCGTCTTTTTCTGCCTTTATAACAGAGCGAAGCAGTTTTCCGTCTTCATCCATAACTGTACGAAGAAGCTCGTCTTTTTCCGGTTTTGTTAGCCGCTCCTCCAGTTCTTTAAACAAGCTGACATTATTATTGTCCTTGTCTCCGTATAACATCTTAGCGTTGTTTCCGTCGGTTACTACTGCATCTGCATCGCCATTTATAAGAGCGAGCTTTACATCGTTGGGGGTTGCAAATTCTATGGTTTTGTAGCCTGCCTCCGTGCAGAATTTCATAGCACGGCTTGCTTTCTGTACCGCTACGGTTTTACCCTCAAGGTCTTTTACCGAGCTTATGGAGCTGTCTGCTTTTACGATAATGCTTTGCTTTGAAAAATCGTTCTTTTCAAGGACCTTTATCTCATAAAAATTGAATTTGAGGTTTACCTGCGTCACTTTAGATCCTTGTATATCTTCTACCTTATTGCAAGATGTTATCGAAAGACAGAGAGTAAAGAGTGTCAACGTGACGAGGAAAAGCGCAAAAAGTTTTTTCATATTTTCTCCTAAATCAAAAGTCAAGGGGTGCCTGTCAGCACCCCTTAACTTACTTCTTTGTTAGTTCTGAGCGGGAGCGGTATAAGGAGCTTCGTATTTTTCGAAGATCGCTGCGACTGTACCGTCAGCCATGAGCTCTGCGAGGACTTCGTTGAACTTCTCTACGAGTTCTTCGTCATTAAAGTTGAATGCGAATGCATAGGGCTCTGTGGTCATGTTTTCACCAAGGATCTTAACCGAAGCATCGTCCTTGCACATTTCAGCAGCTGTAAGATCGTCCACTATCCACGCATCAACCTTGCTCGAGGTAAGAGCGAGCTTGGCGTCGGCGTTTGCTTCGTAGCTATCTACGGTGTAACCTTCGCCGAGGCAAAATTCTTCGGCTGTGGTACCGGACTGTACCGATACAGTCTTTCCTGCGAGGTCCGCTTTGGATGCGATTGTACTATCAGCTTTAACTACAATGCACTGAGCAGCGAGACAGTAAGCGTCAGTGAAGAGAACGCTTTCTTCGCGGTTGGGAGTTACAGAAATACCGGACATACCGCAGTCATATTTGCCGGTTTCAACACCGGGAATTACAGAATCAAAGGCGATCTGCTCGATCACAAGCTCATAACCGAGCTTTTTGCAGATGAGTTCCATAATTTCAACTTCAATACCTACGACCTTGCCATTTTCAAGGTTTTCAAAGGGAGGGAAGTCGGGAGATGTAGCTACTACGAGCTTGGTTTTGGCGGTGTCACCTTTGTCGTCATCGGTTGATTTGTCTTTACATGCGGTGAATACGCATGTGAGCATAACTGCTACAAGAATAAGTGCAATAATCTTTTTCATTTTTCTTATTTCCTTTCAAATTCGTTTATATGAGTTCATATTTTACTTTTTATTTGCGTTTTTGGCATTTACCTGAGCCTGAACCTTGATAGGAAGTCCGAAGAGGTTGATAAATCCTGCGCTGTCAGCCTGGTTATAAACGTTGTCTTCGCCGAATGTTGCGATTTCTTCGGAGTAGAGGGAGTAGTCGCTCCATACGCCTGCTTTTATGATGTTGCCCTTGTAGAGCTTGAGTCTTACCTTGCCTGTAACGTTTTCCTGTGTCTTGTCAACGAAAGCGGAGAGAGCTTCTCTGAGAGGCGTGAACCACTGTCCGTTGTAAACGAGATCTGCAAACGTTACCGCAAGCTCCTGCTTTTTGTGAGCGGTCATTTTGTCGAGAGTAATTGTTTCGAGATATTTGTGTGCGTCGTAGAGAATAGCTCCGCCGGGAGTTTCGTAAACGCCTCTGCACTTCATACCTACAAGTCTGTTTTCAACGATGTCGAGAAGACCGATACCGTTTTCTCCGCCGAGCTTGTTGAGTTCGAGAATGATCTCTTTCGCGCTCATTTCCTTGCCGTTAAGAGCTGTGGGAATACCCTTTACAAAATCGAGTGTGATGTAAGTGGGTGTATCGGGAGCCTTGAAGGGAGAAACGCCCATTTCAAGGAAGCCTTCCTTGTCGTAAAGAGGTTCGTTTCCTGCGTCCTCGAGGTCAAGCCCTTCGTGAGAGAGGTGCCAGAGGTTCTTGTCCTTTGAGTAGTTTGTTTCTCTGTTTATCTTAAGAGGAACGTTGTGTGCCTCGGCGTAGTCGATCTCTTCTTCTCTCGATTTGATGTCCCATTCTCTCCAAGGAGCGATGATAGGCATATCGGGAGCGAAAGCCTTGATTGTAAGCTCGAATCTTACCTGGTCGTTACCCTTGCCTGTGCAACCGTGGCAGATAGCGTCAGCGCCTTCAGCTTTTGCGATTTCAACGATTCTCTTTGCGATTACAGGTCTTGCGAAAGACGTGCCGAGCATATAGTCCTCGTAAAGAGCGCCTGCCTTAACCGTGGGGATGATGTAGTCATCAACGAACTCGTCTGTAAGGTCTTCGACGTAAAGCTTTGAAGCACCTGTCTTGAGAGCCTTTTCTTCAAGACCTTCAAGCTCGTCAGCCTGACCTACGTTACCCGAAACTGCGATGACCTCGCAGTTGTTGTAATTTTCCTTGAGCCAAGGAATTATTATCGAAGTGTCAAGTCCGCCCGAATAAGCGAGAACGACTTTTTTTATATTTTTCTTATCCATTATTGTATAGCCTCCTGAAAATGTTTTGAATAAATATGCTGTAATTATAGCGTAAAACGTATCAATATGCAAGGGGTTTTTCACATTTTTTTGAAGTTTGTTAAAATTGCGATGTTTGGCAAAAATAAACTTCAGAAATTGTACATAATGACGGAAAAATGAAGTCAAAACGCCGTGAAATACGGTACGAGCCGCCTTTGTTGACGCTTGTCAACCTTTTTTTCGGTCAAGCAAAGGGCGAAAGATGCGTTCGGAAGGCAAATTCATAAACGTGTATATACGCAAAAATATACATAATTTTTGACAATATACATTTAATATTCATTTACTTGGAAGTGAATATACAAAAGAAAAAAATAAATCAGCGGATGCCGTGCAGATGACATCCGCTGATTTTATCAGTATATCGTTCGCTCTATAACAAGGCGCTTGAGATCGTCGCTGAGGCGGTGAAAATACTCTGAATATCCTGCGACGCGCACCGAGAGATTTCTGTGCATTTCCGGATCTTCGTACGCTTCTTCGAGCATCTGACGGCTGACACAGGTGATCTGCATCTGCATTCCGCCCTGAGCAATATAGCTCTGAATGAGATTTTTTATTATTTCGTTGTCGATAGACGGATTTACCGTGAAATTAAGCACGGGCATACCGAGCGCTTTTTCGAGAGTCATAGAGGTAACGCTGTTTAAAAGCGCGGTCGGACCGTCTGTGTCCTTGCCCATAACGGCTCCGAGCGATTCGGCAAGCGGGTCGCCCGATCTTCTTCCGTCGGGAGTCGCACCGATATGTTTTCCGCTTGCGGCGGCTGAGTTGAACATTATCGAAGCGGGAATAAATCCGAGTCCGAGGTATGGCTTTTTGTCATCGAGCAGGGAATATACGTCATTTGTAAATCTTTTTGCAAGAGAATTGACCTCGGGAATATCCTTGCCGAAAGCTTTCGGATATTTTCTCGCCTTTTGCAAAAATTCCCCGTCGTTATTTTTGAGAAGCTCGAGCATCTGCGAGGAAGAGTACTCTTTCTTTTCAAATATAAGCTCGCGAATGACAGTCAGGGCATCTATTACGTTGACCGTTCCGGCAAAGTTTATTATGCTCCACATATACCGCGCGCCGCCGCTGTTATATTCGAGTTCCTTGTCTATGCAGTCGTCAACGAAAAGTGTACGCATAGGAAGGGGAGAGTAGCGCGAACGGCTTTCCTGCGACACGGATATCTGTTTTGTTACCTCGTCGGTCACTTTTGACACGGCGGAGATATACGCGCTGTAAAAATCCTCAAAGCTTTCTGCGCTTTCCAACGAGTTTTTCATAGTTTCTTCGAAGATCAGCAGAAGATTTATGCCTGCGTCGAGCGAGCCTACGTTGCACACACCCTGAAGCATAGCTTCCGTGCATCCGCCGCCACAGAATTTTTTGAGGTCTTCATCTCTGATCTCGTGGAAACGCTTTTTAAGACCTCCGATTATGGCGTGATAGTTGTAGAACGCGGGATTGCCCGCACAGCTTCGCATAGTGTCGAAAGCGGCATTCCAGACCTCGTCGGGGCAGTTTTCGTCGATAAAAAGCTCTGTCATAGGACGGCGCTGACCTTTAAGCGCTTCAAGACACTGCACGGTAAGCGGATTATAGTCCGTACCGAGAGCCATCGACCACGTTTCGCCTCTGTCCATGTTAGAGAAAAGCTCTTTCAGTACGGGAACTACGTTTTCTCCCTTATAATAGGGCATAAGGTCGGTAGCGACACAGCCGATATTGTCATAGTCGAGGATGAATATGAAATTACGGCAGACAATAGCCTCGTAAAGGTTTTTTGCGGGAGAAAAGGGCACCTTTTCAAGTGCGGCGATAAGCTCCTCGCGCGCGGAAACCGAGTGCAGATATTCCACACACTTCTTATGGTAAGCTATTATACCTTCGATGACGTGTAAAAGACCCTCGCGCATATCTGCGTCTGACATTTTCTTTACTCTTTCGGCGTAGGCGTTTAGTCCCTCGGAAGCAATTCTGTCATATGCGGGCATAGAATGTGTCCACATACAGCCCGCAACCGTGTGCTGCCACGGAATTGTGGGGCGGTATTTGAAGAAATCGCTTTCGGTAAGAATTTGTGAAAGATCTTTGTCCTTTTCGGTAAGTTTTACGGGATTATTTATAAAAACTCCGTGCATATAGTTTGTAGAAACACACATAGAGTGGCTCGGTTGGATACTCGGATAGAGATATCCGCCCTCGTACGGCGGTGGAGTCACGTTTTCATAGAATCTGCGTATGGCGAGTGCCTTGCGGTAGAAAAGACTTCTGTCGCATTCTTCGAAAAGTCCTGCCGCGCAGTATTCGCCTATATTTTCAAAGCGGTCTTTTATAGTCATAATTGAGTCCCTTCTCTTGAAAAATCGATGGAAATTTATTTTCAAACGCCTCTCCAGTTAAACTGTGTCGTCGGAAAGCCCTTGTCGTTTATAAGGCGGGTATAGACCTCGGGTGCTTCTTCGGGTACTCTTGTGTCTTCTATCATATCGCTAAGGTCGATCCTGCCTGTTTCGCTGAGCTTTATGAGAGTTTTCATATCGTCGCCCACCGTCCACATTCCCTCGGAGGATTCGAATTTCGGGCGTGCCACGGTATGTGCACCGATAAGAGTTATGCCGGGTCCGTGTACCTTGCGGTAATAGTCTATTGTAAAATCGGAATTTCTCGTACAACCGAGAAGGGCAACGCGACCGAATCTTGCCATACAGTCGAGCGCACCGTCAAGACCCTTGCCGACTCCCGTGACCTCAATAGCCACGTTTGCACCGCCGTTTGTGACTTCTTTGACCTTTTTATCGAAATCTTCTTCGAAAGGATCAAAAGCATAGTCTGCGCCGTAAGAGAGAGCTTTTTCGCGTCTTTCTTTTATCGGGTCAACTGCAACGATGGGAACTGCACCCGCAAGCTTGAGGAGACGTACAGCCATCATTCCGAGTATGCCGAGCCCCATAACGAGCGCCGATTCACCTATTTCAAGACGGCATTTTCTTATAGCCGCGAGGGGAAATGTAGCTATATGGAAGAGTGCGCCCTCTTCAAACGTTACGTTATCGCCAATCTTGAACACATTTGTTGCGGGTAGGCGGTTATATCTGCTATGTTTGCTCCAAACGGCGGCAACTCTATCGCCTGCTTTTACGTTTGTCACGTCCTCTCCGACTGCTTCAACGATACCTGCCGAGCTATATCCGCTTTGACGCGGAAATTTTACCACGTCGTTTTTGCCGATAGAAACGTTTGCGTCGCCGCTTACGTTTGCTCTTTCCGTGCCGCTGCTCACACTCGTTACCTCTATACGAACGATTACTTCGCCTTTACCCGGTGTCGGAATCTCCTGCTCTATAAGCTCTGCCTTGCCCGGCGCAGAAAAAATAATAGACTTTGTTTTCATTTTTTATAACTCCTGTTCTTGGAACCCCTTTTTGAAAAAAGGGGGTTCCAAACCTCCCCAAAAACTTTACTTAGATGGAAAGAGATTAATTATAGTTTAAATGGTTGTTTTTGTTTTGTGTTTCCGCGGTTTTCAAAAACTTTACTTAAATGGAAAGAAATAAATCATTTTCAGAAAAGTTTTGGTCGAGCTTTTTCAAAAGCTCGCGGGGTTTCTTAAGGGACGGAGCTCCTTGAGCCGCGCGAGCCTCAAAGCGCGAAACCGCGTTTTCTTTTTTTTTGAAACCTTTTTTGAAAAAAGGGGTTCCAAACCTCCCCAAAAACTTTACTTAGATGGAAAGAGATTAATTATAGTTTAAATGGTTGTTTTTGTTTTGTGTTTCCGCACCTTCACAAAAACTTTACTTAAATGGAAAGAAATAAATCATTTTCAGAAAAGTTTTGGTCGAGCTTTTTCAAAAGCTCGCAGGGTTTCTTAAGGGACGGAGTCCCTTGAGTCGCGCTCACGAAGCCTTGCTGTCTCGACGGTCGGTTTTATTATAAATCATCGAAAAGATTTTTTCAATACGATATTGAAAAGTTTAAAAAAATATCACTTCCGTATTGAAATTAAAAGCATGCGGTGTTATAATTTGAAATGTAAAGAGATATAAACGAAAATGAAAGACAGAATAAAGATGAAAACAAAAGAAAAAAAGCAAATTTTAACCTGGAATAACTGTTTTAAAGTCGGAGTGAGCTTGTTTGTGCTATTTTTGTGCATTCACTATTGGTCACCGATATCAAAGCTTCTCTCGGACACGCTTAAAGCGGCATCACCGATATTTATCGGCTTTGCGATAGCATACGTCATAAATCTTTTGATGAATCTCTACGAAAAGATATATTTCCCAAAACATTCGGATAAAAAGATAGTATATGCAACGCGCAGACCGATCTGCCTTACGCTTACACTTCTTACTTTTGCGGCAGTTATAGCGCTTCTGATATGGATAGTTGTTCCCGAGCTTGTTCAGTGTATCTCATTCCTGATTGCAGAAATCCCTCCGCTGATCCAGAAGCTTCTTAAGAGCGAATGGATACGTGATATCGTGCCGTCGGACATACTTTCCACGCTGACTTCTATCGACTGGCTGTCCTACGTTGAAAAGATAATCGGAACGGTCGGAAACGGAATCGGAAGTGCGGTAAGCGCAGTAGTTACTTTCGTTACGTCCACGCTGTCGGTGATAGTTACGATATTCATAAGCCTTATTTTTTCAATGTATATGCTCATTGATAAAGAAAAGTTTTTCAGTCAGACAAAGAGAATGTGCAAGAATTATCTTTCCGGAAAGCATTTTGAGAAAATATCGCATATATCTTCGGTCGTTAATAACAGCTTCCGCAGATATATAGTCGGACAGTTTACAGAGGCTATAATTCTCGGTGTCCTCTGCTCGGTCGGAATGCTTATTTTTAAATTTCCGTATGCGGGAATGATAGGTGCGCTTATAGGATTTACCGCACTTATTCCCGTAGCGGGCGCATACATAGGTGCAGGTGTCGGCGCCGTTATGATCCTTACCGTATCACCGATCAAAGCACTTCTTTTCCTTCTCTTTATTCTCGTGCTTCAGCAGCTTGAGGGAAATCTGATATATCCGAAGGTGGTCGGAAATTCACTCGGACTGCCTGCTCTTTGGGTGCTTGCCGCAGTTACCGTCGGAGGTACTCTTATGGGAATGCTCGGAATGCTTATCGGTGTTCCGATAGCGGCGGCAATTTATCAGCTTATCAGAGAAGACCTGCACAACCGTGAGAAAAAAGCACTTCTTGCAGAAAGCGCACATACTATCAAAAGGGTGCGCCTGCGCGTGAAAGAGCCGGAAGACAGCTCGGAAGAGAATTGAAAAATATTTTACTATTATTTTATAAGGAAAGAAAATTATGAAAAACATACTTGTCGTTGTAGATATGCAGAATGATTTTATCGACGGTGCGCTCGGTACGAAAGAGGCTGTTTCCATCGTTGAAAATGTTAAATCAAAAATAGAAAATTTTGAAGGAGAGATAATATTCACACGCGATACGCACGAAAGCGATTATCTCACTACGCAGGAGGGCAGAAATCTCCCTGTTGAGCATTGTATATGCGGTAGCTTTGGTTGGGAAATACGAAGCGAGCTTACGGGTATCAGAGAAGGAACAGTAATTGACAAGCCGACCTTCGGGTCAAGAGTGCTTGCCGAGCTTCTTTATGAAAAGCATAAAAAAGAGGGTATAGGCGAAATAACTCTTATCGGTCTTTGCACAGATATTTGCGTTATATCGAATGCGCTTGTGATAAAAGCATTCCTTCCCGAAGTTAAAATAACGGTAGACGCGTCCTGCTGCGCGGGCGTTACTCCCGAAAGTCATCAGAACGCACTTGCCGCTATGAAAATGTGCCAGATAAACATAGCTTAGGAAACCTTTTTTGAAAAAAAGGTTTCCTAAGAACCTTCCAAAAAACTTTACTTAAAAGAAAAGCAGTAACTTGTTTTGAGAAAAGTTTTGGTCGAGCTTTTTCAAAAGCTCGCGGGGTTTCTTAAGGGGCGGAGCCCCTTGAGCAAATTCTTGAGTAGAACTTTTTACCCAAAATAAAAAGCCTGTTTTGTATAAAATTTTATGCAAACAGGCTTTTTCTATTGACAAAAGAGAAAAAATATAGTATCATAAGGACACTTATAAACGCTTTATTTTGATAAAGCGAAAGAAAGGAACTTTAATTATGAAACGCATACTTACACTCACACTCGCTCTTGTTCTCGTGTTCACTATGATGACATGCTTCACTTCCTGCGGAGAAAAATCCGACTGGGAAAAGATCGAAGAACAGGGCTTCTTCTACTGCGGAATAACAGTATATGCACCTATGAACTATTTTGACGAAGACGGTAACCTCGTCGGATTTGACACAGAATTTGCAAACGCTGTTGCAAAAGAACTCGGACTTGAAGCAAAATTCCAGGTTATCAGCTGGCCGAATAAGTATATGGAGCTTAACAGCGGCGCTATTGACCTTATCTGGAACGGATTTACATACGGCGACGAAGACGGTGTTTCCCGTACGGAATACGTTGACTTTACATACGCTTATCTTGAAAACCGCCAGTGCCTCGTAACAAAGGCTGACCGCGTTAACGAACTCAATACAGCAGAAGCTCTCAAGGGTAAGAAGGGCGTTGCAGAAGGCGGATCTTCGGGTGAAGGCGTTGCAATAGACCTTGCAGGCGACGAAAAGCTTATTACAACCTTTACGTCTCAGGCATCTGCTCTTATGGAGCTTGTTGCAGGTAACGCTGATTTCGCGGTTATCGACTATCAGATGGCTAATGCAATGGTAGGAAAGGGCGACTACGCAGGACTCTCCATCAATAAGGCAGTAGAGCCCGAAAGCGAAGTTTACGCTATCGGATGCCGCAAGGGAAGCGACCTTACAGCAAAGATCAACGAAGCTATAAAGACTCTCTCCGAAAACGGAACGCTTGCTGAGCTTGCTGAAAAGTACGGCCTTACAAATGACCTTATCCAAAATATCGGTAGCAACTGATGGGCTTTTGGGAAATAACGGCGAAGCTGTTTGAGGGCTTTGGCACGACCTGTCTGCTCTTTATCCTGACGCTTGTTTTTTCATTGCCGCTCGGACTTGTGATAGCTTTCGGATCAATGTCGAAATTCAAACCGCTTGCGTGGCTGAGCAGAACTGTTGTCTGGATAATCAGAGGAACTCCGCTGATGCTTCAGCTCTTTGTGGTATTTTACGTGCCGGGAATGCTGTTCGGACTTCAGCTTTTCGGCGGTATTAACGGACGCTTTACGGCGGCACTCGTTGCTTTCGTTATAAACTACGCGTGTTACTTCTCGGAAATTTACCGAGGAGGCATCGAAAGCATACCGCGCGGTCAGTACGAGGCCGCGCAGGTGCTCGGAATGACGGCAAGAGAAACCTTCTTTACGGTTATACTGATGCAGGTCGTAAAGAGAATACTCGCTCCAATGAGTAACGAGGTCATAACTCTCGTTAAGGATACTTCGCTCGCACGCGTAATTGCTGTTGCGGAAATATTCTTCGTTAACGAGATGGATTTCCTGTCAAAGGGACTCGTATGGCCGCTTTTCTATATCGCGGTATTCTTCCTTATATTTGTCGGCGCGCTGACAATTTTCTTCCGCTACTGCGAGAAGAAGCTCGATTATTATCGGGTATAAATCAATTAATTAAAAGGAATCGGTCATATTTATGGCTTTTCTCGAAGTAAAAAATCTGAAAAAACAGTTTGGAAACACAAGAGTTCTCCACGGTATTGACTTTTCTATGGAAAAAGGCGAGGTCGTTGCACTTCTCGGCGCTTCCGGCGGAGGAAAGACTACCTTTTTGCGCTGTCTGAATTTCCTTGAAATGGCTAACGAGGGCACGATAGACGTTGAAGGCGGATTTCACTTTGATGCAAATGAAACTTATAAGTCGTCAGAGATAAGAAATATGTGTCTGAAAATGGGACTTGTATTTCAGTCGTTCAATCTTTTTCCGCAGTACACCGCGCTTGAAAACGTATATCTTCCGCTTCAGCTCAGAACAAAGGAAGAGATACGCAAAACAGTACCGCGCGGCAAGGCAAGACGCGAGGCAATATCAGAGGCTCATAAAGAAAACAAAAAACGCGCCGAAGCACTCCTTAACGGAGTAGGTCTTTCGGAAAAAATGAACAATTATCCTTGGCAGCTTTCGGGCGGACAGCAGCAGAGAGTCGCAATAGCACGTGCTCTTGCGCAGGAGCCTGCCGTGCTTTGCTTCGACGAGCCTACGAGTGCGCTTGACCCCGAGCTTACCGGCGAGGTGCTTCGCGTTATCAAGGAGCTTAAGGATCAGGGACGCACGATGCTTGTGGTGACACACGAGATGGATTTCGCGCGAAACGTTGCCGATCGAGTTGTCTTTTTCGCTGACGGACTTATCGAAGAAGAGGGCACTCCCGAAGAGATATTCAATAATCCCAAATCTCCGAAAACGGCGGCTTTCTTTAAGCATAGCACGCTGTAATCAAAATAAAAACAAATAATCCCGACAGATCAAGTTTTAAGATCTGTCGGGATTTTGTTTGTGTGCTTGGTTGTTACGGTTAAGTGCAGTGTTTTTTGGAAAAAGTTTCCTGAGAAAAAGAAAATGCAGTTTCGCGCAACGAGGCACGCGCGACTTAAGTGGCTCCGCCCCTTAAGAAACCCCGCGAGCTTTTGAAAAAGCTCGACCAAAACTTTTCTAAAAAAACATTTTTCTTTTGCGGAAAAGTTTTTGGAAAAGGTTTCCTGAGAAAAAGGAAGCGCAGTTTCGTGCAACGAGGCACGCGCGACTTAAGTGGCTCCGCCCTTTAAGAAACCCCGCGAGCTTTTGAAAAAGCTCGACCAAAACTTTTCTAAAAAAACATTTTTCTTTTGCGGAAAAGTTTTTGGAAAAGGTTTCCTGAGAAAAAGGAAGCGCAGTTTCGTACAACGAGGCACGCGCGACTTAAGAGGCTCCGCCCTTTAAGAAACCCCGCGAGCTTTTGAAAAAGCTCGACCAAAACTTTTCTAAAAAAACATTTTTCTTTTCAGAAAAGTTTTTGGGATTCTTAAACCTTTTTTTTAAAAAGGTTTAAGTCCAAAGGGACAGAGTCCCTTTGGTTATTTCCCGTAAATTTCTTTTGCGATCTTAAGACTTTCGATAGGATCCATAAGAGGACCGTACTCGAGTCCGCACGCACCGGTATAGCCTGCCTTGTCGATAGCGTCGAAGATTACCTTGTAATCGTTTTCGCCGTACTGAAGCTCGTGTCTTCCGGGATGTCCGGCAGAGTGAAGATGTGCTATAAGATCAAGATTTTTCGTAACGCTCGGAATAATATTGCCTTCCATTATCTGCTGGTGATAAATGTCGTATATGAGCTTGACGTTGGGGTGGTCTACCTCGCGGATGATGTCAAAGGCTTCGATAGAAGACCAGAGATAGTATCCGGGATGGTTTACGTAGGTGTTGAGAGGCTCGGGCATTATCGTAACGCCGTATTCTTCAAGAATGGGCTTTGCCTCGTTAAGGGCTGCGACGATGGAAGCACGCTGTTCTTCTCTCGGAGCACCCGTGTCCTGACCGACCTGTGTAATAAGCTTCTTTACGCCGAGCTTCTTTGCTGCGATGCAGCTTTCTTTAAGTCCGTCAAGCCAAAGCTGTCTGTGTTCGGGAGTTGTCATACGGAATTCGGATGTGCACATACTGAGAAGTTCAACGCCTGTTTCGTCGAGAGTTGCCTTGACCTTGTCGAGATCGAGGCTCTTCCAATGATATGTCTCCGCCGCATCGTATCCGAGTGATGCGACTGTTTTTATAGCTTCACAAAAATCAACGTTTTTGAAAAAGCAGGGAATAGGTACACAAAGTCTCATAAAATTATCTCCTGTATATTATTTTTTGAAATATATTACCTGTCCGCTTTCCATAGATTCATTTGCCGCGAAAGCGATCTTGTGCGACTTGAGCGAATCGGCATAGTCGGAACGGATAAGGCTTCTGTCGCCTGTCATAACAGCCTTGAGGAATGCTTCGTCGAGAAGGAATGTCTGATCTACTCCTCTCGGAATATCAGTGACACCGTCTTTGGATGTGATAATAAGATTGTTTCTGAGTCTGTAATCGAGGACCATATCGTTTAGCGTAATGTAATATCCGCATCTCGGTCTGACACCCTGAGAATAGCATCCGCTGACGAGTGTTGCGGTTACGTTGTTTTCGAAGCGGTAAACGACTGTCGAATGGTCGTCGGTGTCATATTCGGGAGAAGCGTCAACGCCCGCTTTAACCATACCCGTCGAAGCGGTAGCATATACCGAAAGAGGCTCGCCGTAGAGATAACGAAGTCCGTCAACGAGGTGGATGTTCTGCTCAACGAGCTGACCGCCGCAGGTCGATTTCTTTTGCCACCACCAAGGTCCGGGGATGCCGCCGACCCAAGAGCCGTAAACAAGTCCGCCTGTCTTGTGCTTGGGAAGCTCTTCTTTTATAATGTCGATAAGATCAAGGTATCTGTCCTGGAATCCCACCGCTGTGATAAGACCTTTTTCGTCGATCATACGGCTGATCTCTTCCGCCTTGTTTATATCGAGATGTACGGGTTTTTCAACGAGGAAGGGAATGCCCATTTCAATAGCTCTTGTTTCTGTGTCTGTATGTGCGGTGGGCTCTATACATATTATAACGGCGTCGAGTGTGTCGCGGCTCTCGTTGTCGTAAAGCTCTGTGTGATCCTTGTAGATGCGTGTGCAACCGAACTGTGCGGCAGCTTCGTTTCTGCGTTCTTCAATGGGATCTGCAACGGCAACGACCTCAACGTAATCCATCTTAACAAATGACGAACGGTGTGCCTTTGAGCGTCCGCCGCAGCCTATAAGACCTACTCTGATCTTGTCCATAATTTGAATCTCCAATCAATATTTGAATTTTTTGTAAAAAAGCATACATCTTCCTTTAAATTTGAAATATATGCTGATATAATTATATTGTATTATTTAGCTCTTGTCAATCAAAATATATTGTAAAAATACAAGGATATTGCATATGGAACAGTTTATGTCATTTGACGGCAGACTGCCGATAATTCTTCATACGGTAGGCGAATCTCCGCATCAGAATGCGGTATCGCGCCGCGCGCGCATAAAATGGAATCAATTTATATGGGTGAAGGATGGCTCGGGTACGTTTCGTTCGGGCGACGAGGAGTTTTCGCTTTCCAAAGGACAGGGGATATTTCTTCGCAACTCGGTCTCGCACGGCTACGAGGGTAAAAATCTCCACACGGGATGGTGCACCTTTTCGTGCGCGGAAAATCTTCTTACCTACGTTATGGGCGACAAAAAGTATATTATATTCGACGTTCCCGAGTTTCTGGACGGCGAAACTGAAAATCTGCGCGCTCTTGCGCAAAGCGGTGCCGACACTCTTGAGCTGTCTGCCGCGGCATACACCTACGTTACCGAGCTTTTTGCGGCGATAACAAAGAATTCGGACCCGATAATAAGCAGAACGAGAAAATTTATGAAGGAAAATTATTCAAAACCGATAACGCTTGACGAAATAGCTTCTTCGGTCGATATGGACCGTTTCGCGCTTTGCAGATATTATAAAAAGCATCACAAGCGCAGTGTTATAAACGAGCTGAAAAAGATAAGAATATCGGTCGCGAAAAGACTTTTGCGCTATTCGGGCGAGAGTGTTGAGAATATAAGCCATATGTGCGGTTTTGAAAATCCGAGTTATTTTTCGCTGCGTTTTCGTGAGGAATGCTCCTGTACTCCTCTTGAGTATAGAAAAAAGTATTTGTGATTTTTTTGGAACCCTTTTTTGTAAAAAGGGTTCCAAACCTCCCAAAAAACTTTACTTAAATAGAAGGACTAACTTGTTTCAGTAAAGCTTTTGAAAATTAAAGAAACTTTTTTCAAAAAGGTTTCCCGAGACCCTTCCAAAAACTTTGCTTAAAGGGGGTCTCTACAAACGTATTTTCTGTGTTAGCACAGCATAAATTCTTTTGTTTGTCTGAAAAACGGGATTTGATCTTTTCTGATCCCGTTTCACATACTTATTTTGCTTCAAACAGGCTTTTTGCCTTGACAAGCATAAAAATCTGTTATATAATCAATTTGTTATACAATAATATTATTGCGGAACGCGGAAGATGTTTCGCGGTAAGGAGAAATTATAATATGTCAAAACTCGGATATGTTTTGCGCTGCGTGCGTAAAATGAACTATAAGAATATGCTGAATACGGTAAATACCGTGCATAAAAAGTCGGGAAAGAACAGAGTAGGGCTTTTCTGCGATATGGTGTGGTGCGGATTTAAGTACGGAACGGGCCATAGAGATTATGACCTTAACGAGTGGTGGACGCTGAATAAAGCGCAGAGAGCTACCTATATTACAAGAGGAATAAATAACTCTATCGTTACAAGACTCAACGATTCGTCGTATTACCATATTCTCGATAATAAGATACATTTTAACGAGCATTTTTCCGATTGCCTCGGCAGAAAGTGGATAAATCTCGAAAACGCTTCGCTTGAAGAATTTGAGAGCTTTATGGAAAACACCGAAAGCGTAATTGCAAAGCCGATAGACGCGACCTGCGGACAGGGCGTGGTGAAGCTTGTTAAGAGTAATTTCGAGTCGGTTGAAGCTATGTATAATCATATTAAAGAAGCGAGAGCGTTTCTTGTTGAAGAATACGTTGTTCAGCATAGCGAGATTTCAAAGCTTTATCCGCTGTCGGTAAACACTTTGCGTATCGTTACCGTAACCTCGGACGACGGAACACCGCACGTCCTTTATGCGTTTATAAGAATGGGAAACGGCGGAAGAGTTGTGGATAATATAAACGCAGGCGGAATGGCTGCGCCTATCGACCTTGAAACAGGCAAAATCAGCGGAGTCGCTTTTGATAAGGATTACTCTTATTACGATACTCACCCATATACAGGCACACCGATAGTCGGACATCAGATACCGTTCTGGAAGGAGTCCTGCGATTTTGCGCTCGAAGCGTGTAAGCGCATTCCTCAGCTTCGTTATATCGGCTGGGACGTTGCGGTTACAGAAAACGGACCGACCTTTATAGAGGGTAATCAGCACCCCGGACACGACTTCTTGCAGATGCCCCCGCACGTGCCCGATAAGATCGGAATACTTCCGAGATTCAGACAGTTTGTGAATATATAAACTAAGTGAATGTGATTGTGCATATGAAATTTACAACAATTGAATCTAAAACATCTCCACAGGAGTTAAAAGCGATTTTTGACAGAAAAGTGCCTAAAAAATTTTGGGAGATTGATAACGATCAAATTTACGGATATATGAATGATAACAGATTCATATTGGGTGTGAAACTGCATTCGCGTAGCGTAAAACAACTGTTTAACGATGAATTGTCAGGATATGTTGAAGATGATGGTACTGTCCGTTATCGTTTTCAGCGCACATTTTTATCTGTGGCGGCAACTTGTATAGTTCCGCTATTGATTGTCGCTATATGCCTAGTTTTTGGGTGTCTGATATTGCAAACGTACGGAATGTTAATAGGTCTGCCGGCGGCTCTGCTATTATTTTCGTGTAACTTTGTCAGGTTATCACGCAATAGACGTGATTTAGAAAACTTTTTGATCAATCTTATTAAAAACGAAAAAATATAAAATATCTAAATATAAGGAGAAAAACACAATGAACAAATGGGATCTTTCCTATTTCTTCGCAAATGACGAAGAATTTGAAAAAGCACTTGAAGGCTTAAACGATTACCTTCCCAAACTTTCGTCCTACAAGGGACAGCTTTCCGATGAGGCGAAACTCAAAGAATACCTTCTTCTCTCGGACGAGCTTGAAACAAAGCTTTACAAGGTGTATCAGTACGCTCATCTGAAGAGCGACCTCAACAAAAAGAACGTTGAAAACGCTTCGAAGATGAGTAAAGTAACGATGTTCCTCGCTCTTCTCGGACAGACAACATCCTTTGAATCTCCCGAGATTCTTTCGCTCGGAAAGAAAAAGGTAACAGAGTTTATCGACAATAACCCCGAATTTGAAGCGTACCGCTTCCTTATGGAAAAGCTTTTCAGAGGAAACAAGCACGTTCTCAAAGAAAGAGAAGAAAAGCTTCTTTCTTACTATTCTCCCGTTATGCGTGAAGGCTCGGAGCTTTATTCCAAGCTTGCGGTAGCAGACGGCAAGGTCAAGACGGTCAAGCTTTCAAACGGCGAAAAGGTTGCAGTAACACAGGGCAACTGGAGATCTCTCATCGCAGACGTTCCCACAGCGGCAGACAGAAAGAAAGTATTTGAAGCAATATTTGGCGCATACGAAGAAAATAAGAATACTTACGCCGAAATATACAACCTCGTAATGAAGAGCGAAATGGCGTCCGTTCAGGCAAGAAATTACTCTTCTATCCTTGAATCCCACCTTTTCGGCAACAATATTCCCACAACCGTGTTCACAAATCTCGTAGACGTTGCAGGCAAGCATAATAAGTCTGTTAAGAAGTATTACAAGCTCAGAAAGAAGTATCTCGGACTTAAATCGCACTATTCTTACGACAGATTCCTCCAGCTCGCTCACTCGGATAAGAAGTATTCCTACGAAGAAGGAAAGGAACTTTTCTTTAAGTCTATCGAAAATACTCCCGCAGACTTTCAGGCAAAGGCGCGCGAGGTTCTCAGAGACGGCTTCGTTGACGTTTACGAGCAGGACGGAAAGAGAAGCGGCGCATATTCTTCAAGCGTTTCCGATTCTCACCCCTTCATTCTTCTCAACTACACAGACACTCTTGACGACGTATTCACACTCGCTCACGAGGCGGGACACTCGATGCACTCGCTCTATTCGCAGGAAGCACAGCCCGCAAAGCTTCAGCATTATACAATTTTCGTAGCTGAGATCGCTTCTACGTTCAACGAGCATATGCTTCTCGATTACCTCATCAAATCGGGCAATACCACAAAGAGCGAAAAGATAATGCTTCTCCAAAAGGCAATCGATGAGATCCTCTCTACGTTCTACCGTCAGACACTCTTTGCAAACTATGAGTACACGGTAAGCAAGATGGTAGAAGAAAACAAGCCTATCAATCACGAGATCCTTTCGGGCATTATGGTAGATCTCTACAAGCAGTACTACGGCATTGATATTACAAAGGAAAAGGTAAAGCAGTACGTTTGGGCGTATATTCCCCATATGTTCTACACACCTTTCTACGTATATCAGTACGCAACAAGCTTCGCGGCAAGCTTTGCGCTCTATTCTGCAGTTAAGGAAAACAAGCCTAACGCATTTGAGAATTATATAAACCTTCTCAAATCGGGCGGAAGCAAGTATCCTATGGAGCAGGCTCGCCTTGCAGGTATCGACTTCAACAAGAAGGAAACCTTTATGGCAGTTGTACGCAGACTCGACGAGCTTGTTAAGATTCTTGAAGAAACTTTGGCAGAAGAGGAGTAATTTCTCGGGGCTTTGCCCCGAGCCCCCCACCAAACCCCTTTTTGAAAAAAGGGGTTGGATCCCCAAAAACTTTTCTGAAAAGGTAAGAATAAAAATAACCCCGACAGATTTCTGTCGGGGTTATGTGTTTTTTAAATATTTTCAAGCATTTTCTTTGCCTGCTCGACCATATAAAGCTTGTTTCCGTTTTCGACGATGAAATCAAGCTTTTCCTTTGCTTTTTCTTTTTCACCGAGTCCGATATAGACCTTCGCATATACCATAGATGCGCAAACGCTGTCGAGTAGAGTTTTTCCTTTGAAGCTTTCAAGTGTTTCGAGTGCGGCTTTGAACTCTTTTTTTCTTAAATTTTCCAAAGCTTTTGCGAGAATTATCTCTTTGGAGTTTGACATACCCAGCTTTTTTGCGGAAATCATTGTTTTTTCGTGCCATAGAGACGCGTTTTCGAAGTCTCCGAGCTCGTCATACGCATCGGACATATTGTTGTAGTATATCATATTGATAAATCCGCGGTAAGGTGAGAGAAACTTGTATTTGTCGGTGTCAAAAGTTTCAAGTGTTTCAATTACCCCGGAATATTCTCCCATATACCCGAGCGCGACCGTGTAGTTGAGCAGAACGAGCTGATTTGCCACGCCGTGCTTTACGTACTTTAACTGCTCTTTTGTTTCGCTGAGCAGAGGAGTCGGGTCGCAGCCTTCGCTAAGTGCTTTTGACGCGGTCCGCATCAGCCTGTCCGAGGATGATTCTACAAAGCCGAATGATAAAACCGCAAAAAAGAGATAAAAGATAGCGTATATCCACGCATCTGATCGTATTTTCCACAGAAAAGGTGAAATTGCCGCGCACAAAACGGCGGTTATTATTACAGTTGAAATGAGTTTGTGTTTTAGAAGTAACCGGTACATTTTAAGCCTCTGAATAACGTCTCTCGGCAACTGCCTTGCTGCCGAGCGAAAGTAAGATATATTTTAACACAAATCCGTGAAAAAATCAATAACAAATGTTACAGATATTGTTATTTGTCGAAAAAAACGGTTTCGAATTCCGAAACCGTTTTTTGTTTTACAGAATACTGAACGAAAACTCCTTTTCTCCGCCGTAAATACCTGCTTTTCCCGCATTTGCGCGGATAATAATAGTGATTTCAAAGCTGTCATCGCCGCAGGTGTCGAAATATATCTTTCGTCTTGTCGGCCAAGGATTCTGACTTCCCGTGTAATCTGACAGGTCGCTGTCAACAAGCCTTCCGTTTATCCAGACCTCATATTCGAGATAAACGATATGTCCGATACTGAGAAGTGCCTTTTTGTTTTCGCCCCTGATGGTCGGAATTTTCACCGTGTGACGGTAGAATTTCCAACCCTTGTCGAAATCCTGGAAGCTTCGAACCTCCATCTTCCACGAAACGAAGTTGTTCATATCGGTATCGGAAAGAACCATATTCGGGTCGGGCTTCTCGGGGAAGGTTACGTTTGAAACGGTTATCTCGTCTATCTTTCTTCCGTAGCTTTCGGGAAGATAAATATCCTGCTTCGCGTTTACAATGTCGAAGGTTATCGTTTCATCGGCGCATCCTTCACAGGAGATTACAACCGAAGCTTTCTCGGCACGGTCTTTTACCTGCATTATAGCCTGACATCTTCCTGCAAAAAGGTATCTTTCGCTTGCTTTTTCGGCTTCGTGGCTGTTTGGATTGCCGTTTCCGACGCCGATTATCTCACAGTCCCCTATAGCCTTGAATTTTATAAGATTGTCTGCATTGTGAACTACGCTTCCTGATGCATCGGTGAGGTAAACGTCTATGGCAGAAGCGTCCTTTCCGCTGTTGTCAAGCACTGCTTTGTGAGCCGTTGCAATAATTCTTGAGGGTGCGGACGGTGTTCTGAGTGTGTCCTCGCAGACTATTTCTCCGTCCTTGTATCCGATAGCGTTAAGTACGCCCGGAACAAATTCGATCTCCCAGTAGCACTGCGATGAGAGCTTGGACTCGCGTCTTCCGAGCGACTCCCCGTTGAGATAAAGCTCTACCTCGTCTGCGTTTGTTACGGTCATTATCTTGACCTTTTCGCCCTCTTTGTGATTCCAGTGGTGGAGTATTTTCATCATAGGCTCGTCTGTGAAGCAAGCGCGCATTACGTGTGCAGATGCTTTAGGGTATCCGCAGAGATCGAAAACTCCGAAAAGGGAAACAACCGTCGGGTACTTGAAGGGAGTGGGCTCTCCGCGGTAGTCAAATCCGGTCCAGATGAAGAGTCCTGCGATCCACTCACGCTCGGAAAGTACCTTCCACGCATCCTGCATAGTGCAGCCCCACGGCACCGTATAGCTGTCAAAATCTTCGATGAGATTGTTGTCGAGATCTCTTGTCTGCTGTCCGCGGATCGCAAGTGCCGAAAGATTTTCGCTTCCCGTTGTGGGTATGTTCGGATATTCGGCGCGGATCTTATCTACCGAAGCGTGGTTGTAATTTACGCCGAAAACGTCCATTTCGTATATTGCGCCCGTGCCTGTGTAGAAATTCGTGTTTTGCGCGGCAGTTGTCGGACGCGTAGGATCGAGCTTTTTTATCGCACTCTTGAGTCGTGCGTAAAGAGTACTCGATTCCTCGCTGCCCTGTATTGCCTCTTCGTTGAATATCGACCACATAATAACGCTCGGATGGTTGCGGTCGCGCTTTACCATAGTGCGGATGTTGAGAAGAGTATCGTCGTTTGCTTCAAATCGGCGGTTTTCGTCCATAACGAGTATTCCGTATTTGTCGCACGCGTCTAAAATTTCGCGCGCGGGAATATTGTGAGCACATCTGTAGGCATTTACTCCCCACTCCTTGAGGATCTGTATTCTCATATCCTGAATGGAATCGGGGACGGCTACGCCGACACCCGCGTGGTCCTGATGACAGCAAACGCCCTTGAGAAGAATATGTCTGCCGTTTAAGAAAAATCCCTTTTCGTTGTCAAAATAGAACGTTCTGAAGCCGAAATTCGTACTGTCCTCGTCAAGAAGCTCGTTTTCGCGGTAGATGCGGGCAAATGCCTTGTAGAGATTCGGCTCGTTAATATCCCAAATATCGGGGTCTTCGACGGTCATTTCAAGCTTTACAGTCTTTGTTTCGTCGAAATCCATAGAGTTGTTCTTTTTCGCTACGGCAACGCTTTCACCGTATCTGTCGAAAAGCTCTACCTCGACAGTAAACTCTCCGCTTGGCGTGTATGCGCTGTTTTCGACCTCAATTTCGGCAAATACACTCCATTTGTTGCCGTCGCCCTTGACAGGATTTATCCACAATCCGTTGTGCGCGATGTGGAGAAGCTCTTTCGCGTAGAGCTTTACGTGTCTGTAAATTCCCGTGCCTTCGTACCACCATCCTTCACAGCTTTTGCCGTCTACCTCTACAGAGATCAGGTTCGCGCTTTTGCCGAATTTGACACGGGGTGTGATGTCAAGAACGGTTTCGCTGTACGCGCTCGTAGAGCGTCCCGCGAGCGAACCGTTGAAATATATATTGGAAAAAACCGAAATTCCTTCAAAAACGAGGGTAAAATGCTTGTTTATGTATTCAGTAGGCATTTCAAAGCTTTTTCTGTACCATACGTTTTCTCTTATCTTCGAGCCGTGAGAGGGCGGTGTGCTGTCATCGAATCCGACCTCGACTCTTCGGTCGTGAGGAAGATCAACTATGCGCCAATCGTCGTCGTTGTATTTGAAGCCCGCTTCGCCGTGTGCTGCACCCGTCTTAACGCTTGAATATATTTCGGCGTGGCTGTTCGCACCGTTTTCGATGTTGGTATCGTCCACAGCCTTGAATTTCCAGTTTTTATCTGCGTTAAATAAAGTTCTCATAGTGTGAAAAATCTCCTTTACTTTATCGTTCCATCGATTGTAGCATATTTTGGGGGCTTTGTCAACAAGAAAGCAAGTGAAGGTATTAATTGATAAAAATGACAAAAATTCAAATAAATTTTCAAATCCCACTTGTATTTTTTTGAAATTGTGGTATAATCAATTTTAGAATGGGGTAGGATGTTGGTTTTGTGTAAAATATACCCGAGCAGAGCATCCGAAGTCTGTTCTGTGTGTATGAGAATTTCGGTAAAAAGATATTCTTATATACAAAAAAGTACTTATCAGCCTCGGGCTGAAACAATAAAAAGTGAGAAAGGGTTTTGTTCACTGAAAAAAGTGGACAGCAAGGTAAGTTGGTTCTATGAGCAACACAAACAAAAGCATATCCCTGCTCTTCGACGAAGGTACGTTTGTTGAAACCGGAGCCTATATCACAGTAGGAAATGACGACTCCAAGAAGTCGGGCGCTACTTGTGGCTACGGTGCTATAAACGGTGCTCTGGTCTTTGCGTTTGCACAGGACTTTTCTGTCGAAAAGGGCGCGCTCGGAAGAGCACAGGCTGAAAAAATTTGCGCACTTTACGATATGGCACTTAAAAACGGAGCTCCCGTTATAGGAGTATTCAGCAGTGCCGGCGTAAGAGTTAAGGAAGGAAGCGCAGTTCTCGGAGCATACGGTAAGCTTCTCGCAAAGATAAACGCGGCTTCCGGAGTTATTCCGCAGATCGCAGTTGTTGATGAAGTTTGTTCCGGTCTTTCGGCAACAGCGGCATCTATGTTCGATATCGTTATAGCGGACAGCGCATCTAAATTCTACATTACACCTCCCGGTGTTGCAAAGGTAAACGGTGTTTCCGAAGCGGGAAGCGCGGCATATGCCTTTGAAAACGGAAATATTGATATAGTTTGCGAAGGTAAGGAAGATTCTCTCGCAAAGGCACGCGATATCGTATCCGTGCTTCCTCAGAATTCTGCTCAGGGCTATGCGTATGCGGAAGCAGATGACGACGCTTGCAGAGTAACTGCAGAGCTTGAAAACGCAAAGGACGTACGCGAAGCGGCAGCAATTATTGCAGATAACGGTCATTATACCGAGCTTAAGGCTGATTTTGCACCGAACGCTCTTACGGCTATCGCATCTCTCGGTCAGATCACAGTAGGTATCTGCGGTCTCGGCGGAGCACTCGGCGCACCTGAAGCGAAGAAGATCTCTTCTTTCATTTCCTTCTGCGATAACTTCTCTATGCCTGTAATTACAGTTCTCGACAGCTGCGGTGCAGATCACGAATCGGGCGATGAAATTCTCCCCGGAGAATTTGCAAAGCTTGCTTCGGCTTATGCAGGCGCAAACTGTCCTAAGATCACATATATTCTCGGTAAGGCTTACGGTGCGGCATTCACTCTCGTTGGCTCGAAGGCACTCGGCGCAGATATGGTTTACGCTGCTCCCAAGGCTGAAATCAGTGTGCTTTCTCCCGAAGCTTCGGTACAGTTTATGTTTGCAGACGAGATAAAGGCTGCTGACGACAGTGCCGCAAAGCGTGCAGAGCTTCTTAAGAAGTGGAAGAGCGAAGAAGCGCTTCCCGAAAAGGCTGCAGCAAACGGCTCTATCGATGACGTTGTTGCGTACGCAGAAACAAGAGCAAGAATTATCTCTGCTGTTGAAATGCTCTTTGCAAAAATCTCGGGAAATCCCGCAAAGAAGCATTCAAAGCTTCCTTTCTGAGTTTAAAACTCGGAAACTAAAATTAAACTAATGATGAAAGGGGAAAATTTACGATATGTATATTCCCGTACTCGTAGATCTGACATCGGCGGACGTAACAAAGCCTATTGAAAATATGGCTGACCGTCTTTCGGCAGCAGGACAGACAATCGTTCTCGGAATGCTTGCGGTATTTTCGGTTCTTGCGATACTTTGGCTCGTTCTTTCTATTATGGGTAAGTTCTTTACAACAGAAGTTAAAGCTCCCAAGGAAGAAAAGAAAGAAGAACCTGTAGCTCCGGCAGCACCCGCAGCACCCGCAGCTCCCGTGGCACAAGCACCTGCTCCCGTTGCAAACGATGAGGAGATCGTTGCCGCTATCACCGCGGCAATCTCGCTTATGCTTGATAAGCCGCAGACAGCTTTCCGCGTAGTTTCCTTCAGACAGGCATCGCGTGAGGCTTTCCGCAGAAACAATATTAACAGAAACTAACCTTATTAATAAATAATCCAAGAAAGAGAAGGTTTTATACAATGAGAAAATTCAGCGTTACAGTAAACGGTACAGTATATGAAGTTGAAGTAGAGGAAATCGGCGCAAACGAATCTGCTCCCGTAGCAGCTCCCAAGGCAGCTCCCGCACCCGCAGCGGCTCCTAAGGCAGCTCCCGCACCTGCAGCGGCTCCTGCAGCAGCTTCCAAGGCGGCAGCTCCCACATCGGGAACACCCGTTAAGGCTCCGATGCCCGGTACGATAGTTAAGGTAAAGGTATCCGAAGGTCAGGCAGTTAAGAACGGCGACGTTGTCTGCGTTATCGAGGCTATGAAGATGGAAAGCGATATTTGCGCTCCCTGCGACGGAACGGTTGGAACTATCGTTACCAAGAGCGGCGCATCGGTCAACACAGACGATCTTCTTCTCACTATTGCTTAAATCAGAGCACATCCTTAAACTTAACGAAAGGACTTTGCAAAAATGCTTCAAAGTATCTTAAATTTTGTGGAAACAACGGGTATTGCAAGACTTTTTGAAACCGACGGTTGGTGGAAAACGCTTGTAATGATCGGTCTTTCCTTCGTGCTCATATATTTTGCAATAGTAAAAAAATACGAGCCGCTTCTTTTGCTTCCGATAGCTATCGGAATGCTTCTTACAAATCTTCCCGGTGCGGGTCTTTTCCACCTCGAAATGTGGATAGACGAAACCGGAACAATGAAAGTTGCCGAATCTATTAAGATGGTTCTCAACAAGGGCGGATTCCTTGACCTCTTATACATAGGAGTTAAGCTCGGAATCTATCCCTGTATAATCTTTATGGGTATCGGTGCTATGACAGACTTTGCACCCCTTATCTCGAATCCGAAGAGCCTTCTTATCGGCGCGGGCGCACAGCTCGGTGTATTTGTTGCCTTTTCGGGTGCACTTATTTCGGGTGTGTTTTCTCTCGCAGAGGCTGCTTCTATCGGTATCATAGGCGGTGCGGACGGCCCTACTGCAATTCTTGTAACAAAAACACTTGCTCCTTCGCTTCTCGGAGCAATAGCAATAGCTGCATATAGCTATATGGCGCTTATCCCGATGATACAGCCGACATTTATGAGACTCCTTACCACAAAGAAGGAGCGAATGATAAGAATGTCAACACTGCGTCAGGTATCAAAGACAGAGAAGATACTCTTCCCGATAATCGTAACAGCAGTCGTAGGACTTATCATTCCCGATGCACTTGCACTTATCGGATGTCTTATGTTCGGTAACCTTCTTAACGTTTGCGGAGTAACAGAACGTCTTTCCAAGACGGCGCAGAACGAGCTTATGAATATCGTTACGATATTCCTCGGTATCAGCGTAGGTGCTACCGCAAGTGCGGAAAACTTCCTGCGACTCGAAACACTTCTTATAATCGGTCTTGGACTCGTGGCATTCGCTATTTCGACCTGCGGCGGACTTATTACCGCAAAGGTTATGAACTGGATCTCGGGCGGAAAGATCAACCCCCTTATCGGTTCGGCAGGCGTTTCCGCAGTTCCTATGGCGGCACGTGTTGCTCAGCTTGAGGGACAGAAGGCAGACCCCTCTAACTTCTTACTTATGCACGCAATGGGACCTAACGTTGCCGGAGTTATCGGCTCTGCGGTCGCAGCGGGTGTATTCCTCTCTATGTTCGTTCGATAATTAGTCAGATTCAAATAAGAATCGGAAAGTGAGATAAAAAATGGCAAAAGTAAAAATTTGTGAAACAGTTCTCCGTGACTCACACCAGTCCCTTGTTGCGACTCGTATGACCACAGAAGAAATGCTCCCTATACTCAAAGCGCTTGATGAAGTTGGATATCACTCTCTCGAAGCTTGGGGCGGCGCGACATTCGACTCCTGTCTCCGCTTCCTCAACGAAGACCCTTGGCAGCGCCTGCGAGTTATCCGCGATAACGTAAAGAATACAAAGCTTCAGATGCTTTTCAGAGGTCAGAATATCCTCGGATACCGCCACTACGCTGACGACGTTGTTGAATACTTCGTACAGAAGTCGATAGCAAACGGTATCGATATCATCCGTATTTTCGACGCTCTTAACGACGAAAGAAACCTTCGCACAGCTATAAACGCTACAAAGAAGGAAAAGGGACACGTTCAGGTTGCATTCTCCTACACAACAGGTCCTTGCTACACAACAGAGTATTTCGTAGATTATACCAAGCGTCTTGTTGAAATGGGCGTTGACTCTATCTGTATCAAGGATATGGCAGGTCTTCTTAAGCCTTATGCGGCAGAAGAGCTCGTTAAGGCTCTCAAGACAGAGATCCCCAATCTCCCCGTAGAGCTTCACACACACTACACAGCAGGTCTTGCATCTATGACAGCTCTCAAGGCTATCGAAGCAGGATGCGACATCATCGACACGGCAATTTCTCCTCTCGCACTCGGAACCTCCCAGCCGCCTACAGAGCCTATCGTAGCGGCACTTCAGGGAACACCTTACGATACAGGTCTTGATCTTGAAAAGCTTAACGTAGTAGGAAAGCACTTCGAAACTCTCCGTGAAAAGTATCTCGAAAACGGTCTTCTTAACCCGAAGGTACTCAAGGTTGACGTTAACGCGCTTCTTTACCAGGTTCCCGGCGGAATGCTCTCCAACCTTATTTCTCAGCTCAAGAACCTCGGCAAGAGCGATAAGCTCACAGAAGTTCTCGAGGAAGTACCGAGAGTTCGTGCAGATGCAGGATATCCTCCGCTCGTAACACCCTCTTCTCAGATCGTTGGTACACAGGCTGTGTTTAACGTAATCAACGGACGTTACAAGACTGTAACCAAGGAATTCAAGGGACTTATCAAGGGTGAATACGGTCAGGCTCCGATGGAGATCGATCCCGAATTCAGAAAGCAGATCATCGGAAACGAAGAGCCCATTACCTGCCGTCCCGCAGATAATATCGCTCCCGAGCTTGAAACACTCAAGAAGAAGGCTGCTGATTACATTCAGCAGGAAGAAGACGTTCTTTCTTATGCACTCTTCGAACAGGTTGCAGAAAAGTTCTTCGAAAAGCGCCGCGAAACACAGCTCGCTCTCGACTCCGAGAATGCTGATCCCGACGCAAAGATTCACAGCGTATAACTTATAAAATAAAAATACCAACGGATTTTTATAGTCCGTTGGTATTTTTTGTTGTTCAGTAAAGTTTTTGCCTTAAGGGACGCTGTTCCTTAAGAAACCCTGCGGGCGTTTGAAAAAGCTCGACCAAAACTTTTAAAAACAAATTGTTATTTTGGGTGCTGTGAGCAAAGGAAAGTAAGTTCCTAATGTATAAAAAAGGTTTTGTGCTGTGCGAACACATCTAAAACGCGATTGAGTGTCTTTTCGTTCATTTCTGTGTCGACAGAAACGAACCAAAGAACGATATAAGGAAGGGAGGAATCCCTTCCTTATAAATCCAACCCTCTTTTACCGCCGCGGGGAAACGCGGCGGCAGTATAGTTTACTTTGTACGGAATTTTCGAAGATGTGATAATACATAGAAAAATGTTTTTTATTTTCTTTTCAGAAAAGTTCTTGGCGGGTACTCTTATAAAGCGATAACCTTGCAAGCTCTCTCGTAAGCGAGAGCGAGGAAAGCCTCGTGATCGAGTCCGTTGTAGATGTCGTGCGTAGTTTTGTTGGGCTTGTTGTGACGAGTAAGCTCAAAGGTGATTATTCCGTTGTAATTTTCACGCTCGATACGGCGCATAATACCTGCCCAATCGGCAATTCCGTCGAAAGGAAGAAGATGCGCATCGTCGTGCCAAGTTACGTTTTCGGGATCGGTGATACCGAGATTGTCATTGAAATGTGTGCAAATAAGCTTGCCGTGGAAGCGTCCGGGGATGTCCTTGTGGAAGTTGTAGCACATTTCGTGACCGGTATCCCAGCAAAGACCAACAGACGAAGAATTTCCGAGACCTTCAAAAATTTTGTCAAGATATTCGAGATTTTCTACGTTTTCGAAAGCGAGCTTGACGTCCGTTTTTTCGGCGGCTTCAACAAGGCGGGCAAAACGCTTGATTCCGAGATCGTTCGGAGTGTGCCTGTCCATTCCGATGATCGGATGCACTATCATGATCGGAACGCCTGCGCTCTGACAAGCGTTTACACAGCTTATGAGAAGGTCGGTCTGATGCTCGCCTTCGTCGCCTTCCTCCCAAATATGATGAACCTTTCCGAACGGAGAGTGGACGGACTGATAAATAAGACCGTTTTTGGCGATGATCTCTGCTTTTTCGAGAATATCGGAGCCGTTTTCGGTGCATCCGGTAAAGCAGCCGTCAAATCCGACCGATTTTGTGAGTTTCACGGTATCTTCAAAAGAATCCTGATATCCGAGACCGATGTTGATTGCAAGCTTGCGACTGTTCATATTTTCTGTTTCCTTTCTTAAAAAAGATTTTTTCGTGTAAAAAAATCTTTGAACTGTTTATTTAAAGCGTGCGGCTTTTTATTCCGCAGAGTCGGGAAGAACCTCAAGCCCTTCGGATGCGCGGTATGCAGTTGCCGAAAGATAGAGCATCCATACGTGCGCGAAGATGTTTATTATAAAAAACGCCTGAAATCCACTAATAAGAGTACCGGAAATGCCGATATAAATGAGCATTATCATATCGATCGATGCAGTTGCCGTGACGATATTCATAAGCTTGTAATTCTTGCGGGCAAAAATAAGTGAGAATACAAGAAGAATAAGAACTGCAAAGGAAAGTACCGTCAAAAAATAAATTAGTGTGCGGCTATTTTCTGCTGTCGATGAAAAATTTGCGTAATATGCGAAAAACTGCGGAAGATAGAAGGAAACGGGCAGAACAAGCTGAGGGAGTATAAGCTCGGCAACACAGTTGAATGCAGTTATAATCCAAACGGCGTAAAGCTGTATCATACTTGTTCTGAAGCGCTTTTTCAGTAATTTCCGTCTTTGTGTGAGAAGTTCGTTTGTCATAAAAGACTCCCTTTCGTGCGTTATTCTTCGTTAAAGCCGACGGGCATTCTGCTTGACGTGTCGGCGGTTTCGTGAAAGAGGATAATTATAAATGCTATCGAAATCGGTACGGATAAGCTGTAACAGAGAGAAAGAAGCGTCTGATATAACATCTGATATGTTTGCGGCATAGACTCAATATCGATATAAGAAAGAAGGGATACCAGATTGAATCCGAAATGGGTTATTATACTTGCTTTTACAGAGCGTGTGCGTACGAATACCGTTCCGAGAAAAGCACCGAGAACGAAAGCGTAGGTCGACCATACGATATGCCCATGAACGACACCGAAAATGACGGAAGAAAGTATAATTGCAATAACGTTTCCGGTGGCTGTGGAAATGCGCGAAAGCATCATCGCACGGAAAATGACTTCTTCAAGTATGGGCGCCATAATGACGGCAGCAAAAATGTACCACACAGTATGACCTTGCATCGCACCTGAAGAAGCGTCGCTGTAGGATTCAAGCAGACTTTCGGGAAGATATGAAATTATGAGCGTGGTCATAAAGTTAAGGAATATTCCCGTGAAAAAGCAGATAAGAGCCGTCGAAGCGCGTGTTTTGTTAAGATAAAAGGCTTGTGAAAGCTTTTTCTTGCGAAAAGAGAAAAATACGGCGAGAAATGCGAGAATGATTATTCCGGAAAGGAAAGCGATCATATTTGCGCTTTCGTAGTACATTTCTGCGGCTGCTTCAATGTTTCCTGCATTTGCCGAAAGAAAATAAATATACGCGCATCTGTAAATGAGAGTTCTTACAAGATAATAGAAAAGAAAATAGCAGAGAGCATACAGAAGTGCGGGCAAAAGCGGAGCCTTCGGATAATAATATTTGTCTACGTCAAAACGGTTTGGTGTCATATAGTTCTCCGGGTGATTTTATATAAATAACTGAGTATATATTACCTCTTGTGTATGAACGGCATATTAACAATTTTGAGTGTTTTTCGCAATTTTTATTATATTTTTTCAATAAATAAACAGCTTTGGCGTAAAACGAATGAAAAAAAGAAAATATTTGTTAAAATTATATTTGACAAAAGCTGTATAGTGAGTTATAATGTAAGATGGAACCGAGCTGTGCTGTCGCGCGGTATGTCGCCGAAAGGTATTACCGTGAGGAAAGTCCGGGCACCGTAGTGCAGGATAACGGATAACGTCCGCCGAGGGTGACCTCAGGGAAAGTGCAACAGAAATAAACCGCCCGCCCGTTTTCGGGAAGGTAAGGATGGAAAGGCGAGGTAAGAGCTCACCGGCACATTGGTAACTTTGTGCGTCACTGTAAACCCTATCCGGTGCAACACCTATGCAAACCGGCAGAAATGCCGATGCCTGCACGGCATTTGTTTTGTCAGGTGGCACAGAGCCGTACGGCAACGTACGGACAAGATAGATGACAGCTCAAGGTCGGCAAAGCTTCCGCCGACCCCGACAGAACCCGGCTTACAGGCTCGGTTTCGGACATTTTATTAAATTGTTTGTGGAGGCATAGATATGCTTGATTTTTCACAAAATGGTATCAATTTAATATTTGAAACCAAAGAAGATAAAACGGTCGTTTTGTGGGAATTTTCCAAAAACGCTTGCGAAAATGAAGTTAAAAAGGAAGGTCCGCATTTTTCGCCCGTACAGCTTCAGCTTACGGGAGTGAACAACTGCGACCATAGCTACGGAAAGCATAACGGTACGTCGGGAAGTCGCGATCTCAAGTACGTTTCACATAACTACTTCGAAAACGAAAACGGAAACAAGCTCGAAATGCTTCTTTCGGACGGAATTGTAAACGTTACGCTTCATTATCAGTTCTATACGGGCGTTTGTGCTGTAAGAGCTTGGACTACGGTCGAGAATATTTCGGACGAGGTTGTTGGACTTGAATACGTTTCTTCCTTTGTTTATAACGGATTTGATAACGGAGTTAAGCCGCTTGACGAAAAGATCAGCGTTATGATGGCTCATAATGCGTGGTGCAAAGAGGTCAACTGGAAGACCTACACACTCTCCGAGCTTGGCTATGAGAGATGCGGCGGTATATCCTGGAAAAAGATATCGGTATCGAATGCGGGCACGTGGTCGGCAAAGGACGTTATCCCGATGGGAGCCGTTTCTAACAGCGAAACGAAAAACACATTCCTTTGGCAGATAGAAAGCAACGGCTCGTGGCAGTGGGAAATAAGTGACGCAGTAAATATGATGTATTTCTGCCTTAACGGACCGACAGAGCAGGAGCATCAGTGGTATAAAAAGCTCGAAAAGGGTGAAAGCTTCGAAAGCGTAAAGGTGTGCGTAGCTCTCGGCGAGGATTTTGACGCGGCACTTGAAGAGCTTACAAAATACCGCAGAAAAATAATAAATAAGAGCGAAACCGATAAAAAGCTTCCCATAATATTCAACGACTATATGAACTGCCTTATGGGAGATCCTACCGAGGAAAATGAGATCCCGATAATAGATCTTGCAGCCGAAATGGGTGCGGAATACTACTGCATAGATGCCGGATGGTATGCAGACGGAGCGTGGTGGGATTCGGTAGGCGAGTGGGAAGAAAGTAAAAAGCGTTTCCCGAACGGACTTAAAAAGATCTTCGATTATATCCGCGAGAAGGGAATGATCCCCGGAATATGGCTCGAAATTGAGGTTATGGGTATAAACTGTCCGCTTGCAAAGGTCTTTGAAGACGATTACTTCTTTATGCGCCACGGAAAGAGAGTCATCGACAGCGGAAGATATCAGCTCGATTTCAGAAATCCCAAGGTAAGAGATTACGCAACCAAAGTGCTCGACCGAATCGTACGCGATTACGGCGCACAGTATATAAAGAACGACTACAATATAGAGGCGGGACTCGGAACCGAGCTTTATGCGGACAGTTTCGGAGACGGACTTCTCGGACATAACCGCGCATACAGAGCGTGGATAGAAGAAATGAAGACACGCCATCCCTCTCTCGTATGGGAAAACTGCTCAAGCGGCGGTATGAGAATGGATTACTGCCAGCTTTCGATCGCAGATATACAGTCTACGAGCGACCAGCAGGATTATAAGATCACATCCCACGTTGCATCGGCAGCGGCGACGGCTGTGCTTCCCGAGCAGGCGGCTGTCTGGGCTTATCCCGTGCTTTCCAATGATAACAATACCTTTGTTGTCAATATGGTAAACGCGCTTCCTCTCAGAATACATCTTTCGGGGCAGATTCAAGGATGGTCAGATGAGCAGAAGGCTCTTGTAAAAGAAGCTGTTGAGTGCTATAAGGCAACGCGCGACGGTATAGACGAAGCGATACCCTTCTATCCACTCGGCATACCGCAGTATTCGGATAAAAACTTCTGCTGCGCATACCGTATAGGCGATATTATAAGAATAGCCGTCTGGAGAATAGATTCGGACAAGGCAGAGCTTGATATACCGATCGCAAACGCGGATAAGATGAGCCTTAAAGTGCTCTATCCGTCAAATACAAAGGCAACTGCCGAAATAACAGACGGCGCTGTAAAAGTTGTCCTCCCCGAAAATAACAGCGCAGTTTATCTTGAACTCAGATATATCTGATTCTTATATTACTTTTTTGAAAGGAATAAAATAAAAATGAAAAAATTCGTTTTAAGTGCATTTGCAGATGAAGCAAGCGAGCTTCTTCACGAGCAGATTGACGCGATGAATGAAAACGGCGTTGAAATGCTTGAAATAAGAGGTGTAAACGGAAGAAATATCTCCGATATGACAAAGGGCGAGGTCAAAGCCGCAAAATATCTGCTCGATAAAGGCGGAATAAAGGTATGGTCGATCGGCTCTCCGATAGGAAAAGTGAAGATCACAGACGATTTCGATAAGCATTTCGATAAATTCAAGAAAACGATGGAATATGCGGACATTCTCGAGGCAAAATCCTTCAGACTTTTCAGCTTCTTCGAGGTTGATACGGAAGAAAAGGAAAACGAAGCTATTGAACGCCTCGGAAAATTCTGCGAATATGCAAAGGGTTCGGGCGTAGCCATCTGCCACGAAAACGAAAAGGGAATTTTCGGAGATACTGCACCGCGCTGTCTTAAGATACACAAGGCTCTTCCCGAGCTTCCCGCAATATTTGACCCCGCAAACTTCGTTCAGGTTGGTCAGGACACACTTGAAGCGTGGGAAATGCTCGGAAAATACGTTAAGTATATGCACATAAAGGACGCTCTTGAAAACGGAAGCATCGTTCCTGCAGGCAAGGGAACAGGACATATTCCCGAAATACTCGGAATGTTTGCAAGTGAGAGCGAAACAAAGGTGCTCACACTTGAGCCTCACCTCAAGGTCTTCTCCGGTCTTGCGGGACTTGAGGGCAAGCAGGAAGGGCTTTCCGAGCATTACGAATACGGATATCCCGATAACCGTACCGCATTTTCCGCGGCTGTAAGCGCACTCAAAGACGTAATAAATAATATTTAAAAATAAATTATCTGAAACGAAAGGAATAAACAAAATGAAAATTCTTGTAACAGGCGGAACCGGATATATCGGTTCTCACACAGTCGTAGAGCTTGTAAAAAACGGATACGAGCCCATTATCGTTGACAACCTTATCAACTCCAAGGAAAGCGTACTCGGAAAGATCGAAGAGATCTGCGGAGTATATCCGAAATTCTACAACGCAGACGTTTGCGATGAAGAAGCACTCGAAAAGATCTTCAGCGAAAACGAGATCGAAGCAGTTATCCATTTCGCAGGACTCAAGGCAGTTGGCGAAAGCGTATCAAAGCCTCTCGAATATTACTCCAACAACATTTTCGGAACGCTCATTCTCTGCAAGGTTATGAAGAAGTACGGATGCAATAAGATCGTATTCTCTTCTTCCGCAACAGTTTACGGAATGAACAACACAGCTCCTTACACCGAAGAAATGCCCACATCTGCAACAAACCCTTACGGACAGACCAAGTTTATGCAGGAAATTATGCTTAAGGATATTGCGTTTGCAAATCCCGAAATGTCTGTAGCACTTCTTCGTTACTTCAACCCGATCGGTGCGCACGAAAGCGGACTTCTCGGCGAAGACCCCAACGGAATCCCGAACAACCTCATGCCCTACATCTGCCGCGTTGCAGACGGACGTCTTGCTTGCCTCACGGTTTACGGAAGTGACTATGACACTCCCGACGGAACAGGCGTACGCGACTACATCCACGTAGTTGACCTTGCAGAAGGACACATTTCCGCGCTCAAGTATCTCGAAGCAAACAAGGGCGTTCTCACAGTCAACCTCGGAACAGGTAAGGGAAGCAGCGTTCTTGACGTTGTAAACGCATTCGAGCGTGTAAACGGTGTTAAGGTAAATCACAAGATCGGCGACCGCCGTCCCGGTGACATCGCTACCTGCTACGCTTCTACCGACAAGGCAAAGGAAGTTCTCGGCTGGGAAGCAAAGCTTGACCTCGACGAAATGTGCCGCGACAGCTGGAATTTTATCGTTAAGAACAGATAAGAAGGTTTGCCAAGGACTCTGTCCTTGGATCCTGCTTAAACCCTTTTTGAAAAAAGGGTTTAAGAATCCCAAAAACTTTTCTGGGAATATACAAAATTCAACTGTAAAATCACTACAAACGGAGGAGGATAACTATGCGTAAGAAAGTAATAAAGAATATTCTACTAATATTTTTACTTTTGCTTTTGTGTGTTCTTTCTCTGCTTGTTCTCGTCAAAATGATGGACGATCTGACTTTTAGCTCCAAATACAGAGACGCCGAAAGAATCCAAGAGCGTCTTGAAGACGGTAAGACATATACCAAAGAAGATATTTTTAAAAAGTTTGGAACTCCGCATGATTATTATGACGATACTGAACATTATTCTCGGTATTATATCTATAAAGGTGATCCGAATTTGGGTAATCGAGAAGGTCGATACACTCAAGAAGAATATGACGAGATGGCATATCGAAAAGACGTAACAAGTTGGCATTATAGTATTTACAGATATTCAGATGGAAGCGATCCGCACTCTATTTCCATTAAGTTTAACGAAGACGGAAAAGTTGTAAGCTTTAAAATGGAACGCATGGGTGGCGGTTAAAACAAAATTATAATTGAAAATCGGCAGAGAAACAATTTCTCTGCCGATTTTGTGTTTTTTAAACATCTAAAATTATGGGAAGGATCATTGGGCGGCGCTTGGTCCTTGAGTAAATGTAACGCGCAAGGTCGTCCTTGATGGCGTTTTTGAGCTGTGCCCAATCGATGTAATCGCGGTCGAGCCCGTCGTAGATGGATTCGTACGCGATGCGTCGGAGCTCGGTTATAAGCTCTTCCGATTCGCGCATATATACAAATCCGCGGGTAATAACTTCGGGTCCGGATATGAGAAGACCTTCGTCAAGCGAAACCGATGCAACAACGACGATAATACCTTCTTCGGAAAGGTGCTTTCTGTCGCGCAGAACGATGTTTCCTACGTCGCCGACACCTGCACCGTCAACAAAGAGCACTCCGCTGGGAATAGTTCCGTTGAATTTCGCACTCTTTGAGGATATTTCGAGAACTTTTCCGTTTTCTCCGATGAAGATCGTTGACGGATCCTGCCCCATGGATTTTGCAATATCGCGGTTTGCGGCAAGATGCTTGTGCTCACCGTGTACGGGCATAAAATACTTCGGCTTTACAAGAGCCTGAAGAAGCTTTATCTCGCCTTGACAAGCGTGTCCCGAAACGTGAATTTCAACCGAAGAATCGCGGAAAACGGTGACGTTGTTTTTGGTAAATTCGTTTATGAGTCTGTCAACAAGCTTTTCGTTGCCAGGAATCGGGTTTGCGCTGATTACGACAAGGTCATCGTTGCCGAGGTTTAATTTTGCGTGATCGGAAAACGCCATACGGTAGAGCGCGGACATAGGCTCACCCTGACTTCCCGTGGTTATGACGGTTACGTTTTCGGGATTGTAATTTTTGATGTCGCCGATATCAATGATCGCGCCTTCGGGCACGTGCATATATCCGAGCTCGATAGCGGCGCTGACGATGTTCTGCATACTTCTTCCGATAACGGCAACCTTTCTCTTGTGAGCAACGCTTATGTCGATTATCTGCTGTACGCGGTGAACGTTAGAGGAAAAGGTCGTTATTACAATACGCTTTTTGGGGTGGCGCATAAATACCGATTTGAGAGAGTCGCCGACGGTCTTTTCGGACGGCGTAAATCCGGGACGCTCTGCGTTTGTCGATTCGCACATAAGAAGGAGCACGCCTTCTTTTCCGAGTTCGCCGAAGCGGGTGAGGTCCATTACCTCGCCGTCGATAGGAGTAAGGTCGATCTTGAAGTCGCCTGTGTGAATAACAGTTCCGAGCGGTGTGAATATCGCAAGCGCACAGGCGTCTGCAATAGAGTGGTTGACGTGTATAAATTCAACGAACATTTCGCCCGCTTCGATAACGTCGCCTGCTTCCACCGAGAAAAGGCGGGGCTTGAAGGGAATCTTGTGCTCTTCGAGCTTGTATTTTATTATTCCTATGGTGAGTCTTGTTCCGTATATCGGTACGTCGATCTCGCTGAGAAGATAGGGAATAGATCCGATGTGGTCCTCGTGACCGTGAGTCAGGAAAACACCGCGAATGCGGTCAACGTTCTTTTTAAGGTATGAAAAATCGGGGATAACGAGGTCAACACCGAGCATATCGTCATCGGGAAAGCCCATACCGCAGTCTATTATGATTATGTCTTCGTCGTATTCAAGCACGGTGAGATTCTTTCCGATCTCGCCGAGACCGCCAAGACATGCAACCTTGAGTTTTTTTGCAGCTTTTTTTGCCATATAATATCCTTTCTTTAATATAAAATTTGAAAACAGAGTTCGCAAAACGCGTCTGTCGGCACCAAAAAAGACCGTGCAGACAGACTTGTACACGGGAAAAAGAGAGAAAGCGTAAAATTTAACGTATTTTCGGATAAAACCCCATCTTCTACCCGAGAAATACCGAAAAGTTACGGCTTAATAAAAATATGTATTTGACAGGCGCGAGAATCATACACAAAACGTCCCGTGTATGTCGGCACCCGTCTTTTTACACGTACAAAATATATCACTTTATATTACCATTTATTAATGAACAATAAAATGATTGATTTTTGCTTATCTGTAAACATTTTCTCTGCTTATGAGAAAAATATTACGATAACGGTGAAAAGCACCGAGCATATCGCGCATCCGAGGGAAAATGAGAAAAAACGCTTAAGCGATGCGGGACACTCGTCCTCGGCTGTCTTTTCTCTTATGATTTTCGATGCCTCTTTTATCATATCGCGTATGCTGTGTTTGTCGGTATTTTCGCGTAAGACGAAATACGCACTTTCGAAAAGAGAACTTTTTGTGTCGCGTATAACCACCACTCTGCGTCTGTAACCCTTGTACATTTTATTCGGCTCCTCCCTTTAAAATTATAGGTTTGTAATTTTTTCTTAATTTTCGAATACGCTTATAATTTCTTCGGCTATTTTACTTGATATTTCGCTGTCTTCTTCGTCTGTGCCTGTCATTTCGTATATTTGCGAAGCTGAAAACGATATGCCCGATGCTTCGCTGCTGTGCGCGAGAAAACAGAGCGAGAGTGTTATGATGAGCAGGGAAAGAAGTACGGCATACATACACCGTGAATACTGCTTTATAATTTTTATCATTTTGAAATATCCTTTCTGTTTGTGAATCGTATTTGTGTGCTGATATATTTTTACCGTTAAAACAGAGTATTATGCGAATTTTGGGAAATAAGATACAAAAAGAATTTAAAAGAAATCTTATGATAGTACATATTTAGCATTGACATATTGAAAAAAAAGTGGTATAATTTTTGGAAGAAAAAAACAGAAGACAATATGTGCAAAAAGGAGTGGGAAAAAGTGCGCTGCAAACTTGAAAAAGCATATATATACGGACTTAAAGAAAACAATTATACAGATATTCTCATTTCATCTGACGTGATCGGTCAGGCACGTATTTCCGATAATTCTGCAGACTTCTCCTCTATGGGAGAAGAGTTTTCCGTTTTAAAAAATTGTGCTGTATTTCCCGGTTTCGTTGATGTGCATACACACCTCAGAGAGCCGGGTTTTTCTTATAAAGAAACGGTAAAAAGCGGAACTGCGGCGGCTGCAGCAGGCGGATGTACGGTGATTTGCTCGATGCCTAACCTTGTTCCTTCGCCGTTCAGCAGGGAAAATCTCGACAGACAGCTTGAGATAATAGAACGCGATGCGAAAATAAAGGTAATACCCTACGGAAGAATAACAAAAGACGGTGAAGATCTCGCCGATATGGAAGATATGGCAGACAGCGTTATAGCTTTTTCGGACGACGGCATCGGAGTTCAGATCGAAGAGGTTATGAGAAAGGCTATGACAGAGGCGGCAAGACTCGGAAAGATAATCGCCGCACACTGCGAGGACGATCTGCTGAGAGCAGGTGGAGCTATTCACGCAGGAAAGTTTGCAAAAGAGCATAATATTCCCGGAATTTCGTCCGAATCCGAATGGAAACAGATAGAAAGAGATATAAAGCTTGCAGAAGAAACAGGATGTGCTTATCACGTTTGTCATATATCGACAAAGGAGAGCGTACAGCTTATACGCGAGGCAAAAGCAAGAGGCGTAAACATCACCTGCGAAACGGGACCGCACTATCTCGTAATGGACGAGGGTGACCTTGTCGACCACGGAAACTATAAGATGAATCCTCCGCTTCGTTCAAAAGAAGACAGAGAGGCGCTCATAGAAGGCGTGCGCGACGGAACTGTTGATATGATAGCGACAGACCACGCACCTCACAGCGAGGAAGAAAAATCAAAGGGACTTGAAAAGAGCCTTATGGGTATAGTCGGACTTGAAACGGCTTTCCCGATACTCTACACAGAGCTTGTTAAAAAGGGTGTTATCACGCTGGAGAGGCTTGTCGATATGATGAGTACTATTCCGAATGAAAGATTTTCGGCGGGCAGAGGTGATATGTTTGGAGAAAAGGGAAGCTTCACGGTATTTTCTCTTGACAGCGAGTACGAAATAGACCCCGAAAAATTCCTCTCGATGGGAAGAAATACTCCGTTTGGCGGAAGAAAAGTGTTCGGAAAATGCCTTATGACGGTATGCGACGGAAAAATCGTATATAATTCAATTGAAAAATAAGTTAATAATAAGAAAATCAATATAGATAAAGGACAAAACGCTCGCGCTCGCTCGTTGAGTCGTTTGTAACAGAAAGGAAATTAAACAGCTATGCCGAAGAGAACAGACATTCACAAGATAATGATAATTGGCTCCGGTCCGATAGTAATCGGTCAGGCTGCCGAATTCGACTATGCAGGTACACAGGCTTGTATCGCGCTTAAAGAAGAAGGCTACGAGGTAGTTCTTGCAAACTCCAACCCCGCAACGATAATGACAGATACATCTATTGCAGATAAGGTGTATATGGAGCCGCTTACTCTTGAGTATGTGTCACGAATCATTAGATACGAGCGACCCGACGCAATTATCCCCGGTATCGGCGGTCAGACAGGTCTTAACCTCGCGATGCAGCTCGAAAAGAAGGGAATACTCGCAGAATGCGGAGTAGAGCTTCTCGGAACGTCGGGCGAAAGTATCGAAAGAGCAGAAGACAGAGAGCTTTTCAAGGAGCTTTGTACATCTATCGGCGAGCCTGTAATTCCCTCGGAAATAACATACTCGGTTGAAGAAGCAAAAAAGGCGGCTGAAAGAATAGGATATCCCGTAGTACTTCGTCCCGCATTTACACTCGGCGGTACAGGCGGCGGATTTGCAGGTGACGAAAAGGAGCTTGAAGAGGTTGCTATCAACGCTTTCAGACTCTCTCCCGTTCATCAGGTTCTTATCGAAAAGAGCGTTAAGGGATACAAAGAAATTGAATTTGAAGTTATGCGCGACGGCACCGGACACGCTATCACCATCTGCGGTATGGAAAACGTTGACCCTGTCGGCGTTCATACGGGCGACTCGGTCGTTGTTGCTCCGATTATGAGCCTTTCAAAGGAAGACGAAAAGATGCTCAACGATAGTGCAATCAAGCTTATCAAGGAGCTTAAGATAGAAGGCGGATGCAACGTACAGTTTGCACTTCACCCTACAACTTCTCAGTATTATCTTATCGAGGTAAACCCGAGAGTTTCCCGTTCTTCTGCGCTCGCATCCAAGGCAAGCGGATATCCGATAGCAAGAGTTACGGCAAAGATCGCTGTCGGTATGACTCTTGAAGATATCAAGCTCGGAAATACTACCGCGGCATACGAGCCCTCTCTTGACTATATAATCGCGAAGCTTCCGAGATTCCCGTTTGATAAATTTGCGGCAGCTACGAACAAGCTCGGCACACAGATGAAGGCAACAGGTGAGGTTATGGGTATCGGCTCAAACCTTGAAGAATGTCTTCTCAAATCGGTACGTTCACTTGAGATCGGAGTTTGCCACTTCCATATGCCTAAGTTCGATAATATGGCTACCGAAGAAATAATTGAGTATATGTCTGATTTCAGAGATGATACTCTCTTTACGGTATGCGAGCTTCTCCGCCGCGGAGTTACGATCGAAAAGCTTCACGAGATCACGATGATAACTCCCCTTTTCCTCGAAGCTCTTAAGCGTATAACCGACTGCGAAGCAGTACTCAAGGATAACGTTATGAACGAGGAAGTGCTTAAAGAAGCAAAGAAGCTCGGTTTCTCGGATAAATATATCGCAAAGCTCTGGAACACACGCGAAATTGACGTATGGAAGTTCCGTACAGGCAAGAATATTTATCCTATCTACAAAATGGTAGATACAGCGCACACGGGACACTATATTCCTTACTTCTATTCGAGCTATACAGGCGAAAACAAGTCGATAGTTACGGATAAGGAAAAGAAGCTGGTTCTCGGTGCAGGTCCTATCCGTATCGGTCAGGGCGTGGAATTTGACTACTCATCGGTTCACGCAGTTCAGACGATACGTAGCGCAGGATACGAGGCTATTATAATAAACAACAACCCCGAAACAGTTTCGACAGACTATACAACTGCCGATAAGCTCTATTTCGAGCCTCTCACAGTAGAGGACGTTATGAACATCGTCCACTTTGAAAATCCCGACGGAGTTATCGCATCTCTTGGCGGACAGACGGCAATCAATCTTGCACAGCCCCTACACGATCTCGGAGTCAAGCTCATCGGTACAGACTGCGAGGCAATCGATAAGGCAGAGGACAGAAACGCATTTGAAAATCTTCTCAACGACCTTAATATCCCGAGAGCAAAGGGAAAGGCTGTTACAAATATTGAGGACGGAATTAAAGCGGCAGCAGAGATCGGATACCCCGTGCTCGTTCGTCCGAGCTTCGTTCTTGGCGGACGCGCTATGCAGATCGTAGGTAACGAGGAGCAGCTCCGTCAGTACCTTAAAACCGCCGTTGAGATCGACGAGGACAAGCCCGTTCTCGTAGATAAGTATATTATCGGTAAAGAGGTCGAGGTCGATGCTATTTGCGACGGTCGCGACGTGTTCGTGCCCGGTATAATGGAGCTTGTTGAGCGTACAGGTGTACACTCGGGAGACTCTATCAGCGTATATCCCACCTTCAGCATTTCCAACAAAGTAAAGGGAACGATCCTTCAGTACGCAAAGAAGCTCGGTCTTGGAATCGGCATCAAGGGACTTTACAACATTCAGTTTATCGTCGATAAGGACGAGAACGTATATATCATCGAGGTAAACCCCCGTTCTTCCAGAACGGTACCCTTCCTCTCTAAAGCAACAGGCTACAGCCTTGCTGACATCGCAACAGAGGTAATTCTCGGTAAGAGCCTCAAGGAACAGGGAATTTTTGATATTTACCCCGAGGAAAAGAAGCGTTATTACGTTAAGGTGCCGGTATTCTCCTTCAATAAGATAAGCGGACTTGACGCATATCTCTCCCCTGAGATGAAGTCAACAGGTGAGGCTATCGGTTACGATGACAAGCTCTCCCGCGCAATGCAAAAGGCACTTATTGCAGGAGGAGTAACCCTTCAAAACTACGGAACTATTATAGTAACCCTCGCAGACGAGGACAAGGAGGAGGCGCTCCCCTTGGTTCGCCGCTTCTACGATATGGGATTCAATATTGAAGCAACGATAGGTACTGCGAACTTCTTAAAGGAGCACGGAATCCGTACAAGAGTGCGCAAGAAGCTTCTTGAGGGCAGTGAGGAGATATTTGACTCTATTCGTGCAGGATACGTAAGCTACGTTATCAACACCCGCGCGATCTTGTCGGGCATACATTACAATGACGGTATTGAGATACGCCGCTGCGCGGTTGAGAACGGTGTAACACTTTTCTCGAGTCTTGATACTGTGAGAATCGTTCTTGACGTTCTTGACGAAATCACCAACAGAGTATCTACCATAGATTCGTAACCAAGGGCGTTGCCCTTGGAACCCGCTTAGAAACTTTTTGAAAAAAGTTTCTAAGAACTTCAAAAACTTTGCTGAAAAAGAGCAAGATTCGGAGGAGGCAGTTTTTGCGTCAGCAAAACTGCCAAGCGATGACGAAGTCATCGGTTTTCCCTTATGGAAACCCTGCCAAAACCCTTTTTGAAAAAAGGTTTTGGATTCCCAAAAACTTTACTGAAAAGAAAAAATAATAGTCGAAGCGACACGAAGTGTCGGTTTGGGCGCGTAATTTGCGGTTTTTGCTTACTCATAGTTTATCAGGGGTACGGACCGTCGAGGACGCCGGTCCCTACAATGGATTTAATATTATAAACTAAAACAAATTCCTTCCCCCTTTAAGAAAAGTTTTTGGGAAGGTGCGGAAACCCTTTTTTCAAAAAGGGTTTCTGAGTAAAAGAAAGGCAGAGAAATGAAGCAATCTATTTTTATTGTGATTTCCAACCGAAAGGTTGCAAAAAACACATTTGAAATGAAGCTTTCGGGCGATATTTCACATATTACTGCACCCGGTCAGTTTGTCAATATTCAGCTTGACGGATTCTATCTCCGCAGACCTATTTCGGTTTGCGATGCAGAAAACGGAGTGCTGACACTTGTATATAAAGTGGTCGGCAAGGGAACGGAAAAGATGGCTGAAATGACAGGCGGAGAAGAGCTTGATATACTTACAGGCCTTGGTAACGGATATGACCTCACAAAATGCGGAGATAACCCTCTGCTTGTGGGCGGCGGCGTAGGACTTCCTCCGATGTTTCTGCTCGCAAAAGAGCTTGTAAAAGCGGGTAAAAAGGTTAAGGTCATAGCAGGATTCGGAAGCGCAGACGAGGTTTTCTATAAAGAAGAGTTCGAAAATATAGGCGCAGAGTTTACCGTAACCACCGTTGACGGAAGCTGCGGAATCAAGGGTTTTGTAACAAACGCTCTTGAAACTGTCGGAGAATATTCCTCAATATGCTCGTGCGGTCCCGAGCCGATGCTCAAAGCGCTTTACAGCGCAACAAGCGCTCCCGCGCAGTTCAGCTTTGAGGAACGTATGGGCTGCGGATTCGGCGCTTGTATGGGTTGCTCGTGCAAGACAGTTACAGGATATAAACGTATTTGCAAGGACGGCCCCGTTCTTTGCAGAGAGGAGATATTATGGGAAAAGCAGTAGAAACTAAAGTAACGCTTTGCGGAATAGAGCTTGATAATCCCGTGATCCCCGCAAGCGGAACGTATGGATTCGGATATGAATTTGCAGAGCTTTACGATATAAATATCCTCGGAACATTCTCGTTCAAGGGAACGACAAAGGATCCGAGATTCGGAAATCCCACTCCGAGAATCGCAGAATGCCCGATGGGAATGATAAATTCGGTCGGACTTCAGAATCCGGGTGTTGAAAAGGTTATTTCCGAAGAGCTTCCGAAGCTCAAAAAGTGCTTTAATAAGCCCGTAATGGCTAACGTTTCTGGATTTTCGGTTGAAGAATACGTTTACACCTGCGAAAAGCTCGATAAATGCGATCAGGTTGGCTGGCTTGAAGTAAACGTAAGCTGTCCTAACGTTCACGGAGGCGGTATGTCCTTCGGTACGTCACCCGAAGCTGCCGCAGAGGTAACACGCGCGGTAAAGGCAGTTACGACGAAGCCTGTTATAATAAAGCTTTCGCCAAACGTCACAGATATTGTTTCGATAGCAAAGGCTTGTGAAGAAGCGGGTGCGGACGGTATCAGCCTTATAAATACTCTTCTCGGAATGAGGATCGACCTTCGTACCAAAAAGCCTGTAATCGCCAATAAAATGGGCGGATTTTCGGGAAGCGCGATATTCCCCGTAGCCGTCAGAATGGTTTATCAGGTGGCGGGCGCTGTTAAAATTCCTGTTGTAGGAATGGGCGGTGTTTCGAGTGCCGAGGACGTTGTGGAAATGATGCTCGCAGGGGCAACCGCAGTAGAGGTCGGTGCGGCAAACCTTATAAATCCTTACGCTTGCCGCGATATTATAAACGATCTGCCGAGAGTAATGGAAAAATACGGAATAAAAAATTTAAATGAAATTATAGGAGGAGCACACTAATGGGAAAGGACGTAATTATTGCGTGCGATTTTGACAGCGCAGAAAAAACATTCGCATTCCTTGACAAGTTTACAGGCAGAAAGCCTTTTGTTAAGATAGGAATGGAACTTTACTATGCAGAAGGACCTTCGATAGTAAAGGAAATAAAGAAGAGAGGACACAAGATATTTCTTGACCTCAAGCTTCACGATATTCCCAACACAGTTAAGAAGTCAATGGCTGTTCTTTCAAGACTCGACGTTGATATGACAAACCTTCACGCAGGCGGAACCATCCGTATGATGGAGGCTGCAATCGAGGGTCTTACAAGAGAAGACGGCACAAGACCGATGCTTATCGCTGTAACACAGCTCACATCTACCGATCAGGAAAGTATGGAAAATGACCTTCTGATCAAAGAGCCTATCGATAAGGTAGTTATGCACTATGCTCACAATGCAAAAGTGGCAGGACTTGACGGCGTTGTATGCTCACCCCTTGAAGCAGGCAAGGTACACGATACCTGCGGTAAGGATTTCGTTACGGTTACTCCCGGTGTAAGATTTGCAGACGGAGATATCGGCGACCAGAAGAGAGTTATGACTCCCGCAGAAGCTAAGAAGATCGGATCTGACTACATCGTTGTAGGCCGTCCGATAACTGCTGCCGCTGATCCCGTTGCCGCATACGAAAGATGTATTGCAGAGTTTGTTGACTGATATAAATTTATATAAAACGTGAGGTTCATATGAGATATACGTTTGACCACGACTATCATATTCACTCAAGGCTTTCGACCTGCTCAAGAGTCGAAGCGCAAAATAAGGAGCGCATACTTAAATATGCCCTCGATAACGGACTTAAGAGAATCTGTGTTACCGATCATTTCTGGGACAGAACTGTTCCGGGAGCGATAGATTGGTACAAACCGCAGGATTTCGAGTGGATATCGCAGATACTTCCTCTTCCACAGGCGGAAAACGTTGAGTTTATGTTCGGTGCGGAAACCGAAATGACAAAGGATTTCGTAGTCGGAATGGAAAGAGCGACTTACGATAAGCTTGACTTTATCATTATCCCAACAACGCACCTCAATAATAAGGGCTTCGGACTTTCCGAAAAGGATGCCGAAAGCGTAGAGGGAAGAGCAAAGGTCTGGCTTGAAAAATTCGACGCGCTTCTTCATATGGATATTCCTTATCACAAGGTAGGCGCGGCTCATCTTGCGTGCGGTCTTATTGCACCCGGCAAGAGAAACGATTATCTTGCAATTCTCGATATGCTGCCCGAAAAAGAGCTTACAACACTCTTTACAAGAGCCGCTGATGTCGGAATCGGAATCGAGCTTAACTCAAGCGATATGAATTTCAAGGACGAAGAAGCCAAAACCGTGCTTCGTATGTTTGAAATAGCGAAAAAATGCGGATGCAAGTTCTATATGGGAAGTGATGCACACAGCCCTGCTGACCTTGACCGTGCAAAAGCTATTTTTGAGCGCGCGATAGATTATCTCGAGCTTAAAGAAACAGATAAATTTTATATAGAAAAATAACAAGATAAAGAAAGGTTTATTTACAGATATGGAAAGCTATAAGAGAGAGTTTATACAGTTCCTGCAGGGCGCAGGCGTACTTAAATTCGGTGATTTCACCGCAAAAAGCGGAAGAAAGATTCCCTATTTTATCAATGCGGGAATGATAAAGACAGGCGACGATATCGCAAAGCTCGGCGAGTTCTATGCGAAGGCATATTTTGAAAAGCTCGGAGCAAAGAAGGCAGTTCTTTACGGACCTGCATACAAGGGAATATCCCTTGCGGTATCTGCGGCAGTAGCACTTTCAAAGAAAGAGCTTAACGTTCCTTTCTTCTTCAACCGTAAAGAAGTCAAGGACCACGGCGAAGGCGGCGTATTCGTAGGATACGTTCCCACAGCAGGTGAAGAAGTTGTTATTATCGAAGACGTTATCACAGCAGGAACAGCTATCCGTGAAAGTATGGAGATCCTTTCGCATCTTGAAGACGTAAAGGTTGCCGCTACCTTCATTATGGTTGACCGTAAAGAAAAGGGTCAGACCGAAAAGGGCGCTATGCAGGAGATAGAAGAGCAGTTCGGCTTCCCCGTATATTCTATCGTTGACGTTTACGACATTATCGAGTATCTCGAAGAGGACGAAGCTAACAGAGAGAACGTTGAGAGAATCAAGAACTATCTTGCTGTAAATGGCGCCAAGTAAGCGCATAAAATAAGCACAAACACAGAAGGCGCTTACTCACGATTTTGGCTGTGCCAAAATCTCAAAATAAGAATATACGATATTTTTTGCACCTTTTTGCATTTTTTGCTAAGGTGCAAAAGGCGTATATATAAGGAAATGAAAAATATATTTTAATTTGCTTATTTGTGCCGTTTTGGCACGGAAATGGGAGAATAAAATGAGAAGTCTTATTGATATAAAAGATTTGTCACTTGCCGAGATCGACGAGCTTATCGCGACTGCAGAGGACATAATGGCAAATCCCGAAAAATATGCGGAGGCGTGCAAGGGTAAAAGACTTGCAACACTCTTCTTTGAGCCGTCCACGAGAACAAGACTGAGCTTTGAGTCTGCGATGTATCAGCTCGGCGGAAGCGTTCTCGGCTTTTCGGAAGCGCAGAGCAGCTCAACGGCAAAGGGTGAAAGCCTTTCCGATACCATAAGAACTGTTTCAAATTACGTTAATATAATCGCGATGCGTCATCCCAAGGAGGGTGCGGCTCTTGCGGCTACGATGCGTTCTGAGGTGCCGATCATAAACGCGGGTGACGGCGGTCATAACCACCCGACACAGACTCTTACCGACCTTATTACGATAAAGCTTGAAAAGGGCGGCTTCGACGGACTTACCGTCGGTCTTTGCGGCGACCTTAAATTCGGACGTACCGTTCATTCGCTTATTTCGGCGATGTCAAGATACAAGAATGTAAAATTCGTGCTTATTTCTCCCGAAGAGCTTAAAGTTCCCGACTATATCAGAGATGAAGTTATCATTCCGTCGGGCGCACAGTTTGAGGAAACGACCGACCTCGTCGGTTCTATCGACAAGCTTGACATACTCTATATGACGAGAGTTCAGAAGGAGCGTTTCTTTAACGAGGCGGACTATATAAGACTTAAAGATATATACATTCTTAATCCCGATAAGCTCGCGAATGCTAAGAAGGATCTTGCTATTCTTCATCCGCTTCCGAGAGTTAACGAAATTTCGGTCGCAGTTGATGATGACTCCCGTGCCTGCTATTTCAAGCAGGTAAAATACAGCGTATATATCCGTATGGCTCTTATTCTTATGCTGCTAAAGGAGGCTGAAAGCAAATGATTATAGGACAGATCAAAAACGGAATAGTTATTGACCATATAAGCGCGGGAAAGGGAATGTATATCTACAACGTTCTCGGTCTTGATAAGCTTGATTGCACGGTTGCTATGATAAAAAATGCGGACAGTACAAAAATGGGCAAGAAGGATATAATCAAGATAGGTGAAGTGATCGATCTTGATTTTGATCTGCTCGGATTTATCGATCCCGGTATTACCGTCAATATGATCGAGAACGGCAGACTTGCAAAGAGGGAAAGACTCACTCTTCCCGAAAGAGTTTCCGGTATTATAAGATGCAAGAATCCTCGATGTATTACGTCGGTTGAACCCGAGCTGAAACAGGAATTCAGACTCAGTGACAGCGAAAAAAGAATCTATCGCTGCATCTACTGCGAGCACGCGGCACAGATAGAAAATATCTGAATTTGATTTGCTGTTTTATAACAGTTGACCATATAAATATTAAAATTTTTGTGCAATATCTCTATTGACTTTAGCACTTTAAAGTGGTAAAATCATATCTATCGATCCTACCAGAAAGGCAGAAACAAATATGAACGGCGGTTTTGCTGCAGATAAGAATATATTTAAAACAGAAGAAAGAGTGACCTTTGCTCTGCGCGGACTTTACCGTGCATTCGGCTATAAGCCGTATAAAATGAGCAAATTCGAGGAATACGACCTTTACGTGCGCAATAAGGACTTCCTTATAAGTGACAGAGTTATCACGTTCACAGGGGAAAGCGGCAAGCTTCTTGCGCTTAAACCCGACGTAACTCTTTCGATAATAAAAAATACTCCCGAATCTTCCTCGGGTATAAACAAAATATACTATAACGAAACCGTTTACCGTTCATCGGGCGCAAGCGGCTCGAAGGAGTTTTCCGAAATAATGCAGACAGGTCTTGAATGCTTCGGAAAGCTTGACAGCTACAACGTTTGCGAGGTGATTATGCTTGCCATTCGCAGTCTTGCGACCGTAAGCGACAAATACATACTTGATATTTCTCATATGGGAATACTTTCCGCGCTTCTTGATGAGGCAGGTCTTTCGGGCGAGCTCAGACAGAAGATGCTTCTTTGCATAAGCGAAAAGAACCGTTCGGGCGTAGCTATCGTATGCGACGAAGCAGGACTCAACGGTGAAATGAGCGAATGCTTTGCAAAGCTCGTTTCGGCATACGGCAAGATAGACGAAGTTGTTTCGCTCCTCGGAGAGATATGCCGCACACCCAAGGCGCGTGAGGCTCTTGACGAGCTTGTTCTCGTTTGCGAAATGACGAAGAAATGCGGAGTATCCGAACACGTTTGGATAGATTTCTCGGTAGTGAACGATATGCGCTATTACAGCGGTATAGTTTTCAGAGGATTTATCGACAATATTCCGACGGGCGTTCTTTCGGGCGGAAGATATGACAATCTTCTTTCGAAAATGGGACGCGAGGGCGGAGCTATCGGCTTTGCGGTATATCTTGATCTGCTTGAGCGTCTTGACAGAAGCTCGGCAGACTGCGATGCGGATATTTTCCTTATTTACGGCGAAAATAACTCTCCCGCAGACGTGTTTGCTATGACCGAAAAGCTTACTGCAAACGGCGAAAGTCTTATGTCGGGCAGAGAAGTTCCCGAAAATATGACGTTTAAGAAGATCGTTGATATGAGAAATGGCGGTGAGGTCTGATTATGGCTGATTTTGTAAATATTGCGCTTCCCAAAGGAAGACTTGGAGAAAAGGTCTATTCTATGTTCGAAGCGGCAGGTTATCCTTGTCCTTCGATCAAAGAAAACAACAGAAAGCTCATATACGAAAATCCCGAGGTCGGAGTCAGATATTTTTGGGTAAAGCCGTCCGACGTATCGATATACGTTGAAAGAGGTGCGGCTGATATCGGAGTTGCGGGCAAGGATATTCTTCTTGAATATACGCCCGACGTTTACGAGCTTCTCGATCTCAAAACAGGCGTGTGCCGTATGATGGTTGCCGCTATGCAGGACTACCGAAGCGATCCCGATAAAACGCTCCGCGTGGCAACGAAATTCCCGAATATTGCGCGCAGTTACTACGACAGACAGCGCAGAGAGATAGATATTATCACTCTTAACGGCTCAATAGAGCTTGCTCCCATTCTCGGACTTTCGGACGTTATCGTTGATATAGTGGAAACGGGAAAAACACTTTATGAAAACAATCTTGCACCGTTTGAAAAGATAGTTGATATAAGTGCTCGCCTTATTGCAAACAAGGCAAGCTTTAAATTCAAAAATGCGGCGATAGAAGAGATATATTCTTCGCTTGCAAAAATCGTAGAGTGAGAGGGAATATAAATGATAAAAATATTTGAAGATATAAAAAATATAGATAAAACTCTCCTTTTTAACCGTTCGCTTTCGGCATCGGGTGTTGAGGATATCGTAAGTGATATAATTTCAAACGTGCGCAGCCGCGGCGACGAGGCACTTTTTGAATACACAGAGCGTTTCGACAGAGCAAAGCTGACATCTCTTGAGGTATCAAAGGAAGAAATCGAAAAGGCTGTCAGCGAGATCGGCGAAGAATTTATGGGAGTTTTGCGCCGTGCGGCTGAAAATATTGAAGCATTCCACAAAAGACAGGTAAGAAACAGCTTTATTATAAACGAGAAAAACGGCGTGGTTACCGGACAAAAGGTGATTCCTCTTGCCAAGGTCGGAATTTACGTTCCGGGTGGCACGGCGGCTTATCCGTCCTCCGTGCTTATGAATGCAATTCCCGCGAAGCTCGCAGGAGTAGGCGAGATCATTATGGTTTCACCCGCAAGCGGAGGAAAGATTGCTCCCGCTATTCTTGCGGCGGCATACGTGGCAGGAGTTGACCGCGTGTTCGCTCTCGGCGGAGCGCAGGCTGTTGCAGCACTCGCATACGGAACAAAGAGTGTTCCTATGGTTGACAAGATAGTCGGACCGGGTAACGCGTTTGTTGCAGAGGCGAAGCGTCAGGTTTACGGTCAGGTTGCGATAGATATGATCGCAGGGCCGAGCGAAATTCTCGTAATTGCAGATAAAAATTCAAATCCCTCTTACGTTGCCGCCGATATGCTTTCGCAGGCAGAGCACGACAAAAATTCGACCGCGGTTCTTATTACCGACAGCATTGAGCTTGCTGAAAAGGTTTCGGACGAGCTTGAACGTATGATCCCTCTTCTTCCGAGAGCCGAGATCGCCCGCGCTTCTGTCGATAACAACGGAAAGATCATCGTTACCGACGATCTCCTCGAAGCGATTGAGCTTTCAAACGATATCGCTCCCGAGCATCTTGAGCTTTGTCTTGACGATCCTTTTGCTGTTCTTGACCGTGTGAAGAATGCAGGATCGGTATTTATGGGAAGATATTGTCCCGAAGCTCTCGGCGACTACTTCGCAGGACCCAATCACACACTTCCCACCAGCGGAACTGCAAGATTCTCAAGCCCTCTTTCTGTTGACGACTTCGTTAAGAAAATGCAGTACACCTACTTCACCAAGGAAGCGCTCGGCGAGGTTGCAGACGACGTTATGGCTTTTGCCGAAAAAGAAGGTCTCTCCGCACACGCACGCAGCGTAGGAGTACGCAAAGGGACTTAGGGTTCTGCCCTAAGAACCCGCCAAAACCCTTTTTGTAAAGAAGGTTAAAACGATTTGCGCGCAAATCGTTTAAGAATTCCCAAAAACTTTACTAAAAGGGGGAATTATAATTGTAGGGACAGGCGTCCTCGACTGTCCGCTTGAAGAAATACAGGTTAATATTATGAGTAAATATATGAACAAAAAATACGCCGAGCTTACGGCGTACACACCCGGCGAACAACCGCTTGGTGTCAAATACATAAAGCTTAATACAAACGAGTCCCCCTTTCCGCCCTCTCCCGACGTGCTCGTGTCGATAGGCTACGGCGAGCTTTCCGATCTTCGTCTTTACTCCGACCCCGATTGCCGCGGACTTCGCAAGGCGCTCGGAGAGTTCTACGGACGCGAAACCGACGAGATTTTCGTTTCAAACGGCTCGGACGACATTCTGAACTTCGCATTTATGGCGTTTTCCGAAAGGGGCGTTGTCTTTCCCGATATAACCTACGGTTTTTACGAGGTCTATGCGAAGCTGCACGGTGTAAATTACGAAAAAAAGCCTCTTTGCGATGATTTCACCATAAAAACCGAAGATTATCTTAACGAAAACGGCAAACTTATAGTTATCGCAAATCCAAATGCACCGACCGGAATTTTTAAACCGCTTGGCGAAATCGAGCGTATACTTAAGGCAAATCCCGACAGCGTTGTGCTTGTCGATGAAGCGTACATTGATTTCGGCGGCGAAAGCGCCCTGAAACTGCTTGACAGCTACAAAAATCTGCTTGTCGTACGTACTTATTCCAAGTCAAGAAGCCTTGCGGGAGCGCGTCTTGGATTCGCTTTCGCGGATAAAGAAATTATTGCCGATCTTAATAAGCTGAAATTCTCGACCAATCCGTACAGCATCAACCGACTTACATTAATTGCGGGCGAAGCGGCTCTTCGGAACGGAAAATATTATGAGGACAACGCGAAAAAGATCATCGAAACACGAGAATACGTTACAGAAAAACTACGCGAAATGGGCTTTGAGGTTATAGAGTCTGCGGCAAATTTCGTTCTTGCAGGACACGACGCGATTTCCGGCTCGCTTTTTGCTGAAGAAATGAAAAAACGCGGTATTCTGATAAGACATTTCTCGGGCGTACGTCTTGAAAAATATAACCGCATAACGATAGGAACTCGCGCCGAAATGGACGCTTTCCTCTTCGCCGCTGAGAAGATTATAGCCAAGGGCGCTGCCCTTGGAACCCGCTAAAGAACTTTTTGAAAAAAGTTCTTTGGAATCTCAAAAACTTTGCTGAAAAAATTAGTAAGAATCCAACCCCTTTTAAGAAAAGTTTTTGAAAGGGCTTGTGGAAACTTTTTTCAAAAAGTTTCCACAAAGAGAAAGGAAATAAAATAATGAGAAACAGTGAAATTTTGCGCAAAACCGCAGAAACAGATATTGAACTGAAGCTTGACCTTGACGGCAAGGGCGAGAGCGATATTGATACGTCCTGTCCGTTTCTTGACCATATGCTGACACTCTTTGCAAAGCACTCAAGATGTATGCTCTACGTAAGATGCAAGGGCGATACAGAGGTTGATTATCATCACACGGTCGAGGATATCGGAATTTGCCTCGGCGACGCGATAAAGGAATCACTCGGTAATAAAATGGGAATCGCACGTTACGGAAATGCGATAATTCCGATGGACGAGGCACTTCTTCTCGTGTCTATCGATCTTTCGGGCAGAGCAACGCTTGCATTTTCGACCGAAGGACTCACCGAAAAGGTGGGAGATTTCGATACAGAGCTTGTTAAGGAATTTTTCGCGGCGCTTGTCAGAAAATCGGAAATGACACTCCATATAAGACAGCTTGCAGGTGAAAATACACACCATATCATCGAAGGCATTTTCAAGGCATTCGCGGCGGCTCTCCGCGCGGCAGTAGCACTTGACTCGGCAAGAGCAGGTGAGATTCCTTCTACAAAGGGCGTGCTCTGATGATAGCGATAATTGACTACGGAGTGGGAAATCTTTTCTCGCTCGGCTCGTCGCTTGCCGCACTCGGCATAGATTCGGTAGTTACGGATGACGAAGCAGTAATAAGAAACGCGGATAAAATAATTTTGCCCGGAGTCGGCGCGTTCAGAGATGCGTCCGAAAAGCTCGCCGAGCGCGGATTTGATAAGCTTCTCAAAGAGCTCGCGGCGCGGGGCAAGCCGATTATGGGAATTTGCCTCGGTATGCAGCTTCTTTTCGATGAAAGCTATGAGTTCGGCAGATATAAAGGTCTCGGACTTATAAAAGGCAGCGTTAAGCCGATAGCGGACATTATTCCCGCAGACCTTAAAATCCCTCATATCGGTTGGAACGGACTGATTTTCCCCGAAAATAAGGATAAAAACGAGATATTTAAATACATTAACGAGGGCGACTGCGTTTATTTCGTTCACTCATACTACGCAACCGATTGCGATGATGCGGTAATTGCAAACACCTCGTACGGTGCGCCCCTTACAGCCGCAGTTGCTTCGGGAAATGTTTACGGCTGTCAGTTCCACCCCGAAAAAAGCGGAAACGTGGGACTTTCGATAATAAAGGCATTTGCCGAGCTTTAATTACATTAAAAGGACAAAACTATGATAATTTTTCCTGCAATAGATCTTTACGAGGGCAAGGCGGTGCGTCTTTACAAGGGCGACTATGCACAGCTCACGGTTTATGATGAAAATCCGATAAATACGGCAAAAAAATTTGTAGCAGAAGGCGCGACACATATCCATATGGTTGACCTTGAGGGCGCGCGTGACGGCAACACCCCGAATTTCGAAACAGTAAAACAGATAGTTACTTCGACCGATCTTTTTGTTGAGATCGGAGGCGGAATACGCGATATGGAAACTATCGACAAATATCTTTCTATCGGTGTTGGACGTGTTATTCTCGGTACGGCGGCTGTTTCAAGCGAGGGATTTGTAGAGCGTGCCGTAGCTAAATATGGCGACAAAATAGCAGTCGGGGCAGATATAAAGGACGGCGAGATAGCCGTTAAAGGCTGGGTAGAAAAAAGCGGTGTCAAGAGCGACGATTTCTTTGAAAAAATGCAGAAGATCGGCGTAAAAACTGTTATTTGCACCGATATCTCGCGCGACGGAGCTATGCGCGGTACAAATCTTGAGCTTTACAAGTCGCTTTCTGAAAAATATGATATGAACATAATTGCTTCGGGCGGTGTTTCTTCGATGGACGACGTTATCGCACTTCGCAAAATGAACGTTTACGGCGCGATAATCGGCAAGGCTTATTACACCGGCGCTATCAAGCTCTCGGATGCGCTTAGGGCTCTGCCCTAAGAACCCGCCAAGGGCGCTGCCCTTGGAACTCGCCAAAGAACTTTTTGTAAAAAGTTCTTTGGAATCTCAAAAACTTTACTGAAGGAAATATTATTATTTCTTTTTAAGAAAAGTTTTTGAATGGGTTTGGGAAAACTTTTTTCAAAAAGTTTTCCCAAGAGAACGTTTTAGAAAGGCATGGAAAACCTTTTATTAAAAGGTTTTCCGATTAATTATGATAACAAAAAGAATAATACCGTGTCTTGACGTAAGGGACGGGCGAGTAGTAAAGGGAGTAAACTTTCTCGGACTTTCGGACGTATCATCTCCGGTCGAGCTTGCGCAGTTTTATAGCGAAAACGGAGCAGACGAGCTTGTTTTTTATGATATAACGGCATCGGCGGAAGGACGTGCGCTTTTTACGGACATTCTCTGCGAAACGGCACGAAAGGTATTCATACCGCTGACGGTAGGCGGGGGGATAAACACACTTGCAGACTTTGACCGCGTGCTCAAATGCGGTGCGGATAAGGTCAGCGTCAATTCGGGCGCAATAAGAAACCCGATGCTGATAAAAGAAGGCGCAGAAAAATACGGAAGCCAGTGCGTAGTGCTTTCGGTTGATATAAAAAGAGTCGACGGAGTTTTCTGCGTTTTTGCCAAAGGCGGCAGAGAAAACACAGGAATCGAGGCTATTTCGTGGATAAAGCGCGGAGTTGAGCTCGGTGCGGGCGAAATCGTTGTAAACTCGATTGACACGGACGGAGTCAAAGGCGGATTCGATATCGAAATGCTCGACGCTGTTTGCGAGGCGGTAAACGTTCCCGTTATTGCATCGGGCGGTGCGGGTTCGCGTGAGGACTTTGCGACTCTGTTCGAAACGCTTCCCAAGATCGATGCAGGACTTGCCGCATCTGTTTTCCATTTCGGACAGATAAAAATTCCCGAGCTGAAAAAATATCTCGCGGATAAAGGCATAAGTATGCGACTTTAAAACTTAAGATAAGAAAGGTGAAAATAAAATGCTTGATATAAATAAACTTAAATTTGATGAAAAGGGACTCATTCCCGCGATAGTTATCGATGCCGAAACAAAAAAACTGCTCACCCTTGCATATATGTCAAAGGAAAGCCTTCAGATATCTATGGAAAAGGGACTCACCTGCTTTTACAGCCGTTCACGTCAGGAGCTTTGGCTTAAAGGTGAAACATCGGGAAATTATCAGCATATTGTGAGCATTACAGCAGACTGCGACGGAGATGCACTTGAGGTGCTCGTTCTTAAGGACGGACCCGCTTGTCATACGGGAAGCGAATCCTGCTTCAACGATAAGGTTTACGAAAACGAAGAAAATCTTGCAGAGCTTGAGAGCAAATTCTCGTATACCGGTCTTATGAAGCTTATCGAGGGCAGAAAGATAGAGAAAAAAGAAGGCTCTTATACAACCTATCTCTTTGAAAAGGGAATTGATAAGATACTCAAAAAGGTCGGCGAGGAGTGTACAGAGGTAATTATCGCAGGCAAGGCAAACGATAAAAAGGAAACAATATACGAAATTTCCGACCTTGTTTATCACGTTATGGTAATGATGATAGAAATGGGAATTTCTCTTGACGATATTCACGACGAGCTTGCTTCGCGTCACGTTATAGACAAAAAAGTCAAGCAGGAAAAAATGACAAAGTAAGGTATATCTTAAGGAAAAACGTGTATGAGAAACGAAATAAAAAAGCTGCTTGACGATTTTTCATCAAGCGGCAAACAGAAATTTGACCTTCATATGCACACGACCTTTTGCGACGGTAAAAATACGCCCGAGGAAATGGTGCTTTCTGCGATAGAAAAAGGACTCACCACGGTCGGAATTTCAGGTCACGCACTTACCTGTTTTGATAAAAGCTACTGTATGAGCGATGAAAGACTTTCGGAATATTTTGCGGAGGTTGAAAGGGTCAAAGAAAAGTATTCTGATAAGATAAAGGTCCTTTGCGGACTTGAGGTCGATTATTATTCCAAAGTACCCGAAGAATATCTCAAAAGAGCAGACTATATAATAGGCTCGGTACACTACATCTGCAAAGACGGAGAATATGCGGTTGTGGACAGCAGCGCGAAAAAGATAAGAGATGCCGCAGAGCGTCTTTGGGGCGGTGACGTTTACGCTATGATAGAAGACTATTATAAAACGGTTGCGGACGTTGTGAACAAGCTTGATCCCGACGTAATAGGTCATATTGACCTCATCACGAAATTTATTGAGGTCGATGATTATTTTGATACTTTGAACCCGAGATATATCGAAGCCTCTCGCAACGCCGTAAAAGCTCTCATTCCGTACGCAGTTCCTTTTGAAATAAATTACGGAGCTATCTCGCGCGGATACCGAACTCTGCCGTATCCCGAAAAATCGCTTCTTGATTTTATAATCGAAAACGGCGGAAGAACTGTAAAATCGAGCGACGCGCATTCGAAAGAGAATATCTTGACAGCTGAATAAACACGCGAGAGCGCGAGGCTTACGGCAAGTAGAACGATAGTTTGGAGATGATTTATTGAACCCGGCAATATATATACCGATAATTGTGCTGTGGATTATAATATTTACGACGCACAATCATAAGCGAAAAGTTGCAACTATAAGAAAAATTATCGGAAAAAGGAAAACGGAAGGAAATGCCGAAATGAAAGAACTTGCAGAAAAATTTATTGAGAAAGAATGTGTAGCATCCTCTTTTGACGGAAACCAATACGTAGGCATCATCAAGGAAGTTACAGACAGAGCGATTCTGTTTGAAAAGGACGGAAAGCTTGAAGTAATAAATCTTGACTTTATCATCCGCATCAGAGAATATCCGCGAAATAAAAAGGGAAAGAAAAAATCCGTACTGTTTGACTAATAAAATCAAGATTACAACCACAACAAAACACCCCGACAGATTTCAAAATCTGTCGGGGTGAATTTTTGTTTTATGTGAAGTAATTATGTGTGCGGGTCACCGAGAACGCAGACACCAACGTTTTTATGAGAAAAAGCTTTTCTTCTTGCGCGTTTTGTTATATATTAAATGATTCATAGTAATGTATACTCTTTTTTTACAATCACAGGATATATAAGTGCGGCTAACATACTGCCTATAATAGGTCCTGCGAAGAATACCCACACAGTTTTGATGTACTCACCACCTGCAAATATTGCCGGACCAAGACTGCGAGCGGGATTGACAGAGGTGCCTGTCAATGCAATTCCTAAAATGTGTACAAGTGTCAAAGACAAGCCAAGTAAGATATGTGACGCAAATCCGAGAGATGGATTTGCTGTTATTTTAAGTACTGCCATAACAAAGACAAAAGTCAGTAAAACTTCTACTATGATTGCAACCCAAGGATTGTTTGAAAGATTAGATATACTGTTTGCACCCAAAGCAGATGTTCCTTCAAGATAATCACCTGAAAGATCAGCGACTCCTCCGGCTTCAACTATGAGGAATAGAATTGCACCTCCCAAAATACCACCGAGATACTGTGAAACTGTGTATCCGATGAAAGTGGTAAATTTTATTCTTCCGTCAATCAGCATTGCAAGTGATATTACAGGATTTATGTGACATCCCGAAATGTCAATTAAAATATACGAGAGAACGGTAAGTGTCAAACCGAATGCCAAAGCAGTAATAAGATATCCGCTTCCGATTGAACTGTTATATCCGACAGAAATTGCTGTTCCGCAACCGAAAACTACGAAAAAAGCAGTTCCTAAAAACTCACAGATGTATTTTACAATGTTTTTTTGCATAAAAATGTCCTTTCAAATTAAATTTCTATTTTAAGTAATAAATTTAACAACTATAAATATAATTATAACATACTTCTAAATGATATTCAAGACAATTTAGGATTTTTATATAAAATATTGTAAAAGTTTAAATCGGAGTAAAATATGCGAAAAATTATAATACTGTTTTTGATCTGTACACTTCTTTTTTTATCGTGCGAGAAAGAAACAAAATATATACCGCTTCCCGGTGAATACACGTTAAAATGCCAAATATCCGATGTTGAATACGACGTGAAGATCACACTTGACGAGGCTCTTTCGGGAAAGCTTACCTTTTCGTCTGCGAGTGAAATGTGTGACTGGGAATTTTACTACTCATCGGAGGATAAGAGCATAAAATATTTTACCTCGCTCGGAGAGGTGAGCGAGGCGAAATTGGCGAAAAACGAAAACGTAAAATATCTTTTCAAATTTGTTCTCTGTGATTTTGACAATATCTCCGACGTTTCGCATAATAAGATAAGCGGTATAGACGTGAGCGTCCTCAAAACGACAGATGGGGTTACGGTATATACAGACTCGGCAAGCGGAAGACCCCTACGCATTGAAACAGAGCGAATGACAGCCGATATTATTTCGCACCCTCAAGGTCAGTAGCCTTGCCTTTTGTGAAGAAGACTTTTGATATTCTTATAAGCGTGAATATCATAATCACGGAAAATACCGAAGTTATGGCAAATCCGAGGCGGAGCGCTGCCTGATCGGGTGAAATATTAAGAATATCAGCGAAAAATTCGGTAATCGGAGTGCCTGTCAGCATATCTGAAATAAGACCGTTTGCACTCGGACCGAGTGTACAGCCAATATCTCCCGCGAGTGAGAGAAGCGAAAATGCCGTTGTACCGCATACGAATGCCGACGAAGCAAGATCAAGAGATGCGGGCCACATTATGCTTACGGCAAAGCCCGAAAGTGCGCACGCGGCAAGCGAAAGGAACGGAGAGGGAAGAAAAGCAATTGCAAGATAGCATACGCTTGATAAAACTGCGGAAACTGTGAGGATTTTTTGCAAATTTATCTTGTTTCCCATAATTCCCATAAGTGTTCGCCCAATTGCCATAAAAAATGCGAACAGACAAGGTCCGAGCAGATTTCCGAGAAGCTTTGCCGAGCCGAGACCCTTTTCGGCAAAGTAAGATGCCCACTGCGCGACACCCTGCTCGGCTGCACCCGCACATATCATAACTACGATGAAGAGAAGGAAACCCCTGCCGAGCCTTTTGTGCTTTGGATTTTCATCGGCGCTTACAGTGTTTTCCGAAACATTTTCGGGAATGGGAAGAAAGAAAAAGAGGATCATAAGTGCGGTCGGAAGTACTGCCCAGCATATCGGAATAAATTTCCAAGCTCCGTTTGAGATCGCGAGGAGCAGGGAGCTTATCAGAATTACGCCCATCTGACCCCAACAGTAAAACGAGTGTGCAAAAACGAAGCCGACTCCGTCTTTTTTCGGAAGGCGGTCGAATATCGGGTTTATAACGACCTCAAGAAGTGCGCTTCCTACCGAATAAAGTACGACCGAGACAATTATTCCGGAAAAAGGATCGATCATACCGGGAAGGAGTCCGAGAGATATAAGTCCTGCGGCAGAGGTCGCGTGCGAAAGAATTATAATAAAACGGAGATTGACTCTTTCGCCTAAGTAAGCGATAAAAGAGTCTATTGCTATCTGCAAAAAGAATGTAATAAATATTATTGCGGAAAGCTTTGTCGTGGAAATTTCGTAATCGTTTTGGAAAATAACGAAAAACAGAGGAATAAGATTCAAATTAATTGCCTGCGTCACATAACTGAGATAGCAGGCAATTTCGGTATATTGAGTTTTTTTCATAGATACTATAAAACCGTCTTATTTTGCGAGTTCAACGAGCGAGGTTATGAGCTCTGTGAATGACATGCCCTCGTGCATCATAAGCTTGGGGTACATACTTATAGAGGTGAATCCGGGGAGTGTGTTGATCTCGTTGAAGAATATCTCTTCGCTGTCGGTTACGAAGAAGTCAACGCGCGAAAGACCTCTGCAACCGAGAGTTTTGTAAATTTTTTCAGCATATGTACGGATCTTTTCAGAAGTTTCTGCCGAAAGTCTTGCGGGAATGTAGTAGGATGCGGTGTCGTTTTTGTATTTTGTGTCGTAATCGTAGAATTCAAATCCGGGATCGATCTCTCCGCACGCAGATACCGTAAGATCATCGTTTCCGAGGACAGCGACCTCGATCTCACGGCCCTTGATGTATTCCTCTATAAGTGCTTTTCCGCCGTAAACGAGTGCGTTGTCAAGTGCTGTAGCAAGTTCTTCCTTCGAAGAAACCTTTGCACTTCCGACCGACGAGCCTGCTGATGTAGGCTTTACAAATATCGGATATCCGACCTTTTCCGCCCATACGAAAGCGTCTTTGTAGCCGTTTTCCCTACTAAAATCGTTTACTACGATAGCTTTTGCCTGCGGAATGTTTATTTCGTTGAGAATTGATTTTGTTACGCTTTTGTCCATACAAACAGCGGATGCAAGGCTGCCCGGACCTACGAAGGGGATTCCGACAAGCTCGAAAAGCCCCTGAAGTCTGCCATCTTCGCAGTTTTCACCGTGAACGGCGGGGTACATAACGTCAACGGCTATCTTTCTTCCGTCTGCAAGAATGAGAGCTTTTTCTCCGAAAGCGGGCGAAAGGGTTGCTTTTGTAAGGTTTTCGCTGTCGTATATCCAGCTTCCGTCTTTTATTTTTGCGGGATCACCCTCGTAAACGTACCATTTTCCGTCCTTGGTGATTCCGAGAAGTACGGTTTCATATTTTGCAGTGTCTATTCCACTGAGAATTGCACTCGCGCTTCTGAGCGAAACCTCGTGTTCGGATGATTTTCCGCCGAAAATAAGGCATATTTTTTTCATTTATTATATTTCCTTTCCTGAGATGATTTATTTGATTTTGAGGAGGGCGGCGCGGTCGTTTCCGCCGTAATCCTTGGTTATTTTACATTCAAAGCCGCAGCTTTTTGCAAGATCTTCGATTTCAGAGGCTTGGTCGAAGCCGATTTCGAATATAAACGGTGCGCTCTCGGCAAGATTTTTTGAAAACTTTGACACGAAATGCCTGTAAAAGACAAGCCCGTCCTCGCCTCCGTCGAGCGCGATGTGCGGCTCGTATGAAAGGTCGGGATAATCGGATATCACGTCGGTGCGTATATAAGGCGGATTTGAAACTATCGCGCCGAAAAGCCTTCCGCCGAGAGAGCTTTCTTTTAACAAATCGCAGCAGGTAAACTCTATTCTGTCCGAAACGCCGATGGCTTTCGCGTTTTCTTTTGCCGCTTCGAGCGCTTCTTCGGATATATCGTAGGCGACGGCACGAAGATCGGGACGCTCGCCGAGGATAGAGAGTGCAATACAGCCGCTGCCCGTGCAAAGATCGGCAAAGACCGAATTTTTCGGTATCTCGCTGATAGCTTTTTCCACTATAATTTCCGTGTCGGGACGGGGAATAAGACAGCTTTTGTTAAGCTTAAAGGTGTATCGCCAAAAATACCACTCGCCTATTATGTATGCGGCAGGCTCTCCCGAATCAAGACGGCTGAGCGCTTCCGAGATCAGCTTTTCGCTGTTTTTTTCGTTTTTGTAAAAATCTTTTATAATATCTTTGTCATTCATATCTCGTTTACTTTGTCGGTGGCAAGATTTATTATACCGAGTCCCGAAGACTTTGCATAGTTCATAGTATAATATGATCCGCCGCTGTTTTGTGTTACGTAACAGATGCAGTACGCGCTGTTATCTACCATATATCTGTTTCTTTTGAACATACAGTCGGATGTGTATTTTTCGCTTATAAGCACCACTTCGTCCGCGGATTTAAGGATGCTGTTGTACATAGTTTTGTTTGCAAAAGACCATTGACTGCTTTGCGTAGGGCAGGGCACGGCGACCGTGAGCGTGATATCTGCCTCTTTTCCGTTACCGTCTGTAAGCCTGTCGTTGTCGCGCATATTTATTACCGTTGCGGCGGCAACCGTGTCAAATCCGAGCGCACCACCGGTGATAAAGTGGCGCACCCCCTTTTTAACAAGTGCCCGTACGGTAACACGAATGTCTGCGGAAGCTTTGTTTTTTTCTTCGTACGACATTGTTCTGTGACCTGTGAAGCAACAGGTTGCAGATCTTGGATTGTCTGTTTCTTTCTCAAACGTATCGGTCATCTTTAACACCCAAATCCAAACAAGCTATACTTGCGGCGGAAAATCAATAATGTATTTTAATAAAAATCAATTTTACAAACTCTATCTACTTATTATATCAAATACTTTTCGTTTATGCAAGAGGCTTGACAAATATATTATCTTGTGATATTATTTTTTTACGGTTTAATGCTGTTTTGATATCGTTTTGATAAAAGGAAGGAGGAAAATATATGTCCGATAAGATAAAAAACAAAACTGTCACTATGACTTCGCCTATCACGGTGCTTGCGGGCGTGGGTGAAAAAAGAGCAGAGCTTTTCGCAAATCTCGGAGTTTTCACCGTAAGCGATCTTCTCAGATATTTTCCGAGAGCCTATCAGAACAGAGGAGATATAAAAACGCTCTGCGAGGCGGCTTTGTCGGGTGAAACCTCTTCGATGATACTGACGGTTGGGTGTGAGCCGAAATCTGTTACCGTAAAGCGCGGAATGAACCTCACAAAATTCACGGCTTTTGACGAAAGCGGCAAATGTCAGATCACTTTCTTTAACCAGCCGTACGTGAAACAGCTTTTCCACGAGGGCGAGATATACCGTTTTTACGGAAAGGTTATGCGCAGTAAAAATCTTTGGACGATGGCATCTCCGGATTTTGAGCCTACCGTTATAGCGCGCTCGCTCCCCGATTTTTATGCAGTTTACAGTCTTACTGCGGGACTTTCTCAAAAGATCATAAGAAATACGGTATCTCTTGCGCTTGCAAGCGTGGTTATAGACGACGAGCCGATTCCTGAATATATAAGGAGGGAGAACTCGCTTATCAGCTTTGCCGAAGCGGTAAATATTATACACAATCCGCAAAATCTCAAAAGGCTCGACGATGCAAGACGGTATTTCGTGTTCGAGGAGCTTTTCGCGTTTGCGCTTAAGATAACAAAGGACGCAAAAGAACGCGAAGGAATTCCGGGAATACCGCTTAATATCAGCGATGCGGACAAACGTGATTTCGTAAAAGCACTTCCGTTTACTCTTACAGAGGCGCAGGCAAGGGTAATAAGAGAAATATACGCCGATATGTCATCGGGCAGAGCTATGAGCAGGCTTGTTTCGGGTGACGTTGGCAGCGGTAAGACGGTCTGCGCGGCGGCTTCCCTTTACCTCGCGGCAAAAACGGGACATCAAGGTGCGCTTATGGCACCCACCGAAATTCTTGCCGTACAGCATTTTCACGATCTTTCGGAGCTTTTTAAGAATCTCGAAGTAAAATGTACTCTCCTTGTCGGAAGTATGAAAAGATCCGATAAAATCAAAGCACTTTCCGAAATTGCCTCGGGTGAAAGCGATATTGTCATCGGAACTCACGCGCTTCTTTCCGAAAACGTTAAATTTGCCGATCTCGTGCTTGCAGTTACAGATGAACAGCACCGTTTCGGCGTAAATCAGAGAGACGCACTTGCATCAAAAGGCAAAAATATGCACGTTCTCGTGATGAGCGCGACTCCTATCCCGCGTACGCTTGCGATGTCTATGTACGGTGATCTTGATCATTCTGCTGTCGATATGCTTCCGCCGGGTAGACAAAAGGTATCTACCTTCCTTGTGGATGAGGGCTACAGAGAAAGACTTAACGGCTTTGTTTATAAGCAGGCACTCGAAGGACATCAGGTTTATATAGTTTGCCCGTCAATAGAAGGCAGTGCTTACGATATCAGGGACGACGAAACAGACACAAGCGGACTTGTTGACTTCTTCGGAAACAAGATAGAAATATCGTCTTCGCGTCTGAAAAACGCCGTTGAGTATGCAGAGAAGCTTTCCGCAAAGTTTCCCGATATAAACGTCGGATGTCTTCACGGAAAGCTGCCGGCGAGTGAAAAGGAAGCCGTTATGGCAGACTTCGTTTCGGGTAAAATAAACGTGCTTGTTTCGACGACCGTAATAGAGGTCGGCGTGAACGTGCCGAACGCGACTCTTATGGTCATAGAAAATGCCGAAAGATTCGGACTTTCTCAGCTTCATCAGCTGAGAGGTCGTGTCGGAAGAGGCAAAGATAAATCCTGGTGCATACTCGTGGGCGATAATATCGGTGAACACTCGAAAAAGCGGCTTGATTCGTTTTGCGCAACTACCGACGGATATCGCATAGCAGAAGCAGATCTTGCTATACGCGGTCCGGGAGATTTTCTTTCATCGTCGGGCAGAGATCTACGTCAGCACGGCGCGCTTGAATTCAGAATGGCTGATCTTTGTGATGATATGGATCTGCTTTATAGGGCGTTCGATGCGGCGCGGCACGAGCTTGAAAAAGAAAAGTAATTTTTCGTTTTGCATAAAAAGCGCTCTTGCTTTTTGTGCAAAATAGAGATAGAATGTTTGCATCTTGTGTGATATACTGAAATAAACTTAACAGAACCTAAAGAAAGGAATGGACATAATTATGAGAATAGGACGAATAAATAAGTATTCGCAGGAAAATTTTGACCGTACAAAGGAAAGCGGACTCAGCTTTATTGAGATCTGCTGCAATAATGCTGAGGAGGCAGAGCAGTTTATAAACGCTAAAGACGAGGTAAAAAAGCAGGTACTCCGTACGGGAATCGATATTTCGAGTGTTGGCAGATGGAATCACGATCTTAACGAAAACGGAAAGGTCAACGAAGAAAAAGCGGCGCAGTATTTCGCGCTTATGGACGTAGCTGTCGAGCTTGGCGCAAAGACATTTGTCTGCGGAATCAACAGAGATAACAGCATCAGTCTGTACAGAAACTATATAAACGCAGTGGAATTCTTCGGAAAGCTTATTGAACACGCGGACGGAAGAATAAAGGTTGCCATTCAGAACTGCAACTGGAATAACTTCGTTGTATCTCCCGAAGAATGGAAGGTGGTTTTGGGTGAATTGCCCGATCTTTATATAAAGTACGATCCGTCGCACGCATATAACAGAAACGCAGACTATCTTGCAGAACTTTCGGATTGGGGCGACCGTATTGCACACTTTCACGTCAAGGGAACAACGCACGCGGGAAGCCGCGGAGTTGATGATCCGCCTGCAGGAATGGACGATATTAAGTGGGGCTCGGTATTTGCTATACTGTATGCAAGAAAATATAACGGTGACCTCAGTATAGAGCCGCATTCGGGTACTTGGCTTGGCGAACTCGGTAATTTCGGTGTTGAGTTCACACGCGATTATATTAAAAAGTTCGTTTTTTGATTTAAACTGAATAATTTCTGACAAAAATAAAGCGTATCGGTTACCCCGATACGCTTGTTTTATCATTTTACGGTAAATTCGCCTTCCTCGTATTCGCTTGCCGAATAGGGAGCGTCGAGTGCGAAATAGTTTCCGGGATTTACAACCTCGTATGCGAACGATATTGTTTCTGTTGTTTCCACGCCCGAAACTGTACCCGTCGTTGTAAAGAGTGCCGTGCAAGTTGATATAAATCCGTCGTTTGTGGATTTGACAGCTACGTCCAAATCACCGTAAGTGTAATTTCCGCCATCGTATTTGACTTCGCTGTAAAGATTTATTATTTGGTCGAGCTGCTCTTTAAGGTCGTCGGTTATGTTTTTGGAAGAAACGGTCAGCTCAAAGCTGCTTACCTTCTTCTTGGTTTCGACTTTGACATCGGTAAGAAGCTCGGAAGGAAGCTTCAGTATAAGGGTTTCGGCGTTATTGTTGCCTTCCCAAAGCTTTTCTGCGGAAAGCTCGTGCTTCATTTTTACGTCGCCTGCCGACTGATAGAGGATACCGTCCTTGTAATAATGCTGAAGAGTTACACGCGCCATTTTATCTTCTATCATAAAACGTAAGGCAGAGGTTGAAAGGTAGGTTATTTTTCCGTCTTGATTTATGATTTTGATTTCGGAGTCGGTGGGGATAGTCAAAGTGCTGTTTTCAGAGGTGACTGTCGATTTTACCGAGAGATTGAATTTGATGTACTCAAGCGCAAGTGTGTTTTTGGCGATTTCGGAGTATAAACTGTCTGCGCCCACTTTTTTGCAGGAAACAAGTCCCGGGAGCATAAGAAGAATGAGAAATATAATAAGTATCTTTTTCATATGAAAAAAAGTTCCTTTCAAACGAGGGTGTTTTATATAGATTTGACACTATATTACCACTTTGCGTGTCAAAAGTCAACAGAAAAACCGCATCTGAATAAGATTTAACATTTAGATAATACGTCAAATATGTATAAGATGTTACAAAATCACCTATATTTTTTTGTTTTCGGGTGATTTGCTGTATAAATTGCCGTTTTTTTATATAAAAACTCGTAATTTTCAAAAATATCTTGATTTTTTAGATGTTTTCCTGTATAATAACTATATATTTTTGAAAGATGGGTGACTTTTTTGGAACTTCTCGAAAAAAGAATTCTTGCCGACGGAAAAACAGCCGCGGGTGATATTCTTAAGGTTGATAATTTTGTAAATCATCTGATAGACGTTGAATTTATAAATGAATGCGGCAAAGAGTTTTACCGTCTTTTCGGCGACTGTAACGTTACTAAAATACTTACTATCGAAGCATCGGGTATCGGTATCGCCTGTGTTACCGCACTTAGCTTCGGTGTGCCTGTCCTTTTTGCGAAAAAAGCCAAATCGGCTAACGTTACCGGTCGTGTTTATTCTTCAAACGTACATTCCTATACACACGGCACGGATAATAACGTTTTCGTTTCACAGGATTATCTTCTTCCTACCGACAGAGTTCTTATAATAGACGATTTTCTTGCAAAGGGAAGCGCACTTGAAGGACTTATTGATATTGTCAGTCAGTCGGGCGCTGCTCTCGTCGGCGCGGGTATCCTTATCGAAAAGGAATATCAGGGAGGCGGAAATATAATCAGAGAGCGCGGCATCAGAGTCGAATCTCTTGCCAAGATCGCTTCTCTCGACGAAAACGGAATCACTTTTTGCAGATGATTTCTGTGAAAAGCCAAACTAATTGAAATTAACGGAAAATTTCCGCTGATTTAATAAAAAATATTTTTTGGAGGAACAGAAAAATGTTCAAGAAAGCTTTGTCTCTTGTTCTCGCAGCAGTTATGGTCCTTTCTCTCGGACTTGTTTTCACATCCTGCTCTGACAGCAAAGACGATTTTAAACTCGGTGTAATTCTTCTCCACGACGAATTCTCCACCTACGACCTCAACTTTATGAACGGTATCAATGCCGCTGCTGAAGCTCTCGGTCTCGACGAAACACAGGTTATCTACAAGAAGGGTATTCCCGAATCCAACGCTTGCTACGAAGCAGCTTGCGACCTCGTTGACGAAGGATGCGACGTTATCTTCGCTGACTCTTTCGGCCACGAAACCTACCTCATCAAGGCAGCCAAGGAATTCAAGGACGTTCAGTTCTGCCACGCTACAGGTACAATGGCTCACACAGAAGGTCTTGACAACTACCACAACGCTTTCGCTTCTATCTACGAAGGTAGATTCCTTGCAGGTGTTGCTGCAGGTATGAAGCTCAACGAGCTCATCGCTAACGGAACTATTCCCGAAGGCACAACTCCTAAGATGGGTTATGTTGGTGCGTTCACATACGCAGAAGTTATCTCCGGTTACACATCTTTCTACCTCGGCGCAAAGTCTGTTTGCCCCGACGTAATTATGGACGTTCAGTTCACAGGCTCTTGGTATGACGAAACTGCTGAAAAGAACACAGCTCTCGCTCTTATCAACAGCGGATGCCACCTCATCAGCCAGCACGCTGACTCTATGGGTGCTCCCACAGTTTGCGAAGAAAAGGGTATTCCCAACGTTTCCTACAACGGAAGCACAGTTTCCACATGCCCCAACACATTCATCGTTTCTTCCAGAATTGACTGGGCTCCTTATATCAAGTATATCTGCGAGCAGACAATGAACGGCGAAAAGATCGACGTTGACTGGACAGGTACTATCAGCACAGGCTCTGTTGTACTCACAGACGTTAACACAAAGGCAGCAGCTCCCGGAACAGTTGAAAAGATCGCTGACGTTAAGGCTAAGCTTCTCGACGGTACTCTCCACGTATTCGACACAGACACATTCACAGTAGGCGGCGCTAAGCTCGACTCCTACAAGGCTGACGTTGATACAGATAAGGACTACACACCTGATACAGAAGTTATTAAGGACGGCTACTTCCACGAATCCGAATTCCGTAGCGCTCCTTACTTCGATCTCAGAATCGACGGAATTAAACTCGTAAACGAAGAGTACTAATATAGTTAAATTTTAAATTCTACGCTTTTGGGCGGAGCATCGCTCCGCCCAAAATGCACTTTTCGGGATAAAAGACCCGAATATTAAAAATCGGAGGAAACACGGTGAAAACACAGCTTGCACTTGAACTGCATAAGGTTACAAAAACCTTTGGAAGCGTCGTTGCAAACAAGGACGTAGATCTTTCCCTTAGAAAAGGCGAAATTTTGGCTCTGCTCGGCGAAAACGGAAGCGGAAAAACCACACTTATGAATATGATCGCAGGTATATACTATCCGGACGAGGGAGAAATACGCGTAAACGGAGAAGTTGCACACATCAGATCTCCCAAAGACGCGTTTGAATACGGTATCGGAATGATACATCAGCACTTCAAGCTCGTCGATGTTTTCTCTGCAAGTGAAAATATCATACTCGGTATGAAGGACAGCGGAAGATATAAGCTTTCCGAGGTTCACAAGAAAGTTTCGGAAATAACCGAGCTTTACGGATTCCATCTTGATCCTAAAAAGAAGATACACGAAATGGCGGTTTCTGAAAAGCAGACCGTTGAAATAATAAAGGTGCTCTACCGCGGAGCAGATATACTTATTCTTGACGAGCCGACAGCAGTTCTTGCTCCTCAGGAAACAGAAAGACTCTTCAGCGTCCTGCGACGTATGAGAGACAGCGGAAAATCTATCATTATTATCACTCACAAAATGAACGAGGTGCTCTCAATTTCGGACAGAGTCGCCGTTCTCAGAAAGGGTGAGCATATCGCTACGGTAAATACAGCCGAAACAAACGAGGGCGAGCTTACCGAAATGATGATAGGTAAAAAAGTAACTTTGAACATAAAACGCTCAGATCCGCAGAACGTATGCGACCGTCTTTGCGTTTCAAATATAAACAGCACGAATGCCGACGGTGTCAAGGTGCTCGATAATATTTCATTTACTGCGCGTGCGGGCGAAATACTCGGTATCGCGGGTATCGCGGGAAGCGGTCAAAGAGAGCTTCTCGAATCTATCGCGGGACTTCATCACCTTGATAGCGGCGAGATCGTTTATCACGACCCGAAAAACGGAAAAGAAGAAAATCTCCGCGATAAAAATCCTCTTCAGATAAGAGATCTCGGTGTAAGGCTTTCCTTTGTCCCCGAGGACAGACTCGGAATGGGACTTGTAGGTAATATGGATATTACCGATAATATGATGCTCAGAAGCTATGGTAAAGGTCATTCGGCTTTCGTTGACAGAAAGAAGCCGAGAGACCTTGCAAAACGTATAATAGAAGACCTTGAAGTCGTTACTCCGGGCGTTGATACTCCTGTAAGACGTCTTTCGGGCGGTAACGTGCAGAAGGTACTTGTAGGACGTGAAATTTCGACGGCTCCGACCGTTCTTATGGCGGCATATCCGGTAAGAGGACTTGATATTAACTCGTCTTATACGATATACAATCTTCTCAATAAGCAAAAAGAAAACGGAGTTTCCGTAATATTCGTAGGTGAAGACCTTGACGTACTTATCGAGCTTTGCGACAGAATTATCGTTATGAACTCGGGTAAGATCACGGGTGAGGTTGACGGACGTCTTGCTAAGCGCGAAGAGATAGGAATAATGATGACAAAGGATACGTCGGTTTCCGAGGATAAAAACACAGAAATAAACAAGGATACGGAGGAAAAGGACAGTGAATAAAGCGGAAAAACATATAAAAGAGCCTTTTATGCGTGTTATTAAGCGCGACTCCATATCGTGGCAGAAAGCAATTCTTGTCCGCGCTCTCGCTATAATCGGATCACTGCTTTTCAGCGGAATAATATGCTATCTTCTCATAGGTGCAAATCCTCTGAAGCTGTATATCACACTTTTTGAGGGTGCTTTCGGAACCAAAAGAAGAATATGGAAGCTTGCCAAAGACCTTGCGCTTCTTCTTTGTATTTCACTTGCGATAACCCCTGCGTTTAAAATGCGATTCTGGAATATAGGTGCAGAGGGACAGACGCTTATCGGATGTCTTGCAAGCGTTGCTTGTATATATTATCTCGGTAAGGGTATGCCTAACTGGCTGCTCATTATCCTGATGTTTGTTGCGGCACTTGTTGCAAGTGCTCTTTGGGCGGTTATTCCCGCAATATTCAAGGCAAAGTGGAATACAAACGAAACGCTGTTTACACTTATGATGAACTACGTTGCGATAAATCTCGTTGCGTATTATCTTCTCAAGTGGACTCCAAGCGGATCGAGCACGCTCGGTATGCTCTCCGAGGGACATCTGCCCAAGCTTATGAATAACGAATATCTTCTCCTTATACTCGTCGTACTCGCGCTTACCGTGGCTATGTATATCTATCTTAAATACAGTAAGCACGGCTATGAAATAGCGGTCGTCGGCGAAAGTGAAAATACTGCAAAGTATATCGGTATAAACGTAAAGAAGGTTATTATAAGAACGATGGTGCTTTCGGGCGCTCTTTGCGGACTTGCGGGATTTTTGATAGTCGGTGCGCTTGACCATTCGGTTACAACGGCGAGTGCGGGCGGACTCGGATTTACTGCGATAATGGTTTCCTGGCTCGGAAAGTTCAATCCCTTTACGATGATACTTACATCTCTTCTCGTAGTTTTCCTCGAAAACGGTGCGGACAGAATAGTAACGGTTTTTAATATCAATGACGCTTTCCCGAGTATCGTTACGGGAATAGTGCTTTTCTTCATTATAGGATGCGAATTCTTTATCAACTATAAGGTAATATTCCGTAAAAAGGAGGCTAAATAATGATTATTTTAGAATATCTGCTCAGTGCGATAGCACTTGGAATGACCTTCCTTTACGGCTCGACAGGTGAAATAATCACCGAAAAAACGGGACACCTTAACCTCGGTATTCCCGGAATTATGTGTGTTGGTGCGGCAAGCGGCTGTCTTGCACTTCACCATATGATAATGGCAAATATAACAAACGGATTTTTGCTCGTGCTTGTCGGAATTATTGCCGCTTTCATAGGCTCGGCGCTTATGGGACTTATATACAGCTTCCTCGCCGTGACCCTCCACGCAAATCAGAACGTTACTGGACTTGCTCTTACGACCTTTGGCGTGGGTGTTATGAAGTTCATAATATTCGGACTCAGAGTAGGCAACGACGTTCCGTATCTCAAAGCACTCAATGCTTTTCGTTTTCCGTTCGCTTCGCAGGATAATGCGCTTAAATATTGCGGAGTTATGGTATTTTTGGCAATTATAATCGCACTTCTCACATCGTGGGTGCTTTTCGGTACAAAGGTTGGACTTAACCTTCGTGCAGTCGGTGAAAACCCCGCTACAGCAGATGCGGTCGGTATAAACGTTACGGCATATAAATACTTTGCAACCTGCATAGGAAGCGGAATTGCCGGTCTTGGCGGACTTTGCTACGTTATGGACTATGCCGGCTCACAGGAGGCTTATCTCAGCGTAGAGGCGCTTGGATGGCTTGCGATCGCGCTTGTAATATTTGCTCTTTGGAGACCGCATATCAGTATATTCGGTTCGGTAGTTTTCGGAGCACTCTTTATCGCAGGTGCATTCATTCCGACTATTATACCACTTCCTTTCCTTCAAAAGATGCAGACGGTACCGCTGCTCAAGATGCTTCCTTACGTTGTTACGATAATCGTACTTATAGTTACGAGTATCCGCGATAAAAAGGAAAATCAGCCGCCCGCGGCACTCGGACTCCCTTACTTCAGAGAAGAAAGATAATCCCGAAAAACAAAAACACGGCGTGATGCTTATAAGTAAGTATCACGCCGATTTTGTTTTGCCGTGTTGACAAATCATTTTTATTTGGTATAATAAATTTGTATAAACGGTAAAAAGGAAGGTGACAGATTTGAAAAACACAAGACTGACTCTTGATGAACTTATGCACTCCGTAAATTCTCAAAGATGGCCGAAGCGCTGGGAAGAATTTTACGATAGGGTAATGGATGAATACGAAAAAAACGGATGTCCTTTTGCGGATCCGAATTATTACAGTGCGCTGAACGATAAATACGATATGTTTCCGAATTTTCTTGAGGATTATAAGGCTGCGGCGAAGGCTGTGTCGGAAGATGATGCGCTCTGCCGTGTGCTGATGCTCATTTGCGAGTCGGTAAAGGACAGGAAAAATATTGCACAGGACATAAAAGAGCTTGAGCTTCCGCACAGTGCCGACGGAACGTATCAGATAAAATACGATATGCTTACCGCGCTCGTAATGGCTTCTGCCGCCGAATATCAGCATTCTCTTTATGCGGCGAGAAATCTTCCCGATGATCATATAAAGTACGGTATGCGGCATATGGAAGGAATGGTGCGAAATTATAAATCGCGAAACAACGGCCGCACGGGAGCTATGTCGTGGGAATGGTATCAGCTCAGCATTGATGCAAGGCTCTACAGAATCGGACGCCTCGAAATAGAGATCTTCGCAAAATTTACACCTAATGCTACCGTTTTTGAGAGTGAAAACGGGGAAATTATCGCTCTTGCAAACAACGTCACTTTACATAAATCCGGCTATATGCTCGGATGCGCGAGCTACAAGGACGAGGAAAGTTCATTCAGGGCCGAGATCGAGGAGAATGAGCTTTCATATATCGGATATCCGTATATCCGCCGCGGAGTCGTCGGAAATGACAAAATAAAGCTACCGAAAAGCTCCTGGAAGAAAATAATCGAGCCGGGAGATCCTGTTGTGTCGCTGCATATTCCCGCAGGAAGCGGTTTTAATGACGAAGCAATAAACAAGTGCTTCGCGGATTCAAAGGAATTTCTCGCGAAATACTTCCCCGATTTTGATTATAAGGCATTCGTTTGCAGCAGCTGGCTTATGGACGATATGCTGATCGATCTGCTCGGAGAGGAAAAGAATATTTCGAAATTCTGCGGAAGATTTTTGAAGATCGGGCAGAGAAGTGCGGGAAGGGCGGTATTTTCGTTTGTGTTTCTGCAACCCGACGTAAATAACGTCGACTACAGCACGCTCCCTGAAAATACGACGCTTGAAAAACTTCTGAAAAAGCATTATATCGACGGTAACGCGATATATGAATGTTACGGATACATTCCTAAGAGTAAAATATAATATAAAAAGAGTAGGATTTTCACCCTACTCTTTTTATGTACAATATTATTTATTTTTGACTCAGCAGAGTTCCATAGTCGATAATTTCCTTGTCGCCGTATTCTTCAAGATAGCTTTCATTCATAAAAGCACCAAATGTTTTGATGGCGCGCACACCGAGTGAGGAGTAAAAATCAAAATCGGCGGAAAGCACGTTTTCGTGGTAGGGCACTTTTATGAGAGGCAGGCGTCCCCATTTGGTATAAAAGGAAACGTCGAGCCAATATTCGAGAATTTCGGCATTCTTTGGGTCGAAAACCTCAAGCAGCTTCTCAATATTTTCCGCGTGTGTTTGGTTTTCGCCTTCGGTAACAGGTGTGAACATATCTCTGTGAATAGGCGCGTACTCGACGAAAATTCCTTCCGTAATGGGTTCTGTGGGCGGTGTGACAGTGTTGTGATATGCGAGATATGAAAGCTCGGCTTCGGGATCGTAGCGGCGAAGTCCCTTAAGAATACTCTTGACTATACGAAGATTCTGGTCGGACGGGGAGATATCCTTGCACTTTTCGCAGTGACACCAAGCGTCAATCGCATCGTCCGTCCAAAGATAGTAGCGGTGTCCCGACTGTCTGAATTCCTTTGCAAGACCGTAGGCACGCTCACTGATTATGGAGAGCGCTTCTTCGGACTGAACGCAAAGATTATGGTCGCCCGAGCGCTTTCCGTTCGTGTTTACGCGGAAATATTCGGGATGCTCGTCGAAAAGATTTCTCGGAAGAAGGTATCTCAGCGCGTGAAGCTCATGTTCGACCTCTATTCCTGCATCCTCGACCTTTTTTATCATTTCGCGGCCGCCGTTATTCAGCCAATCGATATAATCTTCGACCGTGTTTTTGGTAGTTATAAAATGTAGCCCAAGGGTAGTAAATTTGCCTTGCTTTAAAATGTCTATCCATTTGTCACAGAGATCTATATTTCGTATGACGATACTTCTTTTAAGAGAACTCATAGCTTTTCTCCTTTGTGATTTTTAAGCTCTCAGAGCCCTTTTATCCAATCGACAGAAAGTGATACCCAAGAGGATACACGTGACTCTATGTTTGGGTTTCCGTGGCTTGTGGCACGATTTGCGAGTGCAAGTCCGTGGGGTCCTTGCGGGAAAACGTGAAGCTCAAAGGGAAGTCCCGCTTTTGCATATGCAAGCGCGAGAAGAAGAGGACTTGCAACGGGAACTACGGGGTCTGTGGCTGTATGGAAGGCGAACATAGGAGCAGCTGTTTCGGCTTTTACGTGGTTTTCGAGAGAATAGAGCTCAAGCTCTTCGTCGGTCGGGTCGTTTTTGCCGAGCAGGCGCTGGAATGAACCGAGATGAGTTGCGCATCTCTTTCCTGAAACAACGGGATAACCGAGGACAACACCGTTTGGCTTGTTCGAACCAGGCTCGATTCCCGTGATCTCACAGATCTCCGGGATGTCCCACATTACGCCGAGTGAGCCTGCGAGGTGTCCGCCTGCTGAAAATCCTACGACGAAGATTCGGTCGGGATTGATGTTGAATTCTTCTGCGTGAGCGCGTATATAGCTGAGTGCGAGAGATGCATCACAAAGCGAGCGCGGGAAAACGGCTTTTTCTTTTACCGAATAGTGGAGAACGAAAGCGTTGAATCCTGCGGTCATATATGCGAGTGCGATAGGCTCGCCTTCGCGATCTGCGCAAACGTCATAGTATCCGCCACCGGGGATCACGAGCATAGCATCATACGGTGTGCTTTTAAGCTCGGAAAGGTAGGTAGTCATATAAATATCGGGATCGTCTTCTCTGAGATTAATTTTTTTCTGTATCATAGCATAAATTCCTTTCAAATAGGTTCTCTTAAATTCATTATAACACTTAATTTTTTCAAAATCAATAATTTTTGAAATAAAATAAAAAACTGCTGTGCAAACGCATAGCAGTTTTCGGTTTTAAGATTAAATTTTATTCTTTAGCAGAATCTTCGTGATCGTGCTCGTCTTCTTCCTCTTCCTCGGTAACGGTAACTGTGATAGAGCCGTCTTCTACACCTGCGATGTAGTCCTTAAGAGCGTCATAATCGTACGTGATCTTTGCCTTACCGGGCTGGATAGCGTAGATGGCGAGAATAACGATAGTGAAAACGATACTTACAATGATTGTGAACTTGTTAAGCTTCTTGTCGATCGTCTTGCCCTTGGACTTGCCGAAGAAGGTTTCAGCACTGCCGGCAATAGCACCCGAAAGACGAGCGTTTTTGCTGCTCTGGAAAAGAACTGCAACGATAAGAAAGATAGAAACGAGAATAAGTAAAACTCCGATAATAATTTCAAGCATTTTATAAGTCCTCCGTAAACACCCTGTGCAAGGGCTTTATAACTTTTGATACGAGATTTAAGTAATTACACAATGACCGCTTGCGTGTTGCAAGCGGTCATTGTAATGGGCCATCAGGGATTCGAACCCCGGACCAACCGGTTATGAGCCGGTAGCTCTGACCAACTGAGCTAATGGCCCTTTTAAAGGGAATATTTCCGCGCGCTTCATAGTATAACATACTTTTACTGTTTTGTCAATATGTAAAATGCAATTTTATTAAATTTTTCCGTAAAAATATTGAAGTTTTTGAAGCCTTATTCTTGATATGCGCAAATATCCGATTTATGAGCTGATTTTTTATCAACCGAAAAGCTTTCTGAAATTGTTGTAAAGCACGTCCTCAAGGTCTTGTCCCGAAAGGTCAAGCTTCATAAAGCGCGCAAGCTCTTCTTCGGCGTCCCACATAGGGAAGTCTGTGCCGAACATAAACTTGTCCGGCCCGAAATGATGAAGGATGCGGTTTGCCTCGTCTATGGGCAGAAAATCAAGCGAGCTGGATGTGTCAAAGAATATGCGGCCATTTACGGGCAGACATTTGAACTCGTGCCATCTGCGGTATCCGCCGAAGTGCGAAACGATAACCTTAAGATCGGGCACCTGCCTCATCAGATTTGCGACTCTTTGCGGCGAAGAATAGTCGTAGCGGTTGTCACCCACGTGGAAAAGTACGGGCATACCGCGTTTTGCTATTTCGCGATACATAGAAATGGTGTGCTCATCGTCGATATCGAATTTCTGAAAATCGTTGTGGAATTTAACTCCCACGAGCCCGAGCTCTTTTGCGCGGTCAAGCTCTTCGGCAATGCCTGTAAACTCGGGATGCATAGCGGCAAATCCGACAAGGATAAGACCGCCGCGCTTTTTAGCATCGGCACAGCTTGAGGAAATAAAATCGTTTATACTTGTGACCTGCGCGGCAGTAACTGCGGCAGAGCAGACAAGACAGCGCTCCGTTCCTATCTTTTTCTCGTTTTCACGGAGAATTTCAATATCTGCGGGGTAAGACATACCGATCTCATAGAAATCACCTATGGATTTCGAAGCTTTTGCCGATATCTTTGAAGGAAATATGTGAGTGTGTGCGTCTGCAATCTTCATTGTGTTTTGCCTTTCTGAAATAAACGATAGGTATATAATATCACAAAAAATTTGATTTGTAAAGTATAAAAAGAAAACAGCTTATAAATAATATTATTCTTTTTATAAAAGTCTTCCTCGCTCCGTGATTTTTTGAAAAAACAATCGGCAGACTGACGTCTGCCGATCATTTGGTTTAAGTATTGTTTTCAATATAGTCGCACAAATCGCTTACTGTACGGAGATTCGGAAATTCTTCTTCGGGAATTGCAAGACCGAACTGCTCTTCAACTGTCATAAGAATTTCAACGACATCGAGAGAGTCTGCACCGAGGTCTTCCATAATATCAGCAGACTTGTCGATTTTTTCGACATCTACGCGCAGCTGTCTTGAAAGTATCTGCGTGAGTTCTTCGAAAATATTCATAAATATAACGTATCCTTCCGATTGTTTATTTGAGTCACACGTTTGGTATCTGCATAACATACAGACCTGTATATTATATATGAAGTTGATCTAAAAATCAATAGTAAATTCACGGAAAATCTCTAATATTAACACAATATTCACAATTTTGCTGAATAACTCAAAGGTTTTACGTCAAAAATACTTGATTTAATCCAAAACGAGGTCAAACTGCGAGTTGTAGAGAGCTGCGTAGTTGCCGTTTTTAGCGATAAGCTCGTCGTGACTGCCCTCTTCAAGAATTCTGCCCTTCTCCATAACTATTATCGTGTCTGCGTTTTTGATGGTGGAAAGTCTGTGAGCGACTATTATGCAGGTCTTGTTTTTCATTATCTCGTCCATCGCGGTATGGAGAAGTGCTTCGGTATGTGAGTCAACGTTGGACGTCGCTTCGTCGAGAATGAGGAAGGGCGTGTCAAGCAAAATAGCTCTTGCAATAGTTATAAGCTGTTTTTGACCTTTTGAAATATTCGAGCCGTTCTCGTCGATTACCGTGTTGTAGCCGTCGGGGAGTGTCATAATGAAGTTGTGTACCTTTGCTGTCTTTGCGGCTTCCACTATTTCCTCAAACGTCGCCTCATCGCGCCCGTATGCGATGTTTTCCGCTACCGTGCCGCCAAACAGCCAAGTGTCCTGAAGTACCATCGTGAATGAGCGTCTGACGTCAGAAATCGGGGCTTTCGATGTGTTTGTTCCGTCTATGAGTATTTCGCCCGAATTCGGGTCGTAGAATCTCATAAGCAGGTTTATTATCGAGGTCTTTCCGCAACCCGTCGCACCTACGAGAGCAACGGTTTTATGCTTTGGAGCATTGATAAAGATGTTGTGAAGTATAGTCTTTTCTTCGGTATAGCCAAAGGTTACGTTGTCCACTTTGAGATTTCCTTCTTCGGATATACCGCTTTCGGAGAGCTTTTCGGTGGCATCGCAGTCTTGCGGTTCGCATTTTTCGTCAAGAAGAGTAAAAATTCGCGCTCCTGCCGACAAAGCAGACTGAATATCGCTGACGATATTGGCAGTTTCGTTTATAGGACCGGAAAATCTTCTCGCATACTGAATGAAAGAGGAAAGCGCACCTATCGTAAACATCGCGCCCTCGGGAGAGCCCTTTGTCTTTATGAATATAAGGACACCGAACATTCCTATGAGAGAAAGTGTTATGTTGTTTATGAAGTTTACCGACGGACCGAGAATACAGCCCTGATAGTCGGCGTTATACTCGGCTTCTACCGCTTCGTCGTTGTGTTCGTCAAAGCGGGAGATTATGACCTTTTCTTTGGAATACGCGCGGATAGTCTTCTGTCCGGAGAGCATTTCTTCTGCGTAACCGTTGAGGAAACCGTACTGTGCGGAACGATATGAGAAAAGAGGACGTACCTTTTTTACTCTGTAACGAGAGAAAAATATGAGTGCGGGTATGGTTACCGTAAACACGAGCATAAGTATCGGTGCTGTTTTGAACATTTTATAACCACAGACAGCCACCGTTATAGAGCCCGAAATTATGTGAACGAGGTCGTTTGAAAGTGATGCGTTTACCGTATCAATATCGTACGTAAGTCGGCTGACAAGGTCTCCTGCTTGGTTTTTGTCAAAATATCCGACGGGAAGGTCACAAAGATGCTCAAATACGTCCTTTCGCATACGGAAGGTGACGCTTTTGCTTACCGAGATCATTATTACCGAAAGCAGATAGGAAAGCGCTCCCGATACCGCGTAAAATGCTACCATAAGTCCGGTGTAGTAAAATACCGATTTGAAATCAACGTTGCCGTTTTCTCCGATAGCGTCGATAGCTTTACCCGAAAGCTCAGGACCTTCGAGCGACAGAAGGTTTGAAGTTATCATAATAACCGCGGCGAGAAGAAGCATCGCCTTGTGGGCGAAAAGATACTTTAAAATTCTGAAAATTACCGATTTTTTTGATATTTTAGAGAATTTGTCATTTCTGTCCGTGCCTTTTTGCATATTTGGCATATTTGTTTTGTTTGGAAGATTGTAGGGCTTAGTCAAGGATAACACCTCCCATTTGGGATTTTGCGGTATCTCTGTAATATTCGCAGGTGAGAAGAAGCTCCTCGTGCGTTCCGCTTCCGATGATTTTTCCTTCCTCAAGCACAAGTATGAGATTTGCGTGCATTATCGAGCTTACGCGTTGTGAAACTATTACCGTCGTGGTGCTTTGATAATTTTCTTTTATTGCACGTCTGAGTGCGGCGTCTGTTTTGTAGTCGAGCGCGGAGGATGCGTCGTCGAGGATAAGTATTTCGGGGTCGCCGGCTATTGCACGAGCAATAGTAAGACGCTGTTTTTGTCCGCCGCTGAGGTTTGCGCCCTTGATGTCGAGCATATAATCGGATTTTTCGGGATATTCGTTTACAAAATCATACGCCTGCGCGAGTCTGAATGCTTTTTCAAGCTTTTCCTGTGAAATATCGCGTCCGAACATTACGTTTTCTTTTATTGAATCCTTGAATATAAAATCATTCTGGAAAACACTTCCGAAGCGTGAACGAAGCTCTTCTGTCGGAATTTCTTTTATATTTTTGCCGTCTATCTTTATTTCGCCCTCGTTTGTGTCGTAAATTCGCATAAGCAGGGAGATAAGCGTACTTTTTCCGCATCCCGTACCGCCTATGATTCCGAGAGTTTCACCGCGACTTACCGAAAAAGAGATGTTCTGAAGAACGTTGTGCTTTTCGTATGCAAACGAAACGTCAGAAAATTCTATGTGAGGAGAGTTTTCAATATTTTCTTCGGCATTTTCATCTTCAACGCCGCGGTATGCCTCGACCCAAAGGCTCGGCTCGGAAGCGAGAACTTCATTTATTCTGTTCATAGCTGCCGCACCGTTTGAATAACTGACGAAAACACGGGTGATCGCTATCATAGCGTTTGAAATTATCGTAAAATACTGTATAAACGAGATTATATTACCGACAGAGCTTTTATGATTCGTTATCATAAGGGCTCCGACGACTATTACCGCAGAAAGACCGAGGTTGAGGAAAAAGCTGATTATAGGGTTTGTTGCGGCAACTGTCAAGTTGGCTTTCTTTTCCTTTTTTATTGCTTCCTTGTTGGCTTTTTCAAAGCGGTCCTTTTCATATTCCGTACGGTTTAACGCTTTTATTATTCTTACGCCCGAAGCGTTTTCTCTAACAACTTTTATGAGATTGTCAGCGGATTTTTGCTGTTCTGTGTAAAGAGGAATACTTTTTTTCGTAATTATTACCGTGAAAAATGCGATAAAGGGAAGAGTGCAGAGAAGTGTGAGCGTGAGGAAGGGGTCTTGTATGGTCGTTATCACAAGACCGCCTATGAAAAGTATCGCGGCGCGTATTGCCATTCTCTGCATTACGTTGACCATACGCTGTACGTTGTACGTGTCTGTCGTTATTCTCGATTCGAGAGAGGAAATAGAGAACTCGTCTATCTGCGAAGCGTCAAGGTAAGAGATCTTCTCGAAAAGATCGTGTCTGATAGCTCTTATGCAGTTTGAAGATACGCGCGATGCCGAGCGATTTGCCATAATATTGAAAAGTACGGCACAAAATGAGCAGACCACCATAAGAATACCGTAAATTATAACGGCGTTAAGGTTTTCGGTCGGTATTATATCGTCTATTATAACAGCGAGCAGCCACGGAATAAAAAGGTCCATAACAGTACCGATTGCTTTTATCGTAAGTGCACCGGCTATCCGTAGTTTGTATGGGCTTAAGTATTTGAACAGATTTTTCATTTGATCTTCCTTTGAAAAAATAAGGTACCTTATTGTTACTTATTATATAATACCATATATGCTTTTGTATGTCAATAGTAAGGCACCTTATTTTTATTATAAAATAAAAAAACCACTGACGTCAAAGTCAGTGGTTTTGTCCTCAAAACTGAATTAGTCAGTAACGTAAGGAAGAACAGCTATAACGCGAGCGCGCTTGATAGCTATTGCAAGTTCACGCTGGTGCATAGCGCATGTTCCTGTAACTCTTCTGGGGAGGATCTTGCCTCTGTCAGAAGTGAACTTACGGAGCTTTGCTGCATCCTTGTAATCTATGAACTTTACGGTCTTGTCAGCGCAGAACTGGCAAACCTTTTTTCTCTTGCGGTTATTTGCGTTCGGGCGAGCCTGCTTAGCGGGAGCAGCCTGAACTTCTTTTTCGTTGTCCATTTATGAAACCTCCTTGAAATAATTAATGTCAGAACGGCAGATCGTCATCGTTGGGGATATCCTCAAATCTGGGCGCATCCTCGTCCTGTGATGAAAACGACGGATTTCCGTAGCTTTCAGGTGTGTACTGCGAAGCGGGTCTTGCACTCGGCTGTCTGCCTGCGGGTGATTCACCCTTTGCATCGACGAAGTTGATCTCGTCTGCGACAACCTCTGTTGCGTAGCGCTTCTGGTTATTCTGGTCCGTCCAACTTCTTGTCTGGATGGAACCGACTACGCAAATCGAACTTCCCTTGTGGAAGAAGCGGCAAAGGAACTCTGCCTGGTTTCTCCAAGCGATAACGTTTATAAAGTCAGCCTGCTGTGCACCTTCTGTTGATGTGCGGCGGTTTACCGCAACCGTGAAGGAGGATACCGGAATACCCGATGAGGTCTGTCTGAGCTCAGGGTCGGCTGTAAGACGTCCGCCAATGATAACCTTATTAAGATTGAAATTAGCCATTTTTATACCATCCTTTCGAAATCGGGACTTCTCTTATTCGGGCATTCTAACTACGATAGAACGCATAACGCCTTCAGTAATACCGAAAATTCTTTCGAGCTCTGCAACGAAAGAGGGCTTAGCGCTGAAGTTCATCTGAACATAGTAGCCTTCGCTCATATCGTCGATAAGATAAGCAAGCTTTCTCTTTCCGATCTCGTTAACCTCGGGTGCAGCCGTATCGGATGCGATGAGGTCGGAGAACTTCTTAACGAGAGCAGCTGTTGCTTCCTCTGTAAGAGTAGCGTTAAGGACGAATACGGTTTCATACTTGTTAACTGCTGTTTCCATTATTTTTACACCTCCCTATGGACATAAGACCGCAAGCCTCTGAATTTTTTATTTACTTGCGGTAAGGAGAAGCGTCTGTACTTTTCCGGTAACACAAAGTACATTACGACACTCCGAGAAACTATTATAATACAATTTAATCTCTTTGTCAATAGTAAATAGACTGTTTTTTTGCATTTTTTGCAAGGTTTTTTGTTAAATTCCGATAGCGTCTTCCTTTTTGCTGAAGAAATCATCGTAATTTATACTTGACGCTTCACAGCCTGTAGCATCCGAAATGTATTTTACGACCTGTCCGGTGATAAGATCTGTTGCCTCTCGTGTGTAGAAGTGCGTCATATCAGAATGATAGCTTTCGGGCAGATCCTTTAAGAGCGCGTACAGATCGTTTACTTCAAATCCGTGTTTCTTAACTATATCGACAGCAACGGCGTTGTATGCTTCGACGTCCTTGTTATAGCGCATAAATTTGCAGGGTTTCGGATATCCCGACTCAATTACGGGCGTGGAGGTCGCGAATATTATCTTTGCCTTTGGGCAGAGAAGACGTATTCTTTTGCAAACGCGGTCGATAAACTGCGCGTAAACGTCGATGGGAGTAAGACAGCCGTCCTCGAACATAACAAGACAATCCCAAAGACCTGCATTCCAGTGTACGCAGTCTACGTCCTCACCGAATTTGCTCTCAGCGTGCCAATCGCTGAACGTACGCAGAACGTACTGCGCGAAACGGCAGTTTTCCTTCGGGAAATAAACCTCGGCAGAGTTTTCAAAAGCGATTTTTGTGAATTTGTCATATCCCTGGCGTATAGAGTCGCCTATAAGCATAATTTTTTTCATAATAAGTTAATAAGTTATCCTCCTTGGAGATTTCGTTTATAAGTATAGCACACTTTAAGGTACAATACAATATTTTACGAAATAAATTTGGTTTTTTTATTATGTTACTTGAAAATATATTGGGAATTTGATATAATTGCGATAGAAGCAAGCTTTAAAATAGGGAGATATATGTTATGTGCATTAGAGATAAAACAAGTGTATATTCGGATCTTTTCGGGCATAATGAAAGACTTTCACGCGAGTTTGAAAACTATTATTCCACTTACGATCCCGACACAAATCGTCTTGTCGGTCTTCTTGATGAAATGGCGGAGAAAAATTCGGGAGATATCTCGTATTCGCGTAAAGCTGATATGTATGATATTCTTTGCAGAGAATGTAAAGTACACGTTTTTGAAAATTCCGACCTATTCTTTGAAATGTCTTCCGGACGCGGACGTGCTTCGTGGGGCGGACTTCAATCGTGCGTCGGCTCTTTTATGCACAACCGTACAGCCGATAAGTGGCTCGGAGTTTACAGAAGAGAAATCGACAGCGATCTGAGCGAAGGACTTCTTTACGCATGGGACAATCCCGTAGGATTCGACCATCACTGCCCGGGCTACGATAAGATTTTAAAGCTCGGTATTACGGGAATAATTTCCGAGGCTGAAAACGAATTTGAAAAGTGCGAAGACCAGCGCAAAAAAGAGTTTTACAGATCTGTCATACGCGCAAATAAGGCACTTGTTTGTCTTATAGGCAGGTTTGCCGATGAAGCGAGAAAACTTGCAGGTCTCTCTTCGGATAAAGATAAGACGGAGCATTATAACAGAGTAGCAGCTGCCGCTGAAAATATATCTTTAGGCGCACCGAAGACCTTTTACGAGGCACTTTCCCTGATAATTCTTTACAGAGAGTGCGTGAGCTCGGTCGAGGGTATCGGAATCAGCACTTTCGGTCAGCTTGACAGAATGCTTTATCCCTTCTACACAGCCGATATTGAGGCGGGTGTAATTACGCGCGAAAAGGTATTCGAGCTTTTCTGCGATCTCCTTATTTATACCGAAATAAGATTCAAGGCGGCGAGCGAATATAACGAAACATCGACGACTATCGAGCTTGGCGGTTGCGACAGACAGGGCAACGCGGTCTGTAACGAGCTTACCGAGGCTGTTTTGGAGGCTGTTCTTACCGTACGTTCAATAGGAACGAAAATAAACTGCCGCATATCCCAAAAGCATCCGAAAAAGTTTCTTGAAAATATCGCATCGATCCTTTATGCGGGACTTCCGACACTTATGATGCATAACGATGACGTTCTCATTCCCGCACGTGTTAATCAAGGGCAGGATATTGAGGATGCGCGCCTTTACGTGGGCGGCGGATGCCACGAAATAGTTTTGCAGGGAAGCGAGGTCTGCACACGCGCAGATACGTGGATAAATCTGCCGGCTATACTTCTTCGTACTATGGAAAACGCCGAAGAATGTCAGAGCTATGAGGAATTTGAAGAAAAATATCTGTGTGACGTAAAAGCATATCACGAAAGAATCGTCAAACTCAAAAATGCTGGCGAAAGTAAGTGGTGTGAGTATGATCCGCTTGTCCTCTTCTCTTCTTCGATAGAAGACAGCCTGAAAAAAGGACTTGACGTTACCGAAGGCGGAGCAAAATATAACAGTACCGCGCTTTCTATGCTCGGTACGGCGACCTTTATCGATTCTCTTTACGCTGTAAAACAGCTTGTTTTTGATGAAAAAAGACTCACCTTGCCCGAGTTTTGCAAAATAATAAAGAATAATTTTGCAGATAACGAAGCTCTCCGCCAGTATATCGTAAAGAAGCTTCCGAAGCACGGAACGAACAGCGATATAATGAATGAGTTTTCCGCAAAGGTGCTTAATGCTTTGTCAAAGGTTTCGGGTCAGACAAACGCGAGGGGCGGAAAATATCTTCCCGCGTTTTATCCTCACGATATCTACGTTACTCTCGGAAATAAGATAGGCGCAACTCCCGATGGACGTCTTGCGGGTACGCCTCTTTCGCGCGGAGTGTCGCCGAGCGAGTTTGTAGCTACCGAAAGTCCGCTTGAGCTTATAAACAGCCTTAAAAGCATAGATTTTACCGAGTATGCCGATTCATTCTGCGCGGAGCTCACTCTTCCCGTTATCGAAGATATGTCCGATGCAACAAAGATAATCACGGCGGTAACCGAAGCCTTTCTTGAGGCGGAGGGTTCATCACTTCAAATAAATCTTCTCAGCCGAGATGTGCTGATAGATGCAAAAGCACATCCCGAGCTTTATCCGAATCTCTGCGTGCGCGTCTGCGGATACAGTGCGCGATTCTCGGCGCTTCGTTCCGACAGACAGGACGAAATAATAAACAGAATGATCAGATGAAAAAATCCGACAGCTTTAATCTGTCGGATTTTTAATTATTTAACGTATTTTTCTGCGACTTTAAGAGCTTCATCAATGTTGGGAAGGAGATTTTCTTCACCGACTGCGGAAATGAACTTTGCACGCTTCATAACGGCAAGCGGCTGTTCTGCGACGTGTGCAAGAAGGAGAGTTATATCCTTTTCGCGGCAGCTGTTCAAAACAGTGAAGAGATTTCGTGTTGCCGTCGCGTCAAGCGCGGGCACATCGTGCATACGAAGGATAACAACTTTTGTATCTTCCTCGAAGCTGATATCGCTGAATTTGTCGGCAGAAGCAAAGAACATAGGACCGTCTATTTCGAGAACGGTTACGCGGTCGGGAAGCGACTTAAGACGGGTGTTTTCCTTGCCGCTGTCCCTTGTCCAAGCACGTACGGTAGTGTTGTCAGCCATACGCTTCATAAAGAATACGACCGCGAGTATCATACCGACCGCAATAGCAACCACAAGGTCGAATACAACGGTAAGAACGAAGGTTACTACAAGAACGATTATATCTGTAAGAGGCGCGGTCTTGCAAAGCTTTACAAAGGAGCGCCATTCGCACATATTGTATGCTACCATAAAGAGTATCGCGGCTATTATCGGCATAGGTATCCACGCCGCGAGAGGCATAAGGATTACGAGTATGAGAAGGAGAACAAGCGCGTGGACAATTCCCGAGATAGGGGAGCGTCCGCCGTTTTTTACGTTAGCCGCAGTTCTTGCTATAGCTCCCGTTGCGGGGATACCTCCGAAAAGTCCGGAGAAAATATTTCCCACACCCTGTGCGATAAGCTCTGTGTTGGAATTGTGGCGGTCGTTTATCATACCGTCCGAAACGACGCAGGAGAGAAGAGATTCTATTCCAGCAAGTATTGCTATTGTAAATGCGTTGGGGAGAAGGGTTATTATCATATCGGTTGTGATATGGGGGAAAGAGAATGTCGGGAGTGCGCCGCTTATGCTGTAAAGGTCGCCGATAGTGTTGACCGGAATGTTAAATATCTTTACGATAGCAGCACCAACAAGTACGGCAATAAGCGAGCCCGGAATTTTTTTGCTGATATACGGCCAAACGATAAGTATGGCAAGTCCGATAAGACCTACGGTAAGCGCCCAGATGTTTAAGGTGCCGAGCGAGGCAAATACCGCTTCTGCTTTTTCGATAGTTTCAACAGCGTGAGTACCTTCGGCAAAGGTAAGACCGAAAAAGTCCTTTATCTGTCCTATTATGATGGTGAGGGCAATACCCGATGTGAATCCTGTTGTTATAGTATGAGGAATGTATTTTATGAGCGAACCGAATTTAAGCAGTCCCATAAGGATGAGCATAATTCCTGCCATAAGGGTTGCTATAACAAGACCTTCGATACCGTGCTGAACGACGATACCTGCGACGATGGTTGCAAACGCCGCGGTAGGTCCCGAAATGTTTACGCGGCTTCCGCCGAGAAGCGAGATAAAAAATCCTGCGATTATAGCGGTGTAAATACCCTTTTCGGGTGAAACTCCCGAGGCAATAGCAAGTGCTATCGAAAGCGGAAGCGCGATAATAGCCACGATAAGTCCGGCAACAAGGTCGGATACGAGCTGCTTTGCGCTGTACTCCTTCATAGCGTCAATAATTTTTGGTCTGAATATTTTTTTCATAGATATATTCCTTTTCATTAAAATCCTATCTATTATAAACCATCTTTCGACAATATTCAATATGTTTTTATTGAAAAATTCAATATTATTTGATGTGTTATTTAAATAAAAATGACCAAATTTCCCATATCCCCTTTTATTTTATATAAAAGTATGTTATAATGTAAAAAACACGATCTCCGAGGGAAATATATATGAAAAACAATCTAAAAATACATGAGCAGATACGCCCGATACTTATTGAGGCGGGTAAAATAATGCTTGACGCGGTAGAAATTGAAAATGACGGCGGTGTGTCGGAAAAAGAGGGCACTGCTAATTTTGTAACGCTTTATGACGTGCGCGTACAGAAATATATTATGAGTGAAATATCAAAGGTCTTTGAGGAGGCTTATTTCATAGCAGAAGAAAAAGATAACGATTCCGACTCACTGAACCATTCGGCGTGCTTTATTATTGACCCGATAGACGGAACAACCAATTTTATACATAATTATAAGCATTCCTGTATTTCACTTGCGCTTGTTTCGTACGGTGAGGTGGTTTACGGCGCGGTTTACGACCCGTACCTCGATGAGTATTTCCACGCGGTAAAGGATAACGGAGCTTACCTTAACGGTAAACCCATAAGGGTTTCAAGCCGCACACTTCCGTATGCTATTACCGCATTCGGTACGGCACCGTACTATAAGGAAACACTTCTTGACAAGACCTTCTCTCTTGTAAACGAGCTTTGCAGAGATACGGCTGATATCAGAAGATGCGGCTCTGCGGCACTTGATATGGCCTATCTTGCGGCGGGAAGAAACGATATTTTCGTTGAATTTCTGCTTTCTCCGTGGGATATCGCGGCTGGATCTCTTCTCATAACCGAGGCGGGCGGTGTTATCACCGATATGAAGGGCGATGTGATACGCTTTACCGAGCCGATGCCGATACTTGCCGCCACAAAAGGACTTTACGGGGCGGCTCTCGAGAAAACGAGAAAATATTTCTGAAAATAAACGTTATCTAAGATAATAACGTGTTTAATTAACAAAACAAACTAAAAAGGAGACAAAAAATGTTAAACAATCTTACTGTAAAAAAGAACATAAGAACTTTTTCGGTTTCTCCCGAAAATCCCACCGGTGAAAAGGGTAAGGGCGGTATGGCGACAGAGGGAAGTGCGTCATACGCCGCACGTGAGCTCGGTCAGGGTTGGAAGGTCAATCCCTTTATCGTATCTCAGCCCGGTGAGATCTCCGTGCTTGCAGATATAAAGGGACAGGGCGCAATCAAGCATTTCTGGATCACGGACAGCGCAAGAGCAGGACGTCTTCTTATTCTTCGAATATATTTCGACGGACACGAAAATCCGGCAGTCGAAGCTCCTCTCTCCGATTTCTTTGCAAATGCAGATTACAGAGAATACAGACAGCTTTCGAGCCTTGCTATGTGTGTAAATCCCGCAAGAGGACTTAACTGTTATTTCGAAATGCCTTATTTCAAGTCGTTCAGAGTTGAAATAGAGAACAGAGGCGTTCATCCCTGCAATATATATTATCAGATAGACTGCGAAGAAAAGGAAATAAGTCCCGACAGCCTCTATTTCCACGCGCAGTTCAGACGCACAAATCCGCTTCCGTATAAAGATGTATATACTATTCTTGACAATATCAAAGGAAACGGTCACTACGTTGGAACCTATATGCATTGGGGCGTAAAGTCTAACGGATGGTGGGGCGAAGGCGAGATAAAATTCTATATCGACGGCGACGGAGAATTCCCCACAGTCTGCGGAACGGGAACGGAGGACTATTTCTGCGGAGCGTATAATTTCGACGTAAACGGACAGTACACAGAATTTTCAACACCCTACTCGGGTATGTATAAGGTGCGCCATACGGACGGTATATACCTTTCTCAGAGATATTTCAATCTCTACCGTTGGCACATTACGGATCCTATATATTTCAAGGAAGATCTTAAGGTTACAATACAGGCGCTTGGCTGGAGAAGCGAGGGAAGATATCTGCCTCTCGAAGACGATATTTCTTCTGTTGCATATTGGTATTCGGATACTCTTGACGATGTTTATCCGAAGCTCGGCGATGCAAACGCACTTGAAATAATTTAAGCTTTTTTGAAGACAGAGTCCCCGATCGGCGTTTTATCCGTTCGGGGACTTTTGTAAGACACGGAGTGGGCAGATAAAAAATTCAGAAAAATATAAAAATTGTATTGACAAATAAAAAAAGCGGTGGTATAATACTAAATCATAAACGCAAGGATGCGGAATAGTAAGCATAAAGCTTTTCGTACAGAGAGGTGTCGGTCGGTGCGAGACACTCGGGAAATTCTGCTGAACTCACCGCGGAGCGGCTGACACGAAACAGATGACAGAGTAGTGGCAGACGGGCACTCCCGTAACAGAGTTAAGGCGTATCGGCGTCTAAAGTGCGTCCTTTTCGGATGAAGAAGAGTGGTACCGCGGAAACATATATTTTTACGTTTTCGTCTCTTTACACAGCAAAGAGACGGGAACGTTTTTTTGTTGCCGAACGTATTCTTTATTTGTATATTTTGTTTTTATAAGGAGTTAAAAAAATGAAAAAGATCTATACTTCTGACATTACTCTTAAAAATCTCTCCGAGGACCGTGAAATCGTTTTGCTTTTTCGTGAAAAATCCGCGGTAGCTAACTGTGCTGATGCTATCGGTGTTGACGTTATTGAATTACCTGCTGTAAAATCTCTCCGTGAAGATACGATAATTTATAAAACTATCGCACAGAACGTGAGAAACGCGGCTCTCGCAATTCCCGTAGGCTTCAGTGATGACGAAATGACAGCCGCGTGGGAATGTGTAAAGGATGCAAAAAATCCCCGGCTTCAGATAGAGCTTCCCGTATCCACCATTCAGATGGAATATACCTATCACATCAAGCAGAATAAGATGATAGAAAAGATAGCAGGACTTGTCAAGGCTGCCAAGGAGCTTTGCGAGGACGTCGAATTTTCTGCACTTGACGCAACCAGATCAGATGAAGAGTTCCTTATTTCGGCAGTAAAAGAGGCTGAAATGAACGGTGCTACAGTAATTACCGTTTGCGATGACGCGGGTGCTTCTACTCCCGACGATATTGCGGCTCTCGTTGCAAAGGTCAAGGACGCTGTAAGTGTTCCCGTTTGGGTAAAAGTATCGGACAGAGTAAATATGGCGGTCGCTTCTGCATTTTCCGCAGTAAAAGCGGGTGCTGACGGACTCAAATGCGCTATGGTCGGTAAGGATATTCTTCTCACGGGAGAAATTTCCGACGCGGTAAATACTTGCGGCGGACAGATCGGTGCTGAAATAAAGCTTGACAGAACGAAGATTCACGCAAGTATCGACGATATGAAAGCAAATATTAATCACGATACCTACGAAAATGAGAATACTGTAAGCGAAAAGAAGAAAATTCTCCTTGATTCCGATTCGACTCTTTCTCAGGTCGCACAGGCGGCAGAGGTGCTCGGATACGATCTTTCGGATATTGACGTCGGTAACGTATATAAAGCACTCAAGCAGGTTTGTGATAAGAAGGGCGCAGTAGGCTCAAAAGAATTTGAAGCGCTTATAGCAAGCTCTGCTATGCAGGCGCCTTCAACCTATCACTTTGAATCATATACAACGACAAGCAGCAACCTTTCGAGCTCTATGTCGCAGGTAACTCTTAAATGCAACGACGAGATAATCAGCGGAGTAAGCAACGGCGACGGACCTATCGACTCGGCGTTCCGTGCAATCGAGCAGTGCGTCGGTCATCACTATGAGCTTGACGATTTTCAGGTGCAGTCTGTAACAGAGGGCAAAGAGGCTCTCGGAAGCGCACTTGTAAGACTTCGTAATAACGGTAAGCTTTACTCGGGCAACGGAACTTCTACCGATATCGTTGCGGCAAGTATAAGAGCTTATATCAATGCGCTCAATAAGATCGTATTTGAGGAGGCATAATATGAAGATCGTATTTTCGACTAAAAACGTAAGTCGAGCAACATTTCTTGATACCTGCCGCTTCGCCTACGATTACGGATTTGAGGGCTTTGAGATTTACGATGCGGTAAAGGAAAGAAGCACTCATCACGACAGTATTTTAAGACGCGACCGTATATCCGACGCAAAAAGAAAGCTTGTAAACAGAAATCTTGCGGTATCTGCACTCCGTATGCCGTATCCTATCGAAAACGATGAAACTACTGCAGAGCTCGTAGAGAAATACGTCGATATGGCAATCGCTTCGGGCGTTGAAAATATTATCGTAAGAGCTGAAAATAATATTTCCTTTGATTTGCTCGATGAAAAAATGTCCGCTGCAATAAGACGTGCGCAGGCATCTGACGTTAACATATTGTTTGAAACCGTCGGCTATCTTGCAAATACCGAAAAGGTTATCGGAATTATAAATCATTTCGCATCTGCGGCAATAGGTGCTTCGTGGAACGTAAGAGGCACGTACTTTGACGCGGGTGAAACAGCAGAGGTTACCATTAAAAATCTCGGCGCGTATATCAAATATGTCCGCCTCGGCGATATGAAGGACGGAAAGACCGTTCTTATCGGTGAGGGTGACCTTGAGGTTGAAAAGGTGCTGAATGCGCTTTCATCTCTCAACTACGACGGTTTTATCTGTGCCGCCTGGAATGAAGAAATAAGCGATGCCGATATAGTTCTCACTCACTTTACAAATTATATTTCTGCCCTTAACCGCGAGAAAAAATCGTTTGACCACGCATATTATAACCGCGCAAAAACGGGAACCTTCGTATGGAAAAAGTACGACGTTATCGAAGCGACCTTTTCTGACGTTCTTGATACTATGGCAGAAACATATCCCGACCAGTACGCTTTCAAATATCCTACGCTCGACTACACGAGAACCTACGAACAGTTCAGACGCGACGTTGATCAGTGTGCGGCAGCTCTTATCTCGCTCGGCGTAAAGGCAGGCGATCACGTTGCGGTTTGGGCGACTAACGTTCCGCAGTGGTTCATCACGTTCTGGGCAACTACGAAAATAGGGGCAGTTCTCGTTACTGTCAATACCGCTTATAAAATTCACGAGATAGAATACCTCCTTAAGCAGTCGGATACTCACACACTCGTTATGATAGAGTACTGCAAGGATATAAATTATAAGGAAATTATTGAGGAGCTTTGCCCCGAGCTTAAAAATCTTGAAGCGGGCGAGCCTCTGTATTCAAAAAATCTGCCCTTCCTTCGTAACGTGGTAACGGTCGGATTCTCTATGGACGGCTGTCTTACGTGGGAACAGATGCTTTCGCGTTCGTCCCTCGTTCCGCGCGAGGAAGTACGCAGACGTGCTTCTCTTGTAAAGCCTGACGACGTATGTAATATGCAGTACACCTCGGGAACCACGGGATTCCCCAAGGGCGTTATGCTCACACACAGAAATATCGTAAACAACGGTAAGACCATCGGCGACAGAATGGATCTCTCGACCGCTGACCGTATGATGATTCAGGTACCGATGTTCCACTGCTTCGGAATGGTACTTTCGATGACATCTATGATGACTCACGGCGGTACGCTCTGCCCGATTCCTTATTTCTCGCCAAAATCCTCGCTTTCCTGCGTAAACGATGAGCATATTACCTGCTTTAACGGCGTTCCCACTATGTTTATCGCAATGTTCAACCATCCCGATTTTGCGAAAACCGATTTTTCGTATATGAGAACGGGAATTATGGCAGGTGCAAACTGCCCTGCAGACCTTATGCGACGCGCTTCGGTTGAAATGAATATGCGCGAGATCATTTCGGTTTACGGACAGACAGAGGCATCTCCCGGATGTACGATGGGCGAAGTAAACGAGGACCTTGACCACCGTGTTGAAACTGTCGGCAGTGCTTTCCCCGGAATCGAATGTAAAATTATCGATCCTGAAACTGGCAAAGAGCTTCCGGACGGCGAAAGCGGAGAATTTGTTGCACGCGGATTCAATATTATGAAGGGTTATTACAAAATGCCCGAAGCTACCGCACAGACGATAGACGCTGACGGATGGCTTCATTCGGGTGATATCTGTATGAGAACTCCCGACGGATATTATAAGGTAACGGGACGACTCAAGGATATGATAATACGAGGCGGAGAAAACCTCTATCCGCGTGAGATAGAAGAATTTTATCTTACAAATCCGAAGGTACGCGACGTTCAGGTCATAGGCGTACCCGACCAGACCTACGGCGAAGAATGTTGTGCTTGGGTAATTCTTCATAAGGGAGAAAGCGCTGACGAAGCTGAAATGAAGGCTTTCGGAAACGCTTATATCGCAAAGCACAAGGTTCCGAGATATTTCATCTTTGTAGATGAATTTCCGATGAATGCCGCAGGAAAAATACTTAAATACAAGATGCGCGATGAAGCAGCAGAGATACTCGGTCTGAAAAAGTGATCTGTTTTGCTTAAGATAGGCGCAAAAGAGTGAAGTCTTTAAGGAGAACGGTATGAAAAAGACATACGTTACCTCTATGCCCGACCATATCGGAGCATTTTTGAAAGCAAGTAAATGCTTTTCTGCTTTGGGAATAAATATAACACGTGTAAGCTATAACAAAGCGGTTGACTCGCATACCCTCTTTATAGATGCGGAAGGAACGCAGGAACAGCTTGAAAAGGCAGACGTGGAGCTTCAAAAGATAGGATATCTTCAGAGTAACACAAATAAAACGAGCGTTGTGCTTATTGAATTTTGCCTTAAAGATATTCCCGGAAGCGTTACAAGCGTGCTTGAGCTGATAAATGATTTCAGCTTCAATATTTCGTATATCAGCTCGCAGGAAAACGGCACAGACTATCAGCTTTTCAAGATGGGCTTGTACGTGGACGACTTTGATAAGATATCCGAATTCCTTCAGGAAGCGGAAAAGCTGTGTAAAGTCCGTGTAATTGACTATAACAGCTCGGAAAAGGTTTACGATAACAGTATTTTTTATAATACTTACGTTATGGGGTTGTCGCAGTCGGTAGGACTTTCGGAGGACGTAAAGCGGGAGCTTCTCGTACACGTGAATCTCGCTATGCAGACTCTTGACGAGCAGGGACTTTCGCCGTATCGGACTTTTGACAGCATAAGCAAGTTTGCCGAGCTTCTCGGAGCTTCAAAAGGAAAATCATTTATACCGAGAATAAGCACGCACAAGATTACCGACACTACCGAGATCACCTTGATAGAGCCTCCGTGCGGAAGCAATACGATGATAATAAACAGTAGCGGAAATATTTTGTTCGTCGATAGCGGATATGCCTGCTATACCGAGGAAATGATTGAGATATTCAGGAATATTCTTCCCGATTTTGATAATATGAAGAAGACTATTCTCGTAACGCACGCAGACGTTGACCACTGCGGTCTGCTTCCGATGTTTGACGAGATCATAGCGAGCCGTAAAACCGCGTTGTGCCTTAAAAACGAATATCTCGGAAATGACGGTTTCCGCGAAAAGAATCCGCTTCACAAGCCGTATATCAATATTTGCAAGATCCTCACGTCGTATAAAGCGACCGATCCCGCGAAGGTCACGTCTATGTGGAATGACATCGAAAATCTGACAGAGCCTCTTACACAGATCGGATTTTTTGACTTTGGTGAGCTTCATTTTGAGGTTTACGAAGGAAAGGGCGGACATCTGCCGGGCGAAATCGTTCTGATAGATTATGCCCATCATATTGCGCTGACAGGAGATGTTTATATCAATATCCGCGGACTTACTCCCGAGCAGGCGGCTTATAATCAGTATGCACCCATTCTGATGACGTCTGTTGATACCGATCCTAAGCTCTGTACAGAAGAAAGAAAGGCTGTTATAGGACGCCTAGGTGTCGGAAAGTGGCAGATATTCGGCGCTCACGGATTTAAAAAGGATTATTCGGTGAATGCGTAAAATAAAAAGCAGACGAAATTTCGTCTGCTTAGACTGAATACAAAACAATAAAAGAAGAGCTTTCAGCCAAGGAAAAGGGTTGGGAGTCTGAGGGAAGGGAAAAAACTT
>SVSP01000008.1 GCA_015064255.1 Oscillospiraceae bacterium
TCAGCTTGTTTCAGGCGGTCAAATTTTATTTTTCCGCCCTCATCCTGCGAATCAGCAGGGGAAAGCTGTGCATATTTGCGAAACGGTGAATGAGATTTTTCATAAGTTTTCCTCCTGTTCTTATTTATTTAAGTGATAATATGAAAGGTAATATTATCCTCCATCTCCATTATACATATTTTACAGCATTTGTCAACATATACGAACAAATCTGCGCCTGTTTTTTGTTGATTATGCGCATGCTTTATAAATTTCCGAGAATCATTTGACAAAAGCACCTATCAATCTGAAGATCTGCTCTGTGCTGTCGCTCATATTTTTACAGGCATTTTCGAAATCCATAGCCTCCGAAAGCGTACAAGGCTTTTTCACTATCGGGAAAAACGCGCTGATTCCGCTTTCGTTGCAAAGCTCCGCGCCGTCCGCAATACCGCCTGCAAGGGCTATGACCGGAATATTATATTTATTTGCTATTTTCGCAACACCGACGGGTGCTTTGCCCATCGCGGTCTGTCCGTCAAGGCGTCCTTCGCCCGTTATCACAATATCCGAATTCTTTATATTTTCCTCCAGATGAGTTTCACGGATTATCATATCTATTCCCGACTCAAGGCTCGCGCCGAGATAGGTCATAAAAGCAAAACCGAGTCCGCCCGCCGCGCCTACTCCCGGACAAAGAGAATTATCCTTGCCGAGCTTCTTCGCCGTGAGAGAGGCAAATCGAGCTATCCACGCATCCATTTTCTCGATGTCCTCAGGTGTTGCACCCTTCTGCGGAGCGTAAACGTAACTGCATCCGTTTTCGCCGCAAAGTACGTTTTTCACATCGCAAGCTATATGAAAGCTCGCTTTTTTCAGCTCGGGAAGTGCGTTTTTCAGCTCTATATTCTCTATTTTTTCAAGTCCCGAAGCGCAAGGCTCGACATCATTTCCTTCCTTATCGGTAAACTCAAATCCGAGTGCGGAAAGCATTCCGATACCGCAGTCATTTGTTGCGCTTCCGCCGATACCGATAATGAAGTTTGTGCATCCCTTCATCAGAGCGTCCTTTATAAGCTCACCGACACCGTAAGTAGTCGTATGCATCGGGTTTCGCTTCGGCTCTTCGACAAGCGTGAGTCCCGCCGCCGCTGCCATTTCGATAACAGCGGTCCTGCCGCCGTCGATTATACCGTAATCTGCACTAACGGGCAGAGATAGAGGCCCGCAAACCTCTACCGTGCGGAGATATTCCCTGTTTTCGCGAACAAGTGCGTTTACAGTACCCTCTCCTCCGTCTGCAAGCGGGCAAAGAGCAACGTCTGCATTCGGAAAAACTCTTTTTATTCCCTCATATGCCGCATTTGCCGCCTGCATCGTCGTCATACTTCCTTTGAACGAATCTATTGCAACTGTAACTTTCATAAGTAATTATCCTTTTTGTTATTTTTAAGGTCCTGTATTAATAAAATTCCTTTTTCAGACGTCTTTCAAATAAAGCGTCAAGCGCGATCTTCGGCGGAACGTTTTTATACAGCACATCATAAACAGTACGGCATATCGGAAGCTCAACGTCATATATTTCTTCAAGCTTCATAAGTGCGCATACAGTATAATATCCTTCTGCAAGCCACTCGCATTTCTCGCCTGCTATAAAAGCCTCGCCGAATTTTCTGTTATGGCTGAACTGTGAAAATACTGTTGCCTCGTAGTCACCGAGGTGGCAGAGTCCGTATGCCGAAAGCTCATTTCCGCCCATCGCCTTGATAAGACGGGAAATCTCTCTTGCTCCGCGTGCCATAAGCGCTCCCTTAAGCGAGGAAAGATTAAGTCCGTCAAGCATTCCCGCCGCGATACCGATAACGTTTTTCGCCGCCGCACCTATTTCATTTCCGATAAGATCATCTCCGTAATAAAGACGTATAATATCACTTGAAAATTCATCTACGAGCTGTTTTTTGACTTCCTCGTTTTTGCTGTCAATAACCATACAGTTTGGTATTCCCGCGTAAAACTCCTGAACGTGTCCCGGTCCTATCCACACCGCAACGCTTCCGTTTTCTCCGACAAATTCATCGGCGATCTCCGAAAGACGCTTGCCCGTCGATATTTCGATTCCCTTCATACAAAGAACGAACTGCTTATCGGTAATCCCCGCCGCAGAAAGCTCTTCGAAAAGCGCTCTGAGTCCCTGTGAATCCACCGATATTATTATAAGCTCGGACTCTTTGGCATCAGACAGATTTGTAGAAAGGGTCACACCGTTTCCAAGCTCCAAAATATCATTTCTTCTTGTCTTCATAAGTGTTATCATATGACGTGAATTTACGCGTCCGTAAAGAGTAACGTCGTGTCCTACTCTTTCAAGATACCACGCGAGAAATGTACCCCAACGACCGCAGCCTATTACTGTAATTTTCATAAGATCTCCAATTCTATATAAACTTTATTAACTGAGCTTCATTCAAAAATATATTACATTTTACCATAAAGTGATGCTTTCGTCAAGTGGCTGGGGAAGTTACTGTTTTTAATCCGATTTACGTGCAAAACTCTACGTGATCTGACGACAAAGCAAAGTATCCAACTCACAGTTGGAAAATATAACGACACCTCTATTGAATCAAAGCTTCATTCGTGTTATAATAAGATCACACCGGTGATAACAAATTAAAGGAGATACGTATGGAACTCAAAATAGGAGAAAAAATCGCAGTTTACAGAAAAAACAAGGGTTACACGCAGGAACAGCTCGGAGAGCTTGTAGGCGTTTCCGGTCAGGCTGTTTCCAAATGGGAGAACGGCGGTGTTCCCGACACTTATCTGCTACCGCGCATATCAAGCGTGCTTGGTGTGTCTATCGATGCACTGTTTGGCACCGAAAAGAAAATATCCGAATACACCGATGACGAAATGCTCGACAAGTTATTTCATTTTTGCCTGCAAAAAAACTACACTAAGGGTGCTTTTGATATCTTTCACTTCATATTTGAAACGGTATGGACTTTGCAAAGTGCGTATTTCGGAAACGAGACGCGTACCGCGCTTGACGACATAATCGAAAAAAATATCGGAAACTCACAGATAACTTCACAGATAATCAACGACGAGGGCACGACATATCTGAGCCTTGTGAAGGATTTCCCCTTTCTCTGTGCCGTTTTTGACACGCCCGAAATCTCAAAAAAGATTCTGTCCGAGGAACGCTTCGGTGAATTTTTCTCTTTGCTTTCATCCGAAGACGGACTCAAAGCGGTCATTTTTACGCAAAGTGCCACCGACTCAAGCCAATATACAGGCGAAATGATGGCAAAAAAGATAGGTATGACATTTGAACGCTTCCTCGAAATCGAGCCGTTACTTGTGAAATACGGACTACTGAGCGAAGACAGCTTAACGCTGAACGACAATGTTATCAAAGTATATCGCAAGTGGAGCAATCCGGAGATACGCCCGCTTCTCATAATGGCGTATCAGTTTATAAATGCAAGACAATGCTATTACAATTTTTCGTGCAACAGAACAAAGCCGTATTTTGAATACCGATAAAAGCACCGACGGGAGTGAACACAGTAGTTCACTCCCGTCGGTCGGTTATTTGAATTTTAATAGTTATTCGGATACTCTTCCAGCACCTTGATCATTATATGGCTCAGTACAGTTTCACCCGCTTCGTCTTCAACGAAATAGAACACCATAGTTCTCGTAACGTCGTCGGGTGTTTCATCATTTAACATAATCTGAGTTTTTTCGGTATATGTGATCTGATAACGGCGGTCCGACGCTTCCCAATAAATGTTGTCTAGCTTCTTAAACACGAGCGTTGCATCTTCGTTTGAGGATACTACTATCTCTTCATCGAAATCGATCTCGCTAAGCATCTCCTCATCGATACCGAAACTTTCCCAATAGGCTTTCATAGGCTTCCCTATCCTCACGCCATACGGAAAAAACATATTGTCAAGGTTTACGCTTATTGTACAGGTGTTGTAATAAGTAGCAATTTTTGTTTCGGGCGACCACCTGTAGTCGTTATGAAACGATATACCCTCATAGTTTCCCTCGCATCCTCCACCGTAAGCGCCGTCGTAATACGTCATACCACTTTCGGTTTCGCCGTAGAAAACTCCGTTATACTCATACGCGGCAAGAATTGATACAAATGTGCCCTGCGACATACGGGCAACGAAGCCTTCGGTATCAAGCCAGAGCTTAATATCGGTGAGAGCATCTCCCGTTTCTTCGTATTTCGGATCATAATTATCCCTTTCTGTTTCGTCGGGGTCTTCACCTGCCTTACATCCGCAGAAAGCAATCAGCAACATAATTATCACCAAAGTCACGATAGTAAGTTTTTTCATAAGCTTTTTCATTTCAGTACCTCCTTTGTGTTTAAAAGAAACTATGTTTTATCTTTCATACATATAGACGTCTTTTTTCGGATTTTGCTACCGTCATTTTTATCAGTTTACAAAAAATTCACATTTTAAAAGTACAAAAAGAAAAAAATCCAAAAAAATCACTCAACCGTCACAGATTTTGCTAGATTCCGAGGACAATCGACGTCACAGCCTTTAAGAACAGCGGCTCTGTACGCGATCATCTGAAGAAGAGTTGCCACGGCTATCGGGAGAAACTCCCCGCTTTCCGAGGGAAGCGAGAGCATTTTATCCGACACATCGGATATTTCTCTGTCAGGAGTTGAAAGTGATATGATATACGCTCCTCGTGATGCAAGCTCGCGGATATTGCCCACTATCTTTTGTCTGACGTTTTTATCGGTAGAAACAACAATGACAGGCGTTCCGTTTTCTATAAGAGAAATAGTTCCGTGCTTCATCTCGCCCGCCGCATACGCTTCGCTGTGAATATAAGAAACCTCTTTTATTTTAAGCGATGCTTCTACCGCAGCGAAGTAATCTATCCCGCGTCCGACGCAGAAAAGATCTTTTTTATCGGCAAAATACTGTGCAGCACTATATATTTCATCTCTCATATCAAGTATATACTTAATATCTGAAGGCAGGTCGTGTAAAAGCTTACCCGTGAGTGCTTTTACTTCACTTTCTGTCAAAATTTTCTTCTCAAGCGACATCGCAAGTGCGAGAAGAGACATCAGCGCAGACTGAACTACGTAAGCCTTTGTACTTGCAACCGCAATTTCGGGTCCTGCCCAAGTATAGATAACGGCATCCGATTCGCGTGCTATCGTCGAGCCTACAACGTTCACGACCGATGTGACAAACGCGCCCTTATTTTTCGCAAGCCGAAGTGCCGCAAGAGTGTCTGCAGTTTCTCCCGACTGCGAAATTACTATGACCGCATCATTTTCATCGATTATCATATCCGAATATCTCATTTCGGATGCGATCTCAACGTTTACGGGGATTCTCGCATATTTTTCTATGAAATACTTTGCGATAAATCCTGCGTGCATCGCAGTTCCGCAAGCCGTGATTATTATTCTTTTTGAAGATGCAAGACGCTTTACGTCGATATTTTCGCCCTCAAAATTCGGAAGAAGGTCGGACGATATACGCGGAGCGAGTGTTTTTGCAAGCGCATCGGGCTCTTCGTATATTTCTTTTATCATAAAGTGGGGATAACCGCCTTTTTTTGCCGAATCAACGTCCCAAAGTGCGGTTTCTGTCTGCTTTTCACAAGCGTTTCCATATTCATCGAAGACAGTTACGTTTTTACCCGACAGCCGTGCGATCTCGTTTTCCCCAAGGCGTATGTATTTCCTCGTATAAGGAAGAATTGCCGTAATATCGGACGCAATAAAGCTTTCGCTTTCTCCGAGACCTATTATAAGAGGATTATCACGGCGCATAGCATATATCTCACCTGCTCTATCGCTGAAAACAGCACCTATTGCATATGAGCCTTCAAGCTGACTTCGCGCTTTCGCGAGCGCTTTTAAAGGATCGTTACCCTGTTTTTTATAAGAAAAGTCGATCAAAAGCGAAGCAACTTCCGTATCGGTTTCCGATTTAAAGCTATATCCTTCGCGAGAAAGCATCACGGAAAGCTCTCTGTAATTTTCTATTATCCCGTTATGGACTATCTGTACCCTATCGTTTCCGTGAGGGTGCGCATTTCGCTCGGTCGGCTCTCCGTGAGTCGCCCAACGTGTATGACCTATTCCGCAGAAAGAGATTTTTTCGCTGTCGGGTATAGTATCAAGCTTATCCTCGAGATTTTTTATCTTTCCCGATGCTTTGACCGTTAATATGTCCGAGTCAGCGTTAAAAAAGGCTATCCCCGCCGAATCGTATCCGCGATATTCAAGCGCACGAAGTCCTCCTCTCAACACATCAAGTGCGGGAAAAGCTCCTGTGCATCCTATTATTCCACACATTTATACTGTATCTTGATATCGTCTTACATTTGTAAGTGGATTTTTTTACCATTTACAAATTGATCTTATTCAGTTGAAGATCGACCGCAAGACAATATCTTTTCCTTTCATTTTAATTAAATTAAGTGAAAATTATAAAATATATTATTCTGCAATCGATAAAATTCCGTCACAGGCCCTTTGTCACACGGTTACCCCTGATTTTACTGCCTGTGTACGCGCCGGAAAACGCGGGAAGACATCCGCCGAAAATCTCGATACTTCTTCCACCTCGTTAACCGCCGTCGCAGCGGTCTGGCGCTTATTTTGAACGTCCCAAGCTACGTTTTTTTACAGAGCGTAGCCTCTTGACACAACAGTTTCGATGATCTCATCTACAAACAAATTGCACTTGTCTTCATCGTCTGCCTCTACCATCACGCGGATAAGTGGTTCTGTTCCGCTTTTGCGTACAAGCACGCGTCCGTTGCTTCCAAGCTTTTCTTCGACGTCTTTGATCTTTGCTTTGACAGCATCGTCGTTTACTGCAGCGCTAAGATCGTTTACTCTGATATTTTTGAGTACCTGTGGATATACGGTAAATCCTTCCGAAAGCTTACTTGCAGGAACTTTGCTCTCAAGCAAGGTTTCCATAAGCATAATTGACGTGAGGATTCCGTCGCCCGTCGTCGCATATTTGCTCATTATGATATGTCCGCTTTGTTCACCGCCGAGTCTGTATCCCATTTCGAGCATACATTCATATACGTACTTATCTCCAACCGCAGTCTTTTCGTAAGAAATTCCGAGCTTATCAAACGCCTTATACAGACCGAGATTCGACATAACCGTCGTAACTACGGTATCGCCTGCAAGCTTACCCGCATCTGCAAAGCTCTTACCGAGTATGTAAAGAATATGGTCGCCCGTTATAACGTTTCCCTTTTCATCAACGGCTATACAACGGTCCGCATCTCCGTCGTATGCAAATCCGATGTCAAGCTCGTTCTCAACAACTACGTTTCTTAGCACGTCGATATGTGTTGAGCCTGCGTTTACGTTGATATTCGTTCCGCTTGGATCTGCGTTGATAACAAAGGTCTTTGCGCCGAGAGCCTCGAAGACGTTCTTTGCTATCATCCAGGAGCTTCCGTTTGCACAGTCAAGACCTACGTTCACCGTACGGTAGGAATGTGAAGCAAGCGAGATAAGATAACCTACGTAGCGGTTTCTGCCTGCCATATAGTCAACTATCTTTCCGATCGCCTTATCCTTTGCGAAAGGCAATTCTCCGTTTTCTCCGAGATCGCCCGCATCTCCGTCAAGATATGCTTCAAGAAGGTCGATAACCTCGTCTTCCATCTTTTCACCGCGTGCATTTATCAGCTTTATGCCGTTATCGTTATACGGGTTATGACTTGCCGAGATCATTATTCCGAGGTCAAATTCATCGACTCTCGTAACGTAAGAAACACCCGGAGTCGTAATAACGTGAAGCATATAAACGTCTGCACCCGACGCTGTAAGTCCAGCAACTATCGAATATTCAAACATATAGCTTGAACGACGCGGATCTTTTCCGACTACGGCACGGCATTTCTTTCCGTCTTTACCGAAGTATCTGCCGAGAAATCTGCCTATTTTATAAGCGTGGTCGGCAGTAAGAGTAACGTTTGCCTCTCCTCTGAAGCCGTCCGTACCGAAATATTTTCCCATTTGGTTTTCTCCTTTTAGTTATTTTCTGCTTTTCGGTGTACTGTTTCACCGTTTGATTTTACAATGCTGTCCTCATACACGATGCCGCGCACTCCCGTAAGCGGATACACAAGACATCTTCTCCCGATGACAGTTCCGGGATATAGCACACTGTTGCATCCTACTTCGGAATAATCCCCGAGTATAACTCCCATTTTGCGAAGTCCGGTTGGGATTTTATTATCCCCAAGTCCTACGTTTACCGCCTTCTTGTCAAGACGGAAATTTGATGCAACAGCACCGGCGCCCATATGCGATTTATAACCGAGTATCGAGTCGCCTACGTAATTATAGTGCGGCACCTGAACACCGTCCGAAATTATCGCATTCTTAAGCTCACACGAATTTCCGATGACCGCGCCTTCGCCGACAAGAACACTTCCCCGTATGTATGCACAGTGTCTGATCTCTGCATTCTCGCCGATTATCGTCGGTCCGTTTATAAGTGCGCTCGGCGCTATTGATGCGCTTTTTGCCGCCCATACGTCTTCGGAAAGCTGAATATATTTATCCTTATCGAGATTTTCCATAAGATATCTTATACATTCTCCGATCTTCGGCAGGGCTTCCCACGGATATTCGCACTTTGAGAGCATATCCGAGGCAAGAGTATGGCTGAAGTCTATAAGCTCACACGTTTTCGGACACAGCATTTCTTTTTCTTTGCTTGCCATTAAAATTCTCCTTTCTTTCTTATTTTCAGCTTTACACAGCTATCTCTATTATAGCCGAAAAATGGTTTTTTGTCAACCGATTTGCATATCGCTCAAAACAAATTATTATGACTTTATCTATTAACAATCGGTAAAAAAAGAGCTTTTTTAAAGTATTTTACCGTCTGTACTTGATTTTGACACAGATGTATGTTAGAATAGTAAAGATTATGATTTTAACATAAGTGTTACCTATTATTTATACGGAAAACGGAAGGATTTATTTACAAAATGAAAAAGATTTTATGTTTTGCTCTCATACTTGTTACTGTTTTGTCTTTTACAGCTTGCTCGCGTGAAGCAGGCGAAGCTCCCGTCGGAATGAAAAACGCCGCAGGAAAAGCAAATGACTTTTATCTCTACGTTCCCGAAGACTGGATCGTAAACACGACCGACAGAGATCTTATGGCATCCGCGCGCGTTTCGGAAAACGATTCGAGTAACGTTACAATGATCGGCTACTCAGACTCCGAAAACGAGTACGACAGCATTGACAGCTACTGGGAATATTACTCGAAAGAACTCGAAAACAGAGTATTCGACAGAGCGACCGACAGCGAAACGGGTGAAGAAAAATCGAGCTTTACACTCACGAATGAAGGCGAAAACATTCTCGTAAACGAAAAAGCCGCAAAGAAATACGAATACAGCGGCAAGGTTGCAGGCCTTGACCTCTCTTATATGCAGATAATTATCAAGAGAGAAAACGTATTTTATATTTTCACATACACCTCAACTCCCGACCTTTATTCCAGACACGACACAGAGCTTGAGATGATACTTAATTTCTTTGAGTTCAAATAATCCCGAAAGGAAATATCCGCATTGGAACGCGAAATATATCTCGACAACAGCGCAACAACTCCGCTATGCGACGCGGCACTTGAAGCGATAAATACAGCTATTAAAAACTACGCGAATCCTTCGTCCCTTCACGCGCTCGGTCTTGAAGCCCACAAGCTTATAGACACAGCTCGAAGCCGCCTGCTTTGTGCACTCGGGCTGTCTGCCGACCGCACGCGCCGTGTAATTTTCACATCGGGCGGAAGCGAGGCAAATAATCTCGCGGTTTTCGGAGTAATGCGCGCAAAGAATTTCAAGTTTTTGCCGCAGATAATAACTACCGACAGCGAGCATCCTTCCCTGCTTGAGCCGATAACATCGCTTGAAAAGGACGGACTTGCCCAGGTCATAAAGCTCCCCACCTTCGGCGGTAAGATAGATATTTCTTACCTATCTTCTATTGTATGCGAGCGCACCGTTTTGGTGTCAATAATGAGCGTAAATAATGAAACAGGCGCGATTTACGACATAAAAAACGCATTTGACACGGTAAAACGCATAAATCCGTCTGCCGTCACGCACACAGACGCAGTTCAGGCTTTTCTTAAAACAAACGTAAACTTCCGCGCGCTCAAGGCTGACCTCATAACTGTCAGCGGACACAAGATAAACGCACCCAAGGGTGTCGGCGCGCTTATCGTTTCGGGCGATATAATAAAAGCCAAAAAGCTCGTACCCATTATCCTCGGCGGCGGTCAGGAAGGCAACTTCAGATCGGGAACAGAGAATGTCCTCGGGATTTCCGCGCTCGGTGCGGCGGCGCAGTACAACAAGGAAAAGCTTTCCGCTTTCATTGAGAGAACAAACGAGCTTTCCGAGCTTCTTATATCTCTTCTTCCCGATTCGGTGAGAGTAAACCGCCCCGAAGCACACGCGCCTCACATAGTGAGCATTACTCTTCCCGCGATAAAGAGCGAAACCGCGCTTCATTTTCTCTCGGGCAAAGGGATATACGTATCAAGCGGCTCGGCTTGTGCTTCAAACGGACGCCACAAGAGCCACGTGCTTGTCGCATACGGACTTTCCGCTCTCGACACCGACTGCACGCTCCGTATAAGTCTTTCGGATAAGGTAAGCGAAGACGATATCCGCTACACAGCCGAAATGATTGGCGAGGCGGTACGGACGCTTGTTAAGATTGGGTGAAATTTATTAGTAAACAAACCCCGACAGATTTTAAGGTCTGTCGGGGATGTTTTTCATATTTCATACCGCAAAGTTTTCCATTCATTCCAAAAGGCAATATAACCGTTTCGGTCAAATTCATCCTCGGGTATTTTTTCTTGAGAGCTTTTATAAAAAGATTCTATTAAATCAGCAAATTCAAAAACAGTCTGTCTATATTCGTCAATTGGAATCACAGTCCTTTTGCCTGTTTCTGTAATTAGAACAACATTATCATTTTCGTGCAGAACCGACCAATCAACTCCGTTTGGGCACCCACATATATCGACCTTGGAAAGAGTTTCGTTGGCTACCATTGTAAAGCCGCAACAAGGAAGCATCTGACTGCTTTCACAATATATTTTGTGATCCTCTTTTATGGATTTCAGTAAATATAATGCAGTTGAACTCACGGTTGTATTGTCATATTGCCAAACCTCATCTCCTATGGTAACAGTTGCATTACCGTGCAGACACAAGTCTTCGGTCTGGTTTAAGTTATCTATCCAATGAAGATTTGAAACCTTTATAGTAAACATATAAATCCTCCTTTTTTCGTCAGTTTCGCCTTTGTACTACAAAGGCATCGGGCAAAGCCCATAGCCTACGGCTCCCTTGTGTAAAGGGAGGCTTTTCATTAATCCCATTATAACACAAATCGGCAGAGGAAGCAATCCCTCTGCCGAAATTTGTATCATTACAAAATATTCTAATTAAAACTCAAGCTTCTTTGCGATATAAGCCTTAACGTCAGCCATCGGAATACGGATCTGCTCCATTGTATCTCTGTCGCGGACTGTTACGCAGCCGTCTTCCTGAGAATCAAAGTCGTAAGTAATGCAGAAGGGTGTACCGATCTCGTCCTGACGGCGATATCTCTTACCGATAGAGCCTGCATCGTCGAAATCAACGCTGAAATCCTTTGCAAGATCAGCGAAGAGCTTTTCTGCATCGGGTGTGAGCTTCTTGGAAAGAGGAAGAATCGCAGCCTTGAAGGGTGCAAGTGCGGGATGGAGGTGAAGAACTACGCGAACATCGTTCTTTTCTGCGTCAACCACTTCTTCGTCGTACGCATCGCAAAGGAATGCAAGAAGAACACGGTCTGCGCCGAGCGAAGGCTCAACTACGTAAGGAATATACTTTTCGTTTGTTTCGGGATCGAAATATTCGAGCGACTGACCGCTTGTGTTCATATGCTGTGTGAGGTCATAGTCTGTACGGTCTGCAACGCCCCAGAGCTCGCCCCAACCGAACGGGAAGAGGAATTCGAAGTCTGTTGTAGCCTTGGAGTAGAAGCAAAGCTCCTCGGGAGAGTGGTCGCGGAGACGGAGATTTTCTTCTCTCATACCGAGGTTAAGAAGGAAGTTCTTGCAGTAAGAACGCCAGTATTCGAACCATTCGAGGTCTGTTCCGGGCTTGCAGAAGAATTCAAGCTCCATCTGTTCGAATTCACGTGTACGGAAAACGAAGTTTCCGGGAGTTATTTCATTTCTGAAGGACTTACCGATCTGTGCAACGCCGAAAGGAACCTTCTTACGGGAAGAACGCTGAATATTCTTGAAGTTTACGAAAATACCCTGCGCTGTTTCGGGACGGAGATATACTTCGTTTGCGCTGTCTTCGGTAACGCCGATGAATGTCTTGAACATAAGATTGAACTTACGGATAGAGGTAAAGTCGCCGCTTCCGCAGTCGGGGCAGGAAATGTGATTTTCCTTGATATATGCGCTCATCTGATCGCTGTTCCAACCGTTAGGGTTAATATCGAGTCCCTTTTCGTTTATATAATCCTCGATAAGCTTGTCCGCACGGTGACGGCTGCGGCAAACCTTACAGTCCATAAGGGGATCGGAAAATCCTGCAAGGTGTCCCGATGCTACCCATGTCTGAGGGTTCATAATAATTGCGCTGTCAAGGCCTACGTTATAGGGAGATTCCTGAACGAATTTCTTCCACCAAGCCTTTTTTACGTTGTTTTTGAGTTCTACTCCGAGGGGACCATAATCCCACGAGTTTGAAAGTCCGCCGTAAATTTCACTTCCTGCATATATTATGCCGCGATTTTTACAAAGGGCGACTATCTTATCCATAGTCTTTTCGCTGTTGTTCATTGTTTTTTCCTTTCGAAAACTTATATATTATTGATTTAATTTAAAAACTCTTTGAATTTCTTTATGCTTGCCGTACCGTTTATACGGAAGAAGAAGTCATCGTAAATATTCTCGTAAGCACCCAGCATAGGAAGTACCGTTTTTTCAGAGCCTTCATAACTGAAGAAGACCGACGAAACTCTGCTCATGTCGTTAGCTGTAAAATCTGTTTCAACGTATTTAAGCATACTTCTGACCTTAGATATGATATTGGGCTTAAACTGCTTACATATACCGTCAAGCATTATCTTTGAAATGTCAGTAAGTATCTGCGAAGGTCTGTATTTATCGGGATATTCGTCATATTCGAGAAGTGCGCTGAGCGTATCCGCAGTAAGCGAAACGTTTCCGACGGGAACTGTTATCTTTTTGCCGTTACGTTTAAGCTCTGTTGTAATCCTATACTCATTTTCATATTTAAGGCCTTCAAGCTCATCTGCAAGCTCCACGAAATCGTCTATATCAACGCTTCCGTAAAAATCGGGAATGATTCCCGTATTTGCGATAACGGTAGAGGAAATATAGTCCTCAAGTCCGAGTGTTGTATTTTCGGCAAAATATACCGCATAAGAAAGGGGCATATCGACTCCGCCGACAGTTACAAGGCTGTCACCCGGAATTACGGTAATAAACGATTTCGATACCGTCGCATTTATATGCACAACACATATGAATTTAACTTCTTTTTCAAGAACTATCATATCGTCGGCAAGTATATTTTCAAATTCCTTTGTGAATTCGGGAAGCGGAAGCGGATCTGTGTCTGTGCCGGGATCTGTGCCGATGTCGGGATTTTCGCCTGCTCCGGGGTCTGTATCCGTATTACCACCTTCAATGTCTTCGTTCTCTTCTTCGTCCTCTTCGTCCTCGGAAGGCTCGTCAGTTATTACAAGCGCAAACGAGAAAGTATTCTGAAGGGTATCTACCGTTGCGCCGTCTTCGGGACCAAATATTCCCTGTTGATCATCTTCCGAAAGGCTGTTTTCCTTTTCCTCTATAAGAGAAAGCGCAAACGATCCGCCGTACAGTATTATCAGCGAAAACGCCAAAAACGACAGTATAAGCGACGGAATAAATCCTTTAAGAAAAGACATAAACACACCTCCTGAAGAACTAAAAGAAACACCGTTTTCATAACTGTTTTATTATATACCATTATATAAAAAATTTCAATAGTAAAATAACGCCAAAACTCCGAATTTTCAAACAATTAACAAGCATTTAATAAATGTTTTAAACAAAAAATTCTGCAAAAAAGCAAAAAGCTCTTGAAAACGCCTTGATTTTGTGGTATAGTTATATGAAATTATTATTTACCTATTATTTGCCCTCATAGTTAAATGGATATAACAAACCCCTCCTAAGGGTTAGTTATGGGTTCGATTCCCGTTGGGGGTGTAAAAAATCCGTACACCAAACGTACGGATTTTTTTGTATATATTTCTACATATTTTTTCAAAAGCTCTTGACATTACCCTTGGGTAATGGTTTATAATATAAACGATATATGGAGGTGCTGATATGAAGATAAACAACGCCGAAAAAGCAACCGGTCTTACGCAAAAAGCCATTCGCTTATACGAAAGCAAGGGGCTTATCAAGGTATCAAGAGATTCAAACGGGTACAGAAATTATTCTGAAGATGATATCGAAGCCTTAAAAAAGATAAAGCTTTTCAGAAGTGTCGGTGTCTCTGTCACAGACATAAAGCTTTATTTATTCGGAGTTATAAGTCTTTGTGAACTTATGGACAAGCGCAAAGGCGAAATTTTGACCGAAAGCGGAAAGAATTCCGAAAAATACAAGTTATGTGAAAGCATATCAAAATCCACGTATCTTGAAGATATAAAAAGTAAGGACACTCTCGACGATTTTACAGATTTCAGCGAAAACGAAGAAACAAACAGCGAAAGCCACGGAAAGCTGTGTGTCGGAATCGACATCGGAACAACAACGGTCAGCGCGTCGGTCTTTGATATTGAGAACAAAAAACAGCTTGAAGCATTCTCACTTCCGCATAATTCATACCTGCGTTCAGACGGCTTCTCAGAGCAAAGCGTTTCTATTATTTTAGACAAGGCAGAAAAACTGCTTTATCATATACTAAGCTGCTATCAAGAAGTTGTCAGCATAGGACTTTCCGGACAAATGCACGGACTTGTTTACATAGATTCTGACGGAAAACCTTTATCTGATCTTATAAACTGGCAGGACAAGCGTGCCGACATTCCGCTGTCGGACGGCAAAACCGCCTGCGAGATCATAAAGGAAATAACAGGCGAAAATATCTCGACAGGCTACGCACTTGCAACACATTATTACAATCTGAAAAATGATCTTGTTCCGAAAAATGCGGTCAGCTTTTGCAGTATAGCGGATCTTTTTTCTATGAAAATATGCGGTCTTAAAAATGTTGCAGTGCACATGTCATTTGCTGCAAGCTTCGGTCTGTTTGACGTTAAGAACGGTACGTTTATGGCGGAAAAGCTCTCTCTTCTCGGGATCGATAAAAGCTTTCTGCCCCTCGTAAGCAGTCAAAGCGTTATCGTCGGCCATCATAAAGATATTCCCGTTTCGATAGCACTCGGTGACAATCAAGCAAGCTTTTTGGGTTCCGTAAGTGAACACACCGAAAGCATTCTTGTAAATATAGGTACGGGTTCACAGGTATCGTCCGTAAGCAATTACCGTGAAACGCAAGGCGACGTAGAGCTTCGACCTTTCATCGAAGGAAAATACCTTGTCTGCGGATGTGCGCTTTGCGGCGGATTTGCATATTCGATGCTGGAGAACTTTTTCAGAAGCTACACTTCAAGTGCAGGATTTGAGGAAGCATCGCAGTACAAAACAATCAACAAGCTCGCACTTGAAGCATACGAAAACGGCGACGGAGGTCTTGACGTTGACGTTTCATTTTTCGGCAAACGAAGCGATCCGAGTTGCAGAGGCTCTGTAAAAAATATAGACAGAAACAATTTCACTCCGCGCGCTCTTGCTCTCGGAATTTTGAAAGGAATGTGTAATGAGCTGTACGATCTGTATGAATCCTTCAGCGAAAAGAAAACTCTGATAGTCGCTTCCGGGGGCTGTGTAAAAAAGAACAACGTACTTAAAGATCTTATAAGCGACCGATTCTCGCTTCCCGTATATCTTAACGCGATCGAAGAAGAAGCGGCAACCGGCGCGGCACTCTTCTCCGCTTTTGCATCAGGCAAAATAAAGTACACCGACGGATTTTCAGAATACATAAGCTATCTTTAACGAAAGGGCCACACCATGAACGAAACAAGTGCAGTTAAAATATCTTTTGATGTAAAAAAGCTTCCTTTTTATTCTGTTTGCCACAAAAACGGCAGAAAAACACTTGAAATTCAAGCGTTTGACGGAATTCTTACCCTATCTGTGCAGTATGACTTCGAAAGACTTCCTCTCAGCTTAAGCGGCGAGATCGAGGAAGGCGACAAGGTAGAAGCCCTGCTTTTTACTCACAGAATCGAACTCTATATAAACGGTATTTTGCAGGACGAGGAATGGCCTGCGGGTAAAATGCTGTTTAAGTCCGGTGATAAATTTACCTTCTGTGAAGGAATTAAGGTTTGTGAATACAAGGAAAAAGAAGCAGACCTTCCGAGCGTTATCTCGAGCTTTGAGAACGCCGAAGGCTGGTATCCGGGCAACGGCGTCTTCGTAGGCGACTGTATGCCATACCGAAAGGATGGAGAGTATCACGTACTCTATTTAAAGGACAGACATCATCACAGAAGCAAATGGGGACTCGGTGCGCACCAGTGGGAGCACATATCCACAAAGGATTTTAAAAAATGGAATATTCACCCTATGGCTGTACCGATAACAGACCCGTCAGAAGGCTCTATCTGCACAGGCTCGTGGATACGCAGCGATAACAAGGAATATCTCTATTATACCGTAAGACGCGGAAAAGGAGAACCTGCTACGATTTGCCGCAGTATATCTCTTGACGGCTACCACTTTACAAAGGACACCGATTTCGGTTTTACCGTTTCCGAAAAATATCACGCGGCAAGTGCGAGAGACCCTAAGGTAATCAGTGGCGAAGACGGCGCTTTCCATATGTTTCTGACAACAAGTCTTCTTTCGGAAGGAAAAGGCTGTCTTGCACACTATATTTCATTAGATATGGAAAGCTGGAGCGAATGCGAATCGCCGATTTATATCGCGCCCGACGGTGCACAGCCCGAATGTCCCGATTATTTTAAATATAACGGCAAATATTATCTCATTTTCAGCCTTCACGGCAGAGCGCACTATATGTTTTCTGACAAGCCTTTCAAGGATTTTGTTATGCCCGAAAATCCTATCATCCCTTGTGCAAGCGTACCCAAGGGCGCATTTTGGGACAACAGGATCATTTTCATAGGCTTCAAAGGCATAGGCGGTTATGCGGGCTCTATGACCTTTATGGCGGCACGCTCATCCGATAGCGGAGAGCTTATTTTTGAGGAGCTCTGACACAGAATTTCCATTATCTATTGACAACACTTTGGTACCGTGCTAAAATTAGTAAAAACTATACGGAGTGCATTTATGATATTTACCGACTCTGAGCTTAATAAATATGTGATTAATTTTAAAAATATTGAAAACGACGGTCACATCGGAATTCCCGTTGATATGACTATACTCTTCGACAGAGAAAGATTCACGCCGAAATACAGTCACGGCGGCACACCTATTGTAATATACGTAGTTAATACTATGGTAGAGCGTATCGGCCGAGCTTCCGACGAAGAAATCATTTCGGGTATGATCGACAGAGGATATATCGTCACAGTTCTTGACTATCTCGGAAATGATAACGCAAAATTCCCAAAGATAGATATGTCCGTACAGACTATACGTCAGTCTGTAATAGCGGGCGAATATTTCAAAGATCTCAAAGGCTTCAACGCTGGAAGATACCCCGAAACGCTTGTAGTTCCCGCAGGATACGATATTTCTTACGGAAACGTATATTGGGAGTTTGACAAGCACGGAAGCGACGGTACTCTCGAAAAGATAGTCGAGATCTGGAATAACGATTTCCGCGGTACCTCCGGCGAAAAGCTCGTAAAATGGACAGATGCAAACGGAAATCGCAAAACAGTTCAAAACGGTCACGACGGAAGTGAACCCATATGGTGTGACAAGTACGGAAATCCCGACGAAAACGGAGAATACGTAAGGATAAAGCACTCTTTTCCTCAAAGAATAGCAGACTGTGCAAAGCCTGACGGCGAGCCTATCGATTTAAAGCTTTATATGCATATCGTATATCCCGTAAATCCCGAGAAAAAGGTGCCCGTAATGTGCCTTTCAAGCTGTCTTGAAAACCTCTGCATATGCTCGGCAACACCCGATCAGACTCATATGAACGGTGCACTCTTTAACGGTTATGCGGGCGTTATGTTTGATTACGGATATACTCCTATGGCAAGACTTGACCACTACGGATATTTCGACGGCTATCCAAAGCCGGGATATATCACAGGGGACAACCCTACTTACTCTGTAAAATTCTACAACGACCGTTCTGACACAGCCGCTATGAGATACATCCGATATCTCGCACTCAGCGACGAACGTTTTGCCTTTGATATCGATGCTATCGGCGTTTACGGAAACTCCAAGGGAAGCTGGATGTCTTTTATAGGCGAAGCCGATCCGGACGCTATGCCCTCGAGACGTATTTTCGCAGGTCACCACGATGAAACACGTTACGAAAACGGCGACACCGAAAGCCGCGACGGCATAAACGGCGGCGAAGAACAGCCTTGGCTTTCTTACAACGGTCAGAAAATATTCGGAGGCGCAAATCTAACCTATTCCTGCACGGGCGGTACTGTAAATGCTATTACCAAAGGACACGCTCCAATGTTCGTTTCGTGCAACAGACGTGACGAATCCTGCTTTTGGACATCAAACTCTATGGTAAACTTAAGCAGAATATATGATATCCCTTCAATGTGGCTTGAAGTTCCCATCGCACACGCTCTCGTTCACGACGAAGACCTTTTCTACGGATCCGACAGTTACGTATCATTCTTCGATTTTGCCAACTATCATTTAAAACACGACGCTGTTAAAGTAATAGGCGCGCGAGTAAACAAATACGCTTTTCCTGTTTCTGTCACCATTCTCTTCTCGGGTGTTGTAGCGGACAGCGAAACATCCAAGATAAAGATAACCGACAAGTACGGAAATATTCTTAACGGAAGCTTCTCGTCCTGTTACGGAAAATCCGAGTGGACCTTTACTCCTGCCCTGCCCACCTACGGAGACGGATATACACTCTTCGTTCCCGATACTCTGATCGGAGAAAACGGAAAAGCCATCCAAAGTGAATATTCGTATGATATAGACTTCGGTTACGGCAAGATAGAATATACCGACTGCGTTATTAAAAAAACATCAGAATGCCCCGAAAAGAAATACATCGCATTCGAAGTAACAAATGACGGCGTGAACACCGTTTGTGCTTATAGCGAAAACGGAGTCAAGATCGGATCTGTAAATACAAGCGGAAAAGGTTGGTACAAGCTCGATATTACATCGCTCGACCTTCCCGAAAATATGAAATTTACTCTTAAGTGTGAAAAAGAAGCCGGTAAATTCACACAAAATACCGAATTTTTACTTTGCCACAATGCTTTCGGCGGCAGGGAAAACGCGCCCGACGGCACAAGTGCAGTTGTAGTAAAGGGTGTCAAGACACGAACAAACTTTCCGACCGAAGAATTCTACGCATATCCCGATGGAGCACTGATATGCAACGATATAATCAAAGACGGACCTTTAGACGAAAGCGACATCGGAAGACGCTTCCGTATAAGCTTTAAGGTTTATGATACAGATAATCGTTACATCAGCTTCGGACTTAAAAGCGCTTCCTCAATGAACGAAAGCACCGCCGACTACCACCGCGTAATGAAAAACGAATATACCGTAAAGGGTGAATGGAAAGAATATGATCTTGATTACACCGTTTACGAGCCTATGTTCGGCAAGTACGCGGAGCATAAGCAGTGCCTTACCCTTTCTTATCACGGCAAGGGTAACGCCGACACTCCTATTTATTTTTCGGACATCAAGTGCGAAGAAACTGTAAGCGAAGCGCTTATCGGCAAGGTTGCTATTCTTGAAGAGAAGGACGAACGAATCCTTCTTCTCGGACAAAGTGACATCGTTTGCCACAAATCCCCTTGGTCAAAGTAATGTTATATCAACATTAAGGGCTCACTCTACCATTCGTAGAGTGAGCCTTTTTTTCGTGGTAGATTTAACCATTTTTTCTTCGCCGAGTGGGTTTACTTTCGTGAATGTTTATGATAAAATGTGATCAGATAAACTTTACGGAGAAATTCTATGGATACATACAGCATCGGCAGAACAATTGCCGCGTTAAGAAAAAAGAACAAAATGACACAATCCGCACTCGCTGAGCAGCTCGGTGTAAGCGACAAAGCGGTGAGCAAATGGGAAAACGGACAAGGCTACCCCGACATCGCTCTCTTCCCCGCTATTGCCGAGGTTTTCGGTGTCACTATCGATTATCTGATGAACGGCGAAAAGAAAGGAATTGCAATCGCGGGAAATCTTCTTGTCGATATAGTAAAGACGATAGACTGCTATCCTGCACTCGGCACGCTTGCAAATATTTCGCACGTTTCAAAAGCAGTGGGCGGGTGTGCCGCAAACACCTCTATCGACCTTGCAAAAATCGACCGAAGTATTCCGATATCGGTATTCGGGAAGCTCGGTATGGACGAAAACGGACGTTACATCGTATCACAGCTTCAGAATCACGGTGTGAACACAGACGGAATAAGCTATTCATCTTCTACTGAAACAAGCTTTTCAGACGTTATGAGTATGCCGTCGGGTGAGCGTACATTTTTCCACAAAAGCGGTACAAACACCTTATTTTCCCCCGAGGACATCGACCTTTCCTCTCACAGTTACGAGCTTTTACACATAGGTTACATACTTCTTCTTGAAAAGTTCGATGCTCCCGACCCCAAATACGGCACGGTAATGGCTCGTTTTCTGCACGATATTCAGTCAAAGGGAATAAAGACATCTATTGACGTTGTAAGTGCAAATATAGACAACTACGGCGAGAAAATCATTCCCTCGCTGAAATATTCAAATTACGCAATAATGAACGAAATAGAGTCAACAAGCACGTGGCGTTTAAGTGCACGCCTCCCGGACGGCAGTATAAACCGCCAAAATATTCGACTTGCTATGGAGAAGATGGCAGACGCCGGTGTGCGCGACAAAGTGATCGTTCACGCAAAAGAGGTTTGCTTCATTCTCGACTGTATAACTTCCGAATTTTGTGAAATTCCGTCACTTAAAATACCGAAGGAAGAAATTCTCGGAAGCGTCGGCGCAGGTGACGCTTTCTGCGCAGGCTGTCTGTACGGTATTTATCACGGATATACAAACAGACAAATTCTCGAATTCGCATCTGCTGCCGCGGCATCAAATCTTTTTTCGGAAAACTCTGTTGACGGAATGCTGACGAGAAACGAAATAATGCAGCTTCCAGCAAAATACGGAAGAATTGCAGAAAAATAATACTGAAAAACTCATAAAAAAAACGATACAAAGGAGATTTTTTACAATGAAACGCGATATTTACGAAAAACAGGTAGCTTCAGCTCTTGAAATGTACGAAAAAGCATCTATAATACTTAATGACGACGAAAAAAATAGGATAGAAGTCGTAGATTTTGAACTCGGAAGAGTAAACGAGGTCGGGCTTCAGATACTCACATACATAAATACCGAGCGCGTATGCGCAAAGGAAATGGTTCTCCTTCCCGGTCAGACCTGCCCCGAGCATAAACACGTTCCGACAAACGGAATGCAAGGAAAAGAAGAAACATTCCGATGCCGTTACGGCAAGGTATATCTTTACGTTACGGGTGAAGGCGACAAAAATAAGATCGCGGCAAAGATTCCCCCGACAGACGTAAGTGTTTTCCACGAAGTAATACTCTGTCCCGGTGAACAGTACACCATCTATCCCGAAACGTGGCACTGGTTTCAAGCAGGAGAGGACGGCGCTGTTATCTCCGAATTTTCAACTCGCAGTACCGACGAAACCGATCAGTTTACAGACAAGCGTCTTGTGCGCGAAGTAAAGATCGAAGACTGACTTTTTTCGAAAGGAATAACAAAAAAATGCTAGTAACCTTAAACGATATTTTACCCGCTGCGCAGGCAGGCCGCTACGCTGTCGGACTTTTCAATACAACTGATACCGATATGCTTGAAGCCGCTATATCCGCAGCAGAAGAACTGCGATCTCCCATCATTATAGGAACTGCGGAAATTCTCCTTCCTTACGGAGAGCTTTCGCTCATAGCTCCGTCTGTTATTGCCGCCGCAAAACGTGCTTCCGTGCCTGTCGTAGTCCATTACGATCACGGTCTTACATTTGACCGCTGTATTGAAGCCTTGAAGCTCGGATTTTCAAGCATAATGTTTGACGGATCCGCAGGTGATACGGAAGTAAATCTAGCCGCCACGCGCGAAATAGTAAAGATCGCGCACAGTTTCGGCGCGTCTGTCGAAGGCGAGATCGGTCACGTAGGAAACGCAGATTCAAACGACAACGACAGCGACGATATGTATACCTCTCCCGAGGAAGCCGTAGAATTTGTAAAAGCCACGGGAGTTGACGCTCTTGCCGTAGCTATCGGAACGGCACACGGCGCATACAAGACAAAGCCTCGCCTTGACATTAAGCGTTTGTCCGAGATACGCTCTGCACTCGACACACCGCTTGTACTTCACGGCGGCTCGGGGCTTTCGGATGACGATTTCAGAAATACCATCGCAAACGGAATCGCCAAAGTAAATATTTTCACCGATCTTTGTGTAGCGGGGCTGGATGCTGTGGAAAATTATGACGGCAGCTATCTTGAAACACGAAACGCAAAAGTAAAAGCTATAAAAGAAGCTGTTATGCAGAAAATGATCTTGTTCGGCTGCAGTGGCAAAGCGTAAAAGATTTTATCGGAGGTTTATTATGGACAAAAAAATTTATTCACTGAACGGAGTTTGGGATCTTAAATTCACGCTTGATGAGAAATCTTACAGTACGGCAATTACCGTTCCGAGCAACGTAGAGCCCACCCTTGAAAAGATGGGACTTTGCGACGACTGTATGCCCGCAGACTACGAATTCGCAACCGCAAAATTCGAAACTGTCGATGACTGGACGTACACAACCGTATTCGACGCTCCCGAGCTTCCCGAAGGCTATACGAGAAATCTTGTATTCGAGGGCATAGACACTCTTGCTGAAATCTATCTCAATGGTGAAAAGCTCGGAAACACCGAAAATATGCATATGATCTACAAATATGCAGTAAATCTTAAACCTACAGGAAACGTACTCACCGTAGTTATCAGAAGTATCGATCTTTGGGCGCGAGAGCATCCACACGATCAGTTCAGCAGACCTCAAAGCTTCAACGGTCACTACGATTCACAGGTGAATATCAGAAAGACACGCCACCATTGGGGTTGGGACAACGCACCGCGTATTATCACATCGGGAATAATACGCGACGTATATATCGAAGACTTTCCGCCTAAGCGTTTCGAGGATATGTACGTTTATACAAACGATCTTCGCGATGACTACGTAGTGATCAGCGTTTCTTACTTCTACAAAACTCCCGTAAAGCTTCTTACAGATCACCGTTTACGCGTATCTCTTATGGACGGAGAAAGCGTTATTGCCTCACTTGTTTCAAGAATATCCTTCGTTCAAGGACTTGTGATGCTTGGCGTAGAACGAAGCAAGGTCGAGCTTTGGTGGCCAAGCGGTCTTGGCGATCCCAAGCTTTATGACCTCAAGGTTGAAATGCTTGAAGGCGACGAGTGCGTTGCCGATTATACTCAAAAATTCGGAATACGTTTTATAGAAATAGAGCATACCGATGAAATAGACGAAGACGGAAACGGTAATTTCCTATTTAAAGTAAACGGTGAAAAGGTATTTTTGCGTGGTGCAAGCTGGAAACCTCTTGATCCGTTCACAAGCGAAGCGGACAAAAAAACAAGATCTCTTAACGCACTTAAAGAAATCACAAAGCTTAACTGTAATACCGTAAGAATATGGGGCGGAGGTATGTACGAGGATACTTCATTCTTTGACTACTGCGATGCCAACGGAATTTTGCTATGGCAGGACTTTATGTTTGCCTGTGAAATTCCGTCAAAGGACGAAGAGTACGGCAAGCTCGTTGCCAAGGAAGCAGAGCAGATCGTAAAAAAATACCGCAACTACACCTGTCTTGCACTTTGGTGCGGTGATAACGAATGCGACAGATGTGTGGAATGGGTACAGCCGTTATCGCAACTGCTTCCCTCTCAGGTGTCGATTACGCGCAAGATACTTTCCGATATCGTTGTCAGATTCGATCCTTTCCGTTTCTATCTCAACAGCTCGCCTATAACGTCTGACAGAATCCATACTATCCGCCAAACTCGCGGCAAGCCGAGAGATGAATACAACTTCCTTGTAAAGACAGACAAGGGTGTAATTGCTCCGTCTGAAAATCATTTTTACGTTGCTCCCCATCAGTTCGGTTCTGCTCTCCGCGAAGCAAAGAACAGACTTTTTGGCGAAATTGCCCCCGGTCCGCTTTGTTCAATATCAAACAGCAACACCTCATTTGAAAGAGAAAAAGCGAGAATGGAGCGTCTTTGGAACTATCCTTGGCTTGTAAGACAGTTCACTCATCAGAATGACGGTTATTTCCACGCGTGGAGAACTGCGGGAAAATTCGAATGTGAGCAATTCTACGGACGCGACTTCACTCTTGACGAGTGGAAGGATTATACTCTCGCCGTAAACCTTATATGTGCGGAAGGCTACAAGGACGCCATCGAATACTGCCGTGCTGTAAGGTGGGACAAAACGGGCGTTATATGGTGGTCGCTCTGTGATATGTGGCCTATGGCGTTCAACTATTCGATAATGGACTGTGATCTTACCCCAAAGCTTCCTTACTTTTGGGTAGAAAAGTCACAGCAGGAACTTCTCCTTGCCGCCGTAAAGACTGAAATTGACGGAAAAATATCGCTCTATACTCTCAACGATACGAGAGAAGAACGCAGTGCAAGCTACACAGTTACCTCATACGATCGCAGCGGTAATGCCAAAAAGATACTCTCAGGTAACTTTACGCAGGAGAAGAACTCGTCCTCGCCGATAAAGAACATACCTGTCAGCGAAGAATCCGAGCTTCTGATAATCACATGGAATGACGGCGAGCGCGAGTACAAGAATCACGCGTTCACAGGCAAGGAAAGCTGGGACGTAATACAAAACTGGGTGCGTATCATCGCGAAGGAATTTGATTTAGAGAACAAGATTCTCGAGCTGAATTAATTATTCATATTTTAAAAGAACAACTGATCGGAGGTCTTTTATGAACAAAAACATCTGCACATTAAACGGTACTTGGAATCTCACTTTTACACTTAACGATAAGAAATATACTGCGGCGGCGTGTGTTCCCGGAAACGTCGAGCCTTCTCTGCAAGCGCTCGGGCTCTGCGGAGATTATATGCCCGCCGACAATGAACGCTCAATGATAAAATTCGAAACGGTGGATGACTGGACATACACTACCGTTTTCGACGCGCCCGAGCTTCCCGACGGTTATACGCGAAATCTTGTATTTGAGGGTATCGACACCCTTGCAGAGATATATCTCAACGGTGAAAAGCTCGGAAACACCGAAAATATGCATATGACCTACAAATATCCGGTAAATCTAAGACCTTTCGGTAACGAGCTTACAGTTATCATCAGAAGCGTGGATCTTTGGGCTCGAAATCATCCGCACGACCAGTTCAGCAGACCGCAAAATTTCCTCGGTGAATACGACACGCAGACAAATATGCGAAAAACACGTCATCAATGGGGTTGGGACAATGCGCCTCATCTCATCACCGCGGGAATATTCCGTCCCGTATATATCGAAAACCTTCCGCCGAAGCGTTTTGAAGATATCTATCTCTTCACCGAAGAAATTCGCGAGGACATCGCTGTTATAGGTATTTCTTATTTTTACAAAACACCCGTCAAGGATCTTTCAGATCACCGCATCCGCATATCGCTTATCGACGGTGAAACAGTTGTACACTCCTCGACCTTTCCGATAAACTTCGTTCAGGGTCTTGCGAAGATCGGTGTTGACAGAAACAAAATACAGCTTTGGTGGCCGAGCGGTTTCGGTGATCCCAAGCTTTACGATATAAAGATCGAAATGCTTGAGGACGGTGAAAGCGTTGCCGTTTATGAAAGAAAATTCGGAATACGCACGATACATATCGACCACACGGACGACATAACCGAGGACGGAAAAGGCGATTTTATCTTCAAGGTCAACGGCGAAAAGGTTTTCCTGCGCGGAACAAGCTGGAAGCCCCTCGATCCCCTTGCTTCCGAGGCGGACAGAAAGACCAAGACTCTTGATGCACTAAGGGAAATACCCAAGCTCCACTGCAATATGGTAAGAATATGGGGCGGTGGAATTTACGAAGACAAGGAATTCTTCGACTTCTGCGACGCGAACGGAATTATGGTATGGCAGGACTTTATGTTCGCCTGCGAAATTCCCTCTACCGAAGAGGATTACTGTAAGCTCGCGTCCGAGGAAGCGGTACAGATAATCAAAAAGCTTCGCAATCATCCGTCGCTTGCACTTTGGTGCGGTGACAACGAATGTGACAGATGCATCGAGTGGGTAATGCCGCGCTCTAATATGATTCCCTCTCAAAGCGTTATCACACGCCGTGTACTCAAGGATGCAGTTATTCTCAACGATCCCTACCGTTACTACCTTCTCAGCTCTCCGATCTGCTCGGACGAGTTCCACTTGAGCCGCCATACAAACGGAAATCCGAGAAACGAGCGCACGTTCCGCGTAATGACAGATCACGGTTATATATATCCTTCCGAAATTCATTTTTACGTCACACCCGACAAATACAGCGATTCTTTGCGCGAAACAAAGAGCAGGATCCTTGGCGAAACGGGTCCTATACAGCTTTGTGCCATAGCGGCAAACGACGTTACCTTTGAGCGCGAAAAAGCGAGAATGGAGCGTCTTTGGAATTCTCCGCAAATATGGAGCAACGGAAAGCATCAGAATGACGGATACTTCACTGTTTGGCGCAACACGGGAAGTATGGTTTGCAAGCACTTTTTCGGACGTGATTTCACATTTGACGAGTGGAAAGAATACAGACTCGCTGTAAACGTGGTCTGCGCAGAGGTATTTAAGGACGCGCTTGAATACTCCAGAGCTGTGCGTTGGGAGAAAACCGGCGTTATCTGGTGGTCGCTCTGCGATATGTGGCCTATGGCGTTCAACTATTCGGTTATGGATTACGAGCTTGGTCCCAAGCTTCCATACTTCTGGATAGAAAAATCGCAGCAGGAATTCTTGCTTGCTGCTGTAAATACCGAGGTTGGCGGAGAAATCTCTCTGTACGCGCTCAACGATACGCTCGAAAAGCGCAAGGTAAAATACAGCGTAAAAGCATACGATCAAAACGGCAACTGTGAAACGATAGCGACGGGAAATATAACGCAGGAGAAGAATTCATCATCTCTCGTACAGCGTATATCCAATCCCGAGCAGTCCGAGCTTTGGATAATCACCTGGAGCGACGGTGTGCGCGAGTACAAAAACCACGCGTTTACGGGCAAGGCAAGCTGGGACGTAATGAAAAAATGGGTCGATATCATCGCAGATGAATTTGGTATTGCCGACAAAATACTCGAACTGAAATAATTCAAATTTATTATCTCCTATCCGTTTTATATTGACAAAATTACAAATATGTGTTAAATTATCTGTAATTCCAAAGAAAAACGGATAGGAGCTTTTGTTATGGACAAAAAAATTCATTCATTAAACGGATTTTGGAATCTGAGCTTCACACTCGAAGACAAAGCCTACAACACAACTATATCTGTTCCTTGCAACGTTGAGCCCACCCTTGAAAAGATGGGCCTTTGCGATGACTGTATGCCCGCAGATTACGAATTCGCAACCGCAAAATTCGAAACTGTCGATGACTGGACGTACACTACCGTATTCGACGCCCCCGAGCTCCCCGACGGTTATACGAGAAATCTTGTATTCGAGGGTATAGACACCCTTGCAGAGATATATCTCAACGGAGAAAAGCTCGGAAACACCGAAAATATGCATATGTATTACAAGTATCCCGTAACCCTGAAGCCGACAGGCAACGAGCTTAAGGTCGTTATCAGAAGCGTTGACCTTTGGGCGCGCGAGCATCCTCACGACGAGTTCAGCAGACCGCTCTTCTTCCAGGGTCATTACGACGGATTTATGAACGTCAGAAAAAACAGGCTTCAGTGGGGTTGGGACAACGCTCCCCGCCTTATCACTTCGGGAATAATCCGTGACGTATATATCGAGGATCTTCCTCCGAAGCGTTTCGAAAGTATGTACGTTTATACTAACGAAATATATAACGATTACGCTATAATAGCTATCTCTTACATCTATAAAACACACACTAAGGTTCTTACAAATCACCGTCTGCGTGTTTCCCTTCTTGACGGCGACGAGGTTATCGGCACTTCACTCTTCCCTGCAAGATTTGTTCAGGGACTTGTAAAGTTCGGCGTAGAGCGCGGTAAGATCGAGCTTTGGTGGCCAAGCGGATTTGGCAATCCGAAGCTTTACGACCTCAAGATCGAAATGCTTGAGGGTGAGGATATCACTGCTGTCTACACACAAAAATACGGCATCCGTACGATAGACGTCGAGCATACCGACGATATTTCTGAGGACGGATCGGGTGAATTTCTCTTCAAGGTCAACGGTGAAAGAGTATTCCTGCGCGGAACAGGCTGGAAGCCGCTTGATCCTTATGCAAGCGAGGCGGACAAAAAGACAAGAGCTCTCGATGCACTCAGAGAGATGACAAATCTCCACTGTAACTTCGTAAGAGTTCTCGGTGTCGGCATCTATGAGGACAAAGCGTTCTACGATTACTGCGACGAGCACGGAATTATGGTATGGCAGGACTTTATGTTTGCTTGTGAAATTCCGTCGAAGGACGAAGAGTACGGCAAGCTTGTTGCAAAGGAAGCCGAGCAGGTCGTTAAAAAGTACCGCAATCACACCTGTCTTGCTCTCTGGTGCGGAGATAATGAATGTGATAAATGTATAGAATGGGTACAGCCCACCTCGCAGATACTTCCCTCGCAGGTAGCAATCACACGTAAGATAATTCCCGACATCATAGTAAGGTTTGACCCTTACCGCCGCTATATACACAGCTCTCCCGTGTCATCCGACCGTTTCCACGCAGCCCGTCATATCCGATGGACCCCGAGAGACGAATCTACCTTCCTCGTGCATACGGACAAAGGTGTTTTCTCTCCGACAGAGCTTCACTTCTACGTTCCGCCGCACAGATTCGCCCAGGCACTCAGAGAATCGAAAAACAAGATATTCAGCGAGATCGCGCCCGGTCCGCTTTGCGCTATTTCCAATGACAAGGCTACTTTTGAGAGAGAAAGAGCGAGAATGGAGCGTCTTTGGAACTGCCCCAGACTTGACAGTAACGGAACTCATCAGAACGACGGCTACTTCACCGTTTGGAGAAATTCCGGAAAATTCGAATGCGAGCAGTTCTATGGCCGCGACTTCACCCTCGGTGAGTGGAAGGACTACACTCTTGCAGTTAATATTCTCTGTGCAGAGGGATACAAGGACGCAGTTGAGTACAGCAGAAGTGTAAGATGGAGCAAAACAGGTGTACTTTGGTGGTCGCTCTGCGATATGTGGCCTATGGCATTCAACTATTCGGTTATGGACTACAAGCTTGGACCGAAGCTCCCCTATTTCTGGATAGAAAAATCCCATCAGGAGCTTCTCCTTGCCGCTACGAGAACTGAAATCGGCGGAGAAATGTCGCTTTACGCTATTAACGATACTCTTAAAGACAAGAAGATCACATACAGCGTAAAATCCTACGATCAGAACGGAAACGGCAAAACACTTGCTGTCGGAACTGTATCGCAGGGAAGAAACTCTTCTTCGCTTATTCAGCGCATATACAACAGCGAAGAGTCCGAGCTTTGGATAATTACCTGGAGCGACGGCGAGCGCGAGTACAAAAACCACGCATTTACCGGCAAGGCAAGCTGGGACGTAATGAAAAAATGGGTCACTATTATTGCAAAAGAATTTGACCTCGAAGACAAAATACTCGAACTGAAATAATTCAAATTTATTATCTCCTATCCGTTTTATATTGACAAAACCTAAAATATATGTTAAATTATCTATGGTTTTAAATAAAAACGGATAGGAGATTTCTACATGAACAGACCAAACATTCTTCTGATAACAACAGACGAACAGCATCTGAAAACACTGTCCTGTTACGGTGCAACGACAGATAGTACGCCGCGCATTGATGCCCTTGCCGCAAATGCAGACGTTTACGAGCGCGCTTATACCGTAAGTCCGGTCTGCCTTCCTGCAAGATGCAGTATTATGACAGGTCTTTATCCTCACAACTCGGGTTCTGTAAGTAATATTTTCGGAGCTTCGCTTTCCACACAGCTTCCAAATCTCTTTACCGAACTTAAAAAGGTTGGATACAACACGTCACTTCACGGAAAATGTCACTTTATCCCTGTTCCCTATCCCGCCACACGTCCCAATATGACGCTTGAGTACGAGCATTTTATTTCATATTACCGCACGCTCGGAATGGACGTACTCGATCTTCAGGACGACAAAAACAATTCTCTTTGGTACTATGATGACTATTCAAAAGAGCTTGCCCGCAAGGATATGCTCAAAAAGTGCAGATATGAGGCTCACGTAAACCCCGACAATCACGGATATTATGACTTCCCGTTTGAGTCCGAAATGCACCCCGATGCCTGGGTAGGAAACAGAGCGCTTGACCGCATAAGCTCCTTGCCGAATGACGGACCTTGCTTTATGTGGGTAAGCTTTTCGGGACCGCACTACCCCATAGATACGCCCAAGGAATATACCGACAGGATCGATCCCGACAAGATGGGCGAGCGAATATACCGTGACGGCGAGTGGGACGACGAAAGTAAATATCACTGCCGCGGATTCTACGGCCCTGGCACTACCGAAGGAAGCGGACCTGCCAAGGATCACGCGCAGAAGAATTACAGCGAGGAATATTGGCAGAGCTGGCGCAGAAGATATCTCGGAAATATCGCACTTATCGACGAAAAGGTCGGCGAGATAATAGAAGCGGCAGAAAAGAAATTCGGTGACGATCTTCTTATAATTTACACGACCGACCACGGAGAAATGATGGGCAACCACAGTCTTTGGGGCAAAAACGGCAGTCTTTTCGAGGACGTACTTCGAATTCCGCTTATAATCCGCAATCCCGGACAAAAATGCGGAAAGCGCATCGGAGAGACCGTAAGCTCACTTGACCTCTTCCCTACGATACTTTCTGCTGCGGGAATCACAGACATTCCCAAATGCGACGGTGCGCCTATCGACACAACAGTTTCCCGCGGAGGTCTTGACTACATTATTTCCGAATGTGAAGACCGCGTTGCCATCGTAAAAAACAACATCAAGCTTGAACTCAACCGTGCGGGAGGAAAACCGAACCCCGCAAATCAAGCGGGAAGACTTTTCCTCGAGCTTTATGACCTTAGCGAAGACCCGTTTGAGTTTGAAAACAGATACTGCGATCCGAGATATGCTGACAAGATCAAAGAGCTTACCGACATACTCGAAAGCCACCCTTATCTGCTTGAAACCATACTCCGCGACCCTGTAAACGGCGAGGATTATTGGCTCAACGACGGAAACGGCGCAGGATTTGCCAACAGATAAAAACAACAAAAACAAGATTTGGAGCGATTCTAAGTCTTGTTTTTGTTATTTTTTACAAAAAACGGGGGGGAATTTTGTATTATCTGTACATTACATTTTTTGCTGAAATATGGTATAATTTAATTACTAAAGATACGGAGGTAAAATTATGAAAAAACTGTTGCTTATAATGCCGAGTGTGCTTATACTTCACTTTTTATTCTGTTGCTTTTTATCGCTTCGCGTCAGAAATCCTATGTCAATTGAAAAATTAGGTATATATTATCTCCTTACTTTTCCTTTACTTCTGCTTTGCGCGTGCATTTTATACCTTATAGTAAATTTACTTCAAAGACCTCGCCGTGTCTGTGTTTTTATGATTATTGCCGTTTTATCGGATCTGTTACTCATCTTTACATATATAGAGTCATTTACATACAAAGAAACAGCTTTTATGGACTTCATAACTGATATTTTGGGCGGCTATGGAAATTTAATAGTACTACTTATTACAATCCTTTTCATTTCGGTTTATCTTGAAGTCGTTACTACCTTCATCAAAAACAGAAAAGGTGAGGTCGGAGATTTTGAAACGGACGGTATGAAAGTAAGTACGCTTATAATATCGAGTGTATTACTGCTGTACTATATCGTAACACTTATTATAGCTATTTGTGTAAACGACAGTTTGAGCTGGCTGTATCCTACATTCGTATATGCTGCTTACTTCCCTGTTTTACTTTCGGTTATCGTAATTGCAAAAGCAGTAATAAAGCTCGTGTGCAAGCCGCATCGCTGCAATATTTTTGCACTTCTCGCCACTGTTTGTTCGGTAGTACTTCTGATTTTTCATATACTTCAGCCGGAATTCACGGTGCAAGGTTACCATTTAAATGAAGCGCAAATAATCGGTCTGACTTTCGCTCCTATTTGCATCCTTATGTATCTTGATTTTCTTTATGGCTTTGAAAAGAGTTAAAAAAGCAAAAGCTCCCTCGTGTAAGGGAGCTTGTTTTTAACAGTAGGTTTTCTCTTAAATTTTCACACACATTTCTTGGCTGCAACAAAAAACATCGTATTTCTACGTAAAAATCAGAAAAATATTGATTTTTATGCGCTTTGATGATATAATGTAAACGACAAAACTTCCGCTGAAAACAAAGGAGATAAGTCTATGAAAAAATGGATGGTAGAAGATTGGAAATTTGATTTGATCGTCACAGAGGGAAAAGCTTCAAATTGCCGTCTTGGATTTGAAAAAGGCGACAAATTCACATTTTCGTATGAATGTCCTGCCGGAATGTGCCCTAAAATGATGACCGAAGTATACACCTATTGCGAAATTATCCGTTGCGGCGGTGACTTCACATACAGAGGCTCGAAAGAAAAATACGAAATAGATTTAGTATGCCCTTGTAACAGCATTCATTTTCATCTCAAGGCAACTCCAATAAACAGAGATGAAAACGGAAACGCTTTCCCGAGCTTTCCGCCCAAAGATTAATAACCCTGTACAAAAATCTCACCCCGACAGACTTTAAAATCTGTCGGGGATTATTGCTGTTATGATATTAAATCAAACGCCGAAAATAGTAAGAATTATCGGAATGGTTATAACTGACAGCACGTGAGAAATAAGTGCCATACCTGCCGCGACCGAGGTATCTTTACCGTATGCCGCGGGAACAACGACCGTGTTAAGTCCGAGGGGCATCGCAAGAGAGCAAAGCATACATACGAAATAATATTCTTCAAGCTCAAACGCGAAAAGCTTCTGAAGCAGCAGGAAAACTCCCGCAAACACGCAAGGAACGACGATAAGCCGCATAAACGATACGAAATATATGCTGATATCCGAAAGCACCTTCCTAATATTTATGTTTGCAAACGTTATACCCGTAATTATCATCGCAAGAGGGGACATACAGTTTCCGCAGGTATTTACAACGCTTGTTACAAATCCGGGAAGCTTTACTCCGCTGATTCCGATAAGTGCGCCTATGATAAGTGATATGAACATCGGATTTGCAAGCGCTTTAAGTCTTGCAAGAATACCTTTTTTATCGCCCGTATCTATCAAAAGATTCGGCACACCCCAAACGTATATAAGCGTCCACAGCGGAAGTGTGAAGATTATATAGTACATTTCATATTCGGGGAAAAGTGCGCTGACGATCGGAATTCCCATAAATCCGAAATTACTGAACGCAAGTCCGTATGTATATATCTTGCGTATATATCCGTTTTTGGTAGCGAGTTTTGACGAAAGTATCGCAATCGGAATTACAAGAAGCTCTATCACAAAGGAAAACAGAAGTATTTTCCACGCTGAGCCGAGTTTTTCTACTGTAAAATTCGTGATAAACGTTCCCATAACGAGTGCGGGAATGAAAATATTATTTTCAAGCTTGGAAAGCACACTCGATGCGTCGGAGTTTACTACTTTTAATTTTGCGACAGCGAAACCTATAAGTATAAACAGCGCGAGAACTGCCATCTGGTTTAGTGAGATTATTAACATTTTTGTGATTCACCTATTATTTTTATTCTTTAGTGAGATCTCTGCCTTCCCAGTCTTTATCGGGAGCTATGCCGAGAATTCCCGCAATAGTGGGGGCAATTTCGAGAAGCGAAACGTCTTCAAGCACCTTTCCGCCCTCAAATTCTTTGCCGTAGAAGAAAAACGGAATAGTCATATCCTCGGGCATCTCCGTACCGTGTGCGCGGTCGTGTCCGCCGTGGTCAGCCATAACGATCACCGAATGTGTTTCGCCGAACTTATCTATCATTCGTTTGATATTATCTACAGCGATAGAAATGCGGCGCAGATATTCCTCACTCATCCAGCCGTTATCGTGTCCGCCCTTTTCGTCGGTTTCAACCATATAAAGGAATGTGAAATCGGGGTCATAACGTTCGATTATTCTCTCTGCGTGGTCAGTAAGTACAGTATCCGAGCTTTCTTCTGTATATGCGTTTACATAGACCGCGTGCTTAAGCGTTCCGGGAAGCGCGATATCACGCAGAGGCTCCCAACCGTACATCATAGCGCTGACACCGCCGTTATCGTTTATCTTTTCAAAGATACCCTTTATCGGGCGAACCTGCGGAACGTATGTATTTGTGAGAAGTCCGTGTCTTTGCGGTACAGCCGAATGTGTCATAGAAAAATGGCAGGGGAACGTAACAGACGGAACCATCGAGCGTCCGTTATACGTATATGAGCAAAGCTTTTCCATTGTTTCAAGATAAGGGTTTCCGCAAGTTTTCAGTCCGTCGGGGCGCATACCGTCAACCGATATCAATATAACTTTTTTATCCATAAGATCAAATTCCTTTCTTAACTCAGAAACAAAATACTAAAGGATAGTATATCGCAAAATCAAATAATTGTCAAGGTATTTACAAAACTTACTTCACTTTTCGACATCATTTGCCTTCAAGTAAAAGAGCCGAGCAACTGCTCGGCTTTCAGACTGAAAACAAAATAATAAAAGAGAAGTTTTTAGCCAAGGAAAGGGGATGAGAGTCTGAGAGAAGGGGAAAAACTTCGGCGTTTGAGATGGTTTTCCCCTTCTCTCAGTTAATGTTTGTGAGTTTGTCTACACTTTGAATAGGTAATCAAAGAATGATTACCGTTTTTAAGCTTGAGGGTTTTAGGGAACTTTTTTCAAAAAGTTCCCTAAGAATTATTCTTAGCAGGAAGCTGTGCGAGAATAACAGCGGCGAACATAATTACAGAACCGATTATCTCGCGTATTGAGGGAATCTGACCTAGAATCGCAAAGCCCGAAAGAACGGCAAAAACGGATTCACAGCTCATAAGCAGGGAAGCGACGGCGGGGTGAAGATTTTTCTGTGCAACTATCTGTAAGGTAAATGCAATACCGCTTGAGAAAGCGCCCGTGTAAATAAGGCTCTGCCAAGCAGGGAGAATCATCTCGGGACTCGGCTTTTCAATAAGTATCGCGGGAATTACTGTTATAAGCGCGCAAAAGAGAAACTGCAGACAGGAAATAAGAACACCGTTTACGTCTTTTACGAAATAATCTGCGGCAAGAATCTGTGCGGCAAATCCGAATGCACAAAGGATGAGAAGACTGTCGCCGATGCTTATGGTAAAGCTGTCGGTAACAGATAAAAGATAGAGAGCAACTATTGCGAGAGCAACGGAAACCCAAAGCCTCGGAGAAACCTTTTGCTTAAAGAAGAGTCCGAGGATAGGAACTATCAGAATATACATCGTGGTGATAAATCCCGCTTTTCCGATATTTCCGCCGCTTTCGGTAAGATAAAGTATGCCGTACTGCTGACATATCATACCTACGCTGAGAAATATTCCGCAAACTATGCCGCCTTTAATTGCCTTTGGAAGAATTACTTTTTTCGAGGTGCTGTCGGGCTGAAGAGCGTTTTCTGCAAGTAATTTCTTTTTCTGTATCTTTTGAATAACCAAAAGTACGGGAATGAGGGCAAAAAATCCTATAAACGACCGTATGCAAACAAAGGACAACGGTCCGATATGCTCCATACCGAGGCTTTGAGCAATAAATGCGCTTCCCCAAATAAGTGCGGCAAGTAGGAGAAGCAGAGATGATGTAATGCTTTTTGAGTTCATTTTTATTTCGCCGTAAAATCTTTAAAATGTTTACGGCACCTTTCCGGAAACTTTACTTCGTATAATAAGTTTTACCATAATATCACGGTATATTCGCGATAAATAAAGACAGAGAAAGGTCTGAAACAGACCTTTCTTTATCTTTATATGCATCTTTTTAATAATTGTTTCGTATCTTTTTGCGTACTCCAAAGAAAACAGTGAGCGATGCGATCGAGATAACTATAACAGCACATATAACGTATATCGTAGGACTTACGTCGATATTTGATTTGAGTTCTTCCCAAAGCTCGTTTACAAGAGCAAGCTTTTGGCTGGTGAGATTAACGTAAGCAGTTGCGTTTACTCCGTCTGTGCCGTACATTTTCTCGTAAGCGTCTTCCTTGATCTCGGACATATACTCTATATATTCTTCATTTTCAACAACTGTACGGTTGGGAGAAGCATAATAAGTATATTCGGCATTTGCAACGGCGATCTCTTCGCTCAGCATAAAGTTGATATACATTTCGGCAAGCTCTTTGTTGTGGCTCGTTTTCGGGATGCACATCGCATCAACGTAGAGGTTTGTTCCTTCTTTCGGATAGAAGAATTCAAGATCTTCGTTGTTTTCGTACATTGCAAGGAAGTCGCCGGCATAGTATGCAGCAATCGCGGCAGAGCCGTTTTCCATTTTGTTGAATATCTCGTCCATAACGTATCCCTGAACGAAATCTTTCTGCTCGAGGAGCTTTTTAAGGGCAAGTCGCCACTCGTCAATGTCGTCTGTGTTTACGTCTATTCCGAGATAATACTGTGCTGTACCGAAGGCATCACGTGAATTGTTGAACTGAAGAATGTTGCCTTTGTAATCATCGTCCCACATCAGTGACCACGATCCGATGTCTTCATCATCGGGGTCTACCATAGTAGTGTTGTAAATTATTCCTATCATTCCGTAGAAATAGGGAACCGAATAAATACTGCCTTTGTCGTAGTAATCATATTTTGCATCCTCGCCGTAAAATTCGGGAAGAATGTTCTCTATGTTGGGAATATTGCCGTAGTTGAGAGGCGCGAGCATATCCTCGGAGATAAGACGCTCTATCATATAGTCGGAGGGAACGATCACGTCATAGTTTACAGCTCCGCCGGAAAGCTTTGCGTACATATCCTCGTTTGAGGAGTAGGTGGAGTAGCTTACCTTGACACGTTTCCCGTAGGTTTCATAGTACCAATTTTCAAATTCTTTGTTGACGTTGAGCGTGCCCTCGGAGCCGTCCGAGATGTATTCACCCCAGTTATACACGTAAAGAGTGGTAACGTCGCTGCTTTCATCCTTTGAACAGGAAGAAAATACTGCGGTGAGCAAAAGAAGAGAGAGCAGAACAAGTGAGAAGATGAAAGTGCGTTTAATGAAAGTTTTCATTTTGTTGCACCTCCTTTTCTTGCCGACTTGCTTCGTCTGTCCGAAATCGAGCCGGCGAAGTTGACTGCAAGCAGGATAACGAGTATTATTGCAACTATGAGTGCACAAAGTGCGTACATACTGAACTTGACGTTGTGAACTGTCTGGTTGTAAACGTAGAGAGGAAGTGTCTGGAAATTCGGAGAGCTTACGAAATGGCTGATTACGAAATCGTCAAGCGACATCGTAAATCCGAGCATAAGACCCGAAACTATGCCGGGAATTATTTCGGGAAGCTCTACCGAGAAGAACGCGCGGGAAGGTGTGCAACCGAGGTCCTGAGCCGCTTCTGAAAGAGATTTGTCAAGCTGTGTGAATCTCGGAGCTACCGAAAGAAGAACGTAAGGGAGGTTAAAGGTCGTATGCGCTACGAGCATAGTGCCGAATCCCATAAAATTGTTTGCTTTTATAAAGGTTGCGACAGCAACGAAAAGAAGCATCATCGAAACACCGGTAACGATATCAGGGTTCATCATAGGAATATTCGTTACAGACTTTATAGAGCCTTTGATGACTTTGCTTTTCATGTGATGAAGTCCGAGTGCCGCAAAGGTTCCTATTACGGTTGCGATAACAGAAGAGAGAACTGCAAGGATAAGCGAGTTTTTAAGCGCTGTTATAGCCGCTTCGTCGGCAAAAAGCTCCTTGTACCACGCAAAAGAGAAGGCAGTAAATTCATTCAGGCTTCCGCCGTCGTTGAATGAGAATATTATAAGGACGGCGATAGGAGCGTAGAGAAGAGCAAAGATAAGAAAGATATATCCGCCCGAAAGAAATTTCTTCATATTACGATACCTCCTTCATCGTCTGAAAATTTGTTCATTATCCAAACGGAGATAAGAATGAGGATCATCATAACAAGAGAAATCGCGGCACCTACACCGTACGTGCTTGTGTTTTTAAACAGACGCTCGATAGTATCGCCTATGAGGTCTATCTTTCCGGCACCGAGCTTCTGTGAAATGTAGAACGTGCTTATAGAGGGAACGAATACCATTGTAATGCCCGATATAACGCCAGAAGCTGTAAGGGGCATAATGACTTTTATCATAGTTTTTATCGGGTTACAGCCAAGGTCTGCCGCCGCTTCGATATAGCGATGGTCAAGCTTTGTCATCGCAGTAAATATCGGAAGCACCATATAGGGAAGGAAATCATAAACCATACCGAGTATGACACCGAAATCCGAGCCGACGATGTAAAGCTTGTCCAGACCGATATTTTCAAGGAAAGTATTGAGAAGTCCGCCGTTATCAAGAAGTGCCATAAGAGCGTAGGTTCTTATAAGCAGGTTGCACCACATAGGAAGCATAATAAGAACCATAAGAATCTTTTTCATCTTAGGACTTGTCTTCGACATAAAATATGCAAGCGGATAACCGATTAAAAGACATACGACGGTTGCGATAAGCGCAAAGGCAATAGAGAGAATAAATACGTTCGAATATCCCGAAAGGGAAGATATGTTGGAAAGTGAAAATTTTCCGCTTTCGTCCGTGAATGCGAAGTAGAGAACGAAAAGCATAGGAGCCACAATAAACATTACTGCCCACACAATGTGCGGAGCTGCAGCCATTTTCTGAAACAGAGATTTTCCTCTCATTCGTCATCGTCCTCCTCATCCCCGGGTTCTGTGGGGTCGGAAAGCATATCAAGCTCGTCAGAGAAGGAGGAGTAGTCACCGAACATATCCGAAAATTCGGACTTGTTCATTATGTGAATAGCATCAGGCTCAATGTAAAGACCTATGTGCTCACCCTCTGCAACGAAATCTGTGGTCTGTATCATCCATTTGAAGCCGTTTATGTCAACGATTATTTCCCAGTGAACGCCCTTGAAGGTGACAGAGGTAACGGTACCCTCAAGCATTCCCTTGTCGGGAGTAACAACGTCAACGTCCTCGGGACGAACTACGACGTCTATCGGCTGATTTTTCTCAAAGCCTTTGTCAACGCAGTCGAACGTGTGGCCCGAGAAGCGTACCTTATAGTCGGAGAGCATAATTCCGTCAACGATATTACTTTCTCCGATAAAGTCAGCAACAAATGCGTTTTCGGGCTCGTTATATATATCGGTAGGAGAGCCAATCTGCTGTATCTGTCCATTTTCCATAACAACGACCGTGTCGGACATAGAGAGGGCTTCTTCCTGATCGTGTGTGACGTAGATGAAGGTTATACCGGTTTTCGTCTGAATGTTTTTAAGTTCATTCTGCATATCTTTTCTGAGCTTCAAGTCAAGCGCACCGAGAGGCTCGTCAAGCAGAAGAACGCGGGGCTTGTTGACAAGAGCGCGCGCAATAGCGACACGCTGCTGCTGACCTCCCGACAGAGTATTTACACGGCGGCGTTCAAAACCCTTAAGATTTACAAGAGCGAGCATTTCCTTAACGCTTTCTCTTATAACGTCTTCGCTTTCTTTACGGAGGCGAAGACCGAATGCAATATTCTCAAAAACGTTGAGATGCGGGAAAAGTGCATATTTCTGGAATACCGTATTGATATGGCGTTTGTACGGAGGGACGTCGTTGATAAGGGCACCGTCGAAATAAACGTTACCTTCATCCGGCTCTTCAAAACCGCCTATAATACGAAGAGTTGTGGTCTTACCGCAGCCGGACGGACCGAGAAGTGTCAGAAATTCATTGTCGTGAATTTCAAGACTTACGCCGTTAAGGACTCTTTCTCCGTCAAAACTTTTGGTCAAATTTTCGAGTTTAATAATTACGTTTGAATCCGGTACAAGATTGTCTTTCATTCTACCTCATACTACCTCCGTGGGATTGTTATTTTGCTTCGATTTACATAAAATATTAAATTCAATATAAATACAGCATATTATAACAAATATTTATTTTAAATGCAATAGTTTTTAAAAAAATATATTGCCGCAGGAAAAAATATTGACATTTTTTTCGCTTTTTCTACATAACAAAAAAACGGAAACTAAAAAGTTTCCGTTTCGGTTGAATTTTTATATGAAAGGACTATTATTTTGTGCCGTTACAAATAAGCTCTGCATTTGTAAGCGCGGTATTTCCGGTAGCGATAGAGATGTTCTCAAAATACTTGTCCGTGCCGCCGTAATAAACGTTTTTGAGTGCATCGCAGTTTTTGAATGCTCCTGTATCTATACGGCTTACTGTCTTTGAAAGATTTACGCTTTCAAGGCTCGTGCAGGACAAAAAGCTGTATTTACCGACGTAAGCCACGTAATTTGTAAAAGTAAACGATTTAAGGGAAGTACAACCCGAAAAAGCATAGCTGTCGATACTGTCAACAGAGTCGGGAAGAGCTATCTCTTTAAGCGAGGTACAGCCCACGAACATATTGGAAGATATAGTCTTGAGCGACTTTGAAAGCTCTACGCTTTCAAGAGAAGTACATCCGTCGAAGGTGTTGCTTCCGCATTCTTCGATAAAGTCGGACATTTTCACGCTTTTAAGCTTTGTGCAATCCTTAAATGCAGAGCGTGCGATAGTTTTTACAATTCTGTTTTCGAAAACGTCGGGAATAACGAGATGACCGTCGCCCGTGTATTTGTCGGAGTAAAATTTGAGTTCGCCCTCTTCCGAAACATAAAACCAAGGAGCGCTGTCTTCGTCCATTACGGTAATGTCGTCGTAGGTAAGCGGTGCGATCTGATCGAGAACTTTTTGCTTTGCTATATAATCCTTGAGAAATATGTTATATGAAAGCAAAAAAACAAGAAATACCGAAAGCACGGCAATAGCAATAGAATATATCTTTATCTGTATTGCATCGGATTTTTTTCTTTTTTCTTCTCTTTCCTGTGCTTCTTCGAGAAGCCTCTGTTTTTTGGCTTCTTCTTCCTCGATTTTCAGAGCTGCCGCTTTTTCTTCGTACTTTACTGCAAGAAGTGTTGCATCTCTGTATCCGCCGATAGAACGTAAGATCGAAGCATTTTTGGAATAGCTCTCGCTCGTTTCTTCACAATGCGTAGCACGGCTGTATATTTTTTCGAGAAAATCAGAGTCGTAAGCCGAGAGAAGCTTGCGCTTTTCGTTTATTGCCTCTGCAATTTCCTCAAGCTCTTTCTTTCTGTCATCATCGGCGAATGTCAGAGCCTTGATATAGTCGTCGTTTTCGCTTATTTCTGTTGAAGAGGCGGCAAGCATATCCTCGGAAGAAAGCTCAAGACTTGCAAGAAGCCTTCCGACGTACGCATCCGAAACAGTAGGGTCGCTTTGTATAACATCTGTAAAAAAATCTTTAGCCTCGTCGAATTTTCCTTCTGCGAGAAGATCTTTTCCGATCTTTATATTGTTAGAATCGCTCATTTTGTTTGTCCTTTCGGAATACTGAATTTCCAGATTAAATCGATATAATTATACAACCCGCAAAAGAGTTTTGTCAAGCATATTTTGTTAACATAAGAAAAATGAATATAAAATATATATTTCGGACAAAAGAATAAAATTAACAAAAAAGTGTTGCATTATCAGAATAAAACGCTATAATAAAAATAAGAATAAGTGAAGGAGTGATATCTGTGTCGAAAAAAGCCAGAGCGCGCTTTATATTTTTTGTGTTTGCGTCGTTTACTTTGGCGCTTATTATCTCGATAATATATGGGGCGTGCTTTTTTATATCACTTCGCACGTTCAAAAAGGACGATACCGTAGAACGGTATAAGCTTTATTCGGGGTACGTTGATGCAAGTAAGACGACCAAAAACGTTTACAGTGAGGATATAATTCGCGGCGGCGTTATGTGCCTTGATTTTTCGGATATCGCAGAGTTTTGTGCGTTTACCGTAATCGGTGACGGTGACGATATAACATTTTATTTCAATAACGGCGATAAAGATATTCTTGAAATCACAGTGGGACAAACTGTAGCTTACGTAAACGGAAATCCGATAAGTATGCCCGCCGCGGCGTATATGATAGATGACGATATATATTTGCCGGTCGAATTTGTTTCAAGGTATATTGACGGAGTTACGTTTACATCTGACGATGAAAAGGAAACTATAAAAATAGAATATTCCGATACGGCAGAATGCTCTCTGCGCCTTAAAGCTCCGAGCAGTACTCCCCCGATAGACCCCGATACCTGGACAGATCCGAAACCGCGTACGTGAAAACGATACGCCGAATCTTATAAAATCTTATAAAATAGCGTAAAGCTTTGCATAGAAGTTCAAATGAGAGGAAGTTGTTTAAAATGAAAAAAGTAATAGGTGTTTTGATAATATTTTTGCTTATTGCCACCCTTGCACTTGTGGTAACGGGAATATATAAGATACTTAATATCTCAAATGATATTCACTATGAAGATCCCGATAAAACAGAAGAGCCCGGTAACGAAAACCCCGGTGACGAAAACCCCGGTGACGAAAACCCCGGTAACGGTACGGAAGAAAATCCGAACGATAATCCGGGAAGCGGCACGGAAGAAAATCCCAACGATAAACCCGATGATAAGCCGGTAGGAACAGATCCCGAGCCCGAAATCGAGTACGGTACGGCTGCCGACGTAGTTGTTTCTATGGATATTCCCGAAAATGAAAGAAACAAACATATGCTTTCTCTTGAATTTGATGAGATAATTTCAACTTCCGCACAGACCGTTAAGGTGAAGCTCTATTTCGGATCGTTTATTAAGCTTGACAGCATAGAAAATGCGGAAAACGCTACCGTTGAGCTTCTTCTGACAAACGAAGAGGGTGACAGGATCGTTATTGCCGAGATACCCGCAAAGGATTTTTATTCGGATAAATATGTATGCGTTCAGGAACACGTAGAAGACACGGTTGTGGGTGTTCGCTTCAAGAGAGTAATAGAGATTTCCGTTCCTATGAAGTTTATAACGACAGATAAGGGAATGCTTACCTTTACCGCAGTACGCTATAATAAAGACGCTGAAAGCGGTATGGAAACGCTTGAAGAAAGCAGTAACGCTTTTATTTGGTTTAATAAGAAAGACGAAGTGTATGAGCTTTCCGATGAAAAGGAAACGACCATTATATACAGCTATGAATATCAGACCGATATATCTGACTATATAGGCTATATCGAACCGACAGGCGACCTTTGGAGCGACAATTATCTTCTTCTCGTAAATCCGTGGAATTCTATCGAGAAGAATGAGGAGCTTACTATAGATAAGGTCTCGCAGCAGTCAGCTATGAGCAGTGTAAAGAGCGAGTATAACTACTATTATCTGCCCAATATAAAGCTTAATACTACAGCACTTAAAGCACTTACCGCTATGTTTAAGGAAGCTGTCGAATCTACAGATCTTGAGGTCAAAAATCTTCAGGTAACAAGCTCGTACAGGAACTACGCAACGCAGGAATCCATATTCAACAGCAACGTAAAAAAGACGAAGAAGTACGTTTGTAACGATGAAGAGTGCGGATTTACCTATATAACGAAGTATTCCTATTCAAAGTGCCAGAAGTGCAAGGGCGCTGTTACAAGCGTTGCAATTACTAAGGAAGAGGCGGAGGAAAACGTAAAGACCTACTCGTGCGCTCCCGGCACAAGTGAGCATCAGACAGGACTTGCCGTTGATATAATAGATACCGCGTATAATCTCGATCTGCTTGAAGGATTCAAGGATACCGAGGCGGGGAAATGGCTTGCCGAAAATTGCGCGCGTTTCGGATTTGTTCTCAGATTCGAAGAAGAGAAGGAAGACGTTACGGGAATAATTTATGAGCCCTGGCACTTCAGATACGTCGGAAGATATCACGCAACACGTATGACAGAGCTTGATATGTGCCTTGAAGAATATATCGAGTTTCTCACAGAAGAAGGTTATTTCGACGATCCGACTTCCGTTCATAATCCTGCCAATATGACGGTAGACCCCGAAACCTACCTTATCGTAGGCGAAACTAAAAAATAATATAAACCGATGACGCAGAAATTGTACAGCTTATTACGTTTTTGTGCGAAACGCACAGATATTTGTTTTAGATTTTGTTGAAAAAGCATATTGCCTTTTTGCGAAAATAATGGTATAATTTCTGCGTCGATGAGGCCTGTTGGTCAAGAGGCTAAGACGCCGCCCTCTCACGGCGGAAACAGGGGTTCGATTCCCCTACGGGTCATCGTAGCCGACCGCGCTGAAACAGCGCGGTCGTTTTTTGTTTATTAACCGATTTTTCTGAAAGTAAAGGAGTAAGTAAAATGATCTTTAATGAAAAAGCAAATGCGATAGTCGGTCAATCCGGAGGTCCCACAACCGCAATAAACGCAACTCTTGCAGGCGTAATATCGGCGGCAGTGGATTCCGATAAAATAGAGGTTATCTACGGCGCAAGAAACGGCGTTGAGGGTATGCTCCGCGACGATATAATAAATCTCAGCGAAATTTTCGATTGCGAAGAGAAAGAAGATAAGCTTAAAAGACTTTCTGCAACTCCTGCGGCGGCACTCGGCTCTTGCCGTTTGAAGCTTCCCAAAACGGAAGATGCGGAAAATAACGAAAAATATATAAAGCTTTTCGACTTCTTCAAGAAAAACAATATCAGATACTTCTTCTATATCGGCGGCAACGATTCTATGGATACCGTGTCGAAGCTTTCGTCGGTATGTAAATATTTTAGTTGGGATATGAATTTTGTAGGCGTTCCCAAGACGATCGATAATGACCTCGCGGTAACAGACCATACTCCCGGATACGGCTCGGCGGCAAAGTTTATCGCAACGGTAATCAGCGAAATGCTCTGCGATACCGCCGTATATACTGTTAAAGCGGTAACTATCGTTGAAATTATGGGTAGAGATACAGGCTGGCTTACAGCGGCTTCGGCTCTTGCGTCTGCTAATACAGGTGTTGCTCCCGACTATATATACCTTCCCGAGAGAAATTTTGATTACGATGAATTCTTTGCGGATATTGAAAAAGCGTTCAAAAAGCATCCGAACGTTCTTATCGCGGTTTCCGAAGGGCTTCATTTTGCTGACGGACGCCTCGTCGGAGAAGGCAAGCAGAGTGGTGCAACAGACGTTTTCGGTCATAAATACCTCGAAGGAACAGGTAAAGCGCTTGAAGGTGCTGTCAAGGAACACTTCGGCTGTAAGGTGCGCTCTGTTGAGCTTAACCTTCCGCAGAGATGCGCGGCACATATTGCGTCAAAGACAGATATCGACGAGAGCTTCGGCGTTGGAAGCGCGGCGGTTTGCGCATCTGTTTCGGGCGAAAGTGACTGTATGATGTGCATTATCAGAAATGACGGGGAAGAGTACAGCGTAAGATACACACCCGTAAGCGTTTCACAGGTTGCAAATAAGGTAAAATACGTTCCGAACGACTTTATAAACGAGGCGGGAAACGGTATTACGGAGAAGGCAATAGACTATATGCTGCCTCTTGTTAACGGTGAAGCACCATATTATACGAAGAACGGCTTGCCCGAATTCTTTACTTTATCGTTCTAAACCATCAAATTAGCTTAATAGTAAATTATAAAGAAAAGATTGTTTGTTAAAACATACAATCTTTTCTTTTTTATATTGACAAACTATTGACAAAGAAGTTGAAAAAATATATAATAGATGAAAAGTTTATTTTGCCGTATCGAAATTAAAATAAGAATATGATACGGTAGGCATATAAATGCCAACAAGAAAGGATGATTTTATTTATGAACAGAGTGTACAATTTTTCGGCAGGACCTTCAATGCTTCCCGTTCCCGTGCTTGAGAGAGCAGCGTCAGAGCTTATGTGTTACGGCGATTCAGGAATGTCAGTAATGGAGATGAGTCACCGATCGCCTGTTTATGAAAAGATAATAGCAGATGCAGAAGCAAAGCTTCGCGAGCTTATGAATATTCCCGACAACTATAAGGTGCTTTTCCTTCAGGGTGGTGCTTCCACACAGTTTGCGGCTGTTCCGCTTAATCTTATCGGCAGAACAGGTAAGGCTGATTACATAGTTTCCGGTCAGTTCTCGGGTAAGGCGTATAAAGAAGCTCAGAAGATGGGCTATAACGTTAAGTGCATAGCAACCTCCAAGGATACAAACTTCGACCGTATTCCCGTTGTTACAAAGGATATGATCTCTCCCGACGCTTCTTACGTTCACATTTGCTTCAATAACACAATTTACGGTACAAAGTACGGCTATATTCCCGATACAGGTGATATTCCGCTCGTTGCAGATATGTCCTCTTGCATTATTTCCGAGCCCGTTGACGTAACAAAGTTCGGCGTTATTTATGCAGGCGCACAGAAGAATATGGCTCCCGCAGGCGTAACTCTCGTTATCGTTCGCGAAGACCTTCTTGAGTACGGCGATCCCAAGATGCCCTCTATGCTCGATTGGAAGCTTATGGCTGAAAACGGATCTATGTACAATACACCTCCTTGCTACTCCATCTACGTTGCAGGACTCGTTTACGAATGGATACTCTCGCTCGGCGGTCTTGACACAATGAAGGCTATGAACGAAAAGAAAGCAGCAGTTCTTTACGATTATCTCGACAGCCAGGACTACTATATCGCTCCCGTACAGAAGGATAGCCGTTCTATGATGAACGTTACATTCGTTACAGGCGTTGAAGAAATCGATAAGAAGTTCCCGAAGGAAGCAACAGCAGCAGGTCTTGTAAACCTCAAGGGTCACAGAAGCGTTGGCGGTATGAGAGCATCTATCTATAACGCAATGCCCCTCGAAGGTGTTGAAGCTCTCGTTGAGTTTATGAAGAAATTTGCCGCAGAAAATCCCAAGGCATAATTTGGGTCACATATAGGAAAGGTAATGATAAAAAATGAGCAATATACTTCTTTTAAATAAGATCGCAAAGATCGGAACAGATATTTTCGACGATAAATATACAGTAGGCGATAACTGCGAAAATCCCGATGCAATAATGGTACGTAGCGCGGCTATGCACGATATGGAGCTTCCCGCAAGCGTTAAGGCTATTGCAAGAGCAGGCGCAGGCGTTAACAACATTCCCGTTGAAGAGTGCGCTAAGAAGGGTATCGTAGTTTTCAATACTCCCGGTGCAAACGCTAACGGCGTTAAGGAACTTGCAGTTGCAGCGCTTCTTCTCGCTTCGAGAAATATTACAGGCGGTATTGAATGGGTAAAGACTCTTGCAGGTCAGGAAGATGCTGCAAAAGTAGTTGAAAAGAACAAGAGCGCTTTTGCAGGCGTTGAAATCGCAGGCAAGACTCTCGGTATAATCGGTCTCGGTGCAATCGGCGGACTTGTTGCAAACGCTGCAGTAGCTCTCGGTATGAACGTTATCGGATGCGACCCATACCTCACAGTTGAAGGCGCTTGGGGACTTTCCAGCGAAGTAAAGAAGGCTGCAAGCTACGAAGAGATCTTCGCAAAGAGCGACTATATTTCGGTTCACGTTCCCGCAACAAAAGAAACAAAGAATATGTTCTGTGAAGCTTCCTTCGCACAGATGAAGGACGGTGTACGTATTATCAACCTCTCGAGAAGCGAGCTTGTAAACAGCGAAGATATGATCAAGGCTGTTGCAGATAAGAAGGTTGCTTGCTACGTTACAGACTTTGCAACTCCCGACATTATCGGTGTTGATAACATCATCGTAATTCCTCACCTCGGTGCATCTACAAACGAATCTGAAGATAACTGCGCAGTAATGGCTGCAAAGCAGATCGTTGATTACCTCGAAAACGGTAACATCGTAAACAGCGTAAACTATCCGAGCGTTGTTCTTGAGCGCGGCGGTCTCAGCAGATGCTGTGTTCTTCACTACAATGTTCCTGCGGTTATTTCGGGTGTTTCTTCTGCGTTTGCTAATGCAAATATCAATATCGAACACTTCAGCAACCGTTCCAAGGGCGAATTCGCTTATACGATAATCGACTTCAATGCAGCGCTTCCCGAAGCAGTTCTCGAAGCAGTTAAGGCAACGGACGGAGTTATCGCAGTTAATGTTATTGCCTGATTTTCAAAAAGGTATTGACAAACTTAAAATTGTATGATAGACTCTACCTATACTTTTGAAAGGTCGAACAGTATAATGAAAAAAATACTTTCCGTAAATTACGCGTATTCATATTATTACCGTGCTTATTATTATGGCAGGGTTATATAGTTGTGGCTGATTACGGAAGGGTTTAAAGTTAAAAACCAAATACCGTGCGCAGTCAAATGCTCACGGTATTTATTTTTGAAAATTAAAATAGGTTGAGGATAAAGTCTGAAAAAAGGAGTGGTCATAAATATGCCTATTACAGAGATACTCGAAGAAAATGCGAGAAAATATGCAGGTGACGTTTGTCTTGTTGAAGTAAACCCCGAAAGAGAAGAAACAAGAAGGGTTACTTGGAGAGAATATGAGCTCGTTGAAACAACTCTGCCCAAATACTACCGCAGAGAGATAACGTGGAGCATTTTTGATGAAAAAGCAAACAGATTTGCAAATGCACTTATTAAAAACGGAATAAAGAAGGGTGATAAAGTCGGAATCCTTCTTATGAACTGCCTTGAATGGCTCCCGATATATTTCGGAATACTTAAAACAGGTGCGCTTGCAGTGCCGCTGAATTTCAGATATTCTTCTGATGAGATAAAGTACTGCCTTGGTCTTGCAGACGTGGATCTGCTTGTTTTCGGAAACGAATTTATCGGACGTATTGAAGAAATCGAGCCTATAATACGTAAAAACAGACTTCTCGTTTACGCGGGCTCGGGAATATGCCCGACCTTTGCCGAAAGCTACGCAGATATTACAGCAGATGAGTCGAGTGTTGCTCCCGATATAAAGCTTACGGACGACGACTACGCCGCAATATATTTCTCTTCGGGTACAACAGGTTTCCCGAAAGCTATTTTGCATAAGCACAGAAGCCTTATGCACGCTTGTGTCGTAGAGCAGAAGCATCACGGACAGACAAAGGACGATATATTCCTTTGTATTCCTCCGCTTTATCATACGGGTGCAAAAATGCACTGGTTTGGAAGCTTCCTCGTAGGCGGAAAGGCAATTTTGCTTAAGGGAACGCATCCAGAATATGTTCTCGAAACAATTTCAAAGGAAAAATGCACGATAGCGTGGCTTCTCGTACCGTGGGCGCAGGATATTCTTAACGCGCTTGATAGCGGTGAACTGAAAAAAGATGACTACTGCCTCGATCAGTGGCGTCTTATGCATATCGGCGCACAGCCTGTACCGAGAAGCCTTATAAAGCATTGGCTTGATTATTTCCCCAATCACGATTACGATACAAACTACGGCCTCAGCGAATCCATAGGACCGGGCTGCGTGCATCTCGGCGTAGGAAATATATCTAAGGTAGGCGCGATCGGTATTCCCGGATACGGATGGGAGGTTAAGATCGTCGATCCCGATGGTAATACTGTCGAGCAGGGCGGAGTCGGTGAGCTTTGCGTAAAGGGACCGGGCGTTATGACCTGTTATTACAAAGACGAAAAGGCAACAAGTGAAGTCCTGAAAGACGGTTGGCTCTTTACGGGCGATATGGCGCAGATGGACGACGACGGATTTATTTTCCTTGTTGACAGAAAGAAGGACGTTATCATAACGGGCGGAGAAAACCTCTATCCCGTACAGATAGAAGACTTTATAAGCGCACATCCTGCTGTACACGACGTTGCGGTAATAGGACTTCCTGATAAACGTCTTGGAGAGATAGCAGCGGCTATTATTCAGATAAAGAAGGGCTTCGAGTGCACAGAGAGCGAGATAGAAGAATTCTGCTCGGCACTTCCGAGATATAAGCGTCCGAAGAAGATAATTTTCGCAGACGTTCCGAGAAACCCCACAGGAAAGATCGAGAAACCCAAGCTTCGCCGTATGTACGGTGCGGATATGCTCGTTTCGCAGCAGAATAATTCGTAAAAATAAAACAGCCTAAATATCACTTTCAATCTGAAGTGATATTTAGGCTGTTTTTTTGTTTTATTTTACAGTAACAGTGAAGCTGACAACTTCGTCGGGCTTCATATCTATGTATAACGGTGCGGTCAAAAATCCGCCGACAACGTTGAAATTACGTTTGGGAGCTTTCGTGTCGAATATTATCGGGCTTTCGCTTTCAAGAACTATGTCAGCACCGTCCTTGTGTATCACGGTCGTTTTGCCGTCTTGCACGATTTCTTCGCTGTGGGTGCAGATGAGAGGAATAATGAAGCGTCCGCCTTTTTCTGATTTTGCTGATATTTCGATGCTGTCTTTTCCGAAAACGTACTTTAATTCATAGCCTCCGTTTGCGTCGAACGAAAGATTTTTGAGCTTTCCGCAAACGCTGACAGCTATGTTCTCTCCTTCGGAGCTTGCAGAAATACTTGCCGCAGTTTCGTTTACGCTTTCAAATCTTCCGTCTTTTATGCGCAGAGACGTACATTCCATATGGTTGATGTGCCTTGAATACTGCATATTTCTCGGCTCTGCCATCTGATAATCAGCCATAGAAGCGGCAAATACAGGACCGACTTTTTTGTGCCATAAAAGTGTCATTGTTCCGCCGGTCGTAGCCGCACCCGGATATGAAACAACGTTCGAATTTGAAACGGTTGCTCTGAAATCTCCTTTGGCGATAAGATTTACACGTGCTGACGGGAAAGATTTGAGTCCGTATTCTTCGTCACGCGGTAAAGCTGTCGGGTTTTCGTAAACGAAACCGTTATCTATCATAGCGCAAAGCGATTTGGCGTGGCAGAACGAATGATGTGTGCAAGGCTCTTCGTTTGCTTCAATATACATATATCCGCCGTAGAGAAAACCGTTTGAACTGCATTTTTCATACATATTGAAGCTTCTTTCTGCGGCTTCGGCAAATATCGGATCTTTTTTTGCAAGTACAGAAAGCGCAGTCTGACATCCGTCCGACGTTCTGCTGCCCCAATACGTCCATTTGTTTGCACGTGAACCCCAACTGTTATCCCAACCGCCGTCGGGAATCATAAATTCAATATGCGTTTTGAATTTGTCGGCGGCAAAGTCAAGATATTCTTCATCATTCATATAGTGAGCGAATAAAACGAGCGCAGGGAGAGATTCCTCTACGTTGTATCCGATGTCAAATCCCTTGCTTTCTCCGAAAAGAAGTCCATCCTCTGTAAAGAAAGTTTTAGAATATTCCGCACATTCGTATGCGTTTTGCTTGTAAATTTCATTACCTGTCAGCTTGTACGCAAGGGCAAGAGCTGCCGCGGTGGACGAGTGGTAATTTACGTTTGTTTTGCATTTACTGTTAGCACCGCCGCCAAAGAAAGAGCATACGAAATCGGAAAGCCTTATAAATATATTCATCCATTTTTCTTTGGTTTCTGTGTCAAGACAATCTCCGTGATAGAGGAGCGTTTCTCCGAATGAAAGAGCAGAGAATACCGAAATTCCCATCCAGGTATGCGCTTTGTCATTAAAATAACCTCCGGTTTTTCGGGCAACGTTGGCTTCCGACCACTCTACTGCAAGCTTTGCGGCGTTTAAATATTTTTCATCTCCGCTGTAATCGTACATCGCAGTAAGCGGGTAAACGCTGTCACCGATTCTTCCGTGAATGAGTGAACACGCAGGACAGAGTATGCCGCCGTAAAAAGCAGGGTCTTTAAGCTCGGTTATCTGACATTGAATAAGCTTGTCACACCATTTTTTTAAAAGCTCATAATATCTTTTCATTTTAAGATCCTCCATAAAAGGACGTGTATTCTCTTTTTCATTATATCAAACAAAAGGTATTTTGTCAATACGCACGAAAGCGCGCGAAAAAAGGCAAAATAGCGTTAGGTGTAATTTTTTCAGATGTTTTTATCTGTTTATATGATAAAACTATTGCAAAATATTTTAATACTGCTATAATAAAATAGAAGTTTCAAATTTCACACGTTCTGTATGTATGTGACCGTTGTTACTGGAAATTTTGGAGGAACTGCTATGGGAAACAGAAACATAAGAAACGGAAGAGAAATACGTGCGGACGGATACAGCGATCAGCCGTACGTTGTAAAAACGGATGACGGGCATTGGCTGCTTACCGTTACCGTTTGTAATACAAGAGAAGGCGAAAGCGGACAGCACGTTCTGTCAATGATAAGCTGTGATAAAGGACTTACGTGGTGCGATGAGACTCCTGTTTCTTCACCGGATCTGCCCGAATCCTCGTATTCGGTTCTTTATAAAACAAGCTACGGACGTGTTTACTGCTTCTATAACTTCAACGCGGACAATACTCGCCGTATAATAGGAACAAATCCGCCGTTTTCCGACGGATTTTGCCGACGGGTCGATACACAGGGACATTTCGTTTTCAAATACAGCGATGACAACGGAAAAACTTGGTCGCAAGAGTGGTACGAGCTTCCCGTGCGCACGTTCGATGTTGACAGAATAAATCCGTATAAGGGCGAAATAAAGTTTTTCTGGAACGTCGGAAAGCCTATGACTTTAAATAACAGCATATACCTTCCGCTTATCAAGGTGCGTGAGTTTGGCGTGGACTTTATTTGTTATAGCGAAGGCGTACTTTTGAAGTGCGAAAATATCAACAGTGAACGTGATCCAGAAAAGCTTGTATGGGAAACACTTCCCGACGGAAACGTGGGAATCCGCGCACCGCAGGAACTCGGTATAGTATCGGAAGAGCATAGCTACGTTCCGCTTTCCGACGGAAGTATATTCTGTGTTTTCCGCACTACAACGGGACATCCGTGGTGCGCATACAGCAGAGACGGGGGACATACTTTCAGCGATCCAGAGCCTATGAAATTCGCCGACGGACGGCTCTTTAAGCATCCGCGTGCCGCAAACTTCATATGGAAATGTGAAAACGGCAAGTATATTTATTGGTTTCATAATCACGGCGGACGTAATTATGACGACAGAAATCCCGTATGGCTTTGCGGAGCCAAAGAGGTGGAAACACCCGACGGTCTTTTCCTTAGCTTCGGTGAACCGCAAATAGTGCTTTATGATCCGAATCCTAACGTACGTATGAGTTATCCCGACCTTGTAGAAGAGGACGGAGAATATTTTCTTACGGAAACACAGAAGACGGTAGCAAGAGTGCATCCGCTTGATAAGAAGTTTGTGGAAAGCCTTTGGGAAACACCTGCACCCTGTGACGGATGGAAAAAGGTCTCGGCAAGTGAGCTTTCGAAAAAATCCCTTGCAATCAGCGAGCATTCCTTAACGTTCCGCTTCGACGTTTGCCCCGAGGATAAAGGAAACCTCCTCTTTTCGACGATGGATTACGGAAAGGGAATAGAGATCAGACGCAGAATATCGGGAGAAATAGAGCTTATCGTAAGCGACGGACAGCGCACGTATCTTTTTATAAACGATGACCTGCTTCTTACAGACGATAAAAAGCATACCGTGACTGCAGTTTTTGACAGTGGCGTTGCCGCAGTTTATTTTGCAACCGACGGAAGATTTTGCGACGGCGGAGATAAGCGTCAGTTCGGATTTACTCGCTTTGACAGGGAACTGAAAAATATAAGCGGTCTTTCAGAACCGTCGGTAAATAAACTGGAAAACTTTATCTGCTGTAGTGGCATTCATCTGTATGATTGACGATCTGAAAAAATATTAAATTTTCAGCAGAAATAAAGCTCATAGATCAAATTAATATTGGATTTTAGGAGAAAATAATGCTTTTCTCAAGACGTGATATTATAAAAATAGCATTACCGATGATAATACAGCAGGTTCTTGCTGTTACTATCGGTATGGTTGATACGATGATGGTATCAAAAGCGGGCGAAGCGGCAGTTTCGGGTGTTTCGCTCGTAAATACGCTCGATACTATGCTCGTTGTCGCATTTATATCCTTGGTGACAGGAGGTTCTGTCGTTGTTGCGCAGTTTTTGGGCGAAAAAAGAACTGACTCGGCAAGGCTGGCGGCAAAACAACTGCTTTACGCGTCTGCCACAGTTGCAATCGTTATATCCGCTGTCGTAATTTCTTTCAGATTTCCCTTGCTGGATCTTCTTTTCGGTGATGTTGAAGCTGACGTTATGAAGAATGCACACAGTTATTTTTTGTACGTAGCGCTATCATTCTCGCTGCTTGCGATATACAGCTCGTGTACCGCTGTGTTTAACGTATTGGGAAAGACTTTCGTGACACTGATAGTTTCCCTCTTTATGAATTTAACCAACGTCGTAGGAAATGCGATATTGATATACGGCTACGGTATGGGAGCAGCAGGCGCCGCGATAGCAACGCTTGTATCAAGGCTTCTCGGTGCAGCAGTAATGCTCGTTCTGATACATAACAGAAACAATACGGTATATATTGATAATGTGCTTAAGTACAGACCAGATTTTACTATTATACGTGCAATACTTCGTATAGGTATTCCGAACGGCGTTGAAAACTGTATGTTTCATTTCGGTAAGCTTCTTACGCAGAGCCTTATATCTTCAATGGGTACTGCGTCAATAGCGGCTAACGCAGTAGCAAATACACTTGCAAGCTTTCAGTATATGCCGGGAACGGCTTTTTCGAATACGATGGTAACGGTAGTGGGTCGGTGTATAGGTGCTCGTGAAAAGGAGCAGGCAAAAAAATATTCAAAAATTCTCGTAGGCGTTACCTATCTTTGCCTTTGGATCATAGTGCTTCTTACCTTCATCTTTTCAAAGCAGATCATCGGTTTTTACGATCTGTCGGAAAATGGAACGCGGATAGCCTATGAGCTGATAATATATCACGCAGTTTGTGCCGCATTGATATGGCCGATAGGCTTTACGTTACCGTCTGCATTTCGTGCGGCAAGTGACGTAAAATTCACTCTTGTGGTGTCAATGTTCTCAATGTGGGTCTTCAGAGTGGCGTTAAGTTATGTTTTTGCACTTGAAAATATACAAATTTTCGATATGACATTTAGAGGACTCGGTATGGGAGTTATAGGAGTATGGGTTGCTATGACGGTGGACTGGGTGTTCAGAACGGGATTGTTTCTCTGGCGTTACCTTAGCGGAAAATGGCTGAATGTTTACCGATCTATATACGGAGAATAGCGATAAGTTGAATTGCCTGTACGACTGAAAACAAAAATGCTTTAGAAAAGGAAAATATGAAGATGATAAAACTTTCAAATGAAACGATCGACCTACTTAACGATATAGAAAATCGTATCGACACCGATACCGAAGATAATTTCAGAAATCAGTGGAAGAACTTTCTTTACGGTAAGTTCGATGGGGATATTTTCAGAGCAAAAAGAAAGAAGCTCTCAGGTACACAACTGAATATCGCACCTGTAAATATTAACGATGCAATTTCAGATTATGACCTTATGTTGCGTTCACAGCTTCTCGGTGTTTCTGCTGCGCTTAATTCGGAAACGCGTAATCTTTGTATGCGTGCAAATTACGGTACGGGTATAATATCTTCGATGTTCGGTGCAAAGCTCTTTATGATGCCAAGACATACAAACACTCTTCCCACCACCTATTCGGTAAACGATACCGAATGGATACGCGAAGCACTTGAGCGCGGTATGCCTGATAAAAACAGCGGACTCGGCAAAAACGTTATTGAATTCGGTAATATCTGCGCGGAAGTTTTGGCTAAATATCCCAAAATATCGAAATACGTTGCAATGTATCATCCCGACCTTCAAGGACCGCTTGATAACTGCGAACTACTTTGGGGCGGAGAAATGTTCTATGAGATGTATGATGAGCCTGAGCTTGTTCACGATATGCTTTCGCTCATTACTGATACGTATGAAAATATGATGGACGAATGGTTCAGTCTCTTTAAGCCGAACGACGATATTAACGTGCATTGGGACGGCTTGTGGCACCGCGGAAAAATAATGCTCCGCAGTGACAGTGCGATGAACCTTTCTCCCGAAATGTATAAGGAATTTTCACTTCCGTACGATAATCTTCTTCTCGAAAAATACGATGGCGGTGCGATGCACTTCTGCGGAAGGGGCGATCACTATATCGATATTCTTTGCAGTATTCCTAAGCTTACGGGTGTGAATATGTCACAGCCTCAGTATAACGATATGGAAAAAATATATAGAAATACAGTTGATAAAGGCATAGCGCTCCTTATGTTTAACGCAACCGTGGCAAATACCGATAAGAATCGCGAGGGCGGATTTCATCATAGACTCTCTGTTTGATTTGCTATAAAAATATCCCGACAGATGATAAAATCTGTCGGGATTTTTGCTCGTAAATTCAGATGCTTATTTTCGCAACACAACATATTTATTTTATCACATAATTGTGAACGTGTCAATAGATTTCGTTGATATATTAACCAAATTCTCTCTTTTAAACAAAAAAATCTTGTTAAGTTTTTACAAATTGCCAATTGTAAAAACGATTTTAATGTGCTATAATACAGGTGAAAGGAAAGGAAGGTACACTCCAATGGGAAACTGAAAAAAACACTATAAAAGAAAAGGAAGGTACGGTCCAATGAAAATCTGAGTTTAGGCTTAAGTACAAAAACCAAAGCTTTAAGACCGAGTCAAAGTGAGAACAACGTTAGAAATATGTAGATTCAAATAACGATAAGCACGGCGGTGTGAAACACGGTAAAAGGTGTGATGAATGTGAAAAAATGACCGTGTACGCTTGATATAGATTTTGAGGTTATGGTTTAAGATTTGGTAAGGATTTGAGTTTTTGTATGAGGAGTCAGGAACTTCGTCTTTTGCAAAAGTAAGTAGGGTAAACGAAGTATAACGGTAGATAAGGTAACAAAATAAAATATCTTTCAAAAATCAACCCGAAAGCAAAAGATAGACAAGGAAAGAGAGGAACAAAAATGATGTTAGATATCAAGAGTGAACAGAAGTGACCCTTGATTTGCAGATGTAAGAATTGCAAGTCAAGGGTCACTTCTATTTTACATATATCTTTTGCCGTTTTTTCTGCTTCGTCGTTGACAAGCAGATTTTTTTGTGATAAAATGAATAAAAATTGAATATTGTTTTAAATGTTTTGATTGCGCAGTAAATATGCCGCTATCAAAGACTCTGCGACAATAAATCGGTGAAAATAAGTGAAGTTACCGATAAAGCGAAAGGATGAACGATATGGATGGAAAAAAATTCAAACTCGGCTTAAAATCAGTGATAGCTATCGTGCTGGTGCTTGTTGTTTTGTTTGGCACGGTTTCGGGCGCTATTATTCTCTCGATACAGAAGAACCCTTCTGTTAAGGACCTTACAGAACCCGGTGCAGGAAGCGGAGAGGGGGGGAGTGATCCTTACAAAGGCGCTGTTGCCGAAATAAGTAATAATGTCAAGGTGTTGACGGCTGAAGAAGCAAAAAAGATAAACGAATCTATTTTGACCGTTAACAGCACGAATCAAGGCGTTTACATAGAAATAGCAGACGGCACGGCTATGGAATCTTTGGGTATAGGAGATATTTTCTTCCTTAACGGCTCGACGGAAACTCCGCTTGGAGAGCCTTATTTCGGAAAAATAGTTTCTAAGGTAGATCGCGGCGGCAGTGATATGTACTGCGTTGAAGCTCCGATGATAGATGAAGTTTTCGATAAATTTGATATAGAGCATACAGAAGAACTTACCGCTGAAAACGTTTCGAGTATAATCACTATTGAAGGTGTTACTGTAAGCGCAGATAAATCTCTTAAAAATCATTTCAGTAATGAGAGAATAAAGAATCTTGCAGCATATAAAGAAACAACTCAGGCAGTAATGCTTGATAACGGTATAGATCAATCTAAAGAGGACGCTTTCGTTTTTGAATGTAAGATCGATATACTTAAGGCTTTCGGACTAAAAGGCAAAGATGACGACGATAAAGATAAAGAAAAATATACCCTTCAGGAAGCAGAGCGTATAACTGTTTACATAACGGAAAGCGGTACACGTTACCACCGTGAAAATTGTCAATACGTTAAGAATAATCCGATCAAATCGACACTCGCACAGGCTGTAAATGATAAAAATCTTCAAGCGTGTAAAAAATGTACACCGCCTGTTATAGAAAAGGATGACGGAGTTCTTGATGGAGATGCTTCGGTGGTTCTTGAGGGTAAAATAGGTGTTGAAGCTCTTGAATATTCGGTAGATTATGATTGGGACATAGAAAATGCTAAAGGACTTCAGGATCTTTCTGTTACGGTCAACGGTACGTTTGTTTCAGAACTTGCATTAAAAGCGTATGCAGAGCTTGAACTCGGTGGACGTACTACAACTATAACGCTTCCCGGAAACTGCGTAAAGCTTGAAGGGCTTAAAGAAAAGATGTTTCCGTTTGCATTTATAGGATATAACGGATCTGTTTCGGTAGCGATGGGTAATGAAGCAATAAGAGCACAGACCTCTGCTGTACCGATCACAATAGCGTTTATTTTCTATGCCGATATTTCGGGAAAAATTGAAGTAGGCGCAGAGCTTTTCTTTAACTACTCAAGAGATCTGAAATATACCGCAACTATCGTGAAAGACGGACAGTGGGTGTGGGATAACGAGCTTATAAAAGAAGATCCCGAAACCGAATACGGATTCAAGATCGAAATAAGCGGAGATATTGACTTCCATATAGGTACTTCGATAGCGCTTTATATTTTCAATCTTAATGTTATCGACTGCGCACTTGTAAAGATAGGTGCGGAAGCACAGGGAAGTGCGAATTTTGCTATAACGAATAAAACAGTCCTGAATGACGATAAAAAATTTGATCTTGATTACGACATATATATGCGGACCTATTTAAAGCTTTTTGAGTTCAGGGTCAATATAAGCTTTAATTTTGATATATGGATTTTTGAAGGCGGATTTAATTACCGAAAGACGTTTACAGCATATGATCATACTATATTCCAGATAGGAAAAGTAAATCCGACAAGATATGAGTCGGCAACTATGACGTATACGAACGTTACGGCGAGTGATAAAGACGCTATCTATTATAAAGACACAACGGGAAAACTCGTTCGTGAGATAGACGGAAAGAAGACGACCTTGTATTCTGATGAGTTTTTCTCGATATGCGGTATTGACGAAACGTTTATCTATATTACGGTAAGAAACGATTCGGGTGACCTCGACGTGTACCGTATAAGTAAGGAATCTTCGGGTGATCAGCGCCGTATTCTTGATAATATAAAGATATGTTTTACATCAGATGAGAATTATATTTACTATCTCACATCATTTGACCAAACAATTATACACAAACTTAACAGAAGCGACCTTACAGTATCTGAGTTTATGGACTTTGATGAAGCTGTAAACTGTATGAGACCTGTGGGAGATAACTTCTATATTACAGTAGGCGATCCGGATGTACTTTCATTCCTGTTCGGTATAACTATGGATAATTATCTGGTTAATAAAAACGGCGCTATCATAGGCGATTACGGAACTTCACCCGAACCTGGCGAGGTTTACCGTGAAGATAAGGGTACATATTATTTCGCTGCAGAAGTACAGACTTCAGGTCATTTGCGTACTACTGCAAAAGAGGTTTATTGGCTTTCAAAAGACAGATCATCTTCTATCAAACTCTCTTGCCTTGTAGGATATAGCGGACGTGAAGCGGGTATATTTACTGTTCACACAAACTCATCCGGTTCTGAAAATCCGTATCAGATGGTAGTTTACCGTGCAAGTGACGGTGAACTTGTTAAAGTTACAGGTGTAGATAACCAGTACAGTTCGTTTACACTTTGTCAGACAGATGGCGGTGACTGGTATTTCTTCGATCAGAATTCGGAAGGTCTTACTCTTTATTCGATGAATGAAAATTATCAGAATAAGACAGCTATAAAGACGTTTACGTTTGAGGAATTCCCCTGTACTCTTGAAAACTGCTCGATGGTACTCTTCGAGAACAGACTGTATTTCTACACAATGGACGAAAATAATCTTACGTCAGCGGTACTTTACCGATACGATATTGCATAAAAGGAGGGGAACGATATGAAAATTTTAAAGAAAATATTTGTTGTCCTGCTTGTCGCGGTAATGCTTGTGCCAACATTTGGGATAAATTCTCTTGCAGCATCTTCGAATGCGTTTAAAGGCACAAGAAGTCTTACCTTTACTGCTGATACCTCTGACGTTGAAAATTTTATCGACGGCGGACGTACCGTGCTTGACCTTATCATAAGAGCAAGTGCCCCCGAATGGGCTGATATCACACTTTCCGCAAATGGAAGAAATCTTGAACTCGCAATAGTGTTTGAATTCGGCTCGTACGATGATTACTGTTCAAAAACGTCTGAGCTTTTGACATATACGGCGTCGGTTCTTTACAGTAAGGATGACGGTCTTCTTGTAATTGAAAGCCACGAACCTTTCGAACTTCTCGGGTTTATCGAATCTTCGCCTGCGATGCAGGGAAGTCTCAGCGAAAGAACGCTGCCCGAAATATTCAGACTTTCAAAAAATATTCTCGTTATAGGTGAAGAAGAATATTCCTTTGAAGGAAACGTAAATATCGTATCCGAAGATAGAGAGATATTTATTTACGAATACGTTAATATCGATACTCAGGCTGATGATAACGGGGAATATGACCGTACTATAACCCTTTATCCCGAAAATAAAGATGAAAAAAGCATAAAAAAGCTTAAGAAAAATCTTAAAAAGGTCGGAAAGATCGATACCGATAAAAACGACGAATATCTTATAACCGTTAAATTCTCTGCATCAAACGATAGAGAACTTATAGATAAAACTATGAAATGTCTGAGTGTCGCTGTGACGATCAGAGAAAATCAGATAGTCATAAGTGAAGATAAAATCGGCGTTACACGTGACGAATATTTTGATATAGATGCGCTTATCTCCGATTACGGCCGCTTTGAATATAAATATAAGTATCCGTCACACTACGAAAATATCTCTGTCAATGAGGAAAATGCGTTGCTTCAGGATGATATGATTTATTCTGACAGTCAGTCAATGATAACTGTATATTATGAACGCGGATTCGGATTTGATAAGCTCGACGTTAAAACCGATTTTTCTGATGCTTGGGGCTCGGTAAAATGTACGATTACCTTTGTATCAAAGAGTAATATTGCAATCAGCTTTCACGATAATATAAAGAAAACGTTGACAAGAAAGCTGCCTAAAGGTGCGAGCCTTAATATCTATGATAAGCTCGGTAACCGTTACTACGAGATCACTTATAAATCGTGGTATATGGATAAAATAAGTGAGTTTATCGGCACTTTCCTGAAAGGTGACAGCTATATGGATATTGACGATTCTTTCTTTTTGATAGGTAAGTCGAATATAGAGGGAAGGTTTAAGGTCAAAGAGCTTTCAAAAGGGATGATGCCGCCTAAAGAAATTACCGCTACCTATAAATTTAAAGATAAAGACGATTTCGAAATTCTTTCACGTAAATTCGATAAGACCACGCTTGATGACGGTTCTGTCCGCTTTACTCTTGTAAACGGCAGTAATTTTGAAATCGAATACAGAAGAATAAATCTTGTAAAGGTCATATTCGTATCTGTAATAATAGTTGCATCACTTTCGGCGGCGGTGCTTGTGGCGTTTGAACCGATAAAGGAGCTTTTTAAGAAAATCAAAAAGAAAGAACCTAAACCGTGAGTCTTCTCCGAATTATATTAACAGACTTTAATATAAACTTATAAAATAAACGGCTGACCATAAGGTCAGCCGTTTGAAATTTAAGAAATATATCCGCAGAAAAACGAAAGATCGGAAAAATCGGCTTAGTATACGGTTTTAGTATTTCTTTATTTTTTCGGTTGAAATTTGTGTTAAATTATGTTATAATGCGTTAAGGTATGCAAAACAAGATGTTTTAAAAAGAAAGATTTTAGTAAAACATTTGCAAATTTCAAACGTAACGGAGAAATGAAATGAAAACAAGGAAGGTCGTTGTTTTGCCGTATGATGAGGCATGGAAATACGCTTTTGAGGATATAAAAAGAGAAATTTACAGCATACTCGGAAATCTTGCTGTCGGTATTGAACATATCGGAAGTACGTCGGTCGAGGGAATGTCGGCAAAGCCGTGTATTGATATTGATGTGATAATAGAAGACTATTCTTTGTTTGACGCGGTAGTTGACAAGCTTGCAGGTATAGGATATATCTACGAGGGAGATTTTGGAATAAAGGATAGAGAAGCGTTTAAATATTCGAATAAAGAGCATCTTATGACGCATCATTTGTATGTGTGTCCGCAAAATTCTGAGGAGCTGAATCGGCATATTACATTTAGAAATTATTTGAGAAATAATCCCGATGCGGTCAAAAAATACAGTAAAGTAAAAGAAAAGGCTGCAGAGCTGTATCCGAACGATATTGATAAATATATAGAATATAAATCGCCGTGCATTGAAGAAGTTTATAAGATGTGCGGCTTGAAATAGGTGTCGAAAATTATTGGAGAAAACTGTATGATACTCAGAACACAGCGACTCATTCCTCGATACCTTCCGTGAGAAAAATGCAATTTCTCAGGCACAGTATAATAAGAGCTTCGGTGATCTGCTTGATCTTATGGAGATGTACGGAGTAGAGTAATTACTATAAGAGTATAAAGGAGAAAAAATATGATATTTGAAAAGCAAGTTGTAAATATGTATAAAGGTATGATGTACACACGCTGTGACGATAGAGAAACGGTGTTTTATTTCTCGGCAAACGATTTTCCGGGCTTGAGATCGGAAAGTTATCCTTTTGCTTCTTTAGAAGGACATACGTTGCAAGGATACGTATATTACTACGAAAATCCTATACAAAACCGTCTTGTCGTATTCGATCACGGATTTGGCGGCGGACACAGAGCGTATATGAAAGAAATCGAAAAGCTCTGTAAATACGGATTTACGGTATTTTCCTACGATCATACGGGCTGTATGGAATCGGGCGGTGAAACTCCCGGAGGTCTTGCACATTCTCTTTGCGATCTGAATGACTGTATTAAAGCACTTAAGTCGGACGAGCGCTTTAAAGGCTTCGATATTTCGGTTATCGGTCATAGCTGGGGTGCGTTTTCGACTCTCAATATCACGGCACTTCATCCGGAAATTTCACATATAGTTGCTATAAGCGGATTTGTTTCTGTTGAAGAAATGATAAAAACTTTCTTTTCGGGAATGCTTAAGGGATACCGTAAGGCGGTTATGAAGCTTGAAAGAGAGTCAAATCCCGAGTTCGTTGAGTTTAATGCGGTAGAAACTCTCTCAAAATCTCAAACCAAGGCACTTCTTATTTACTCCGAAGATGATACGATGTGCCGTAAAGTTCACTACGATATTTTAAGATCCGGACTTGAAGGGAAGGATAATATCAGCTTTATGCTCTGCAAAAATAAAGGACATAACCCTAATTATACAGAGGACGCGGTGAAATTGCTTGGCAGCTTCGTAAAAGCAAGAGCAAAGATCATAAAAAATAAGAAAGCAACAAAAAAAGAAAGGGAACAGTTTGTTTCCTCGTTTGATTGGAATGCGATGACCGTTCAGGATGAAAACGTTTGGAATGGAATTTTCAAACATTTGGAAAAATAAGTGTTTGTTTAAATTAAAAAAATCAAAGCCCGAAATTTTCCGCCACGCTTTCCAACGACGCAGGAGGTCTGACGATGACAAAACAAGAGTTTCTTGAATATTGCGCGGGTACATACGGCACATCGCCGGACTATCCGTTTGACGAGGATTTTGAAACGGCGGTGCTCAGGCACGCGGATAACCGCAAATGGTATGCGATTATTATGCGCGTCTCACGGCGCAAATTTGGTTTTGACAGCGACGAAGTGATTGATGTTGTCAATCTCAAGCTACCGATCGAAATGTTCGGCTCATTCGGCGCGTCCGACGGTGTTTACCCTGCATACCATATGAACAAGCTCCATTGGATCTCTGTTCTTATGCCAGACGCGCCCGATGATGTGGTGCAATTTCTCGTAAACGTGAGCTTTGAATCCACAAAGTCACCTAAGAAAAAGCCAAAACAACCCAAATGAAAGGAAACACCTATGCCGCTTGAAATAGTAAGAAACGATATAACGAAAATGAATGTGGATGCAATTGTCAATGCCGCAAACGAGTCGCTGCTCGGCGGTGGAGGTGTTGACGGTGCGATCCACCGCGCCGCAGGTGCCGGATTACTTGCAGAGTGCAGAATACTTGGCGGGTGTAAGACGGGCAAGGCGAAGATCACGGGCGGATATAATCTGCCTGCGAAGTATGTAATACATACCGTAGGTCCGATTTACGATGACGGAAAGCACGGAGAAAAAGCGTTGCTTGAATCCTGCTACCGCGAGTCCTTAGCTCTCGCAAAGGCGCACGAGTGTGAGACCGTGGCGTTTCCTCTTATATCTTCGGGTGTGTACGGATACCCCAAAGATCAAGCCTTGAAGGTTGCTATCGACGTTATCAGCGACTTTCTTCTTGAAAACGAAATGACCGTCTATATTGTCATATTCGATAAGGCTGCATATAAAATCAGCGAGAAGCTGTTCTCGGACATTGCCGAATACATTGACGATAACTATGCGGACGAGCATACCGATTACAGCCGTGCGCGTACCCGAGTGAACGCTCTTGCGTCAATGGCTCCGCGCAAAAGACGAAAGAAATCCGATGAAGATTTCCTTGAAATGTGCGACTCAAAGGCTATGCCTCTCGAGGATGACTTGGATACGAAGTTAAAGCAGATCGACGAAAGCTTTTCGCAAATGCTTCTTCGCAAGATCGACGAAAAAGGTATGACCGATGCCGAGTGCTACAAAAAGGCGAATATTGACCGCAAGCTGTTCTCCAAAATCCGCAGTGACATCCATTACAAGCCGAGCAAACCTACCGCACTCGCATTTGCGATATCCTTGGAGCTTTCTCTTTCAGAAACCGAAGATATCCTCCGCAAGGCAGGATTTGCGCTATCTCATAGCAATAAGTTCGATATTATCATCGAATACTTTATCAGCAAAGGCAATTACAATATTTTTGAAATAAACGAGGCTCTGTTCGCGTTTGATCAGAGCCTACTTGGAGCGTGAAATGATGGTTAAATTTATTTGTTACCCAAAATGTACCACTTGCCAAAAGGCAAAAAAGTGTCTTGATGATAACAAGATCGAATATGAATTGAGAGATATTAAGTTCGACAATCCTACGCTCGATGAGTTGACAGAATGGCACAAGAAAAGCGGTTTGCCTCTTAAAAAATTCTTTAACACAAGTGGACTCTTATACAAATCTCTTGATCTTAAAAACAAGCTTCCCAACATGAGCGAGGACGAAATGCTGACGCTTCTCGCGAGTGACGGAATGCTCATAAAGCGCCCGTTGCTTATAGGCGAGGATTTCGTGCTGGTTGGATTTAAGGAAACCGAGTGGGCATAGGCTTGAATAAATAATTTGTCGCCTGCAAAGCGACCAAACCTCTCTTTTAATGATGTACAATATAGACATCAAATGAAAGGGAGGTTTTCTATTATGAAAAACAACATTACTGAACTCGTATTTATTTTGGACAGAAGCGGATCTATGGCAGGACTCGAAAGCGATACCATCGGCGGCTTCAACGCGATGATTGAAAAGCAGAAGAAGCAGGATGGCGGTTGCTATGTTTCCACAGTGCTTTTCGATGACGAGAGCGAGGTTTTGCATGACCGTGTGAAGCTCGGTGACATTCCCAAGATGATTGACAAAGACTACACCGTGCGCGGATGCACAGCTCTGATTGATGCCATCGGCGGCGCAATTCACCATATTGGAAACATTCATAAGTATGCCCGAAATGAGGATGTGCCGGAGCATACGATGTTCGTTATCACGACCGACGGGCAGGAGAACGCAAGCCACCGTTACACGAGTGAGAAGGTCAAGAAGATGATCGAGCGTCAGAAGGAGAAATACGGATGGGAGTTCTTGTTTATCGGCGCGAACATTGATGCTGTTGAAACCGCCGCGCGTTACGGTATCAGCCGTGATAGAGCCGTGAACTATAATGCCGACGAAAAGGGTACACAGATTCTCTATGAGTCGGTTGCGAAAGCCGTTTGCAACGTCAGAGCAAGCGCGCCTCTCGGCGCGGATTGGAGCGATGATATCAATGCGGACTATCTGAAGCGCGGTAAAAAGAATAAAAAGTAATTGTATTCTTCGGACTTCGTGTTTTTTACGAGTATTCTTGTGTTGAGTAAAGCGCTTATAGTAATCAATAGCTAAAAAATGACAAAGCCCGAAGATCACGCTTCGGGCGTATCAATCATTTTGCTTCCAAGCAATATAGTTTGCCAAATAAAAATCGTTTGCTTTTTTGATAGGGGCAATCTTCTTTATTGCCGATGTATAGGACGCCTCCGCCGCTTGCAAATGTTCGTATGATCATCACGTTTCCTCGTTTTCCGATTTTACGAACTTCGTTGTAAATTTCAAATGCAGTAGGATGCCAATGAGTCAACACGCTTTCGACCTTGCCGAAAAACATTTTTGAAACACCCAAATAACAGTCATGGGGGTCAACGCCAATCTCAATACGGATATCATCATATAAATTCCAAATGATGTTTCCGCCTTCCGATAAGAGTTCAAAATGACCGCAGAGGTCAGGTGTTTGTAACATCATTTCATAAAGCTCTTTTGTGTTTTGCGGAATGATCATTTCGGGCGGAGAGTCTTCGTTTTCAAATGCCTCATCATAATCCCATGTTATATAGATAACCTCGGGAATATCAATATCGTTTAAGTTTGCCAAAGGAAACATTTTTCTTTCAATCAAAAGTTTAATGGGAAGGTCGGGTTCTTTATCGAGCTTTGCAAGAAGATTCTTGTGAGCTTCTTCAAATCCACTCCAATCACCGTCGCGATCTACTTGCCACTTTCTTTTTTCGGTATCATAATCTATTTGCTCAAAATCGGGAAAAAGATATAATGTGCCGTCAAAAATAAAATATTCAAATCCGTTTGATTCTTGCTTGATGTATTGAATCGGAAGATTACGATGAACTGCAGAATTGTAAAAACGATATTCGGGTGAATACAGCAGATCCGTCATAAACTTTTGCTTAAAATCCAAATAATACCGAGATTTTTTATATTCTTTTTTGCTTTTCGGTATTTGGACAAGAGCACAAATTCCCGCAGAGATCAGACATATAAGAATCAACGGAGATAATAGAACAACCAATAAACCAATCAATAATTTCTGATACCATTTCAATTTGTTCATCAGAAAATCCTCCTTTCGTTAGAGTGAAAAAGCCGCAGAACACCTATGTTCTGCGGCTTCTTTTCGCGGTTCTTAACCGCATTTGGCGGAGAGAGTGGGATTCGAACCCACGTGTGCTTGCGCACAAACTGATTTCGAGCAGCTGTAAAGCGGGCTCGCTCTGTCTCTCACTGTCCCTAATTTCCGCAAATTTTACCGAACTCGTGACCGCTTTATTGCCCCTTCCGAGAAAAATGCACGGCTTTCTCAAGGCCCGAGGGACGAGCGGTCACTATTGATTACCGCATATCTTTGAGAATATTATAGCAAATAATCTTGAATATTTCAATAGTAGTAGCACAGAAGTCTTGAATATATGGCGGATTTGTGATAAAATACTTTTGTATGTAATTGATTCAAGGAGGAATGGTAATGTTAAATTCGCAAACGATATCAATTTTAAAAGATTTGTGCTTCGATGAAACGGCAAGCGCAGACGTGTTTTACGAAGCTCTCGAGAAATGCAACGCGTTAAAGAATAACTATTTTGAATATATGACAACACAGCCCGTAGACTGTGATACCGAACTTCAGCGATTGAGTACCGCAAATTATGATCTGTGTTGCGCTCTCATAACTATGCTTTTGCGTGAAGATCATTTTTCCAACGGAAGCTTTGAACGTAGACTTAGAAAAGGCGAGGTAATTCCGATAATAAAGAGAATGATATCTCTGTTATCGTCGGAAAACACAACGAAAATCAACGAGTTTTCTGAAAAAGCTTTATCTGCCCTGAATGGTTTTTATGTTTATGCGCTGATTGATCCCAGATCAAATGATGTGTTTTATATTGGTAAGGGTATTGGTAATAGAGTCTTTTCGCATGAGATTGAAAGTAGTAAATCTCCAAGATCCGAAAAAGAAAAACTAAAGAGAATCAGTGATATTGAAAAAGACGGTTTTGAAGTTAAAAGACTTATTGTAAATTGGGGATTGACCGAATCAGAGGCATTTGCATCCGAAGCAACTTTAATTAATTTAATAAATGCAGTATCCGGCGGATTGCTTACTAACATTGTAGCAGGGCATCACGTTCACGAAAGTCTTACTGTTGAAGAATTTGAACTAATGTATGGGGCAGAACTGTTGCAACCGGAAGATATAAAACATAGCATCCTCGTGATAAAGATCAATAAACTTTATCGAAGAGGAATGTCAGATCACGAAATATACGATTCAGTCCGCGGAATGTGGAACGCATCAATTAAATCCATTAAGACGCGGGGAGTGAAATATGTCTTTGCTGTATATAATGGATTGATCGTTGGTGTATATAAACCGGACGAATGGCATTATGTTTATGAGAAAATTGATCTTCCACAGCATGATTTGATGGATGATGAAACATTTGAAAGACTCAAAAACCGAATATATTTTGTTTGTAAAGACTATAAAAACCTTGACGAAGAAGGAAAAGCATACCTTCACAAATCGATCGCAGGTTTAAAGGTAAACCAGTCAGCACAAAATCCTATTACATATCTATCCCCAATCCAATAATTTGTTTTTATAGCGGCAATTGAAACGGTTGCCGCTATTTTTTATTTTCTCGTCGATTCTCTCTGGACTTATCGAATCTTTGTGATATCCTTGTGCTGACAAAACAGAAAGGAGTCACGCGATGACAACCGAAGAAAAGATAAAAGGGCTGGAGCACCTCCTCCGTAAATGCCCCGATGTGATCACCGCACTCGAGGCGTCAAGGCTGATCCACGTGAGCAAGAACAGCATCCACGCGGCAATCAACGAGGGCAAGCTCATCGCATATGCCTACCGAGGCAAGCGGCTGATCAGCAAAGCCGACTTTATCGATTACCTCGCCGCCACCACCGACGACGAGACTGCATGGCAAAGACGTCAGCGGGAGAGGATAAGCCGTGACGAATAAAGCAAAGAAAGGCGAAAAGCTCTCCACCGAACAGATCTGCAAGATCTTACATATCAGCAAACGCAAATGTGCGTGGATGCTCCAAAACGGAATGATCCCCTGCAAGGACACCGGCAAGAAAACCCGCCGTTACACCGTCCTGCGAAAAGACCTTGATACCTATATAAAGGACAGGGAAGAGCACCCCGAAAAGTATTTCATTCCCGTAACCTTTTCCTCGAACAATTCGGGAAAACACAAGACAGACAAATATTATC
>SVSP01000009.1 GCA_015064255.1 Oscillospiraceae bacterium
CTCTTAGAATGAATACCTGAATCTTACGTGCCAACCGCACACCGCTTTTCTGCTGAGAATGCCAGTCTTTTCGGGATATTTCGGCGGTTCGGGAACTCGTCAAAAATGGTGTAAAAACCTGAATCTTACGCGTCTGCCAATTCCGCCACGCCCGCGAATAAATTTGAGCGGAAGTGGCGGAATTTTTCTGCACACGCCCGCGAATGAATTTGAGCGGAAGTGGCGGAATTTTTCTGCACACGCCCGCAAGTAAGATTTTGCTGTTAATTTTTACACGAAGCAGCTCTCCGAGGCGGTGTCTACTTTTTCAGTTAAAACTTACTCTTCAACATATTCCGCAATCAACAAGCCTAATGATACCACACTTTCCTGTGTTTGTCAAGCGAAAAAAGCATTTTATTTATAAAATTTATCTTAATTTCTTTTATTGATATATAAAAACAGAGCAGAAATAACTCAGCTCTGTTTAATATCAGTTTTTTGTTTCGGATTTTTTCACGTTATTCTTATTTTTTGCAGATATGATAATCTTTTTAATAACGGGCGGTAAAACAAATACGCAAATTACAGCAACTGCTATAAGGATACCTGCTTTTATCATCGTACTTTCCGAGCTTTCGGAAAAATCGGTCGGAATATTGTATTTCTTTGCAATTTCCTGTGCAAGATTGTTTTCGCTGCAATCGAGAATAAGATTTTCACAGCCTAAAAAAGCATCTGTTCCGATTTCTGCGCAGCTTTGAGGGATTTTAAGACTTTTCAGAAGCTTACAGTTTTCAAAAGCCGAAACGTCTATCTTTTCAAGTCTGTTGGGAAGCTCTGCGGTTTTAAGTGAACTGCAATCGAAAAATGCTCCCAAACCTATTTCTTTTAAATTTCCCGATAATTTTACTGTCTTTAAATTCACGCAAGCACTGAAAGCGTAATCGTATATAATTTCCACACTATCGGGAATGGTAACCTTTTTCAGTACAGTATCGTTGGCAAAGGCTTCTTTTCCGATATATTTTACCGTATATCCGTCGATTTCGTCCGGAATCGTAAGTTCGGGTGTATCTCCCGTATAACCGTCTATCATTATAGCGCCGTCATCCATAACGGTATAAACAAACTTTGCGTTAATATCATAATTTCCGCGATAAGTAAGTATAACAAGAACTGCCGCGGCAACAAGAAGTACGATAATAAGCAAGGTTTTTTCGATTCCTATAAGAATTTTTTTATTCATAAGACGTCTCCGATTTTTTACTTAAACAGATTATATCACAAAAAGCACAATTTTAAATATATATTTTGTAAACAACTCACTTTTTATGGCTATAATTTATCATAACAATGACAAAGGGAGCGTATATGATAAAAATTTCAAATATTTTTTCAGAAAATATATCTGCTGTCGAAGAGGCTATCGGATACGGTGTAGCTTATGACGTAGTAAAGCGCGAGCTTGAAATAGGCGGCAAAAAGGCATATTATTATTATCTTTTCTGCCTCACCAACGATATGCTCGCAGAACAACTTATCGACGGGTATCTGAGTGCAAACTACGAGGAAAACGCCGAAGATTTTGCAAAACGTTTTGCTCACGTCGCTTCTACTAAAGTGTCAGACGATGTAAGTCAAATGGCGCAGGATCTTTTTTCGGGGGATTCCCTGCTTATAGTCGATGGATATGACAAAGTCATAGTAAGCGACACAAAAAGTATTCCAACAAGATCGCTTTCCGAGCCTGAAAACGACCACGTACTTCGCGGACCCCGAGAGGGATTTCTCGAAAATCTTAAAGAAAACACAGCGCTCCTTCGAAAGCGTCTTAAAACCAAAGAGCTTGTAATGAAGCGCTTTACAGTAGGAGATTTCGCACCTACCGCGCTTCAGTTATGTTATATCAAAGGTCGCGCAAGTGAAAGCTTTGTCCGTGATATCGAGCGCAAAATAGGCGAAATAAGAGTCGATGCCTTGTCTATGGGACAGGAATCCCTTGCAGAGTGTCTTACGGGAGCGAAATGGTACAATCCTTTTCCTAAATTCCGCTTCACCGAACGTCCCGATGCGGCTTCCGCTATGCTGCTTGAAGGGAGCGTTATAATACTCTGTGAGAACTCTCCGATGGCTATGATACTTCCCTCTTCTCTGATTGATTTCTTGCAAGAGAGCGATGATTTTTACTTTCCGCCGTCTATCGGCACGTATTTTCGGCTTTTGCGTATGGCTATATTTTTCACGTCACTATTTTTGACACCTCTATGGTATTTGTGTGTAAAAAATCCCGAAATAGTACCGAAATATCTTGAATTTATTTTACCGTCCAAAGAGGCACTCCCGATATTTGCGCAAATAATATTTATTGAGCTGATTCTCGATGCAATAAAGCTTGCTTCGATAAACACACCTACAATGATGAACGGCTCTATCGGTATTGTAGCGGGTCTTATTATCGGAGATTTTTCGGTCAATGCGGGCTGGCTTACACCCGAGGTCGTGCTTTATATGTCGATAGTCGCAATATCAAACTTTACGCAGCCTTCTTTTGAGCTTGGATACGCATTCAAATTCTGCCGCGTTCTTACTATAGCTTGTATCGAGCTGTTTGACACGCCCGGATTTATTATCGGTATATCCGCAAGTCTTATTATGATAATAAAAAATCACACGGTTACAAAAAAGACAAGCTATCTCTATCCTATGAAACCGTTTTCGTGGAAAGCGCTTAAGCGTCAGATAATACGTGAAAAGCTGAATCCCGAAAGCAATCAAAGCAAGAATTCAAAAAAATAGAAAATCTTTACTATAGGTTAAGAAAAATCATCGCTGACGAAAAAATCGTTTATACTGCAGGAAAGAAGCTCGGCGATATCTGGAAGAAAAATGATATCGGGATAACATTCGCATCTCTCCCATTTTGATATCGCTTGAGCAGAAACTCCTATCAGCTTACCGAAATCCTCCTGCGTCAGAGAATTCTTTCTTCTGTAATCCTTTATTTTTTGAGATATAATTATCTTTTTCATTTTGTTATATCAATCGGTACGTTTCTTTTTCACGCGTCAGAATACCGAAGGCTATCATCTCGCGGCGAATGGTACAATGATCCTCGTGAAAGATATGAATTATCTCATTTACCTCTTTTTCCCCGTATTCACGGTCTTTTTCAAACTTTAGTGCGATCTCGCGAAGAATTATCTCTCTCTTTTTTCTTTGAGTGGGAAGCTGCACAAGCTTACCGTATTTGAAAAAGTGAGAGATCACCTCTTTTTTATATTTTTCCTCCTTATCTATGATCGGATCGTCCTTTTGTATAAGCTCATAAAGCGGTTTATCAAATATATCACGGTTAAGTGAATATATTATATAGAACTGAGAGCGCGAGCAGTTTACTATACCCGAGGATTCAAGCTTTTTCAAATGATAACATATTGTCGCGGGCGTAAGAGAAAGCTCACACGATATCTTTTCAACGTATGAATCCTCTTTCAGCAGGATATTAAGAATATCAAGCCTTGTTTCGTCGGCAAGAAGCTTTAAAAGCTCAAGCTTTTCTTTCATAGTATCACTCCCCCTTCGCTTTGCCACGCCGTGTTAAGGCATGATATTGCAAATTTTATTCCGTCTATACGCTCTTCAAGCTCGACTTTTTCCCAGTCTGTAGAAAGCGATAATTCGTTTTCAAGACTTTGAAGCTTATCCTCTGCAAACGCTTTCACGCCAAAGTAGAGCGCATAGTCCGCCTTTTTATCATCGGGAGCACTCATATAAAGCCCGAAATACCTTTCGTTACTTGTAAATATCTCGTTTATCTTTGGCGCAAGATAATTCGTACGTGCATTTGTAGCGCGGTTTCTGTAATTTAAACGCAAAACGCACCAAACGTTCGTTATACCCGCATATCTGTATTTTGCGCGTTTGTATTCTACGATCTGTTTTTTCTTTTCATCTGCATCTTTATCAAGCGTATCACAAAAGTTATCAAGCCTCAGAGTTTCCTCATTTACCATATTGATTGCCGTCATATAAAATTCCGACGTATTCATTTTATCACCTCGTTAAACATATTCGGATATACGTTGTTCTCTATGCGCCATTTTTCCCATACCGCAAACATATTTTCAGAGGCGCCGATTTTGATCTTCAGCTCAAAAGCCTTTTCAAAATCGCCCGATGCCTCGGATTTCGACAGCTCGGCATACTGCGCACCAAGCCACTGATCGCGGATAAATATTTCGGCTTGCAGTGCAGAAACAAAGCGCATTTTTTCTTCTTCGCTGATACTTTGATAAAGTGTACTGAGTTTTGGATATTTGTGTATTTCCCTTCTGATAAATACATTTCTCTTTTTCAAGCACTCTTCTATTTTAGAGCTGTCGGAGCCGTAGAGCAGTCCTGCATTTGAGCAAAAATTATATATACCGTATTCAAGCTGAACAGCTTTTCTCTCCGTAGAGTTTTCCTTCGGAATCATATCCAGCCTGTTTTTACATTCAATGCACTTTTCTTTTGTAATACTTGCGATAGCTTTATAAGTTTCAAGATATGTCATTTTAATCTCCTTTAAACTACATCGTTCTTCTGTGTGATCACACTGATATTATACATATCTAATCACTTTATGTCAATACTGATTTGATGGATTTCTAATCATTCTACCGATGGTTGAATCAGAGACAGATACAAAAAAGCTCGGCATTTCACCGAGCTTTTAAAATATTAGTTAGTCAAGAACTGTAAGTTCTTCATCGGGGGAGGTAGGCGCGCCGAAATTCGGAATTCCGTTTTCCCACGTTACGTGCTGAATGAAAAGTCTGCGTCCACCCCAGCCTGTACCCGATACGGGATTTCCGTGGAAAATCATATAATCTTCGCTGCCGTCTTTCGATGTTGTAAAGGAGCAGTGTCCGGGTCCATAGCAGTATTCGTTCTTTTCAAATACGGGATAATCGTACTTCTTCCAAGAATTTATATCCATAGGATCATTACCAATAAATTCCATAAGACCGAGGCAATATTCATCAGACCAGCTTCCCGACGCGGAATAAACAAGGAAGGTTCTTCCGTTTCTCTTAAGAATTACCGGACCTTCGTTTATTGTGGGAAGACCGTTTGTACAGCATCTCTTTTCCCATTCGTACTCGGGATATGAAAGGAGTATACGCTTTGTATCTATGGTTACGGGGTCGCTCATATGAGCAATATAAAGAATCTGTGCAACGTTTTCGTCGCCTTTCCAGCCTGACCATATGAAATAGTGCTCACCGTCGCAGTTAAATACAGTTCCGTCTATTGCCCATTTGTTCGTATCGTCCGATATTTTACCGAGCATCTCGTATTCGCCCGTAGGGTCGTCTGTTTTGGCTTTGAGACAATACATTCTGTGGGTTTCGTTACGTCCGTCGTCTGCCGCAACGTAAATATACCACCATCCGTTTATCTTATGAAGCTCGGGTGCCCAATATTCTTTTGAGTACATTCCGTCTTCGGGTGCGCGGTACGATACTGCACCTTCCTTGCGCGAGATATCTGCAAGGCTGTCACTTTTTGTAACCGCAACGCCGTTACCTATACTGTAACAGTAATAATAAGTATCTCCGTCAAGTATTACCCACGGATCTGCTGCGTGCTGAGGAAGCGGGTTTCTGTAAGTTTTCATAACAAATTCCTTTCTCTGTTAAAATATTTCTTAGGTAAACGTAATTGTTTTTATTATTTTATCTATTGATCTGATCTTAAATAATCGGTAAAGCATACAAGCTCCGACGACGTTCAAAATCAAATCATCAATATCAAATGCGCCTGTCAGAAGAAGCAGCTGCAGAATTTCAGCCGACAAAACTATAGCTATCATCGAAAACAAGAAGAGTCCGAATGATTTTTGCTTATCAAAAATCAAAGGCAGGAAAAAGGCAAACGGTGCAAAAGCAGCGAGATTTCCGAATATGTTTACTGCAAATACTATCGGTGAGACAACCCCTGAAAACACGCCCGTTAGAAACTCAAAGACCGTTCTTAACGGTATAAGATTCACGGAAGTGCTAAAATATTCTTTGAACGCATCTTTCGTCCAATTGGGAATATTTTCAACCCCTGCTCTGCCAAAATAACCGTCAAAAAGGACAAGAGTGATAAGAAACACTATGTACAGAAGGAAAAACACAAAAAATGTAATTTTCATAAGTCTTTGACCGTTACACTTGATAAGTGTTTTCGCACATATAAGACTTGCCAAATATCCCAAAGTACAGGAAAGTATAAGAATTATCAGACGTGCATAAGGAGATACCTCCGATATAAAATATACTGTCAGAAAAAACAAGGCAAGTATATACAAGAAAAACGATAAAATACGCAAATATTTATTCATACGCTTATTCCTTTTATCTTTATAAGGTAAGTATAACACACTACTTCAAAAAAATCAAACATTTTTTGAAATTTTACTTGACAAACATATATGAATATGTTATCATATGAATGTAAATTCATATGAAAGGAAATTCACATATGGCAGAACACGTACACGATCACAGCGAGGAGCTTCGCAAAGGCAAGGAACAGCTTCCGACCGAAGATGATCTCAAATATCTCTGCGAACTATTTAAAGTATTCGGCGAACGTTCAAGAATACGGATACTGTATGCACTTTCCGAAACCGAGCTCTGTGTTTTTGCAATATCACAGCTTCTCGAAATGGAGCAATCTGCAGTTTCTCATCAGCTTAAGATACTTAAAGATGCCCATCTTGTTGACAGCCGCCGCGACGGAAAGACAAACGTATATTTTCTTGCAGACCGACACGTTCGGACGATCATAGAGCAAGGCTACGAACACATCAAAGAAATTTAATAAAAAATTATTTTAAAGGAATCGGAAAAATGATAGTTAAAAAGTCATATAAGCTTGAAAATCTAGACTGCGCAAACTGTGCTGCCAAGATGGAAGAAAGAATCAAAAAAATCGAAGGAGTCGTTTCGGCAAGCGTAAGCTTCATAATGCAGAAGCTCGTAATCGAAGCAGAGGAAAAAGAGCTTGAAAAGATAGTTAAACAGGCAGCAAAAATATGCCGCAAGGTCGATTCTGACTGCCGCGTAATTTTATGAGGATATTATGACAAGAAAGCAAAGAAAAATACTCTTTCGCATAATAATCTCGGCTGTCTTACTTATCGGTGCGGCAGTAATCCCGTTTGAAGAGCCGTTCAAGTTAATCGCGTTTCTCCTGCCGTATGCAGTTATTTCTTACGACATAATAATAAAATCAATAAGAAACATATTCCACGGAGAAATTTTCGACGAGAATTTCCTTATGATGATAGCATCTGTCGGAGCGTTTTTTATAAACGAGTATCCGGAAGCCGTGCTTGTAATAATTCTTTATCAGGTCGGAGAGCTTTTTCAGGCTGTTGCAGTCGGCAAAAGCAGAAAATCTATCAGCGAGCTTGCAAATCTTTGCCCCGACACCGTATCCGTTATACGAAACGGAGAGGAAATTTATCTTTCTCCCGAAGAAATATTTGAAGGTGAAACAATCGTCATACGTCCGGGTGAGCGCATCCCGCTTGACGGAAAGATAATTGAAGGCCGAAGCGACATCGACACGTCGGCGCTTACCGGCGAATCCTTTCCGCGCTCCTATTTCGAAGGGGATAGCGTTATCAGCGGTTCTCTTAATTTAAACGGTCTTTTGAAGGTGCAGGTAAGTTCTTCATACGGTGAAAGCACCATATCAAAAATAATTACACTCATCGAGGAATCTTCTACGAAGAAAGCAACTGTCGAGAATTTTATTACCAAGTTTGCGCGTTATTATACACCCTGCGTGGTAATATCTGCACTTGCGCTTGCAATTCTTCCGCCCCTGCTCTTCTCTGCCGATTTCTCCGATTGGCTTACCCGAGCCCTTATTTTCCTCGTAGTTTCCTGTCCGTGTGCTCTTGTTATCTCTGTTCCGCTTTCCTTCTTCGGTGGTATCGGCGGAGCTTCAAAAAACGGAATACTCTTTAAAAGCTCAAGCTACATTGAAATACTTTCAAAGAGCGATATTTTGGTATTTGACAAAACAGGTACTCTTACCGAAGGTACTTTTGAGGTCAGCGAAATTTACTCTGAAAAGATGGATAAATCCGAGCTTCTTGAGCTTACAGCACTTGCCGAGAGCTATTCAAATCACCCTGTGGCACTTTCGATAGTTGCCTCGTGCGAAAATACGCTCGACAAAGCGCGTGTTTCGTCGGTAAACGAGATTGCAGGCATGGGAATTTCCGCCGTAATAGACGGCAAAAATTTGCTCGTAGGCAACTCTAAATTTATGGAGGAGCATTCCGTTAAGACGCCTGCGGTAGAGCTTACCGCTGTACACGTTGCAAGAGAGCGTGAGTATCTCGGATACATTCTTCTTTCGGATAAGGTTAAAGAGGATGCTTTTGCAAGCATTTCAGCAGCTAAAAAATTCGGCATCAAGAAAACGGTAATGCTCACGGGTGATTCAAAAGAAATTGCCGAAAAGGTAGGAGCTGAGCTCGGTATCGACGAGATACGCGCTTCTCTGCTCCCTGCCGACAAGGTTTATGAGTTTGAAAAGATTTCCGAAAGTAAAGTAAAGAAATCCTACGTTGCTTTTGTAGGCGATGGAATAAACGATGCTCCCGTTATGACAGCAGCAGACGTTTCGATAGCTATGAAAAAATCGGGCAGCGATATCGCGCTTGAAGCTGCGGACGTTGTTATTATAAACGACAGAGTTTCATCTGTCTTGAAAGCTATCAAAATATCGAAAAAAACTATGCGTATCGTGCATCAGAATATTATTTTTGCACTTTCTTCCAAGGGTATCGTTCTTATTCTCGGTGCTCTCGGATTTGCAAATATGTGGATAGCGATTTTTGCGGACGTGGGAATACTTATTCTTGCTGTGCTCAACGCTATGCGCACACTAAAAAAAGAAAAATAAACATTTAAGAAAGGACAGTAAAAATGCTTGAACTTAAAAATATTACTTTTACGTTACCCGACGGGAAAAACATAACAGATAATATAACTCTTACTATTCCCGACGGAAAAATGATAGCAATAACAGGACCAAACGGAGGTGGAAAAACCACACTTGCCAAGTTAATAATCGGAATACAGCGCGCAAGCTCGGGACAGATCATATTTAACGGTCAGGATATAACCGACCTCTCTGTCAGCGAAAGAGCAAACTGCGGTATCAGCTACGGATTTCAGATACCCGTAACCTTTAAAGGCTTTACCGTACGCGATATTTTAAATCTTGCCGCAGGCCGTGAGCTTTCGCTTGACGAGTGCAAAGAACTTCTCGGTACCGTCGGACTCTGCGCTCACGATTATATAAACCGCGAGCTTAACAAGAGTCTTTCGGGCGGCGAAATGAAGAGAATCGAGATCGCCACCGTGCTCGCACGCGGTGACAAAACATATCTCAGCATATTTGACGAGCCCGAGGCAGGAATAGACATCTGGAGCTTCAGAGAGCTTATCGGTGTTCTTGACGGGCTCAGAAGCAACAAAAAATGCTCACAGATCATTATTTCTCATCAGGAGCGTCTTCTCGAAACTGCAGACGAGATCGTTCTTGTGGCAGGCGGAAAGATTGAGGCAGTGGGTACTCCCGATGAAATTTTACCGCTTCTGCGAATGGAAAACACATCCGGCTGCGATTGCCCCAAAGGAAGGACGGTGAGCAAATAATATGAATAATATTACAGAAAAAATGCTCAAGATCATCACCGATTACGGAAATCTTGAGAAAGCATCGTACAATATCCGCGAGGACGGAGAATGCGTCGGTAGAAGATCTACCAAAAACGTAAGTATTGAACCGCTTTTTGACCGATCGGGTATAGAAATAAAAGTAAAGCCCAATACGAAAGGCGAAACTGTATATATTCCCGCGTGTCTTACAAAATCCGGAGTAAACGACCTTGTATATAATGATTTCTACATCGGCGAGAATTCGGACGTTACGATAGTTGCAGGATGTGCAGTCCATACTGACGGCGAAGAAGAATCGCTCCACAATGGAATACACAGATTCTTCCTTGGAAAATACTCCAAAGTAACCTATATTGAAAAGCATATCGGCGAAGGAAACGGTGATGGCGCACGCAAGATAGACCCCGTTACCGAAATAGAGCTTGAAGAAGGCGCTTCAATTATCCTTGACACTCTTCAGATAGGCGGAGTTGACTATTCTGACAGAAAGACTATAGCAAAGCTCGCTTCAAAGGCAAAAATGCTCGTTCGCGAAAGAATAATGACCGACAAGGATGAAAAAGCTATCACCGATTTTGAAGTCGAACTAAACGGAGAAGACAGCGGAGTTGACATTATTTCGCGCTCTGTTGCAAAAGGTAATTCTTATCAAGGGTACTCCTCAAAAATCATCGGACGTACACGTTGCACAGGTCATTCCGAATGTGATGCCATTCTTTCGGAAAACGGCAGAGTTGACGCGACCCCCTCGCTTACGGCAGAGTCAAAGGATGCCTCTCTTATTCACGAAGCTGCTATCGGAAAGATAGCCGGTGAACAGATAATCAAGCTCTGCTCTCTCGGACTTACCGAGGAAGAAGCCGAAAGAAAAATTATCGAAGGATTCCTTAAATAATTTAAATGCCGCAAAAGGAGTACAGTCAAAAGATCTGTACTCCTTAAAAAATTTATAAAACACATTAACCGTTTTATCTTTCATACGACTATATATACGAAGGCGCCTTGAAACGGAAAACGGAGGAAGAAATGGATAGTATAAAATTTGACAAGCTGATATGTAAGAATATGAAGTCGATATTCGGATTTGCTCTGACAAGACTCGAAAACGTTACCGAAGCCGAATGTCTTGCAAGCGATATTCTATACGAAATTATCAGATCAGCACAAAATTTAAAGGATGAAGAGCGTTTTTACGGCTTTATATGGAAAATTGCGGAGAATACTTATATGGACTATCTCCGCAAAAAAGCAAGAAACGCAAGCCGCACAGCTGAGCTTGATAAAAATCTTGCCGACGAGTCTGAATCTGCTTTAGAAGACATCGTAAAAAAAGAAGAGCTTAATCTTCTTCGCCGAGAGCTGTCATTACTGTCAAAACAATACCGTGATACTACGGTTTTATACTATATCGAAAATTTCTCCTGCTCTGAAATATCACAAAAACTAAATATCAGCACGGAAATGGTAAAATATTATTTATTCCGCGCCAGAAAAATTATCAGAGAGGGTATGGATATGGAAAGATTATACGGTGAAAAAAGCTATCGCCCCAGCAGCTTTGAAATTGATTTTTGGGGAACAAAATCGGGAGACGATCTCGAATACCGCGATTTTCAGAGAAGAAAAATTAAAGGAAACATTCTGCTCGCGGCATATTACACTCCCGTTACTATTCAGGAGATAAGTATTGAGCTTGGTGTCGCGCTTCCCTACCTTGAAGACGAGATCAGCTTACTTATTGACCGCGGATATATGACTTACAAAGGCGGAAAATATCAGACTAACATTCCGATTTTTACGCTTGACTGTAGTAAAGCGATCGATGAAAAGTTAAGCGTACTTACGAAAAATGCGGCAAAGAGATTTACAGATGCTATTGACAAATTTGATTCACGCTTCGGCAGTAGATTTGAAAATCAAAATCTTGCGCGTTGGCAGAAAATTTTACTTTGTCTGCATTATTCGCTGATTAATACCGAACACGCGCTTGAAAAGAAATATTCCGAACTGCCCGATGACGGTCCGTATTCCATTCTTAAAGACGGAGGACGCGGTATCATATGGGGAAGAAGCTTTGAGACATCAACTTCTATGGACGATGATCTTCCGCACGGTATCCAAGGTATATATAACGGTTGTCATTCAAGTGATAATTGCGGCAGTGTAATTGCGATGAACTTCAGACAGACACTTAATGCACAGCATTTTGAATATCAAATGACCGATTCCGTTGTTAATACAGCACTTGGTTTTTTTGAATCTTTGTCAAGTGATTGGCAGAAAATTCTTGATGATCTCGGATATGCAAAAGGCGGAAAAGCCAATTTTGCGGTTTGGACATATGAAGAATATACCGAGCTTAGAGATATTCTTACAGAGTGTACGGATATTGTATCGGAGCTTAATCAGAAAACATCGGAAGTTGCGGCAAATATAACCGCGGATTTTGCTCCCGCCAATATCCGCAAGACAGCCGAGTACGTCGGAGCATTTGTTTACAGATTTAATTCCATTGAAAACCTGGTAAACGCCCTGTTTGATATTGGATGGCTTAAACCACTCAATGACAAAGACAAGCCTGCTGTTTGCGTTATAAAAAATTAAATAAAATTACCGCCGAAAGTAACCGTTCAGACACTTTCGGCGGTATTATTTATATATTTCCTTTTATTATTTTTGCCATTTCCCTGCTGAGTATCTTGCGGTTATCATCGTCAACAAGGCTGAAACGGTTACCGTCATTCGGCGTGCTGAGGTAATTCCATACGCAGTAAGGAATATCGTTTTCTTTTAGGACAGTTATTACGTCGCGCATCCAATTTTCGCGCCATTCCATTTTAGCGTGGCGGATGGTCCCGAATTCTCCGCACCAAAGTATCTTATCGGGATGCTGAGCTGCAAAATCTACAGCACTCTGCAGAAAATGTCTTATGACAGAGATATCCATACGCTCGAAATTACTGTAAGCACAAGGATTATTGCTTACAGTACGGTGGTAATCTCTGTAACGATCTATGTCATCGCACGGATAAGGCATTACGCGGTTGTAATACAGCGGCCCTGCCTGCAAAACACCTCTCTGATGGGTAAATTCAAAGGGCGAGTAAATATGGAAGGTATATATGATATTTTCGTCGTCGTATATTCTAAGGTGTTTAAGGGTATCCGGACTGTTCCAGCAGGTCGAGCCGAGGACTATCTTTCTCGTTTTGTTTATCTTTCGTATTGCAGTTACGGTTTTATCTGCGAGCAGATTCCATTTTTCGGGATCGACGTTTCTCACCTCGTTGAGAAGCTCGAATGCTATTTGCTTTTCGTTTGCATATCTTTCCTCAAAGGCTATCCAAAGTGCTATGAATCTGTTTTGAAGCTCCTCGCTGTCGAGAAGCTCGAGATCTTCTTTAATATCGCAGTAATTTCCGATAGCTTTATGCAGATTAAGAACGATATTGATACTATATTTTTTGCACCACGACACGAAATTATCTATATGACCGAATATTTCTTCGCGGTATTTATACGGTGACTCTTCGACTACTATCTGGTCAAATCCGAGTCTGATATGATCCATACCGATATCTGCTATATATTTTACATCATTTTCGGTTATATACGTAGCGAAATGCTCCATATCACCTACGGTAAGACAAAGACGTCTGTTCTCTTCGAGTACGTTAAAACGTTTATAGTTTGTCAGCCATCCGCCTATTCCCATACCGTGTTCAAATCCAACGAATTTTTTCATTTTGATCTCCAAGTTAAAGCGAAATAAGTGCGCAAACTGCATTGTGGTCGGAATAATATTGACCGTTTACCGGAATATCCTCTACGACATAGGATTTCTCGCAACAGGCATCTGTGAAAATATAGTCAATCTTTACGGGATTATCTGCAATACGTCCGAAATTATGGAAGGTTCCGCTGAGATCTGACGTACAGTCATATGCACCGCGATATGCAAGAGCCGATGTGATAAGCTTTATTTCGGGGCTTTCGGGAAGTGCGTTAAAATCACCCGTCATAACAAATTTTTCGCTGTATCCTGAAATGAGCTGTACTATTTCCATAGCTCCGAGATAGCGTGCCTGCGCGCCCTGATGATCGAGATGCGTGTTTATAAATCTGAAAGGCTCTTCAACTTCATTATGCTTGAGAAGCACGCTGGTAAGCATACGGGGGCAAGAGCTCTGATCTCCGCCGAAATTCGATCCCGGAATCTTCGGTGTCGGAGAAAGCCATATATTATCAAGTGATATAAGTTCAACGTCGCTTGTGCGGTATGCTATGAGCATAGATTCACCGTGATATTTTTTATCGCGACCGCAGCCTTGAACGGTATATCCGTCGAGATTTTCGCGAAGTCGTGTACGCATACTGTCTATAACTTCTTGAAATCCGATAACGTCGGGTTTTTCCTTATTTATAACATCAAGTACTCTTTCGAAACGGTTTGTGAACGAGTTTATGCCGTCACCCGTTACGTCAACGCGAAGATTAAACGTCATAAATTTGAGAAGCTTTTTGTTTTCCATTATTAAACATCCTTTCTGTTTTTAAGTTGATTATTTGTTTTTGAGAACAACGAAGGTATTCGGTTTCATAGTTATATTCAACCTATTGTCGCTTTGTGTATCGGTGAGAGTATAGTCGTGACCGTCATCGACTGTATATATTTCGGTTATTTCGCCGTCATATCCGTCAAGATCAATCGTGAGTGTTTTATCTTCCTTGCCATCTTCATCGGTATAATAGCTTATGATAAGTGCTTTTTTGCCATCATCGTTTTTAGCACCAACAACGTAGATATCGTCATCGTCACTCGTTGTTTCTACCTCTGTTCCAAGCTCGTAAATATCTGCAAAAGCGTATATGGAATAATATCCCTTTATCGGATACCAGGTATAGAAATCCCAAAGACCGTTCATAGCGCAGGGTGATGCATCGTAATACATCATCATATCTATGCCAGCCTTCTGACCTTCGCACATACAAGCGACATTAAACGCCGCACCCTTAAGACTTATCATCGTAAGAATACTGTTTATCCAATCTTCACCCCAGCTCTTAACGTAGTTCCACTCGTTAAGGTGGCTTTCCGAATCGGCGTATCCCGCTTTATCAAGCTTTTCTCTTACTATTTTTGCTCGGTCTACGATCTTCTTCGGATTACTTCCGTACCAATGCCACGAGAAAAAGTCTATCGGAACTTTTTTACCGTTTTCGGTCATATGCTTAAGGAATTTATCAAGCCACGCGCCCGTATTATGAGCTATGGCAGGTCCGCCTATCATAAGATCGGGAAAGCATTTTTTCAGATGCACAGCCGCGGTTTCATAGAACTCGTAAAACTGCGCGTCCGTTCCGCTCCAGCACTTTCTGAGGTGCGACGGAACGTCTTCTTTATCGAGATCGGGTTCGTTCCATATCTCCCAATATTTAATGCCGTAATAAAAACCGTTCGCCCAGCCGCAGTTATAGTGTCTTATAATATGCTCACATATTACTGCCCATTTTTTAAAATCCTTCGGTACTATAGTCCTGTGCTTCATCACCTGATGCTCTATTCGCTCTCCAAGACGGTAAAAGGTTTCCGTACCCGCCTCTTGTACACGCTGTACATAAACGTCGGTTACTGCGAAAGAATAGCTTGAAGGATCATACGGGTTTGCATCGAAATCGCGGAATATAGAATGAATATCGACTACAAATTCTCCGCCGTAATCTATCCATTCCGAAGCATCGTGTGTTCTCGCATACGGTATTCTTGCCGCTTTATAGGTTTCGAAATTACTTCTCTTCTGCGAGCCGATGCCTACAAGAGGTCCGTTATTTACACAGTGCTGCGGCTTGATTTTTCTGACAACATTATCAAAATTTACGTTTATATTCATAGATAACTCCTAAAGTCAACATTATTCCTGTTTTCTGAATTTTATAAGATAAGTACTGTAAAGAGGGATATCAAGTATAATAGAGTATGAATCTCCGGTGAATTTTTCTTTACGCGAAAGCTTCATATCGTGCGTATCATCAAGCAGATAATACTCGACCGTAACACCTTCTTTCGAAGCGAAATTATCAATATTTATACTTACCTCCACCGAGTCGGCATTATCGTCTTCGCTGTAATTTGATATCATAAGAGCCGCTTCGTTTCCGTTTACTGCAGCACAGGCATATATCGGATTTTTATTTTCGTCAATATTTACGCAGTTTCCAAGCTTATAAAGCTCGTTGAACATTTTGAACGGATAATAACCTTTAAGACAATCGCTCATAATATCCATACGGAACATTCCGTTCATAATATGAGGTGCCGCGCTGTAATACATAAGCATATCTGCTTTTTCATATTGGCAGATACACATTGTACTTGCATAAAAGGCTGCGCCCTTGATTTCTTTCATTTTTCTGAGAGAATATACCCAATCTTCGTCAAACCAGCTTCGAACGTAGTTCCATTCGTCAAGGATATTTTCGGTTTCGGTACAGCCCGCTTCATCAAGAAGATTCTGAATCGTATTTATTCTTTCAACGATCTTTTCGGGTGTACTTGCATAGCTGTGATATGAGAAAAAGTCGGGCTTTATCTTGACCTGCGTGAGAAATTCCTTTACCCACTTCATATCCCAGGCAATAGACGGTCCGCCTATTTTAAGATTCGGGAAACATTCTTTGAGATGTGTACTTGCCACGTTGTAGAAATCGAAAAATTCCTGTCTTGTTCCCGTCCACTGAACCTTTTTTTCAAGAGGTCTGCTTTCGATTTCATCGGGTTGATTCCATATTTCCCAATATTCGATATTAAAATGGAATCCGTCCGCCCAGCCTTCGTTGTAATGACGAATTATATGCTCACAGATAACTGCCCATTTTTTAAAATCCTTAGGCGGGAATATTTCATACTTTTTGGGAAGATGCTCGATTGAAGAGCCGAGTCGAAAAAAAGGCTTTGCACCCGACTCAAGTATAACCTTAACGTATTCGTCTGTTATACGGAAGTCGTACGAAGCGGGATCGTTTTCATCTTTATCAAAATCGGGGAACATCGCGCTTATATCACCGCAGTGCGCTCCGCCGTAAGTAATACATTCAATACAGTCGTGAAGTCTTGCATAAGGTATTCCCGCCTCTCTGAAGCTTTCCATATTTGATACTCTCTGCTCGGGAAAATATTTATGCGCAGGTCCGTTATTGGTCGCGTGCATAGGTTTTATCTTACCGATAATTCGACCAAAATCAATATTAACATTATACATACCAAACCCTCCTTTAACACAGGTAAAAGCGTATAATTTCATTTTAATTTTACCACGACCAAAATATTTGTCAATAGATTTTTATTTTTTTTTGATAAAAAGGGTGACATCGTGAAAAAAATGATGTATAATATAAAAAATAAACTTCAGAAAGGTTTTCTGCTATGCCAAAACTTCTTGCCGTTGACGGCAACAGTATTTTAAACCGTCAATTTTACGGTATAAGACCGCTTACCAACTCCGCAGGAGTATATACCCAGGCTGTTTACGGATTTCTTAACGTATTATTTTCTCAGCTTGAAAATTTAAAGCCAGATTACGTTGCCGTGGCTTTTGATCTTAAATCACCCACGTTCCGCCATAAATTTTATCCCGAATACAAGGCAGGGAGACACGCTATGCCGCCCGAGCTTGCTATGCAGTTTCCTTATGCAAAGAAATGTATATCCGCGCTCGGAATAAAAGTCATAGAGCTTGAAGGATACGAGGCAGACGACATTCTCGGAACATTATCTCGTATGGCAGAGGAAACTTCGGCAGAAGCATATCTTCTTACCGGTGACCGCGACAGCTATCAGCTTATAAGCGACAAAACGACAATTCTTTACGCTTCAAATCAGAGCACTCTTCCCTTCACCGAAAAAGAATTTTGCGAGAAATATACTATAAAGCCGAGTCAGTTCGTTGATCTTAAGGCTCTCATGGGCGACAGCTCGGACAACATACCCGGTGTTGCGGGAATCGGAGAAAAAACTGCTATCAAGCTGATATCCACCTGCGGAACACTTGACAAGCTGTATGAAGATCTTTCGGCTTCGGGCGTTTCGGCAAAGATACAGGAAAAGCTCCTTTCGGGAAAAGACAACGCATATATGTCAAGAAAGCTTGCCGAGATCGAAAGAAACGCTCCGCTTGGATTTACGCTCGACGATATTATCCCCGCACCGAAGAATATTCCGGCACTTAAAGATCTTTTTGCCGAGCTTGAATTCTCCGCTTTTGCAAAGAAGATACTTGAAGAAAGCGAAGTAGCTTCCGAAAAGCGCGAATTTACCTCGATTTCTGCTCTTGAGCTTATAACTCTTCCTTATGAAAATCCGACTTCTGTTATTCTTGACGAAAGCACGTTGTTTGTAAAGATTTCGGACAAGGCGTATTCCTGCGAATTCAGCGAAATTTCGCAGATACTTCCCTTTTTTGAAGACGAAAACCGTTCTTTTACCGTTTACGACATAAAAGAGCTTCTTCACACGCTTTATCCTTCAAACGAAGAGATTCCCGTTAAGATAAGATGTGATTTTGATATTCTTCTTGCTGCTTACGTACTCAGTCCGTCGGACGGCTCTTACGATATTTCACGCCTTTCAAACGCATATCTCGGAAAGATTCTCGAAAGCGATGTAGATGCCATCAAGCCTCTTGCATACGAAATGAAAAAGAAGCTCGAAGAGTCTGATATGCTCGGACTTTATGAGGATATCGAGATTCCTCTTGCACTCGTACTCTTTGAAATGGAACGCCGCGGATTTGCGCTTGATATTCAAAGTCTTAAGGATTTTTCTGTCGCACTTGACGAGGCTGTTCAGTCTCTCTCTCAGATGATATACGAAACGGTCGGACACGAGTTCAATATAAACTCTCCCAAGCAGCTCGGAGTCGCGCTCTTTGACGAGCTTTCGCTTCCCACCTTCAAGAAAACGCAAGGCGGATATTCTACAAGTGCCGAGGTACTTGAAAAGCTTCGTCCGTATCATCCGATAATAGATATGATACTGAATTACAGACAGGTTGCAAAGCTCAAATCTACCTATGCAGACGGTCTTTTAAAGGTAGTTGACGATGACGGAAGAGTCCGTACAAAGTTCAGACAAACTGTTGCGGCAACCGGACGCCTTTCCTCAATAGAGCCTAATCTTCAGAACATTCCCGTGCGTACCGAGCTTGGACGCGAAATGAGAAGGTGCTTTGTCGCGCGTGAGGGTTACACTCTCGTGGATGCAGACTACTCGCAAATTGAGCTTCGTCTTCTCGCGGCTATCTCGGGCGACAAAAATATGTGCGATGCATTCAGACGCGAAATCGACATTCACACAGTTACCGCATCACAGGTGTTTAATGTTCCCGAAAACGAGGTGACCTCCGAGCTTCGCAAGCGCGCAAAGGCGGTAAACTTCGGTATAGTTTACGGTATCGGCGACTTTTCACTTGCAAATGATATCGGCGTTTCCAAAAAGGAAGCGGGCGAATATATAAAGAATTATAAAGCTACCTACAGGGGCGTTGCCGATTACCTTGAAAAGACGATAGAGAGTGCCTACGCCGACGGATACGTTGTTACGATGTTCGGACGCAGAAGATATATTCCCGAGCTTGCCTCACCCAAGGCTATGATGAAAAAATTCGGTGAGCGCGTTGCTATGAACAGTCCTATTCAAGGCTCTGCCGCCGACATTATCAAGCTCGCTATGATAAACGTCGAAAAAGCGCTGAGTGAAAGCGGACTCGATGCAAAGCTTATTTTGCAGATACACGACGAACTTATCGTCGAAGCCGCCGAAAAGGATGCCGCGCAGGTAAAGGAAATACTCGTATCCGAGATGGAAAACGCCGTGAAGCTTTCCGTTCCCCTCTCTGTTGAGGCATCTATCGGAAAATCGTGGTTTGAGTGTAAGTAAAAAAAAGAGCAGTTCATTTTGAACTGCTCTTAAAATTTATTTCACCCAAGCAAAACGTCACTTACAAGCATAATGCAAAATCCGACGAGAAGAGCGTAAGTTGCCCCTCTTTCGCTTCCGTGCGCGTGTGTTTCGGGGATCATTTCATCGCTGATTACGTAAAGCATCGTTCCGCCTGCAAATGCGAGTGCAAAGGGCAAAATTGCCGATGCGATACTTACCGCGAAATATCCGATAAGCGTTCCTACGACCTCTATAAGTCCCGTTATCATAGCTATTACAAAGGTCTTGCCCGGCTTCACGCCCGAAGCAAGCATTGGCCCGATTATTACCATACCTTCGGGAATATTCTGAAGCGCTATACCGCCCGCTATCATCAGTGCCTGTGCTGTATCACCCGAGCCGAAGCCTACGCCTGCCGCAATTCCCTCGGGAAGATTATGTATAGCGATCGCCGTAACGAAAAGAAGCACTTTACTTAAACTTGAGTCACCGTGTTCTTCAATATCGGTACCTATAAGCTTATGAAGATGGGGTACTATTTTATCTATCACGTTAAGGCAAAGCGCACCTGCAAAAATTCCCACGATAGTTATGATAAGCTTGTATTTTCCGCCGTATTCAAGCGAAGGAAGTACAAGTCCGATAACTGCCGCCGCAAGCATAACCCCTGCCGCAAACGAGAGAACTATATCCGAAAATTTGTGAGATATCTTTTTAAAAATAAATCCTATCAGCGCGCCTATCACAGTTGCGCCGCCGACACCAAGTGCTGTTAATAATACGAGTTTCATATTCTGTCCTTTTCCTTAATGTATTTTTATGATTTAGCTATGAAGTATTTATTACGATATTATCTGTTTTGCTTACGATATACCGCCGGCGTAAGTCCTTCTTCTTCTTTGAAGACCCGGCAAAATGTTTTCGTTTCTGTAAAGCCTACGTCGTCCGATATAGAAGTAACTGTCATATCGGTTTCGGTAAGAAGCCTTTTCGCCACGCTGATACGACGCATATTAAGTGCTTTATGAAAGCTGTTTCCCGTAATACGTTTAAATATCTTACAGAAATTGCTCTTTCCGTAACCCGTTACCGATGCGGCATCATCTACCGTAATATCTTTTTTATAATCATAGTAGATAAGGTCAAGAGCCTTCTCAATACTTGATACCGTACGGAGATTTATACCTGTATTTTCTTCCGAGTCGGAGGGTTCATCAAGTTCTGAAAGAAGAAAAGCTGCTATTCTGTAAAAATTTGAGGATATAAGAAGACTTCCCTTGTCTGTTGCTCTTTCTTTATAAAGCTTTACCGTTTCGTCAAGAACCACCTTCAGTTCCTGTCTGTCACGTATGTTTTCATCAAGCTTTATTATCTTATACGAGAAAGAAGATTCAAAAGAAGCAAACTGTCTTTTAAGAAAACTCGTTCCAACTATTCCCGTAAGAACCAAGCGGTCCTTATTATCGGATTCGGGAAAAGAGTGCGAAACGCCCGAACCTATAAGGGATAGCTCTCCTTCGTTTATATGATAAGTCTTTTTTTCAACCGTAACGTCAAAACCGCCCTTCACGGCATACTGAAATTCTATATCTGCGTGCCTGTGATCTCCGAAAGCATACAGACGGTTCAGCATTATCTGATACGGCATATCGTCTGTGAGAATTTTCTGATATAGCATTTTTACTCTCCCGATAAATACTGTCAAGGACATTATAAACGATTATAATATACCTGTCAATACTTCGTACTGTGAATTTTTGGGTATTTTTATGGAATTACAGATGTTGATTGACGCACTTCAATATGGTAAACTTCAAATGTAAGTCAATGATTTACTATAACTTTATTTTACAAAAGGAGCAAAGCTATGAAAGGAATTCAGTTATATACTGTCCGTAATAATATGACCGACTCTATTTCAGCGGAAAATACGCTCAAAAAGCTTGCTGAGATGGGGTACGAAGCCGTACAGCTTTCGGGAAGTATTGAAAATGTTGAAATGACGGCTGAGGCTTGTGCAAAGGTTAAAATGCCCTGTATCGGTATTCTCGTTGGTATAGAGATGTGTGAAAAACATACCGAAAGGCTCTTTTCCTGCGCAAGGCTTACGGGCGCAACAGACATTGGAATAAGCAGCTCTGCCAAAGATGCAGAAAGTGCAAACTACATAATTGAGCACGCAAATTCTTTTGCAAAGATCGCAAAAAACGCAGGCTATACTTTCTCCTATCACAATCACAGCAACGAGTTTATCCGCACCGAAAACGGAAAAACCGTTATGGAGCTCTTCATTGAAGGATTCGACAAAGAGCTTATCCACTTTATGCCCGACACCTACTGGTTACAGCACGGAGGCGCAGACGTTCGACACTTTATTGAAGAGCAATCGGACAGAATAAAGATGGTTCATCTGAAGGATATGAAGCGCACGCCCGAAGGTGTAACCTTTGCCGAGCTCGGAAAAGGTAATATCTACCTTGAGGGAGTCATAAAGCTTGCGGAAAGTCTCGGAATAAACGATTTTATCGTCGAGCAGGACAAGTGCGACGGTGATCCTCTGGAATCCGCAAAGATCAGCATCGAATATCTTAAATCTATCGGACTTTAAAGAACTTTAAAGAAAGGAACTGAAAAAATGAATGAACTGTATTTAGGAGTTGCAAGAAAAGTTATAACCCCCGAGGTCGGATGTACCCTTATGGGATACCGCCCCGACATTTTCTCCACTTCGGTAAATGACGATCTTACCGCCACAGCTTTCGTATTCAAGCAGGGTGACACAAGTGCACTTATGATGAGCCTTACCCTCTGCTCTCTCAGAACGGATATTGCCGAAAGGATCCTTGCAAACGTTGAAAAGGAATATTCTATTCCGCGTGCAAATTCTATAATTCACACGATACATACCCACTCCGGTCCTCGCGTAAACGGTCCCGATCCCAAGCCCGGAAGCGACGGAACAGGCGGCGGTTGGGGTGAGCTTAACGTAGAATACGTTGAAAACATACTAATTCCTTATGTAATGGAAACAGTAAAGGAAGCTTGTGAAAATCTCGTTCCCGTTCAGATGAAGGTTTCCGTCGGAGAAAGTACCGTTGCCATCAACCGCAGAGAACTCAACGTAGATAACCAGATAGTTCTCGGTCAGAATCCTTGGGGTCCCTTTGATCCTAAAATGACCGTTATATCATTCCTGAATGCCGATAAAAAGACTGTTGCAAACATTGTTCACTATGCCGCACACGGCACAGGCTCGGGTCCTAATCACGAAATCACACGTGACTGGGCAGGCGTTATGATAGACGTACTCGACAGAGCGTCGGGCGGTATTACCGCATTCTTTAATGATCCCGAAGGCGACGTCGGTCCCCGTCTTTCCAACGGAAAAACAACCGGAGATCTCAGATACGCTCTTGAGCTTGGCGGAAAAGCAGCTCAGGATGCCGTAAGAATCTATAAGCAGCACAGCGGATGCACAACACCAACCCTTACTACATCGACTCAGACTATCGACGTACCTCTCGCACACAGAATTTCAAAAGAAGAAGCCGAATCAGGACGTAACTTCTACCAAGGAAAGAAGATCAATATTGCAGGAAGAAAAGCATCCTATTTCAACTGGGTACTCAAATCTTATGAGGACGGATATACCGAAATAGACAGCGTTTCCTTTCCGCAAACGATCATACGTCTCGGCGACGTTGTCTTCGTTTCCTTCCCTTACGAGCTTTTCTCTGAGGTAGGTATGAGAATTGCGCAGGCAAGCGATATTCCCTATACTCTTTCTCTTTCCATTTCAAACGGTGCTAAAGGATACTTTGTTACCGAGGATGCAGTTCCGCGCGGCGGATATGAAGTTGAAATGTTCAAAACTTCCAATCTTCAGCCATACGTTCACGATGCAGACTTCAGACTTATGAAGGCTACTCTCGAGCATCTCAAAAAAGTTTGATAAATATACAAGGAGATAAAATATGTACAGAATAGGAAAAGAAGAAATATAGGCTGTCGTTGAAGTTATAAATCAGCGTTGTCTCTTTAAAATCAATAAATCTCTTGAAGAAACAAGACACGCCGAAGAAGAGCTTTGCAAGCTTTTCGACACAAAGCACGCCCTTCTTATGACAAGCGGTCACGCCGCTTTAACGTCAGCGCTTATCGCTCTCGGAGTAGGACCTGGCGATGAAGTTATCGTTCCCGCTTATACGTATATTGCAACTGCTATGGCAGTAGTTGCCGCAGGCGCTATTCCGGTAATTGCGGACGTTGACGAAACGCTCACTCTCGACCCTGTTGATACCGAGCGCAAAGTAACGAAAAATACAAAGTGCATAATTCCCGTACACATTCAGGGATTTCCGTCGAATATGGATGCGCTTACCGCTATTGCTGAAAAGTATAACCTCGTTATTGTCGAAGATGCTTGTCAGGCAGATGGTGCAAGTTATCACGGCAAGCGACTCGGTACTATCGGAAACGCAGGTGCGTACAGCTTCAACTACTTCAAAATAATCACCGCAGGCGAAGGCGGTGCTCTTGTTACAAATGACAAGCGTGTATTCGAGCGTGCGCTTATTTATCACGACAGCAGCGCAGTAGCTTTCTTTGGTGAACAGTTAAGCAACGTTGAAGAAAAGCTTTTCTGCGGAAACGAATACAGAACAAATGAAATTTCTTCCGCAATTCTGCGTATTCAGCTTCAAAGACTCGACTCAATCATCGCCGATCTCAGAAAGAACAAGAAGATAATGATGGACGAACTGAGTGACGTTTGTACGTTTATCCCTTCCAACGACATTGAAGGCGATCTCGGCACAACTCTTGCTATACGTTTTGACGATAAAGAAAAAGCTCTCGCTGTTGCTAAAAATCCGAACGTAAAAGGAACGGTTCCGATCAATACAGGAAAGCACGTATATACCAACTGGACACCCATTCTTAATAAAACAGGTGCGTTCAATCCGCTGATGGATCCCTTCAAAATGGAAGCAAACAAGGATATAATCCCCGATTACAGACTTGATATGTGCGAAAAGACGCTTGATCTGCTTTCAAGAACGGTTTACATCGCAGTAGATCCCGACTGGACGAGCGAACAGCTTACCGCAAAGATAAACGGCATAAGAGCCGCTGTTAATGAATAAATAACTCCGTACCTCATCCACGCCCCGCTTCACGCGGGGCTTTTTCTTTACCTTCTGCATACGAAAAAAGCCACCACGAAAAAACGTGATGGCTAAATTGGCATTACCGTACGTAAATTGCTTCGGTATATCAACCGTTGAGGGCGTTGTATATATTAAGATAATCGTTTGTGAGTATGGTATCTATGCCCATTTCTCTGAATTTTCTTGCTTCCTCGGGATCGTCAGACCAGAAAACGTTACATATAATTCCGTTTTCGTGTGCCTTATCTATCATTTCCTGATTAAAATAAGGCTTGAAAAGCTGTACCTTTTTAGCACCGAGCGTTATTGCTCTGTCAACTATTCCCCAAGCATTTTTTCCTGCGCCGAGGCAGACGTTGATATCGGGCGCATATTCTTTGATCTTTCTTACTTTATCGTCATTACCGGACATAAAGTAAACGTACTCTGCACAGCCGTATTTGCGTATGAGAGAAACGATATCTTCCATTTTATCGTCCTCTGCAGCGGTATCCCATATCTTAACGTGAATATTCATTATTACACGTCCTGCGAATTTTTTGAGTATTTCTTCAAAGGTGACTATCTTGAGTCCTTTATATTTTTCTCCGAATTTAACGCCGAAATCAAGACTCATAAGCTCGTCATGTGTATGCTCTGTAATTTTTCCGCTGCCCGTACTTACCCTGTCAAGAGTGTTGTCGTGGCAAGATACGATAACACCGTCACTTGTTGACCATATATCGAATTCAATTTCCTCTGCGCCGAGAGCAACAGCCGCACCGAATGCAGGCATACTGTTTTCGGGTGCAACGCTGTTAAAGCCGCGGTGTGCGCAAAGACGCGGATACGGCATATCTTTTTCTGTTTTAACTACCGATGCTCCTGTGTTGATATATACCTTTTTGCTTTCATTTGCCGGATAAGCCTTATACATATGCACGATATTAAGGTCTTCGGGCATATCGAGTCCGTGTCCTCCCGACTCACCGTCTATTTCGTGACAGCCGTGATCCATAGCGAAGCCGACAAGCGTATTATGATTTTTCCAATATTTCGAAACAAGCACGCTGAACTCTCCGAAAGCTGCTGAATTAGCTTTAAGCTCTGTGAGGGGCTTTAGTCCTTCGGGTCCGAATTTGTGCATATAGTGATCGTAATTTCCGTTATATACTACAACGAAATCATATTTATCCTCTACAATTATCTCGGCAGCCTTAGCGTTTACCTCTTCGATAGTATCGTAGATAAAATAGTCCATATCGCGTTCAAGATAAATTTTTGAAAGGCTGCAATTTGTTTCCGCAACGATAACAGGCTTTTTACCTGCTCTTATAAGTGCATCAAAGATCGTATCTATAGTAATTACAGGCTTTTCATACTTTCTTATTCCGTGAACAACCGGCTGTGCACCCGTATACATCGTTCCGAAGCAAACGGGAGTTACTGACGGCATAACCGTGCAGAACGGTATCTCTATATCGGTATATTTTTTCGCCTCTGTCATAAGCTCGGGATACTTTTCATATATCCACTCTGCTATCGCATCGGGATTATACATAAATATTCTGTCTGCTTTATTTCCGCCGAACATCTTATCCACGTATTCATTAAGCGCCTTGCAAGGCTGTGATGCTTTTTCGGGAGCTTCTATTCCCATAGCGTAAGAAAGCGAAGCTGCAAGTGTATCAAGTGAAAGGTTATTTATGTCGTTATTCATATCCGAAATCTCCTATTCTTAAATATTACTTACATTTTAACACCGCAAAAAGAAATTGTCAATCATTTTGCCAAGCAATAATGCAAAAACTTGGGCAAATCGCTTGAAAATAATATACGGTTATGTTATAATGTTTCTCGGTTCATAAGAGTATTTTCCGTTATTATCGTATATTACACGTTTTCGTTATATCAAGTGATAAACGGTATTTAAATACAGTATTTATAAAAGTTTCTATAAAATTAAATGATATGAAATGCCAAAGTGCACATTAAGGAGAAAAAATGAACATAAGCCCCAAAGAAGCCGTATTTAACAAAATAAAAGAGTACGGTCGTATTATAATTTTCCGCCACAAGCGTCCTGACGGCGACGCAGTAGGCTCTACAAAAGGACTTCGCGAAATACTTCGTGAAAGCTATCCCGAAAAAGAAATTTTACTTATAAACAACGATTTTTCCGATTATCTGTCATTTCTCGGTGGTGAAGACGACCCCCGTGACGATGAATTTTTCAAGGATGCACTTGCAATCGTAATTGATACCGCGACTGTTGAAAGAATTTCCAATCCGCAGTACGCACTTTGCCGCGAGGTAATAAAAATCGACCACCACATAAACAACGAGCCTTACGGCGATATTATGTGGGTCGAGGAAAAACGGTCTTCTGCCTCGGAAATGATTGCCGATTTTTATCTTACCTTCAACAGTGAGTTAAAAATAAACAAGGAAGCCGCAAAGTATATCTACACCGGTATGATAACAGATTCCGGACGTTTCCGTTTCGCTTCTACATCCGGAGAAACACTCCGTATTGCAGGAATGCTTCTTGATATCGGAATAGACATTGATACGATCCACGCCAATCTTTATATGAGAGAGTTTCATACACTCAAGTTCCAGGCATACGTCTATAATCAGCTCAAGATCACAGAAAACGGAGTTGTTTATCTGCACGTTACACGCGAAATGCAGGATATGTTCTCTCTTTCGTACGAGGATGCAAGCGCGTCGGTATCCTATATGGAATCAATAAAGAATTCTCTTATCTGGCTTGCTTTTATTGACAATGAAGACGGCTCTACGCGCGTTCGTCTGCGGTCACGCTTTGTAACCATAAATTCTATTGCCGAGAAATATCACGGCGGCGGTCACGCCTGTGCAAGCGGTGCGACCGTTTACAGCGAGGAAGAAATGGCTTCTCTTATTGCAGACGCCGATGCACATCTTAAAGAATACAAGTCCGAAAATGAAGGTTGGCTGTAAATTTTCAAGCATCATTTAATTTTATATAAATACTGCCGAGAGTAACAAAAAAGATTTCTCACGGCAGTATTTTTGTTTAAGTTTCCGAAGTTTCGCATCCGCCAAGACCTTTAGGATTTCTGTTAGGAATGTTAAACCAACAGTTGATGAAAACTTTCTCAAGCCTAATTGACAATCAACCGAAAATATGCTATACTGTTACAGTAATCAAATTACAAATTCAGCCAAGGGAGGCGATTATTATGATGAACACTTATATTTATCGGATGTCATATGTATCGCCTGCGGTATGCTTGTCGTAAGGTTTATATAGTTTTTGATGCACATCCGATCTCGGGTGTGTTTTTTGTTTGCCTGAAATATTCTTCTTTGGCAAACGTATGGATTTATGCACCCGTAGGGGTGCTTTTTGTTTTTCGTGGAAAGCCCTCGAATATGAGTCAAACGGAAAATTCAGCAAAACCGAAAGGAGAATTTTTTATGATGACCGCAATTACAACACTTTTGAAAAATGAAAGAGGGGATGCCCATGAAGAGATTAAAAAACAAAATATTATCTATGGAGCCTAACACAACCACATACAAGGCTATGTATGAAGGCAGCATGACAATTATCGATCCTGCATCAACAATGCCGGCATATGTGGACTACAGCTCAACTTATTACAACGAAAGCATTGGATTCGATATATCTACCACGCACAAGCTGGCGCAGGATAAGCCAACGGTGGTGATCAGTATTCCTTGTGCGACACTTGGAATCGATATTCCGGACAAATCTACCGAGAACGTGGAAGCGGACTTTTGCCTCCGTGCTTTCAAAAAATACATTGATGAGTTAAATGCTGAACTCTATAACCGCAGCCGTCCCGATAACGAAAACGGCAAGTATTATCTGTGTACTCCGGGCGGAGAGATCATAAAGAGAAACACAGCATATTTTGCGCTGTGTCCGCAGAAGGATTATACAAACGGTTCGGGTTCAACCGTCTATCTGCTAAATGACGGAGTATCGCGCCCGCCGCTGATGTGTCTATGTATTCGTATCCAAGTGCAGTTCCCACTAAAGAGGCTTCGCAAAACATTTCAAATGATGTGCCGTGATCTTCCCGATGCGGTTGACCGTTTCGTTTTGGATTTCGATATTGAGGGGCTGAAGAAAGCAAGCGAGCTTGCCAAAAAGCAATCGGCTATCAGAGAATGGCTGAAAAATAGTGACTATTGTGCCTTTCTTGCCAACGGAAGTATTCTTCCTCGCGCAAAAGGAACGGATTTACCGATGCTCGATGCAATTCCTTTCAGATCTACTACCGATGATGAAATTGAGATTTGCGGTGTGCGCGGAATGGGAATCAAAAAAGGTGTTACCGTCATCACGGGTGGTGGTTATTCGGGAAAATCCACCCTGCTTGATGCGATATCCGCAGGCATCTACGACCACGCGATTGGTGATGGTCGTGAGCTGTGTATTACAGATGTAAGCGCCGTCACCATCTCCGCAGAGGACGGCAGAAGTGTGAAGCACGTCAACATTTCTCCCTTTATCAAGTGGTTGCCGGGAGGCGACACAAGCGATTTTTCTACCGATCACGCTTCGGGTTCGACCTCGCAAGCGTCGAATATTATGGAGGCGGTAGATAGCAATGCCAAGTTATTGCTCATCGACGAAGACAGAAGCGCCACCAACTTTATGATTCGCGACCGTATGATGAAGGAGCTGATTGAAAAAGAGCCAATCACGCCTTTTACCGATCGAGTGAACGAGCTTTTCAAAACACACGGCGTTTCTACCATTCTCGTTATCGGCGGCAGCGGTGAATATCTCTCCGTTGCCGACAAGATCTATATGATGGAGGATTATCTGATTCACGACGTAACCGACAAGTCAAAGAATATTTGCAGTTCCTATAATGTGACTACCGCATTACCTGCGTCTGCGAATTGGCAACAATGCAGAACGCTTTATTCTGACCGCTTTTCTTCTTACCCAGAAGGTAGCGGCACAGAAAAGCTTGAGGTTTCGGATATGGGATTCGTTATTATCGGTGACGAAAAAATCGACGTGCGCGGACTTCACGACATTGTTTCTCCCCGTCAGCTTGATACGCTTGGATTTATGCTGCGTTATCTTGAGGTGTCAAACAACGACAGAGAGATCGATATTGAGAAGAAAATTAACGATCTGTATGCACGTATTGATGAGGAAGGAATTGATTTTCTTTATTCGTCTTTCTTTACGACCTGCGAGAGATTCCTTGACCTACCCCGCAAGCAAGAGCTGATGGCTCTTGTCAACCGTATGCGAAAGATCAATATGGTAAAGGGCGGTGGTGTGATATGAGTATGCCAACGTATCAGATAACGATTGCGGACAAAATCAAGGCGTACCGCAACGAAAACGGTCTGTCGCTAAAGGAATTCGGCAAGCTGATCGGAGTTTCTGCTCAAGCGGTATGCAAGTGGGAACAGAACACCTGCTATCCCGATATTATCTTTTTGCCGCATCTTGCTCGTATTTTGGGATGTATGATCGATGATTTTTTTTACATTCGTGAAACGAAGTAAAAAAATCATATATACAGCAAAAAAATCCGAACCCAAAGCGATAAGCTTTGGGTTCGGATTATATTTGTTTGGTGCCGGTGGCGGGGGTCGAACCCGCACGGTATTGCTACCATCGGATTTTGAGTCCGACGCGTCTGCCAATTCCACCACACCGGCGCGTGTTTATGTATTATATCACAACGAAATCGAAAAATCAACAGTTTTTTACGCTTAAATCAAAATATTTTTTAAAATCTCAAATTTAATTGTTAAATCATTGTTGACTTTTTTATTTTAATATGTATAATCTATTATAGTACGATTTCAGAGAGGTTTTATATGTCAAAAAACACTTCGCCTCAAAAATACATATACGTAGTATTTTCGCACCCGAAGTCTATTGTATCGGAAACTATCGGTTTCTTTACAGGAGGACAGTTCACGCACTGTTCCCTGACTCTTGACCGCGATCTCGGGCATATGTTTTCTTTCGGAAGAAAATATTCATACTTCCCTTTTATCGGCTGTTATCTTCGTGAAGAGCTTGACAAGAAGTTCTACAGCCACTGTGATTCTCTGCACGGAAGAATAGTAGAAATTCCCGTTACCGACGAGCAGTACACAAACGTAAAGCGCAGACTTATCGACTTTTGGGTAAACAAGAAATCACACAAATACAATATGGTCGGTTTCTTCTTCTACTTATTAAACAAGGAATACGCACCCGACGGCAAGTACACTTGCTCGCAGTTTGTTGCTGAAACGCTTGACATATACGGAATATGTCCGATAAACAAAGCTTATACACTGATCAATCCCGACGACCTTTCCAAAACCGTAAAAGGAAACGTCATTTTTGAAGGTGACATAAAAAAATATGCACTTGTAAGAAAAAACAAGTGCTTCCTTATGACAAAAAGAAAAATTTAACGTCTGAAAATAGATTTTATCGAAAAAAATATTTTTTTCGGTAAAATCTATTGACAAATCAATTTTCTTTTGATATAATGCACAAGTACCGAAAATCAGATATTTGCTACTATGGCTCAGTTGGTAGAGCGCGTCCTTGGTAAGGACGAGGTCCCCAGTTCAAATCTGGGTAGTAGCTTCATGAAAAAGCACATCTGCACGGCAGATGTGCTTTTTTCAGCTAAACCAGCCTTCGTCGGAATAAATCCACCTGCGGTGGATGAAATCGCTTCGCGATGAAATCTGTCTTGTGGCAGGAGAAGGAGGCGGATTTAATTTCATCTGAGGCTTTAGCCGAAGATTTCATCCGAGCCGAGCGAGGATTTCATCACCGCAAGGTGATTTCATTGACAAAACTATGGTTTTATGCTATACTAAACCCCGAAAGGTAGTGGAGATATGGAAAAGCAAACGAAGAATGTAATTACGCGAGAATTTGTAGAAAAAGAATTGCGCTTTTATAATACAGCAGACATTCGTTCAACTTTGGTATTGTGCGGAGTTCTTTCGCTGTTTTTTGTGCCGCTTACTGTAGGAATTGTATACGGTTGTTTTGTATTATTTAAAAGTGTATGGCTTAAAATTGTTTTTTCTATTTTGCTTGGTGCGCTCACAAGTGCACCGATTTGGATCAACTTATTATCGTTGAAACTAAGTTTAACAGAACAAAAATTACTACAAAACGGTGATTTTGATATTACGGTATGCGAACTCCAATATAAAGATGAAAAGCTTGTCCACCGACATACAGAAAAATTCCTTCATTTTGTCGGATTTAAGGAAATATCGGTTGAAAACGTTAATTATGATCTTTCCTCTCAAGGAGATGAATTCTACATCATTCACTACAAAGGTTATGCGGAGATAAAACTGATTTATTCCTTAAAAATGTATGTGCTCAAAGAAAAATAAGTTGGCATCTTTTTTGTCAATGCGTGCCAGAAAGAGAGCAAGTCAAAAAGACTTGCTCTCTTTTTATAAAATTCACCTTAAGAATAAGATTTCACTTTACACGAGCGGTAATGAATTTTACTTTATCAGGCTTGAATCTGATCCTAAGGTAGCTTATATTTACAATACTAAATTTTTTGAATTTGACGAATACTATTAATAACAGCTATCCCCACACCGAACTGAATCGGTGTGGGGATGTGTTGTGTTTTAGTACCAAAATTAAAACAAAATCATCTAAAAACGCATAAATTTATATATCTGTATTGTAATTTATAGTACAATATGCTATAATACAGTATACAGTATTATATTATACTGTTTTATAAATTTCAAGGAGGATATTACAATGAACGAAAACAGTGAAAAGACTATTCAAACCAACAACATTAATAAAAAAGCTTCTTCCAAATCAAAAAAATGTCTGAAAATAATATTATTTTTCATTACTGTCATTCTTATTGCCACAATAACATTATCTGTTATATTAATATTGCCGTTATTAGAAAAAAATCCTTTAAAAAACACTTTAGATACATTGTTTTTCGATACGGATATATTATCTGAAACATTATCTTCACTTAAAACCACGGGATATGAAAATAATATTACGCTTCATATTCCCGCCGGCCTCGCAGAAACCAATCAAGATATAAATTTAGAAATATCCGAACACGGCATAGATTCAGGAGATAACCAAAAGAAAAATATAAACGTAAAACTCGATTCCGAACAAAACAGCTACGAGTTTGATGTAATGTATGATAATGAAAAGCTCTCACTTCAAGGGCTGTCTTTTGACAAGGACATTATTATTACATTTCCCAGACGAGATATAGTAGATTCGCTTGACAAATCAGTTTTTGCACATTACAGCAGATCAAAATATGCACTTTCTCAAAAAGAATATGATGAATTACGTAATTCGGTTGAAATTCTTGATTTAAACACACAAGAGCAATTCTCAAAAGAACTTACCGCGTTAATTGAAAACACAATAGAAAAATCCAAGGATATTTTTCAGCCCATAAATTCATATTACCTCGCTCAAGATAAATTTATGCTCTGCCGTACGACCGAGATAAAACTGAATGAAGATGACCTGAAAAAACTTGCGGATATTATTTACGCCGAGTTCGGCGCCTGTCCAACTATTGAAGATTATTTATATCAGAAGGCTAAAGCCGAAACAGGAACACATATTGATTTTAACGCCGAATTCGATAAATTCAAAGAAAAATTAACGGGCGCTGAAGTAACTATTTCATATACTGTAGCTAACAGAATGTTAGTTGAATTTTCTATAATTACGGTTTCAAAAGAGGATAAAAAAACTATCACTAACGATTTTCGGTTTATATTCAACGGTGAAACAGAAAATCCTGAATTTAAGATAGAATTTGAAACTGCAGAACAAGGCACAAAAATTACAGAACGGTATAATCGCGTAGCAGAATACAAGAAAATATCAAACGAAAATGAGCTTAGTATTGATTTTTCACTTGTTTCAAGCAGTGTCAGAGAAAGACCCGGAGATGATATCCGTCCCGAAGATAAAATCTATTCAGCCAAACTAACCTATGATAAAAGCAATAATTATTATTCGCTGGAATATTCTGATAACGACGGTACTGAAAGCTTTTCTGCAAACGGAAACTTCGAATTTGATGCGACTGATGACAATATATATTTAAGCATAGACGAAATAGTAGAAAACGATTCATCATTAATCAACAAAACGATTCTGGAATTTTCTTTAAAGCCAGACAAATTAGCCGATAAAATAACAGTCCCGCAAGGAACGGATTTTCTCGGAATGGAAGATCAGGAGCTTGAAGAATTTATCAAGAATTTTAATATAATTGAACTTGATAGAACTGTCGCGGATATCACGGGAGAGTCTTTGGGAATCGTCTATACTATAGACGAAAGACTTCTTTTAAATGCTTCTGCCGTTATATCCCGAGCTCAAACGTACGCCACATACTACCAAAGATATATATCAAACGGTAATTACGAAAAAAGTATCTATATTTTTGATGAAGAATATGATATGATAATAATGTTTGACTATATAAAATCGCAAAAATTGATTCAAATCAATTTTGCGTATGAGCTGACATCGGAAATCGAATTATATTACCGCGAAGCCTCTATAAGCGGATCTTCAATACGCGTGCATTAATTAAGATTTTTTAACAGCAATCCCCACACCTGCATTTTATATCGGTGTGGGGATATATTTTTATTTAATATTCGGGTACAGCTTCCGTTTTTGTAACTACAAACGCGCTTATTTCAGATGCTTTTTTCAGACATTCGGGAATTGAACAGCCTTTTGAATATTCAACAAGGAATGTGGCACCGAAGCTATCTCCCGCGCCTACCGTCGAAACGACTTCGACCTGCGGTGCTTGGCAAAGCTCGAACGTTTTATCCCTGCAACTATATGCAAACGAGCCGTCTTTTCCGAGTGTTATCAGAATATATTCGAGATTTGCAAATCTTTCTGACAGAAGCTTCGCCGCCGTTTTGGTTTCGGTTTTCTTATCCATACCGAGAGTTTCGAGAACGGTAGGAAGCTCTTCGTCGCTTATTTTCACAAAATCCGCATTCTCAAGGCACAGAAGCACGCTTTCCTTTGAGAAAAACGGCGGGCGGATATTTATATCTGCATAAATTTTATCGCACACCTTAAAAGATAACAGTTCTTTTATTGCTTCGCGGTTATAAGAATCACGCATCGCAAGCGTACCGAAGGTGAGAAAATCAAAAGAGTTGTCTTTTATTTCGCTCGGCAGACAAATTCTGTCATACGCAGTATTTCTTTTAAGATCGTAATGCGGTACGGCAGAAGAATCCAGCGTTACGAGACACATTCCTGTCGGAAGGTCATCCGAAAGTGATATGAAATCTGTTTTTACGCCGAATTTTGCTATTTCTTTTATTGCATCTGTACCAAGATCGTCTTTACCTACCGATGATAACATCCACGCTTCTCCGCCCTGTCTTGCAAAATGTGCCGCAAGATTAAGCGGAGCACCGCCTATATGCTTTTCATTTGGAAATACGTCCCAAATTATTTCTCCGAATGACAAAAGCTTCATAATCAAAACTCCAATCAGATGTTTTATTTATTCCAGATAGACTTGAGCGAGTAAAGCTCTATATTATCTATAACACAGTCTTTATCGGCACTTACCGAAAATTCGCGCATATTTCTATCAGCTACCGTACACTCGGTAATATATACTCTTCCGTTATCAGAGAAAAGTTCTATACTGCATCTGTCAACTACTACCGTAATATTAAATTCTTCGCCCGAATACGTGATAGGACCTGTGAGCTGTCCGAGCGATATTTTATTTTCCTTAAAATTGCATTCGATATCTTTACCGAAGAAAGAAAGTTTGACAGTGTTTTCGGAAAGGAGCTTTCCGCTTAATTTGAACATATACGCAGAGTCGTCAAGTGCATACGAAGTATTCTCTCCCGCTTTCAAAGATACGTTTTCATATTTTTCTGTTTTAGCGAAAATTGTTTCTATTTCCTTTACAGGCAGAACGGCAAGATGATATATTCCGTCTATTTTATCAAGCGACATTTCAAGAGGAATACTCATCTGCTGTGAGAATCCGTCTGCTCTGAGCTCGTGCCATCTAAGCCAATCAACACGGACGGCGCGTCCGTCGGGAAGATCGGAAAAAGACTGACCGGCATATGCGGAATTTCCGAAATGAAGAGAACGGATATCCTGAACGCTTACGAATTTTCCGTCTACAAAATCACCTACGAGATATCTGTCGTGTGCACCTATGAGTACCCATTTTCTTTCACCGTCAGTTGTATTTATACAGAAAAGATCGGGGCATTCGTTATCGCCTTCCATATGTATCCTTTGGATCTCCTTCCAATTTACAAGGTCGTCCGAAGCAAAGAGTGCATAAACGTCACCGTCAAGGTAGAGTGCTATAATGTATTTTTTTAGCTCCTCGCAATAAACAACGCTCGGGTCGCGGTTATCTCCCACGATATGTCCGATAACGGGATTGTTTTCGTATTTTGTTATGGTTTTAAATCCGTCTGTCGAGTACGCCATTCTCTGACAGAAGGGCGCGGTTGCAGTATAAAACAAAACGCCTGTCGGAAGGTCACCCGTCTGAAGTCCGAGAGTATTTTTCTTATCGACGATAGCACTTCCTGAGAACATCGTGCCCGTTTCATCGGGATAAAGCGCCGTATCAACCTCTTCCCAATGTATAAGGTCACTGCTTACTGCGTGTCCCCAATGCATATTTTCCCAGCAAGGAGCGCCCGGATTGTACTGAAAGAACATATGATATATTCCGTCAAGATATACAAGCCCGTTAGGGTCGTTGTTCCATCCGTTCTTAGGCGAAAAATGAGCCTGTGGGCGAAGTTCTTCGTAGTATAGTCCTTCGATATCCATAGTATCCGATTCGCGCACCGAAAGCTCTGTTTCGGGCGACACGGAAATACCGATTTCCTTTCCTATAAAACGCGAAACGTCTATATATGCCTGAAATTTTGGATTTTCATTATCAAGCGCGAGATTCAAAGCATAAACGATTTCACCGCTTATCTCCATATTCACCTTTCTCATACTTGCAGAAATATTTACGGGAAATACAAGATATTTTTTTGTAACTGTTAAAGTCATCGTATTTATCCTCCGATTTTAAATTACTGTCTATATACTACTACATATTTTTTATAAAGTCAATATTTTAATCCTAATTTATCCGAACACTTCCGCCGCCGCTATAATTCTGAACATCTCCTCTTCAATATCCGAGCGTCCGTAAGCATCTAAGAAGCGGTCACGGTATTTATCTGTTTTCAGATTGAAATTAAGCGTCCACGCACCCCAGAAAAGGTCTATATGCTTATCTCCCACACCTGCGTTTCCAAGGTCTATAAAGCCGCTGAAGCGCCAATTATCGAGTATTACGTTCGGCAGACAATAATCTCCGTGGATGAGAGTGTCGTTTTTTAGGAGGTGCTTATTATCTTCAAGAATTTTCCAAGCTTCTTCTGCCGAGGAATATCCCCAGTTATCGGGAAAAAGCGAGGTATCGTAGTTTTTCGCATTATAATTATTAAGCGCCGTATCGAGATAACCTTCAATTCGGTTTTGTTCGGGGCAAAGTGAATATTCCACCGAGTGTAGATCACGCAGTATTTTTGCATAGGTATCGCAAAGCTTTTCGGGCTCTTCAAGATATTTAAAGTACGTACAGTCCTCACCGACAACTCTTTCGGTCAGCATATAGTCCATTTCCCCGGAAATATACGATATTACCTCGGCTGCAAGTCCCTTTTTATGAAAATAAGCCGTAAGTTCCGCTTCTTTTTTGAGTGTTCCGACAGGCGAGCATTTCAGAAAATAGCCGTTGTCCTTATCAATATAAATTACTCTTGCTTCTCTTGAACAACTGCTGTCATAAATTTTTGCATCTTTCATCAAATTATGAAAAGACTCGGGAAATTCTTCAAAATTCGGTGTGATAAGTTTGCGCTGCATTGTATTACCGCCTTTTCTGATTTTTGTTTAATTATATCACCGTTTAACAAGATTTTCAATACTATTTCATTTTTATACGATGCAGTTTTTCCATACAAACGTACTGAAAAGCATTTAATTTCCGATTTTAACAGAGTAAAGCTGAAAAATCACAAGAAAAAAGCAATAAATTTCTATACTTTAACAAAATACTTCTTGTAAATCTTTAAAATATCAATATAATAATTATGTATAGTTATTTACTATATGTTTTTATGAGAATTTTTTAAATATATTATTTCAGATACGGAGGAGAATTATGAAAAAATACAGTATCGGTCTTGACTACGGAACACTGTCCGGACGCGCTGTTATCGTTGACATTGAAAACGGTAAGGAACTTGCAAGCAGCGTTATGGAATATCCGCACGCAGTTATGGACAAAGCACTCCCGACAGGTGAAATTCTTGAAGCAGACTGGGCGCTTCAGCATCCGCAGGATTATCTTGAAGTTCTTGCATACACAATACCCGAGGTATTAAAAATTTCAGGTATTTCTCCCGATGACATAATCGGTATCGGAGTTGACTTTACAGCTTGTACTTTGATTCCGATAAAGGCAGACGGTACACCGCTCTGCTTCCTCGACGAATACAAACACAATCCTCACGCTTGGGTAAAGCTTTGGAAGCACCACGCAGCGCAGGATGAAGCAAACGAGCTTAACCGCATAGCATCCGAGCGTAACGAGCCTTGGCTTAAAAATTACGGCGGAAAGATCTCGAGCGAATGGGCAATACCGAAAATCTGGCAGGTTCTCAACGAAGCTCCCGAAATTTACGACGCTGCCGACAAGTTCATTGAGGCAAGCGACTGGATAATCTGGCAGCTTTGCGGCAAGGAAACAAGAAACAGCTGTGCCGCAGGATACAAGGCTCTTTGGAACAAGACCACGGGCTACCCATCAAAGGAATTCTTTAAGGCGCTTGATCCCCGTCTTGAAAACGTCGTTGAAGACAAGCTCGGAACAGAGATCTCACCTCTCGGAACAACCGCAGGCGGTATAACCGAAAAGGCATACGAAATGACAGGTCTTAACGTAGGTACTGCCGTTTCTGTCGGAAATCTTGACGCTCACGTTTGTCTGCCCGCTGTCGGAATCGACGGTCCCACAAAGCTTCTTATAATTATGGGTACATCTTCCTGTCACATCGTTATGGGCACGGAAGAAACTCAGGCTCCCGGACTTTGCGGTGTTGTTGCAGACGGCGTACTTCCCGGATATTACGGATATGAAGCAGGACAATCTTGCGTAGGTGACCATTTTGCCTGGTTCGTAGAAAATGCTCTTCCTGCCGATTATTACGAGCAGGCAAAAGCAGAAAACAAGAACATTCACAAATTCCTTCGCGAAAAAGCTGAAAAGCTCCGTCCCGGCGAAAGCGGTCTTCTTGCTATCGACTGGTGGAACGGCAACCGCAGTATCCTCGTTGACGCCGATCTCACTGGTATGATGCTCGGAATGACGCTCCAGACAAAGGCGGAAGAAATCTACCGCGCACTTATTGAAGCCACCGCGTACGGAACGAAGATGATAATTGAAAATTACCGCAAGCACAACATTCCGATAAGCGAAATATATGCTTCGGGCGGAATAAGCCAGAAAGACCCTATGTGTATGCAGATATACGCTGACGTACTCAATCTTCCTATCAAGATTGCAGGAAGCGCGCAGGGTCCTGCCCTCGGAAGTGCGATTTTCGGTGCAGTTGCTGGCGGCGGATATGACGATATATACGAAGCTACACGACGTATGGGTACCGTTAAGAATCAGATATACACGCCTATTCCCGAAAACGTCGCAATTTACGAAAAACTCTACAACGAATACGCTATTCTCCACGATTACTTCGGACGCGGCGAGAACGACGTTATGAAGCGTCTTAAGAAGATCAAAAAGGAGAGCCGCGATGTTTGAAGAACTCAAAATTAAAGTTTACGAAGCTAATATGAAGCTTCCCGAATACGGTCTTGTTACCTTTACTTGGGGAAATGCTTCTGCCATCGACCGCGAAAAAGGTGTTATAGTTATCAAGCCGTCGGGCGTTGACTATGACAAGCTGTCGCCCGATAATATGGTAGTACTCGACCTCGACGGAAATGTAATCGAAGGTGACTACCGCCCTTCGAGCGACACACCAACCCACATTGAGCTTTACAAGAGCTTTCCGAAGATCGGCGGTATCGTACACACACATTCGTCATACGCAACGTCTTTCGCACAGGCTATGCGACCTATTCCCGCTTACGGAACTACTCACGCCGACTATTTTTACGGAGAAGTTCCCTGCACCCGCATACTGAGTGCGCAGGAGATAGAAGAAGCATACGAAAAAAACACCGGAAAAGTTATCGCCGAAACTTTTAAAGAGATTGACGAAAACGCCATTGGTGGTGTGGTCGTTGCAAATCACGGGCCGTTCACTTGGGGAAAAGATGCCGCGGAAGCTGTATATTTCGCAAAAGTTCTTGAAGAAACGGCGAAAATGGCTCTTATGACAGAAATCTTAAACCCGAATGTGACTCCCATAAATTCTTACATTCTTGACAAGCATTATTTCAGAAAACACGGAGCAAACGCTTATTACGGACAGAAAAAATAAAACATTACATCACGAAAGGAAAAAATATATGAAACAATTATGGTTTGTTATCGGCAGCCAGCATCTTTACGGTGACGAAACTATCAAGCAGGTTGCTGTACACGCACAAGAAATGTCAGAGTATTTCAACGAAAAGCTTCCCTACGAGGTCGTTCTGAAGCCTGTTGCAACTACTGCCGACATTATCACTTCGATTATGAAGGAAGCTAACGCCTCTGACGAGTGTATCGGTATCATCACTTGGATGCACACATTCTCACCCTCTAAGATGTGGATAACAGGACTCAACATCATCGAAAAGCCTATTCTCCATCTTCACACGCAGTACAACGAAAAGATCCCGTACGACAGCATTGATATGGACTTTATGAACCTCAATCAGTCTGCGCACGGCGACCGCGAGCACGGCTTTATTTACGCTCGTATGAGAAAGAATCGCAAGGTTGTTGCAGGATATTGGAAAGACAAAGAAACTCTCGCACAGATCGAAATCTGGGCTAAGGCGGCATACGGATATCAGGTCAGCAAAAATCTCAAGGTCTGCCGTTTCGGCGACAATATGCGTGACGTTGCAGTTACCGACGGCAACCGTGTTTCTGCCGAGGTTAAATTCGGCTGGAGCGTAAATTATTACGCAGTAGGAGATCTTGTTGACGAGATAAACAAGGTCACCGACGCAGAGGTTGATGCGCTTATCGAAGAATACCGCGCAAAATACACGATAGTTACCGACAATATCGATTCTATCCGTGAGCAGGCGAAATACGAGATCGCGCTCAAGCGTTTTATGGAGCGCGGCAATTTCGGAGCATACACTAATACATTTGAAGACCTTCACGGTATGAAACAGCTTCCCGGACTTGCATCTCAGCGTATGATGGAGCAGGGATACGGCTTCGGTGCTGAGGGTGACTGGAAAACAGCTGCTATGCTCCGCGTTATGAAAGCTATGGCAGGCGGAGAAAAGACCGCATTTATGGAAGATTACACATATCATCTTGAAAAAGGCAACGAAATGATACTCGGCGCGCATATGCTTGAGGTTTGTCCCACTGTTGCCAAGGGCGAGATCAAGATCGACGTACAGCCCCTCGGAATCGGCGGAAAAGAGCCGCCTGCGCGTATGATATTCGACGGCGAGCAGGGCGAAGCTATTGCTGTATCTCTCGTTGATCTCGGAAACCGTTACCGCCTTATCGTTGCCGAAGTAAGCTGTGTTGACATTCCCGAAAAGATGCCCCACCTTCCGGTTGCGGGCGTTATGTGGAAACCTTATCCCAATTTCCACGACGGCGTAAAGGCTTGGCTTCTTGCAGGCGGTGCGCATCACACCGTACTCAGCTTTGCGCTTACCAAGGAGCATATGATCGACTTTGCGCGTATGTACGGAATCGAATGTGTTGTTATCGGAAAGGACACCGACGTCAACACCCTTGAAAAAGAGCTTTATCTGACCGATCTTATTTTGAAGGATTGAGTTAATATAGAATTAGAAAGCACTTACGTTTTTTTCGTAAGTGCTTTTTGTTTGGATTTACCCTCTCAGTCGCCTTTGGCGACAGCTCTTCCAAAGGACGAGCCTTTACCCTCTCACCTGCTTCGCAGGAGCTCTCCCAAAGGGCGAGCCTTATAAAACAAAAAACGCGGACAAAGTCCGCGTTTTTTATGTAGTTACAGATCAATTATTAGTTGAAGTGTCTCTTCTTACCGATAACGATACCTGTTCCCATAGCTGCTACGAGAGCGATGAGGGAAACGATAACTGTTGTGTCACCGGTCTTAGTAGGAGTCTTAACGCCTGCTACATAAGATGTGAAGTAGAAGTTAGAAGCCTTGGAAGCGTCTGTTGTGTGGTTTCTCTGACGCATACGGATACCGTAGAGTTCGCCTTCGAGAAGACCCTTAGTGTCCTTAGTTTCGATTACCTTGTCGCCGTTGATGTAAGCACGGAGTGTTCCGTCTGCTTCCCATTCAGCTGCGATGGTGATACCCTTAGTAATGTCATACTTTGTGGTATCGATAGGAGTTCTTTCCTTTTCAGGTGTGGACCAGATGGGACCCCAACCGCCAGCAAGGCTACCGCATCTTGCGAAGTAAATGTTGTTACCAGCGTCGATGAAGAGTACGTAGAACCCAACGTTCTGTTCCCAGAAGTTGTAGTTGGTGTTATCTGTGAGACAGAATACGAGACCGCTATCGCCAGCGCCCTTGCCGTCAGCACTATCTCTTACCATAGTAGCTTCGAGTCTGTTAGCGTTGAGCTTGTTGTCGAAAATGAGGTAACCCTGGTCCTTGTCGTCTGCAAGGTAGAGTTCGCCGTTTTCGAATGTGAATGCCTTACCGTGTGTAACTTCTTCTACGATACGTCCGTTAAGGGGGTTGCCGTCAGCATCAGTAGCGATAGAATAGTTGTGTACGGGGATTTCGTCTTCAGCTGCTACTGTGAGAGCGAGCACGCTGAACATCATTACTGCTACGAGCAGTATGCTAATGAGTTTTTTCATTGGTTTTTCCTCCAATATAAAATTTCGTACAGGGGCACTCCCCTGTCGTTGTATGCATTATATCACACGTAAAAATTTTTTTCAAGTACCATTCACGAGTTTTTAACGTTTTGTCAATATATTTGTCACGATGCACAATTTAAATTGCCAAGAATTGTACATTTTGACCTAAAAAATGAACTTTTTTTGACAAAATGTATAATTGCGATAATTTTCGGGTAATATTTTAGCCTTAAATATTTTATTTTTTCGGGGGTTGATATGTCGCGTGTGTTGTGGTATAATATTTGTGGGAGATGTTAAAATTATTGCCTTCTCCGTCACGCTTCGCGTGCCACCTCTTCCATAGGTGGAGGCATTATAGGCTCGCCCTTTGGGAGAGCTTATTCACAACAAAAATCTGTTTTCTCACCAATATGCAAAGGAGGTTTCTGTATGAGAATATGTGTATATGGTGCAGCATCACCGACTATCGACCCGAAATATATTGAAGCGGTCGAAAAAATGGGAAAAGAAATGGTTTCCCGCGGTCACTCCCTTGTCTTCGGAGGCGGCGGTAACGGTCTTATGGGAGCCGCCGCACGCGGAGTCCGCGCCGCAGGAGGCCACATTATCGGCGTTATTCCTAAATTCTTCGACGAAGAAAAGGTTGAGGCTATCTGCGACTTCTGCGACGAGCTTATTCAACCAAACACTATGCGCGAACGCAAACAAATTATGGAAGACAACGCCGACGCTTTTATCGTCGTCCCCGGCGGCATCGGTACTTTCGAAGAGTTTTTCGAAATACTGACTCTCAAACAGCTCTGCCGTCACAACAAGCCTATCGCTATCTACAATCTTAACGGCTATTACAACGAGCTTCATATGGTTCTTCTTGAAGCTATGAAAAAGAATTTCATCCGCGAAAATTGTTCCGACCTCTACGAGATCACCGACGACCTCGAAAGACTCTTCGCTTACGTTGAAAATACCGACAACAAGGCTCACTCCGTTAAAGAACTTAAAGACGGCTAACTTCCAAGGGCTCTCCTCTTGGAATCCGCCAAGAACCTTTTTGAAAAAAGGTTCTTGGATCTCCAAAAACTTTACTGAAAAAGAAAAAAACAAGAAGCGAAGGGCGCAATTTGCGGTTTTTGCGAAGCGAAAAATCGGACTGTGTCCGATAGCGAAATTGCCAAGCGACGCTTGCGTCGCTTTTGTCCTATGGATCCTGCTTAAACCCTTTTTGTAAAAAGGGTTTAAGAATCCCAAGAACTTTACTAAAAAAGACAATAGGACAGAGATTTTTCTCTGTCCTTTCTTATTCACCATATTTCAAATATAAAAATTTATTTACCTCTGCTTATCAATAAATTTTCCAAGTTATATCAAAATTATTATTGAAATTATCCAAATCTTGTGATATACTACTGTAAAGATATCTAAAATATTATTTTTAACACTTATATTCAGGAGGAAAAATATGAATATGAAGCTTTCTTTCCGTTGGTACGGAAAAGACGATCCTATCTCACTTGAATACATTTCCCAGATCCCGGGTATGCGTTCTATCGTATCCGCTGTTTATGACGTAAAGCCCGGTGAGGTTTGGCCCGAAGAAAGTCTTAAGAAAATGAAAGAGGAATGTGACGCTCACGGTCTTGTTTTCGACGTTGTTGAATCTATCCCCGTTCACGAGAACATCAAGCTCGGCAGAGGAAACGTTGATCATCTCCTCGACGTTTACTGCGAAAATATCCGCCGCTGTGCAAAATACGGCGTTAAATGCGTTACATACAACTTTATGCCCGTTTTCGACTGGACACGCACACAGCTCGACAAAAAAGCTCCCGACGGCTCTACAAGCCTTGTTATGTACTGGGATCAGATGAGAGGTCTTGATCCTCTTAAGGACGATATCCATCTTCCCGGTTGGGATTCAAGCTATACTCAGGACGAGGTCAGAGAGCTTATCACAGCGTACGGAGAGATCGGCGAGGAAGGTCTTTGGAAGAACATTGAAATATTCCTCAAGAAGGTAATTCCCGTTGCAGAAGAGTGCGGTGTAAGAATGGCTATACATCCCGACGATCCGCCCTACTCTATATTCGGTCTGCCGAGAATCATCACAAACGAAGCAAATCTCGATCGCTTCCTTGCACTCGTTGACAGCCCTGCAAATTCTCTCTGCCTCTGTACGGGAAGCCTTGGATGCGCTGACAGCAACGATATTCCCGCAATGGTACGCAAATATGCGGAGATGGACCGCATCGCGTTTATGCACATACGCAACGTAAAGATAATGGAAGACGGATCCTTCGAGGAAAGAGCGCATCTTTCTTCCTGTGGATCGCTTGACATATACGACATCGTCAAGGCACTTGCCGAAAACGGATTTGACGGGTACGTACGCCCCGACCACGGACGTATGATCTGGGGTGAAACAGGAAAGCCCGGTTACGGTCTGTTTGACAGAGCGCTCGGCGCAACGTACATCAACGGTCTTTTCGAGGCTTGCGAAAAATCTGCTAAATAATTATATAAGGAGAAAAATATATGAACAAAAACGTTTTGAATACCGACCTTACAGGCAAGGTTGCGGTAGTTACAGGTGCAGGCGGCGTGCTTTGCAGCTATTTTGCAAAGGTTCTTGCAAGAGCAGGCGCAAAGGTTGCCCTTCTTGACCTCAACGAAGAAGCAGCAAAGTCCTTCGCAGAAGAAATTACTGCAGAAGGCGGAATTGCCAAAGCGTACGCTTGCAACGTACTTGATAAAGATATTTGTACAGAGGTTGCAGACAATGTTCTTTCCGACCTCGGTCCCTGCGACATTCTCGTTAACGGTGCGGGCGGAAATAATCCGAGAGCCACCACCGATAAGGAATACTACGAGCCTGGTGACATCGATGCTGACACAAAGAGCTTCTTTGATCTTGACGCTGACGGCGTAGGATTCGTATTCAATCTCAACTTTCTCGGAACACTCATTCCCACACAGGCTTTTGCAAAGCAGATGCTCGGACGCAAGGGATGCTCTATTCTCAATATTTCCTCAATGAACGCATATACTCCTCTCACAAAGATTCCCGCGTATTCGGGCGCAAAGGCTGCTATATCCAACTTCACACAGTGGCTTGCAGTACACTTCTCAAAAGAAGGAATCCGCGTAAACGCTATTGCACCCGGATTCTTCTCCACCAAGCAGAATGCAAAGCTCCTTTGGAATGACGACGGTACACCCACGGCACGTACAGGAAAGATCCTCGCGGCAACTCCCATGGGACGTTTCGGAAAGACCGAAGAGCTTGAAGGCGGTCTTCTCTTCCTTCTCAACAACGATGCTGCAGGATTTATCACAGGCGTTGTTCTCCCGATAGACGGCGGATTCTCCGCATATTCGGGCGTATAATTGGATTGTTTATATTCGAAAACACCATTACCTAAAAATGGTAATGGTGTTTTTATAATATTTACATTATGTCAAAATACAGGAAATTTTTTTATGATACAGTAAAAATGAACGAAAACATATTAACACAAAATAAAAAAGGAGTACCGCCATGAAAAAACGAAATTTCATCACCTTGATTTTAGGTATTGCATCTGTTGCTCTCGGATTTTTATACCCTATCTTTAAGCCGTCATATTCATATTGGGGATGTTTTTTAACACTTGTTCCCTTCGCTTTTATTTTACTCGGTATCTTTATTATGCTTTTCGCTGCTCTCGGTTTCTCTTTTCCTGACTTTTTCAAGGAAAAGTGTCCGCTTTCAACTACGATAACCGCGACGGCAGGTTCACTTGTCGGAGCTTGTTGGTTTGTGTGCTTTTTTGTTTACGCCACAAGTTCAAGTAAAAACAATCCGATAGCTTACCCTATGTCCATAACATTCGGAAACATTTTAAGTATATGTTTACTTATATTACTTGTAGTTTACCTGTATTTCAGAATTAAAAAATTCTATTTCAGCGGCCTCGGAGTAGATGTGCTTATAGTTATTTTGACCTTTATTCCGTTTATTTTTATATCCGCAGGAGTTGCCGAAATCGCAGAGGATATTTATCACGCTATCACAATGTAAACACAAAATAAAAAAAGTATTCGAACATAAGCGAATACTTTTTTTATTTATAATAAGTTAAATTGCAAAATACTTTTTCTGCATTTCGGGTATCTGCCCCTTCATTTCTCTCAGCACGTTCTTTGCTCTTTCATCGCCTGCTACGTATCTGTTCATATAGTAGCCCTCTGCCTTGCACGCAAGGTCGTGAAGCGGGAAATAGTTTTCCATAAGGAAGCTTCCGTATTTCACCCATCTGAAATCACCTACGAGGCGGTATTCTGTGCTTATCGTATCAACGGCAACGGAATACTTATTCTTTATAGCATCTATCAACTCAAAACGCTCGTTCTCTTTCGCAAAAACGATAGTTGAACAGATAAGTGCGTTTCGGTTATGCTCTGTAGAACCGTGGCTGTCTGTGCTTCCGACTACCGGTCTGTCTATTCCGTTTGCCTTCATTTCATAGTAAAGACTTGTCTGGAATCCGTTATGCGAGAAAATATTTTCTCCGCCGAGCACTTCGAACGCGTCAAACGGTCCTTTTTCGTATATGAAACGGGTATAATCCTCGGGAAGCTGCATCATCTGACAGAGCCAATATGGGTGCGGGAATATTCCAAGTCCCTTATTTGCCTTGATATGCTCATAAGTCCATTCAAGAACGGCATAGCTGAGTCTTTCCGATTCGTTTTCTCTCGGCACGCTCTTTGCTCTTTCCTTTATCATTTCGATAAATTCTTCCTTTTCCATCGGATCGGGAGCGTTTCCGTCTGTTGATCGGTATTTGAGATCGTCGCCTGCTTTTTCTTCATTTGCAGAAGGCTTTACGAGTGCGTTTATACTGTACGTACCACCAAAATTAACGTAGTGAACATCATTCAGCGGCAGATGTATCTCTTCACCCGGAACGATAGTAAAGTCTGTAATATCCTTATAAAATTCTATCGTTTCGAGAGACGGATAAAATCTTCTGTGGTCGGAAATTACGAAGAAATCGTAGCCGTGACCTCGATAGTTTGCGGCAACGCTTGTAGGACCTTCTCTTCCGTCGGAACGGCAGGTGTGCATATGAAGGTCGCCTCTGTACGGAATTCTTCCCTTCATATCGTGTTCAAGGCTATACACGGAAAGTGTGCAAAACGGTCTTGCATCGGGAGCATCATACAGGTTTATAAAGTGCTCTCCTTCGCCTTCAAGAGATACGCTGAAAACAAGGCATCCCTCTTCATCAGGATTTACCGCAAGCGAAATACGTCCGCTTCTTTCGGGATAAACAGAAGGATTTGACTGATCCACCTTGAATATCTTTACTGTATATTCCTTGTTTTTGTCAAATTCGCTATGCAGACCAAGCGGTTTTACCGTTATCTTGTTTTCGGTATCCGCAAGAACTACTTTCGGGTAGATATCATAGTTATAAAGAACTGATTTCATTTTATTATCCTTTCACTTAGATTAAGCACATTATATCACACACTATAAAAAAAGTAAATATTTTTCACAAAAATATATTTTTTCTAAACGATTGAAATTTATTTGATTTTATGGTATAATGAGCCAAATATGTGAAAGTGAATTTTAGAATTATGTTTTTTCCGCAAACACCAAGCTGCTATGATATTCCCCTTCCCGAATATCCGCGTCCGCAGTTTGTCAGAAACAGTTATATTTGTCTTAACGGCCTTTGGGACTATATTATCACTTCCGAAAATTCTATTCCTCAAAAATACACCGGCAAGATTAAGGTTCCGTTTTCTCCCGAAAGCAAGCTTTCTTTAGTAAATCAGAAGCTTTCTGCCGCAGAAACTCTTTGGTACAGACGAAATTTCGATATTTCCGAAGATTTTATGAAGGATAGACTTATAATCAATTTCGGTGCGGTCGATTTCTTTACTGATCTTTATATTAACGGCTCGCTCGCAGGATGTCACAGCGGCGGATATACTTCTTTTTCCTTTGACATCACCGAGTTTATTCATCTCGGCGAAAACGAAATTATCGTAGCTGTACGTGACGAATCCGACACGTCATATCATTCGCGCGGAAAGCAGAGAGAAAAGCGAGGCGGTATCTGGTACACCTCTCAAAGCGGAATATGGCAGACCGTTTGGCTTGAAAGCGTTCCGAATGCCTACATTTCTTCACTCCTTATAGTTCCCTCACTTAAGCGCTCGTCCGTTTCCGTTACAGTTTGTTCCGACAGCCAAAGCTCTGCCGTGATCGAGTTTGACGGCAAAAGCTACGCGGCAGAAGTTAACGAGCCGTGCGAGATACGTCTTGACAATTTCATCGCTTGGACCCCCGAAACGCCTCAGCTTTACGAGTTTTCGGTAACGCTCGAAAATGATCGTATAGACAGTTATTTTGCTATGCGCAGCTTTTCGGTCAAAAAGGATGAAAAAGGTATAATGCGTCTTTTCCTTAACGGAAAGCCTTATTTTCACAACGGTCTTCTCGATCAAGGATATTTCGGAGAAGGACTTTACACACCTGAAAGCGACGAAATGATGATTTCCGATATCGTACGCACCAAAGAAATGGGATTTAATATGCTACGAAAGCATATTAAGATCGAGCCTATGCGTTGGTATTACCACTGCGACCGTCTCGGAGTGCTCGTATGGCAGGATATGATAAACGGAGGGCGTCACTATAATCCTCTTGTTATTTCTACCCCGCTTATAACGAAGATACATTTTAAAGACAACCGCTATTCATGGTTTGCGCGAAGTGATAAAGCAGGCCGTGACGAATATTACCGCGAGCTTGAAGAAACGGTCAAACAGCTTATAAACGTACCTTCTCTCGCTATGTGGGTTCTCTTCAACGAGGGGTGGGGGCAGTTTGACGCGGCAAAGGCTTACGAAAAGCTCTTATCTCTTGACACAACGCGAACTGTTGACCACGCAAGCGGCTGGCACGATCAAGGCATCGGAGATATTCAAAGTTTGCACTTATATTTTACCAAATATAAGTTTACTCCCGACAAGCTCGGCAGAGCCGTTATCCTCAGCGAGTTCGGCGGATATAATTACAGAGTCGAAGGACATTCGTTTAACACTCGTAATTTCGGATACAAGCATTTAAAAACGCCCGAGGAACTTAAAAACAGCCTCGAATTACTTTACAAGGAGCAGATATTCCCTGCAATAGAACAAGGACTCGCCGCTGCGGTTTACACCCAGCTTTCCGACGTCGAGGACGAGGTGAACGGACTTATCACGCATGACCGTGCAGAAATCAAGCTTCCCACAGAAGAGATACGCAGGATAGTTGAGTATAAAAATTCTTAATTTTCAAATCAGGAGGAGAAAAAAATATGGCAAAGCTTCATATGCTTAAATCTGTCACAGATACTATCAACACTTCTTTTATAGTTCAAGACGAAAACAGTCTTATCGTTTTTGACGGCGGTTTTCAGAGCGAGGCAGAATATCTTCACGATTATCTCTCAGCGCTTGGCGGCGTTGTGAACGGTTGGTTTCTTACACATATGCATTCCGACCATGTGGGCGCAATAATAAAAATACTAAATGACTACCCAGACATTACAATAGAAAAAATATACTGCAACTTTCCTTCCGATGAATATCTCGCGCAGTACGAACCAAACACATCACCTAATTCAACGCTTTACTACTCAAGTCTTTTCAGAAATACGGTTTCCGACAAAAAAGTGTGTCAGATAACCGTAAACGAGAACGAGGTATTTAATTTCAGCGGAATTTCGGTTCGCGTTCTCCTAACGCACGAAGGTGCTTCGGGAAGCGTCAACAATTCATCTACTGTCTTTTCGGTAGAAGTAAACGGCAAAAGAATACTTTTCCTCGGTGACCTCGGCGTGAGTGGCGGAAACAGACTTTTAAGAAAAAACGATCACTCTATGCTTAGATCGGATTACGTACAAATGGCTCATCACGGTCAGGACGGTGTCGATAAAAACGTATATGAAGCTATCCATCCGAGATTTTGCTGCTGGTGTACACCTTCTTGGCTTTGGGACAATTTGGGACCAAACGGTTATGACACGGGTGTTTATAAAACCATCATTGTTCGCGGCTGGATCAGTTCTCTAAGATGCGTTGAGAAGCATTATGTTATGACCGAGGGTACACACACAATTGAATTATAACAAAAAACATTGGAGAGTTCAGATTCTCCAATGTTTTTTATATTCAGTTTATATTGGGATCAAAGAGCTTGAACACGGCTTCCGACATAACAAAAATATCTTTATCGCTGATAAGTCTTCCTCTTTTTGCCGAAACGAATATTCCTTCGTCAAGACCGGTTATTGTAGAGGGTTTTCCTTTTATAACTACTATCGCTATCTCATCTGCACCGCGTTTGGGTCTTATAAGAATATTTTCCTCTCTCCTCGGAGTCGACATTCCGCCGAACATATAAAGCTGCTCCCAATAGAGAGTTTCGTCATCTCGGCAGTGTATATGGCTACCTTTTCCTGCAGATTTCTTGGTAACATATATAACAATTTTTTTACCTTTGAAAGTGAAGCGAACAGTATTTACGTATTCATCCTCTTCTGTAATTTCACCGAACTTACGGTAATAGCTGTAAAAAGAGAGTTCCTGCTCACTTACACATTCCATCACATCCGAAACACTGCAAGAAAGTGCCGTACATATACTTGCGATAGTTTCTGTGGTAACCGTTTCATTTTTCGAGAGCTTTGCAAGTGTGCGCGAGCTCATCCCCGTAAGCTCCATAAGCTCCGTTTTACTTATTTTCTTATCAACGAGTGTTTTCCAAAGATTTGAATAGCTTATATACATATTTCTTCTCCTTTCGCTTTTTACGTTATCATTATAGCATACTATTTTCAAAATGTCAATATATATTTACAAAAGTAAATATATATTTTATGTAAAAAACAAAAGAAGCAAAAAATTGCTTCTTTTATTAATTTGATTTTTCAATTCAGATAAGCTTATCAATATACTCTGCATAGAGCTTACCGATAAACTCTGCGCCCTTTGCCGTAGGATGAACACCGTCTGAAGCGTAGGTCAGCGGGTAATCGCCTATATATGCAGAAGCAAGAAGTCCGTCTGTGGGAAGATATACGTCTGCAAATTCTCTCGCGAGCTTTCTGATTATCTCGATCTTCGGTGCGAGGTCTTCGCGGAAGAACGCCTTATCAACGCACGGGATAAGGAAAGGCTCCATTATCATTATCTTTGCGTTTGTCTTTTCCTTGATCGCTGCAAGAACTGTTCTGTAACGTTCCTCAAATATTGCATCGGGAATCCAGGTCTTGTTTCCTGCGTTATGCCAAACATCGTTGATTCCTATAAGTATGGAAACGATATCGGGGTTTATTTCGAGGAAATCCTTGTCAAGACGGTTTACAAGATCTCTTGTCTGGTTGCCCGAAATACCGAGATTTACGAACTCGAATTCGATTTCAGGATGCTTTTCCTTAATAAATGCTGCCGCATATTTGGGATATCCGTTACCGAGATCGTGATAGTCTGCTCTGTTTCTGCCTGCATCTGTAATGCTGTCACCTTGGAATAAAATTTTCATAATATCCTCCATTTTGTTTTATTTTACAAATTCTACTGTTTTTGCATACTCGAATATATCATCATAGCATTTTTCCATATCCTCGACAAGTGCGCCGAACTGAACAAGCCAAAATGCATCTGAAGTTTCATAAACAAACGCAATATAGCTATACTCCTCGCCCGAGTCCGGATTTGTTCCGTCATACTCAAAATATAAAAGCGAATCTCTTTCTTTGAGCTGTGTCGAAGAATCGTATTTGTTGACCTCTATAACAGCTTCTCCGTACTGCTCAAGAGTAAAGCTATCAAGTCCTTCATAAACGTCAAAACGTTCTTCAAGGAAAAATACTGATATTTCACCGTTACCGTAAGAAACTGTAAAATCGGCTATCGGCACTTTAATAAAATCGTCTGTAAGAGTTATTTTAACTCCGTTTGACGAAAACGTTCGGGGACTTGAATCGACGTTTGCGAAAAATACTGAAAAATATCCTACTGCAAAGCCTACTAATATTGCAATTATAAAAACTGTAATTCCCTTTTTCTTATTCTTTTTTCTGTTTTGAAGAATTTCCTCGTCAGAAACTCCGTCAAACAAAAACGCATTACCCGATATTAAACTAAAAGAAGTTCTACCCTGTATAAAAACGTCTTCATTACCCGCAGGAATTTTATAATAATCGTTACAGTATCCTTTACTTAATTTATCTGTTATAGCAAAAACTTTTGCTTCGTTTTCTTCTATAACAAATGATTTTTCTTCGCCGTTTTTTATCTCACCGAGTTTGCGGCATTTTACATGATTTATAACGATATCATTCGACGTCGGGTCTTCTATGTAGAGTTTAATTTTGGCAAGACTGCCTACATAGCGTTTATCTCTTTTTACTGTAAGAGTTCTCATAATAACCTCCGTTCCGAATTTTATATTTTGATTTTATTCTGAAAATTTGAATGTTAATAACGGTATGATTATTTCACATCAACGTAAAGTGAAACTATACTGTTTGCAGGGAGTTCGTTTGCAAATTCAAACTCTGCATCGTTAGCTCCATCGACAGTTATAAGACTCTTGGTAACACAAGCATCCATACTCAGATCAATAGAAATATTGTCATCGGTAGGATTGGTAATAACAATACATCCGGTTGCCCCGTCTGTTGCGGCAACGGCATATATATCGTCATTACCCAGCTCAAGCTTTGCCTGATTTTCAAGAGCATACAGTCTGTTGAATGCCGTAAATGCATAGTATGCCGGGAAAGGCTCTCTCGTCAGCGGATTGAAGAGCGATCCGTACACACTCGTTCCGAAGCGCGCATCGTAGAACATAGCGTTATCGACGGGCAAATTCTGGAAAGCAAGCATAACTGCCCCCGTGAGCGCAGCGTGCTTTGCCGTTCCTCTGAGGTTTACTCTGCAGTTCCATTCGTTACACGAGGTCTCGGTCTCGGTAAAGCCTTCTTCATCAAGACGTTTTCTCGCATAATTTGCATATATGATATTATTTTTTACATCACCATCATAGGTATGCCACGAGAAGAAATCAAACGGTGCGCCGGTTTTTTTGACGTAAGCTAAAAATCCGTTCATAAATTTTATGAAATGCTCTGTATGAGAGCTGCACATACCAAATGATCCGTCCGAGCCTGTAAGATTATAAAATCCGCAGCTACCGTAACCACCTATTTTAAGGTGCGGAAAACGCTGCTTAAGATGCTTTGATGCTATCTCATAGAATTCAAAATATTCCTCTGGACTTCCGCGCCACAGACAACTGGACTCCCAATTAGGATTATTATCGGGTTCGTTCCATATTTCCCAATATTTTATATCGTACTTAAAGCCATTACACCATCCTTCGGTATAATGTCTGATAATATGTTCGCATATTATCGCCCATTTTTTGAAGTCCTTCGGAGGATATACCCTATACGCTTTGATCCTATGCGCATTTTCGATGGTAACACCAAGACGGAAAAAGGGTACGCAATTATTTTCCATAAGTGCTTTTATCATCAAATCTGTGAAAGCAAAATCATATGAAGCGTGCTCATACGGATTAGCGTCAAAATCTCTGAAAATGTTGGGAACATCTACCCAGCGTCCACCGCCATATGCACCGCCTACGTCGTGAAGACGTGAAAACGGAATGCCGGCATTTTTGAGGTGCTTGAACATAGAGAAATCTATACCCTCAAAAGGCGGCTGTCCTACTCCGTGTACAGGCTTTATTTTACCTGTAATATCTTTGAAATCAATATTTATTTTTGCCATACTATCACACTCCTTAAAACATTACATCTTCAAATAATGTTTAATTATTCTGACTTTCCGGGGCGGCAGGCATCGATACGGCTTATCATATTATGTCCTATATCAGCCATAAATTTAAGTCCGATAGGTACTACTTCGTCGTCCATACTGTCAACGACAAAGCCTGTTTCGTATGTGAAATCTCCTGTATAATCAATTTCTCCGAGTGCTTTTATAACTTCTTTCCAATTGATAATTCCCGTATAAGGAAGCTTATGCTGGTCGGCACGGTAATCGTTATCGTGAACGTGGAGAGATTTAAGTCTATCGTGTCCGAGCGCGCGTATATAGTCCCACGCCTCTTCCTTCTGCTGTACAAGACCGATATGACCGATATCGAGGCAGGCAACGATCTGCTCGCTGTCAAGCTCGTCAATATAGCGCACAAATTCTTTAATTTCCGAGCAGGTATCACAAATAATGAACTTTCTTCTCGGATCTACCTGAAACATATTTTCAACACCGATCTTAACTCCGTACTCCTTAGCATACGGAATAAGTCTGCGGTAATATTCCATATTTTTCTCGAATATTTCTTCCTCGTGTCCGAGATATGTCCAGTGGTGAAGAGGGTGAACTACCGATACGTCTGCTCCAAAAATCGCGGAAATTTCAAGATTTCTGTAAAAACGAGGCATAATAATATTTTCAAATGCATCTGGATCATTCCAAAGCTTTATATTAAATGTAAACGGCGCGTGAGTCTGATTGATCTTAAGACCCCTCTGATCTGCCATCTTTCTTATTTCAAAAGCTCGTGTCTTATAATCGTCCGAATTAAATACCGAATCGTCGACAACAAGGCTTCCAAGGCTGTAATCGACAGCTTCGAATCCTGCTTCTTTAATAAGGTCAAGAGATTTTTCGGTTCCGAATCGAGGTTCAAGCGGATAAATGGGCATAGAAAGTTTCATAGTTTTTAATTCCTTTCGTTTTTTTATATTTTATACCCAAAAATTTCTTTTGTCAATATAAAGAGAAAATATTTTATTACTTTGCTATTTGAACGTATAAAAGCCCGTCAAAATGACGGGCTTTACATATTTTATTTATTCTGCTTCGTAAAGTATCAGCTCCGAAGACATAGAGTTTGGAATATTTACTCTTATACCGGAAACCGAGATCTCATATCCCGAAACCGTAAAGGTGCTTCCCGAATTATCAAGAGTAACCTTGTAATTCTTTGCAGGGTCTATTCCCTTCGGAATAACAGTATAGTTCTCTCTCTTTGCAAGAGTGAGGGTAAACACGCCTATCGCACCCTTTGTTGCATCGGGGGCAGCTATTTCTATCACACAGTTTCCGTCACTCAGGCACCTTGATGCTTCGGGTGTATGATGGAACACAAGACACTCGGGCAAAAAGCTTCTTATGAAGTTTTTATACACATCCACGCTATGCTTCACAAAGTCCATCTGACACTTATTCGGCTCTGTCGCGGCAGGTGCAACTACGTTAAGCGACATATGACCTAACATAGTATTTCTCATTTGCAGATCGAGAGTTCCGAAGCTGTGTGAGCCCATTCCCGCAAAAAGTCTGTCCACTCGCTCGGGCGGAAGTGCCATAGTCATGCCGTTTGTGATGGTAACACTTCTCGGTGCCTTCTGCCAGTCGGACACCCACGTATGATTAAATGCCTTCATCATACCGAGGTCTGTACGTCCTCCGCCTCCTGCGCAGTTTTCAAATATTACGTTCGGGAATCTGCGTTTTAGGCTGCGGTACATCTTATATACTGCGTTAAAATGGTGCAAGGATATACATTCTTTTCTTCCCGTGCCAGTATCACGCATTGCGAAATACAGGTTGGAATCCATATTGTAGTCCACTCTCAAAAGGTCGAGCTTATACTCGGTAATAATGCGCGCAAGCTCATTTTCAGCCCACTCTGCGGCTTCGGGAATAGTGAAATCAATATAACCGTCGCACTTTGTGCCGTATATATTGTTACTTATCCACTCAAGATGCTTTTCACGGACTTTGGCAAGATTTCCGAGTCTTTCTATTTCAACCCAAAGTGCAAACTTCATTCCGTACTCGTGGCAATAATCGGAGAGCTCTAAAATTCCGTTCGGATAACGCTCTGCATTAGGAATATTGGTACCGTTATATCCGTACCAATCGATATTAGGCTGAGGCGGACACTGCCAACCTGCATCAATTATGAAGATTTCCGCACCCATCTCAGCAAACTGACGGATAAATGCCTTTGACGTTTCCACCGACATATCGTGCTCTGCACCCATTCCGGATCCTACCAAGCAAGCAGAACCGTCGGCTTCGGGCAGATCAAGCACCGATTTTCTGATATGCGCATGCATCTCGTTTACGGCTTCGTCAAGTCCGCCTGCAACAACGCCCATATAGACCTCGGGCAGAACAAAATTTTCATTTGCTCTTATAACTGCCATCGGATTATACGAGGTTATTTCTGCTTTGAACGAAATATATGAGGGATGTTTTTCAAAGTTTGCATTATAATCAACGGTAAATCTACATCCACCGCTCCACGCTATCTGTGCGAAGTAGGTCGTTCCCATAAGATTATTTCTTATAAAGACGATCGGATGACGGTAACGGCTTCTGCCGAAGCGCGTGTCAACAGACGTACATCCGGGGAGAATATCGTGCCACGCAAACTCGCCTTCTCTTCCCCACGAATCGTTATCGAAATAACCGAGGCTGTAAAATTTTGACGGCTCTCTCTCATCGGTCATTGATGCCTTATACGTATCTTCAATACCGCCCGAAAGCAGCGAAACACGGCTGAGAGCAAGATTTTCATCCGAAAGATTTTCGATTTCTATATATCTTGTGAACATCTGTGTTCCGTCAAGCAAGGTGTGTATCTTCAGACGCACGGGCTTTATATTACTGTCAAGAGTAAGCACAGCTTCGATATGATCTTCGCTTTTTTCGGTAATAAAATCGACAAATTTAAGATCATAATCTATGCTCTGACCGTCGATCTCTATATTAAAAGCCGACGGCTCTGTAAAAGCTGTATGATTTATTCTCGAAGGAAAGCCCGAAAGGACGTTCAGCGGATATCCTGCGGCATTATAACCGGACGCAACAAGCATTCCCGAAGTGAAGGTTTCTTCATATACAAGAAGTTCGCTGCGGTAACAGAAAACAGGATTATCTCCCGGCTGATAATAGACATCAAAATAGTTATGAGTGGTCTTCATATCAAATATCTCCGATTTTTAATTACATAAGAGATCTGTAAAGTGCCTCGATATCTTCAACGCTTGTTTCCTTGGGGTTTCCGGGACGGCAAGCATCATTATATGCGTCAACGGACATCTGATGGATATCCTCTTCCTTTGCAACGCCCTTAAGAGATGTCTTGATTCCAACATCCTCTGCAAGCTGACGAACTGCGTCAACTGCTGCCTTGCGGTATTCGTCCTGAGTCATTTCATCTACGCCCTTAACGCCCATAGCGCGTGCGATCTCGCGGTACTTTTCGCCGGTTGCTTCTGCGTTATACGCCATAACTGCGGGAAGAAGTGTTGCGCAAGCCTTACCGTGAGGCATATCGTAGTATGCGGAAAGTGTATGAGCCATAGAGTGGTCAACACCAAGACCTACGTTAGAGAAGCCCATTCCTGCGATATACTGACCGAGCGCCATACCTTCGCGTCCGTCAGGTGTATTATTTACAGCACCGCGAAGAGAACGTGCGATAACTTCAATAGCCTTGATATGGAACATATCGGAAAGCTCCCATGCACCCTTGGTGATATAGCCTTCGATAGCGTGTGTAAGAGCGTCCATACCTGTAGCCGCTGTAAGACCTGCGGGCATAGAAGCCATCATATCGGGGTCAACTATTGCAACAACGGGAATATCGTGTGCATCAACACAAACAAACTTACGCTTCTTCTGAACGTCTGTAATAACGTAGTTGATTGTAACTTCTGCTGCTGTTCCTGCTGTTGTGGGAACTGCGATTATCGGAACGCAAGGATTCTTTGTAGGTGCAACACCTTCAAGAGAACGAACGTCTTCAAATTCGGGGTTAGTAATGATGATACCGATAGCCTTTGCTGTGTCCATAGAAGATCCGCCGCCGATAGCAACGATACAGTCAGCGTCTGCTGCCTTGAATGCTTCTACTCCGCTCTGCACGTTTTCAACTGTGGGATTGGGCTTGATATCGGAAAATACGCTGTACGCGATTCCTGCAGCGTCAAGAAGGTCTGTAACCTTTGCTGTGATACCGAACTTTATAAGATCGGGGTCGGAAGCAACGAAGATCTTTTTAAATCCTCTGTTCTTAATTTCGTCGGGAATAGCTTTGATAGCGCCTGCTCCGTGGTAGGAGGTTTCGTTAAGCATAAATTTGTTCATAGTTGTAATTTCCTTTCGTTTTTTATTTAACAATCTTATTATAGAACTATTTTTACAAAAAGTCAAGATCATATTGAAAATATCTTTTTACCTATCCGCCGTCTTGACTTCACGGTTATTATTATGGTATAATACAAAAAATATTATTTTATAGAGGTATTTAACAATGAAAAGCGTTGGAAAAATAATATTCTTCGTAGTTGCAGCTCTTTTAGCGGTCGCTGTTGTGTGCTACTTACTGTATGAAATAATCGTTCTCAACAAATTCGATTCATCTTCTCTTTTTAAAGCTCTTCTCATTCTTGCATCCCTTGCGGTATCCGTATTCAAAGTAGTTACCGGTACAAATGCCCGAAAAGTATCTGTAAAAGTATATCGTGACAGCTACCGAGATATTATCGGTGATGCTTTTGCAAACGATTCAAAGCGTGAAAATACATTTTTTACAGCAGTAAATTTCTATCAAACAAACGCATATTCAAAAGCACTAAAATTTCTTGATAAATCGGAAACTGAATCGCAAAACAGTAATGAACGCTTTGCTGTTTATTTCTTTAAGGCTCTTTGTTATACCGATATCGGTGTATATACAGAGGCAATTTCTTATTATGAAAAGGCACTGTTTTTAAAAGAACACACAACGGCTTACTTAAACATCGGATTTTGCCAAAAGAGTCTCGGAAAGCTCGATCTTGCCATAGAAGCATATCAAAACGCAATAAAAATCGCTCCCGATAATGCCAACGCATATAACAATATTTCCGCCGCTTATATAGATAAGGGTGAATACGAGATCGCGCTTGAATATGCCGAAAAAGCACTCTCTTACAATGCAAAGCTGCACCCTGCTCATTCTGCCAAAGCAATATGCTTCGCAGTACTCGGAGAAAGAGAAAAATGCAAAGAGGCTTTTCGACTAGCCGTTTTATCGGGTGCAAATAAAGAATCTCTTTTAAACATACTTAAAACTTTGGATATTGAATTTTAATTTTGCGGAAAGATATGAGAAAAACGGAAAACGTAATACTCACAAATATGTGTATGGTCTATAGCGGCAGTAAGATACTCGTACAAGACCGTCTTGACCCCAAATGGCCGGGCATAACATTTCCCGGCGGGCACATTGAACCCGGCGAATCATTTATAAAATCAACCATACGCGAAGTAAAAGAAGAAACCGGACTTGACATATCCGATCTGCGGATTTGCGGAGTAAAGCAGTTCACGAGCATTGACAACTCCTACAGATACATAGTTTTCTTTTACAAAACAGACATATTTACAGGAAAACTCAAATCGTCGGATGAAGGAAATGTCTTTTGGATAGAACGAAGCGAGCTTAACAGCTACACATTAGCAGAGGGCTTTGATAAAATGCTTGAAATTTTTGAAAACGACGGGCTTTCGGAAAACTATCATTACTTTGACACCGAGTGGAAGTGTGAGAATTTATAAAATCACATAAATAAAAAACGACCGATTTTAAAATCGGTCAGGAAGTATAGACAAAATAATAAAAGAAAAACTTTTAGCCAAGGAAAAGGGTTGGGAGATTGAGGGAAAACCCATAGGTTTTCCCTCAATTAATTTTAATGATTTTATCTACACATTGACCGCTGTTTTGCAAACGGTCAATTTTTTATACTAATTATCAGACAAGCTTATTTTCATCCCTTAATGCAGTAAGCTTTTCGCCGTCAAGCGCAAGTCTGCAGATACGCGCAGTACGTTTATCGCCCTTGATTCTGCCGTCATCCTTAACGTCGCGTCCGTGGTAGATAACGTAATATTCTCCGTCATATTTTATTACGCTGTTATGGCCTGTTCCTTCTTCATATTCGTTTTTGGAAATGAGGGGAGAATATGTATTTTCATCGGGATATTTTGTGAATTTTATTTTTGTAAGGTCTGTTTCAGACGTTTTTGCCACTGCGTAACCGAGATAATAATATTCGTTCTGATAGCAGTTACCCGAATATATCACGTAATGATAATCGCCTTCGCGGAAATAGAACGCGCCTTCAAGAGTATGCCAATGCTGTCCCTTCTTAAACCTGTCACGCATAAATATCTCTTCGTCAAGCGTCGGTCGTACTACAGAAACGGGATCTCCGCAAACTTCGTAGGGATTTTTCATTTTATCTACTACAACGTACGTTCCCGCACGGTCTGCCTCGTAATCGTTTACAGAATAGAAGATAAAGAGTCCGCTTTCGTTTTCAACCACGTGAGAGTCTATTGAGAAAGGTGCGATCAGCTTTTTAGCGTTTACAAAAGGTCCGTTCGGAGTATCGGAAGAAGCCACATGCATAGTCTGAAGATGAACGTCCTCTTCATTTATATCCATAAAGGAAACGTACATATAGTATTTTCCGTTAGTGTAAATAACCGAGGGTGCCCAATATTCTTTCCCGTTTTCCACCGAGAATACAACACCTATATCTTCGTATTCACCGCAAAGCTCATTTGATTTGAATGCGTGAACTCCGTCGCCTCCCGTAACGTACATATAGAAGCATCCGTCACTCGCCCTGATAAGATAGGGGTCAGCCTGTGATGAATAATTCCCTTCTTTATACTGAATAAGTTTCATAATTTTATTTCCTTTCTTTTTTTCATTTTATATTTATTATTTTAAATACACAAAGAATAAGCCAAAGCCAAAATACTGACACCGAAGACAGCCAAACAGATCACCGCAGTGATTTTTGAAGCTTTTTTAAATTTTCCGGTATCGGAAAATTTATAGCTAAGCCACGAAAATACCGTTCCGACAGACAAAACGAGTGCGGTAAACAAGATTTCAAGAATAAGAGTGAAACCGTACGCAAGCTTTGCCACTACGTCCGAGATACCGTAATATTCGACACAGTGTATCGTAAAGACTATCAAAAGGATCAATCCCGAAATCAGGCAGACAATACTCGTTACTAAAAACATTAAGCCTTTATTTTTTGATCCGTTCATCAGTAAAATTCCCTTCATAACAATATATAAACTATTTAGAAATGTTCAAAAGCACCGCACGGAGCTTTCGGGAACGCTATGAAGAAGTCCTCGCAATTTCGATTTATTTTAACGCCGTCCATATATGATGCCGCAATCTCATCAACACCGTCATATCCGTAAACAAGGCGGGAAAATGCACCCGAAGAAAGAGTAATATCCGAGTCAGCATTATCGTCAAGGCGCGTTACCCTGCTGTCACCTCCGCCATAGCAGACCTTGTAAACACCTGCGGCTTTCGGAAGAATATCATCAACTCTTACCGTAAACTCGCCTTCTTTTTCGGGATAAGTCTTTGCCGAAAGTATCTTTTCGGTATTTATAACTCGTGCCATTATATCGGAAACTCTCGTGTACGAGGTGTGTGTATAATGTCTGAGAAGAAGCTCGACCTCGGGACACATAGCGATATTTGAAAATTCGATATCGTCAAATTCACCCTCGAACATTCTGAGAAATGAGAATATCTCTCGAAGTGCATCGGATGAAGTATAAGCAAGCTCGTGTACTGTAAGAAGTCCCTCACCGAGATGGTTTACTATCATTTTCTGCGAAGATGAATAGATTACGTACGCGATCGGTTCTCCGCCGTCATAGCAAACGTACACGGTACGCTTATCGTTAAGATAATATTTCGGATCGTTTCTCGGCAAAAGAAGGTTTCTTCCCTTCGAAAATCTTTCATATACCTTTAAAACATCTGCATATTTACTCTCATCGTACGGAACAAACTTGCATCTGCGAGGTACAAAATCGATAAGTCTTGTCGGAAAGCGCACTATCAGATGGTCTGAGACCTTTTCATATCCGAACTTTCTGTAATATGCATAAGAAAACGGATGAAGAAGTGCCACCGCAACGTCTTCTTCTGTTGCAAGTGCGTGCATATAGTCAAACATCTTACGTACGTTTCCGCCTCTGCGGTTATGTACGGGAGTACCTATTCCGCCTGCCAGCATTGTTTTAATTTTAGTATTCGAATAACTTGTACCAAGAAATACAAATCTACCGCCCGAAAGCTGTTCATTATTTTCATTTGTGGCTGCAAGCCTTATTATCGAAGAATTTTCATCATCTTTTCTGTAAAGCACGGTAATTTCTGACATAGTAGTCCTCCGTTTATAAGTTTTTATTATTATACATCAAGAAACACGCTATGTAAAGTAGTTTTAGGAAAAGTTTTTACTGACCTGTGTATTGACTTAATTATATTGACATATTAACTCACGTTTGATATAATATACGTGTAATTCTTTACAAAATTTGCCAATAAAGCAAAAGGAGAATAAAAATGAGTGTTAAAATTTTAGGAAAGCTTCCCGACCCTTTTAAAAAAGAAGACGGAACTCGTATGACACCCGACGAGTGGTATGCGCAAAGAGATGAACTGTTCTGCAAAATATGCGATATAGAATTCGGAGGAATGCCTCCCCGTCCCGAGGTCGTTAAAGTAACAAGACTCACCGCACCGCGCGCTGACGGCGGCACAAACGTATATAAAATTTGGGCAGGAACAAAGGAAAAACAGGTATCTTTTCTGCTTGACGTCACAGCACCTGCATCAAAGCTCGACGGAAGTGTAAAATTTCCTCTTCTTCTCACAGGTGACGGATGCTATACTACCTGCGAAAGTGACACTATCGAAAAAGCCAAATCACTTAATATCGCTGTTGCACGCTTTAACAGACTTGAGCTTGCAAACGACGACAAGGGTGCAGGACGTGTCGGCGGTCTTTATGAGATTTATCCCGAACATAAGACGTTTACCGCCATTTCTGCTTGGGCGTGGGGGTATATGACGGTTATGGACGCTCTTTCTTATATTCCTAACGTTGACGCCGAAAACGTCGGAATCACAGGTCATTCGCGCGGAGGTAAGACCGTTATGCTCGCAGCCGCTGCCGACACGCGCATAAAATTCGTTTGTCCCAACAACAGCGGATGCCACGGTGCCGCAAGCCACAGACTCAAGTGCGCGGCGACCGAATACAGCGGAAGAAGTGAGGAGCTTTCCGATATGTTCAAAAACTTTCCGCACTGGATGGGCGAAAAGCTTGAAGCTTACGTTGGCAAAGAAGAAACCCTTCCCTACGATATGCACTTTTTCGGTGCCCTTACTGCCCCGAGATTCTATATTCAGTTTGAGGGAATGCAGGATTACTGGATAAATCCCAAGGGCGCATGGATGAACTTCTGCGGAGTAAAGGAGGCTTACCGCTATCTCGGATGCGAGGACAATGCCGCGGCGTGGTTCAGACCGGGTACACACAGACACAAGCTTCCCGACTTTTCCGAATTTCTTGAGTTTATGCGCTCAAAAATTAACGGAAGACCCACCGCAGAGCATCTGAAAATAAATCCCTATCCCGAGCTTAACATAGATACAGATTGGACAAAATAAATCTCGATAATAAAAAACGATGATTTCAGACCTTATGTCTTAAGCCATCGTTTTTTTATTATTTAGTATCGGATATTTCAGTTTTCAAAGTTATACTGAAACGGCGAGCTTTTCCTTTGTTTTTTTCTGAAAGAACTGCCACACAAATACCAAAGCTATAAGTGTAACGCCTATAATATCTGTAATCGGATTCGGGTCTATAAGAAGTATTCCGCTTACCGCTGCGATTATTCGCTGAGCAGGATTCATATTTGTGAATATATACCCTTCAAGCGCAGCAGAAACACCGAATATACCTATCAAAGAGGTTATTATTATAAGAATTACCTGCATTGGTCCTGTAACACCTTCGAAGAGCATTACGGGGCTGAGTGCAAATGCATACGGTACGATAAACGCTGCTATCGCAAGCTTTGTGGATACGAATGCTGTCTTCATCGGGTTGGATTGTGCGATAGCAGAACCTGCATATGCCGCAAGTGCAACGGGAGGAGTAAGGTCTGCAACTATACCGAAATAGAATACGAAGAAATGTGCCGCTATAGCGGGAACACCCATTCGTACGAGTATCGGAGCACAGGTTGCCGCCATTATACAGTAGTTTGCTGTTGTAGGAACACCCATTCCGAGTACGATACAGCAAAGCATAGTAAGCACGAGAGCTACTATGATCTGATCGCCCGCAAATGCAACTATTCCGTTTATAAGCACGTTTGCAAGACCTGTTGCAGTTATAGTTCCTGCTATAATTCCCGCTATACCGCACGCAGCGGCAACTGCTATCGTGCCCTGCGCACCTGCGGCAAGAGCTTCAAGCAGACGCTTTGGCGTGATACGGCTTTCTTTATTGAACATACTTACAACTATTGCCGCTATAATAGCGATAGCCGCGGAAGTTTGAATAGTACGTGTACTTGTGCCAACAAGATATATAAGAAGTGCAAGCGGTATAAGCAGATACACCTTTTTTATAAGAGGCTTCCAATCGGGAATTTCTTCCTTGGAAAGTCCGCGAAGACCATGCTTCTTTGCTTCAAGGTGAACCGCAATAAATACACCTGCGAAATAGAGTATTGCGGGAAGAATTGCTTTAACGATAATAGTACTGTAACCGAGCGAGAGGTTTTCAGCCATAAGAAAGGCTGCCGCGCCCATAATAGGAGGCATTATCTGTCCGCCCGTCGAAGCTGCTGCTTCGGCTGCCGCCGCAAATTCGGGCTTATATCCCGTCTTTTTCATAAGCGGAATGGTTATTGAGCCGCTTCCTACAGTGTTTGCAACCGAAGAGCCCGACACCATACCCTCAAGCGCACTTGCAACGACCGCAACCTTTGCAGGTCCGCCGGAAAATCCACCAACAACCACATTAGCTGCTTTGATAAAGAAGTCGGCAATACCCGTACGTTCAAGGAACGCGCCGAATATGATAAACACAACGATAAACTTCGAGCAAGCGTTAATAGGCGTTGAAAGTATGCCTTCCTTTGAGTAGAAGAGTGTACGTATAAGAGTATTTATTCTTCCTGTAAACGAGGGGTTGGAGAGTCCCCAGAAAAGTGCGTATATTATAAACGCAGATGCGACTATAAGTATCGGAAGTCCAACGCTTCGTCTGCATATTTCAGCAAGTGCGATAATTCCTATAGCAGCAATAATGATCTGATATACTTCAAGCTTTGCACCCTGCTTAATTATAGTCTGTGCAAAGAAAGTAAAATACAAAAACGATGACGTACCGAGCACCATCAAAACAATGTCATACCAAGGCATACGGTTGACCTTCTGAACGCCCTTTTTTGCGGGAAATACTATATAACCTATCATAATGATAAGCGCCACAAAGGACGTAAGGCGCACTTCTTCAAGCCAAGTAGCAAACAAGGTCACGTAAATACAAAATAGCGAAAAAGCGGCAAGAACAGAAGTAACTATCCATTTGGGAACACCTTCCCAGATACGGACGTTCGATTCCCTGTCGTACTTTTTCATAACAGCATCAACGTCTGCCGCCATTTTTTCTTCAGCATCAAGCACTACCGTTTCATTTTCTATGTTTTCGGGAGTATTTTTTGACATAAAAATTTCCTTTCTCGAAATAATAGTAACCGCCACCGGCAATGCCGGTAGCGGTTTTGCCTAAAATTAACGGCTTAAGCTGTCTTATTCGGTTTCAACTGTTATTCCCTTTTCAGCGAAATAACGAGCTGCACCTGCGTGGAAAGGAGCGTTCATACCGCTTGTTGCATTTTCGAGGCTGAGCTCAGCACCCTTTGCGTGCTCTGCGGAAATAGCTTCGGTATTATCAAAGATAGCCTTTGTGATCTGATATACTGTTTCTTCGTCGAGATCTGCCGAAACTATAAGTGTAGCCTTAACAGTAATAGTTTTTACGTCAGCTGTCTGACCCTTGTACGTATTAGCGGGAATTGTATATTCTGTGTAATAAGGGCAGTTTGCCATAATAGAAGATGCGATATCGCCATCGATAGGAACAAGATAAGCATCTGTTGTTGTCATAAGCTCAACAACTGCGGGAGTGGGAGCACCTGCAACGATGAACGCAGCTGCAATCTTTCCGTCCTTAAGGCTATCAACGCTGTCGTTGAAGCTCTGGTACTGTGCTACGATATCATCTTCTGTAAGTCCTGCAGCGCCAAGTACGTCAATTGCATTGAAGTAAACGCCCGAGCCGGGAGCACCGATAGAAACAGCCTTGCCCGCGAGGTCGGAAACGCTCTTGATTTCGGGATCCATAGTGATAAGCTGAACGGCTTCTGCATAAAGACCGCCAATAACTCTGAAGGAGTCAACTTTTCCGGAATCCTTGAATATGTTTGTTCCGTCCCAAGCATACGCCATAACGTCAGACTGAACTGTTGCAAGCTGATAGTCGCCTGCGGCAATACCTTCGATATTAGCCTTGGAACCATCGGTAGAAACAGCTACGCAAGAAACACCGGCATTATTTTCGATATACTGACCGAGAATAGCACCGAACTGATAATAAGTACCGCCTGTACCGCCTGTACCCATAGTTACCTTACTTGCACCGCCGCAAGAAGCGAGAACGAAAACAAGCGCGAGTGTGAGCGCAACGAGTGTAAACAATCTCTTTTTCATAAATATACCTCCAAAATGGATATTTAAATATAATTTTCTATTATTATACACGATTGTTTCATATAATGCAATATTTTTTTCGAAGAAAATAGAAAAAATTTAATAATTTTTCAGTTTAAAGTAAAAAACAGCAGACACAGGTAATTTTAATGTGTCTGCTTTAAAAGCTTCACAAAATCCTCAGCCTCATAATAGGTGATATTGCCTACGCTATAGCCGCTGTGTATCTCACTCTTACCATCTTTATCTGACGTTTTATCAATATACAAAACGTGGTTGGGTGTTGGGTGAACTATAATTATATGCTTTCCTTTTGAATCATCAAAATCGGGAAAAGCATACGTTGTATATGCTTTTGGTGTACTTGAAACCGCAAACACCATCGGAAAGCTGTATTTTCCTTTTATAAATCCTCCGCCGAAACCGCGCATTTCCACACGCATCTGAGCAATACAGTATTCTTTTTCGTTGATCAGCGTAAAGCCTCTGCGAGCTCTGAATACCATATCAATAAAATGAACACAGTAATTTTCATCGGATGCCGATACTTTTATATCTTCTTTTTCACTTATTCCCCAAAGAGATGCAAGCGGAAATCTTGTGATCTTAAATGCAAGTCCGTTCTTTTTACATACAAACCAAAGAGAAAAATAACATATTATTCGCTTGATCAGGAAAAGTACGATCGGAAGCAATATAAAAGAAAAAATTGTTATGCTAAGCAAACCTGCAATTGCAACGATCCAGACGTAACGGTAATCATAGAAAGATTCCGAAATCAGCGGAAGCTGTATGCCTATATAAAAATAGAGAAAAATACCGATCGGTATTCCGACAAAGATAGCAAGAATACCTATCAGAAACCAAATAGGGTTTATCTTTTTCTTCATACGTCATATCCTCTTTAAAAGCTTTATAAAATCCTCAGCCTCATAATAGGTGATATTGCCTATACTATATCCGCTGAATAACGGTTTAGGTACATTGTTTTCAATATACCTTATTTCCATCGGAAGTGGTTCAAGCATAATAATGTG